>NZ_QYCP01000048.1 GCF_025506275.1 Brevibacterium permense
TTGAAAGGATACGGGCAGATCTTCTTGAGATCCTTAAGCGAGCGTCGTAATCTCTTGACCACGAAACGAAAAAACCGCCTTGCAGGGCGGTTTTTCGAAGGTTCTCAGAGCTACCAACTCTTTGAACCGAGGTAACTGGCTTGGAGGAGCGCAGTCACCAAAACTTGTCCTTTCAGTTTAGCCTTAACCGGCGCATAACTTCAAGACTAACTCCTCTAAATCAGTTACCAGTGGCTGCTGCCAGTGGCGCTTTTGCATGTCTTTCCGGGTTGGACTCAAGATGATAGTTACCGGACAAGGCGCAGCGGTCGGACTGAACGGGGGGTTCGTGCATACAGTCCAGCTTGGAGCGAACTGCCTACCCGGAACTGAGTGTCAGGCGTGGAATGAGATAAACGCGGCCATAACAGCGGAATGACACCGGTAAACCGAAAGGCAGGAACAGGAGAGCGCACGAGGGAGCCATCAGGGGGAAACGCCTGGTATCTTTATAGTCCTGTCGGGTTTCGCCACCACTGATTTGAGCGTCAGATTTTGCGATGCTTGTCAGGGGGGCGGAGCCTATGGAAAAACGGCTTCGCCGTGGCCTTATCTCTTCTTTGCTAAGTGTCTTCCTGGTATCTTCCAGGAAATTTCCGTCCCCGTCCGTAAGCCGGTACCGCTCGCCGCAGCCGAACGACCGAGCGTAGCGAGTCAGTGAGCGAGGAAGCGGAATATCTCCTGTATCGCATATTCT
>NZ_QYCP01000047.1 GCF_025506275.1 Brevibacterium permense
CGCGCCACAAGCGGAATCATTGGACAGATAGTTATGTTCAGGCATAACTTAGTTATGTTCAGGCATAACTATTTAAGGAATTTTCATGCGAAAAGTCACACAGGTTGACCTCGAAACCGGAGAGGATTTGGGCGGGTTTGTCGCCGTGATCCGTCCCAAGCAAAAATCATCGTTCGAGAGGCATTTCACTATGAATCAGGCAGCACTCAAAATCATCGCTACAGAACTGAACCATGAGCAGACAAAAGTACTCATGATGCTTCTCGCAGACCTGGACTACGAAAATTACATTCTGGTGGCACAAATCGACATTGCAGAATCATTGGGAATGAAAAAACCAAATGTTAGCAAAGCTGTTAAAAACCTGATTGAGTTCGGAATAATCCTTGAGGGGCCAAAGATAGGCCGAAGCAAAACCTACCGCCTGAATCCTCAATTCGGCTGGAAAGGCACGGTAAGCAACCACAAGAAAGCGCTCAAAAACGGCCTCAGCGTCATTCAGGGTGGCAAGGTGTGATCCAAGATCACATCACTTCAACGACTCCGGCAGGTAAGGCCTAATCTCAGATCGAAGGGCTGAAAGAAACTCAGCGACATGCTTGCCGGAAACCTTATTCCGTCCATAAAC
>NZ_QYCP01000046.1 GCF_025506275.1 Brevibacterium permense
CCCAGGAGCCACCACTGCAGCACCGGCCAGCAAAACCACAACCAAACATTCGGTCACATGAGTCGAAGAAGATGAGTGACATGATCACCAACCACGCTGACATCGACGTATTCATCGGCATCGATGTCGGCAAACACAACCACCACGCCGTCGCACTCGACCGCGACGGAAAACACATGTTATCGAAGGCGCTGCCGCAGAACGAAACGAAACTCCGAGCTTTGCTTGGCCGGTTACGCAAGCACGGAACTCTGCTGGTGGTCGTCGACCAGCCCGCTACTATCGGCGCCTTGCCGGTCGCGATCGCCCACGCCGAGTCCATTACGGTCGCCTATCTGCCCGGGTTGGCGATGCGCCGCATCGCCGACCTGCACCCAGGTGAGGCGAAAACGGATGCACGCGATGCCGCGATCATCGCTGAAGCAGCCAGGACCATGCCACACACTTTGCGGGGTATTCGGGTGGCGGATGAGAACGTCGCGGAGTTGTCGATGCTGTGCGGCTACGACGATGACCTCGCGAAACAGGCAACGGCCACATCGAACCGGATCCGCGGACTGCTCACCCAGATCCACCCCGGGGTGGAGACCGTG
>NZ_QYCP01000045.1 GCF_025506275.1 Brevibacterium permense
GTCGAACACCCGCGCGTCATAGAAGCGGAAATAGGCCGACGTACCGTCCGGAAGCCGCACCATGCTGCTCTTCTTGAGCTGGATGCGCGTGGCCTCCAAGCCGCCCGTGCCCCGCACGACCATGCTCCAGGCCCCGCCCCAGGCATAGGGCACGAGCCGCTCCAGGTGCGGCGCCAGCGCGGCCATCGGCACCAGGTAGGGCGCCACCCGCGCCAGCGTGAGGGCCTTCACGCCGGAGAACAGGCAGTGGTGCTCGATGTTCGCCTGCCGCATCTGCGGCACCAGGGAATGGTCGCGGGCGGAGTCGATCAGGGCATAGAGGTTGGCGGCGTCACTGCGCAGATGGGCGATGAAGCGGGGGAGACCAGGAGGCGCCATGGTTGGGGGTGTTTCGGTCAGTGGGCAGTAGGGCGTTGCCGGGGCTCTGCCGGACGTAGGCTGCGGCAGAAGATTTCGCATTCATCGCCGTTTTCGGTTTCATTTCAGTGATATTGAAATAATCATCATGATTGTCGAAATTTGAGGCCGGACGGTGCAAGAATTTTCCGGAGATAAAATAAATATGAGTCTACTGAGGCCATCCT
>NZ_QYCP01000044.1 GCF_025506275.1 Brevibacterium permense
TCATAACGCTCTGGATTTAGATATGTACCTGCGTATCGCGCCGGAGCTGTATCTGAAACGTCTGGTTGTAGGCGGTTTTGAACGGGTATTCGAAATCAACCGTAACTTCCGTAATGAAGGTATTTCTGTTCGCCATAATCCTGAGTTCACAATGATGGAACTCTACATGGCATATGCGGATTACCATGATTTGATTGAACTGACGGAGTCACTGTTCCGCACCCTGGCACAAGAGGTACTGGGTACCACTAAAGTCACTTATGGCGAGCATGTGTTTGATTTCGGCAAACCGTTTGAAAAACTCACCATGCGCGAAGCAATCAAAAAATATCGTCCAGAAACCGATATGGCGGATCTGGATAATTTTGATGCTGCTAAAGCATTAGCTGAATCTATCGGTATTACGGTAGAGAAAAGCTGGGGACTGGGACGTATTGTTACGGAGATCTTTGATGAAGTGGCAGAAGCACATCTGATTCAGCCAACCTTTATTAC
>NZ_QYCP01000043.1 GCF_025506275.1 Brevibacterium permense
GGGTGAGCCAATGAATCCGGATTCGCGGTGAAGAAGTACCAACCGCCGGCACTTTTCACTTGCGCACAGCGAGGGCGACCGTTCAGCTCCTCGATCCGAGCTCGCACCCGCTCGAACTCGGTTTCCGTGAAATACCTCTCCACGGCCGTGTTCTGTGTGGCGACGAATTCCCGCGTGCGGTGGTCGTCCGGATCCTCCAGGTAGCAGTAGGGATCGGGGACCTCTGTGCCGTGATAGAAGTCGACGTGCCCGCTGCGTGGAGTCCCCGATGCCGCGGTGGTGACGTCGGCCCCGGGCTTCGGGTGCGGCTCGTCGGACGATGCCCCATCGGTATCGCCGGTCCCCCGATCGGTCTCCGGGCGCGCGGCATCGGCGATCACGGCACCCGCGCTGCGATCAGCGGTGATACCCGAATCCACCAGCAGCAAGAACCGCACGAAGTCTTGTTGACTCATCGTCATCGCACGAAGGTCGATATCG
>NZ_QYCP01000042.1 GCF_025506275.1 Brevibacterium permense
CTGCTGCACGTTGCGTAGCCACTCGACCAAGGCAATTTCCAGCCGCTCCGAGGATCGAGCCGCCTCGGTGTCGCTGTCCTCCGTCAACGGCACCGCCCGCCGAGACAGCACCGCCGGCCGGGGCCTGATCAAGTAATCCATCGAGATCCGCAGCGCCCGGGAAAGTCGTGCCAACTCCAGGCCGTCCAACCGCCGGGTGCCGGCCTCAACCTTTGCCAACATGGTGCGGTCAAGACCGACGGCGGCGGCAAGATCCTGCTGGGACATGGCCACGGACAGGCGTGCCTGACGCACTCGCTCGCCGATCTCGCCCCATGCCAACTCGTCAGCCATGGTGCGATAATCGCACATCAGCGCGCGACTGCGTGCGCGCATGCAACTCAGGGCTCGCGCATCCAGGTCTTCGGATCGGTGACGAAGACGCCCTTGCCCTGCTGCCGGCGGATCACCCGCAGGGCTTCGAGG
>NZ_QYCP01000041.1 GCF_025506275.1 Brevibacterium permense
ACTGATGACATTTCCAAAACGAGAGAAGCGGCACACAAGCAATCAAGAGATAGTTCAAGAGAGTCTTACCCGTGCCTTATAGCGGCAGCGAGATCACAAGAAGGAACTCTCACAGCGGTACAGATTACCTTTTTAGATCCTCAAACGGGAGCCAAGGCAGCTATTGCAACACCTAAGAAGTCTTTTGGAGTTATCAAAGGATCAGCAGTTACGCTTCAGGAAGGCACAGACCCAGATGCTCTCTTTATTGCCGAAGGAATAGAAACAGCCTTAAGCTTAAAGGCTGCAGGACTTAAAGGAACCATTAAAGCCTGTCTAGGTCTTTCTAACATGAATCACCTTGTGCCTGATTCAGAACTCTCACCTGCTGAAACTCCTTATAAACACATTGTTATTTGTGTAGATCATGATCCCGACGACTCTCCAGCCACTAAAAGTCTCAATAAGGCTGTCTTAACAC
>NZ_QYCP01000040.1 GCF_025506275.1 Brevibacterium permense
GGGTGCTACAATACTAGAACGATAATACGAATGTGATTTCCGTCTAATTTTCATGCTGGAAATGAGAATTTGAAATGTAGGGTCATTGATCAGAGGATTTATGCAAATAAAATGTTCAAAAGTCTATTTGAAACCTGCCGTTTTGCGTATAAATTGGTTGGAACGAGCTATTTTACGAACAGAAAGGTTGTATGTTAAATGAAACATACGGATATCCCTGCAAAACAAGGTTTATATGATCCGGCTTTTGAAAAAGATGCCTGCGGTATGGGCTTTGTTGCCCATATCAAAGGACGGCCCTCTCACGATATTGTCAGCCAGGCGCTGACTATGCTTATTAATATGGAACACCGCGGCGGTCAAGGCAGCGAGCCTAACTCCGGCGATGGTGCGGGGATGATGATCCAGCTTCCACACCGATTCTTCTCGCTTGAAGCCGAGAAGCTGGGC
>NZ_QYCP01000039.1 GCF_025506275.1 Brevibacterium permense
GTATAAGATAGTTGAAAACCTACTTCTTTCATGACGTACGGTTGTAAGAGGAAAAATAGAATAAAGGATAAACAAATGGCAGAAAAAGAACTCCATTTAGTAGTATATTTTTCTGATAATAAAAGTAATGCTGTCATTGTAGCAGCTCGTATGACTGGCGGATTTGCTCCTGTAAGGATAACGTAAAATGGTAAGAAAACAAGTAAGAAAGTAATGGCTAGCTCACGTGTAACGCCAAATTTTAGTAGGAGAAAGTATAATTCCCCTATTAATAAATTCACGTGAAGGCCTGAGATAGCTAGCAAATGGACAACACCCATTTGTTGATAAACTTCATACATTTCGGGGGAAAAACCGCTTTTTTCTCCACTAATTAATGCCAGACAATAAGGAGAAATGGTTGGGGATATTTTTTCGGTTAAATGGGTAATTATTTTCAAACGTATAT
>NZ_QYCP01000093.1 GCF_025506275.1 Brevibacterium permense
AGGTTGCTGGGCCGCCGTCGGGTAGTTCTGGGGGTGCAGTTTCAGCGTTCTGCCAGCCGGGGCCAGGATAATTGTGACCGGCCGCCCACTTGATCACTTTCGGAAGGACCATGGACGACTATCGAAGTCCCGGCTGGGACATCACACTTCGCACCTCAGAACAATTCAATAGCGCGCGAGCAGACGCTCTGCGAGCACAGAGCGCGTGGGCAGGTGGTCGCCGTTGACCTGGCTGCTCTCGTTGCTCGCAGGGCTCCTCGTCGTCCTTCTCATCACGGTGGCCACCGGCTACTTCGTGGCGCAGGAATTCGCGTACATGGCCGTCGACCGCTCCCGCCTCGCTGCCCGTTCCGCCGCTGGTGATCGCGCCGCAGACCGGGCCCTGTCCATCACCCGCCGCACCTCCTTCATGCTCTCCGGCGCACAGCTGGGCATCACCGTCACCGGCCTGCTCGTCGGCTATGTGGCCGAACCGCTCATCGGCTCGGCCGTCGGCGAAGCCTTGGGAGGCACCCCGATCCCTGCCGGTACCGGCGTGCTCATCGGCACCGTCCTCGCCCTGCTCGTCTCAACACTCATCCAAATGCTCTTCGGCGAGCTGTTCCCGAAGAACCTCGCCATCGCCCGTCCCGAGGCGCTCGCCACCTGGCTCGCCCGCTCTACCTCGATCTATCTGGCCCTGTTCGGCTGGCTCATCACGATCTTCGACAAGGCCTCGAACGCCCTGCTGCGCGTCCTCGGGATCGAACCGGTCCACGACGTCGATCACTCCGCCACCCGGCGCGACCTCAAACATATCGTCGCCGAATCCCGTGAGGGCGGCGAGATCGTCGACGACGATTCGCTCATCCTCGACCGCATCCTCGACTTCCCACAGCAGAGCGTCGCCCACGCCACGGTGCCGCGCTCACGCGTCGACGTCCTCGACATCGACACGCTCCTGGACGAGGTCCGCGACCTGATGAGCCGCGGCCACTCCCGCTATCCCGTGCTCGACGCCGACGATCAGGTGATCGGGACGATCGACCTCCTCGACGTCCTCGCCGAGGCGACCCCGCACTCCACAGGCACCGTCACCGGGGCGACCCCGGATTCCATGGACACCGCCGTCGCGACCGGGATCCGTTCCCTCCTGCGCGACCCGGTCTTCGTGCCGGAATCCCTGCCCCTGCCGGACGCGGTGGCAACGCTCTTCGAACGCCGGGAGCAGATGGCCTGCGTCGTCGACGAATACGGCGGCTTCGCCGGAATCCTGACGATGGAGGACCTCGGTGAGGAACTCGTCGGTGACATCGTCGACGAACACGACCGCATCGTCGAAGAACTCGTCGAGACCGGCGACGGCACCTGGACGGCGCCCGGGATCGTCCCCCTCGACGAGGTGGCCCGCACCCTCCAGCGCGAACTGCCGGCCACCTCGGCGCAGACCCTGTCGGGACTCGTCATCGAACACCTCCGCGGATTCCCCGAGGCCGGTGACCGGGTCTCGGTCGAGCTGCCGATCGATCCCGCCGGCCTCGGCGGAAACGGCACCCCGGAGACCGAGCATCTCGTCATCGACGTCGTCGAGATGACCACTCATGTGCCCTCGATTTTGCGGATCGGAATCGAGGTGGAACGATGAGCAATCCCTGGATCATCACAGTGATCACGATCGCCATCATCGGCCTCAGTGCGTTCTTCGTCGCCGTCGAATTCGCGCTCATCGCCGCGAAACGGCACCGCATCGAGGACGCCGCCGCGGACAGTCGGTCGGCCCGTGCCGCTCTGCGCAGCTCGACCGAACTGTCGGTGCTGCTGGCTGGATCGCAGCTGGGCATCACGGCCTGTACCTTGGCGCTCGGTGCGATCACGAAACCGGCCGTCCACCATTGGATCACTCCGGTCGCCGAGGCGCTCGGCCTGCCGCTGTGGATCGCGGACATCGTCGGCTTCGTCCTCGCGCTCATCGTCGTCACCTTCCTCCACCTCGTCGTCGGTGAGATGGCGCCGAAGTCGTGGGCGGTGGCGCATCCCGAGCGCTCGGCGATCATGCTGGCACTGCCGATGCGGGCCTTCATGGTCCTCACCCGCCCGCTGCTGCACGTGCTCAACAACGCGGCGAACGCGTGCCTGCGCCTGGTCAATGTCGAACCCGTCGACGAGGTCGATCAGGCGCACACGCCGGAGGATCTGCGGCAGCTGCTGCAGCATTCGGCGCAGGCGGGAACCCTGGAGAAGGAGTCCTCGGAGGCTCTGCTCGGAGCCCTCGACCTCACCCGGCTCACACTTGCCGAGCTCGTGGCCGGCCGTCCGGAACCGACGGCCGTCGGCCCGGCCGCGACCGCGGGTGAGGTGCGGGAGGTCTCGCGCCGCGACCGCCACCGTCGCATCCTCGTGCGCACCGAGGCTGACGGCCCGCTGAGTCATGTGGTGCATGTCAGGGATGTGCTGGGACTCGCCGAGGATGCTCCCATCGCCGAGGCGGCCCGTCCGGTCACCGTCGTGGAAGGATCGATGACCGTGGTGCGGGCGTTCGGAGCGATGCGGGATGAGGGCACCCAACTGGCGCTCGTCGAACGCGGCGACGGACGCCACTCCGTCGTCACCGTCACCGACGTTCTCACCCACCTGCTCACCACCGGCCAGGCGACCTCCCCAACCTGAATTACTACCCGACGGCGGCCTAGCAACCTCGCGCGAGGTTGCTAGGCCGCCGTCAAGTAGTTCTGAGCCAGGATCTGATGCATCTATCAATGTATGCATCTGTTATCGTGGGTCCGTGAATGATTTGCTGACACTGCCCTGGCAGCGCATCGACGACTCCGCTCCGATCGCGGTTCGGATGGCCGCGGCGACCGCCCGGGAGATCATCGAAGGCCGACACGAACCCGGCGACCTTCTCATCGAGTCCGACCTCGCCGCCGCGCACAACGCCAGTCGCACCCCCGCTCGGGAGGCGATGCTCCAGCTCGAGCGCTGGCGACTCGTCCGCCTCGTCCCGAAGAAGGGCGCGCTCGTGACCACGGTGACGGGCAAGGAGCGCCGCGACCTGCTCGCCGTGCGCTCGATGTTCGAGATCGACGCCGTCGAGACACTGGCCGACGGCGGCGACCTCACCGCTTTGGCCGCCGATCTGCGTACCCTGCTCGACCACCAGAGGGCGGCACTCGAATCCGATGACCCGCTCGGCTTCGCCAGCGCTGACTATGCCTTCCACGCCCGCCTCATCCGCAGCGGCGACAACGCCATCGTCACCGAGATGCTCACCACCATGGGCCCGCGCCTGGCCCGCCTGACCTTCCAGGTCGCCATCGACGCGCCGCACACCCTCGACACGCTCCTGACCGAGCACGAAACGCTCACTGACCGCGCCGAGGCGGGCGACGTCACCGGCTTCTCCCGCCTCGTCCACGACCACATCGAGGGCTCCCACTTCCCGCAGTCCCGCTGAGGAGGACCATGACCGCTTACCCCTCGACCTCCACGACCGACACCACCGCCGGGGCAGTCCCCACCGGGATTGGGAATACCCACACCGAGGCAGCCCCCACCACGGACATCGAAGCGCCGGTTCCGAACCCTGCCCGGTCCCACCTCGGCGAGGTGGATCCCGATCGCGGACAGGGGCGGCCACGACGTTCAAGGGCGTGGCTGATGGTGGCCCCGGCGATGTTCCTGCTCGCTTGGGGCGGCAATCATTTCACCCCGCTCGTGCACATGTATGAAGAGGACGGCGGCTACGCCATCTGGCAGGCGAACCTGCTGCTGGGCATGTACGTGGGCGGACTCATTCCGGGACTGTTGGTCGCCTCGGCGCTGTCGGATCGGCATGGACGCAAACCGGTCCTCATCGCCGGATCGCTCGCCGCGATCGCCGGCAGCCTCGGCCTCGGGCTCGGTTTCGATCTGTTCTGGCTGCTCTGCCTGGGTCGGGTGCTCGCGGGGATCGGCGTCGGGGTCGCGATGTCGGTGGGCACGAGCTGGATCAAGGAGCTCTCGGCCCCGCCGTTCGATCACTCGGCCGGAATCACCGCCGGTGCCCGGCGTCCTTCACTGACGCTGACCTTGGGGTTTGCCATGGGTGCGGCGGTCACCGGATGCCTGGCCCAATGGGGACCGGTGCCCGAAGTCGTGCCCTACGCCGTGCACGGAGTGCTCAACCTCGCCTCGCTGATCCTGGTGGTCTTCGCGCCGGAATCGATGCCGCGCGACCAGCGGGCAGTCGGGCATTGGTGGCACGGTCTGCGTGTTCCGCTCGTGGCGCACCGGACGTTCCTGCGCCTGATCGTGCCGGCCGCGCCCTGGGTGTTCGGTGCCGCCGGGGTCGCCTATGCCGTGATGCCGGCGATCGTGCAGGGCGAGCTGGGGGAGTGGGCGACGCTGTACGCCACGGTGCTCACCGTCGTCACGCTCGGAGCCGGTGCGCTGGTGCAGAACATCGTGCCATGGATCAACCGACTGACCGGCGGGCGCGCGCTCGTCGTCGGGCTCGGGCTGATGACCGTGGGGATGGGTCTCGGTGCGGTGGCCGCACCTCTGGCGGACCCGATCCTTGCGTTCATCGTGGCGATCGTGCTCGGCGTCGCCAACGGAATCTGTGTGGTCTCCGGGCTCATCATCGTCCAGGCCATCGCCTCACCGCAGGAGCTCGCCGGCATCACCGGGGTCTACTATTCGCTGGCGTACTCCGGGTTCCTGCTGCCCACCGTGCTCGCCGCCCTGCTGCCCGTACTGTCGTACACAGTGTCTTTAGCGGCGGTGGCGGTCATCTGTCTGGCCTGCCTCACAACAGTCGCCATATCCACCAAACGCCCCTAATTGCTACCCGACGGCGGCCCAGCAACCTGGCGCCAGGTATTTGGGCCGCCGTCGGGTAGTTCTAAGAAGGGGTGCGGACTGCGAACCCAGACACATACCATGAGAACAACCGTCGCCTACCGATAGGGATCGACCATATGCCCGGCAAGACAAATCACCAACCCCCAGCCGTCAACGCGTTCATCGACATCATGGGGCCACGCCACGTCCTCACCTCCGCACGCGCGACCGCACCGTACGCCAAGGGCAATCGTTTCGGCGGCGGCAATGTGTTGGCAGTGCTGCGACCGGGCAGCCTCGTCGACATGTGGCGGGCCCTGCAGGTCTGCGTCGACAACGACCTCATTGTCATTCCGCAGTCGGCCAACACCGGCCTGACCGGCGGTTCCGGCCCCGGTGCGCAGGACTACGACCGCCCGATCGTCATTATCTCGACCTTGCGGATCAACGAGATCTACCTCATCAACGACGCCCGCGAAGCGATCTGCCTGGCCGGATCCACCCTGTACGAACTCGACGAGAAACTCGCCCCGCTGCACCGCGAACCCCACTCGGTCATCGGCTCGTCCTCGATCGGTGCATCGGTCATCGGCGGCGTCGCCAACAACTCCGGCGGTTCCCAGATCCGCAAGGGTCCGGCGTTCACGAAGCACGCGATCTTCGCCCGCGTCAACGAGGAAGGGCGACTCGAACTCGTCAACCACCTTGGCGTGGAGCTCGGTGACGACCCCGCCCATATCCTCGACAAACTCCAACGCGGCGATTGGGACCCGGCAGGCGTCACTCCCGCGCCCGAGGACACGATGGAGACCGAGTACGGGGAGCAGGTCCGCAAAATCGTCGATTCCCCGGCCCGATTCAACTCGAACTCCGACTACCTGTACGAGGCCTCAGGTTCGGCCGGAAAGCTCATGGTCTTCGCCGTGCGCACCCGGACCTTCCCGAAGGAGGAGGGAGCGACCACGTTCTACGTCGGTACGAACTCCCCGACCGAGCTCGAGGATCTGCGACGGGCGATCCTCACCTCGGACATGCCCCTGCCGATCTCGGGCGAATACATGGGCCGGCCGTCATTCGACCTCGCCGAGAAGTACGGCAAGGACACGTTCGTCTCGATCAAGCATGCCGGCAGCCGCGAGCAGATCAAGCTGTTCGCGCTGAAGAACTGGGCCAACGGCGTGTTCGCGAAGCTGCCGTTCTTCGGCGAAACCGTCGCCGACACGATCGCGCAGAACGCGTTCGGCCTGCTCCCGCAGCAGCTGCCCAAGCGGATGCTCGAGTACCGCGACCGGTTCGAGCATCATCTTCTCCTCGTCGTCAGCGCCGAGGAGAAAGCGCGGATGGGGGCGTTCCTCGACGATTTCTTCGCCGAGGATGCTCACCACGGTGAGTATTTCGTGTGCAGTGCCGATGAGGCTCAGTCGGCAATGCTCCACCGTTTCGGTGCGGCGAGTGCCGCAACACGGTACTTCAACCTCAACCGCGAGGACTCCTCGGACATGATCACCTTCGACGTGGCACTGCGTCGAGATGACGAGGACTGGCTCGAGGTGCTGCCCGACGAGATCGCCGACCAGCTGCACATCAGCTCCTACTACGGCCACTTCTTCTGCCACGTCTTCCACCAGGATCATGTGGCGAAGAAGGGCGTCGATCCGGTGGCGCTGAAGAAGCAGATGACCGAGCTGCTCGAAGCCCGCGGTGCGGCTGTGCCCGCCGAACACAACTTCGGCAGGCTCTACCACGTGCCGCCGGAGATGGAGGCCCACTTCAAGGAACTCGACCCGCACAACGTCTTCAACGCCGGAGTCGGCGAAACATCGGCGAAGAAGGACTGGGCGTGAGGCGGCGGGGCTGTAGGAGTATCTCCTCGTCCCCAGGGTTCCCCGCCTCGGCGTTCAGCGCATCGTGAGGTGCCGGGCGAAGAACCGGGCGGCATCGTCGCCGGCGAATTCCGGGACTCCGGTGTGTCCGCCCATATTGGCGTAGAGCGTCTTCTCCTTAGAAGCGAAGGCGTCGAAGAGTTCGAGGGAGGCCTCCCGGTCATTGCCTTCGTCATCCCACTGCAGGAGGACGTGAAGCGGATTCGTCACCTGACGAGCTTCCTCCAGGGTGGAGCGCGGAATGAAGCTGCCGGCGAAAAGTCCTGCGGCAGAGATCCGCGAATCAATCGCAGTCAACCGCGTGGCAATGGCAATGACTCCGCCGGAGAACCCGACGCGATCGGCGATCTCAGGCAGGCGGAGAAACTCGTCGAGCGCAGACTGCCATTCCGGGACCGCCCGGTCGACGAGTGGCAGGATGAGCGCATCGATGACATCGGTGGAGGGCTTCTCACCGGCGAAGACGGCCGAGCGCAGCTGGTTTCGCGCCTGGTCCATCCCGGGAATCGGAAGGCGATCGCCCGAGCCGGGAGCCTCAAGGCAGGCCGAAGCGAATCCGTGTGCGGCTGAACAGCGGGCACGTGCCGCCAACCGCGGATACATCCGCTCCATGCCGATGCCGCCGGGCTGGCCCATGAGGATGATCGGAACCGGATCTGCCGCATCCGCAATTGCGGGAGTCCACAAGATTCCCGGTATATCGCCGAGGCGGAATCGACGTTCGACGATGTCGTCGTCGAGGTGCTGTTCAGTAGTGAAGTGCATGGCCGCGCCTTTCGGGAGTGCGATGAATGATCGGCGCTCCCGGACGACCTATCGTCCGACCGTGACTCCGCAGGGGAGCACCCTCGATACTGCGTTCACGGGTACCACCTCCTCGATATCTTTCACGGAGCCTCCAGCGTAGCAGGGGCGAGATGGCGGTATCCCCCACCGCAGACAGCAAAACACCCCGGCGGACCGGGGTGTTTCAGTGCTGACGGTGATGGGTGCCGGAGCAATGGTGCTGTATGCGCGAGCATAGGTGTCGGTTGCGCGAATTCCGGAGAGAGGCGAGTCAGTCCTCGTCCTCGATATCGTCGGCGGCGGCCGCCTCGGCGCGGGCCTGCTTGATTTTGCGCACCCGGGAGATCGTCATCAGGGTGATCGTGATGACGAAACCGAGGGCCGCACCGATCACGATGGAGTAGGTGCTGGTTGAAGCGCCGAACGTTGCGCTCGCTCCCATACCGGCATCGATGAGCGGATAGCCCTTACTTATGTGGAAGACAATTGCACCGACCCACACGATCGCGAACACCGATCCGACAATGTTGCCGACGATCAGCCGCCTCGGCGAAACACGGGCCATAGCCATTGAGAAGTCCACATTCTCGCGCTTGCAGTACGCAGAGACGACGATGCTGGTGACCATCGACCCGAGAACGACCAACACACTCCACATTCCCGCGCCGAGCACGGCGAAGATGAGCCCGAGCGCGAAGAACACGTAGGTGGAGACGACGGCGCCCAATGTATACGCCCGCAGAATGACGTCGCGTTCGCGTTCATCACCCATCGAGGGGTCATCGAAGCCGGCAATCCTCTCGGCCAATCGTTTGGGGCGGTTCTTCTCGGCTCTGACGTTGTTCACGACGATTCCTCCTGAAGTGAGAAGATCTCTTCGACTGTCGTGTCCAAGGCTCGGGCGATGCGCAGCGCCAGATAGACGCTGGGGGCGTAGTCGCCGCGCTCGGTCGCGATGATCGTCTGCCGCGACACCCCGGTGAGCTGGGCCAACTGTGCCTGCGTCAGCCCCGCAGCCTTGCGGACCTGCTTGAGGTCCGAGGTCTGAACTTCCATACCGTTCCTTGATGTCAACTTCTCTTTACGTCAATAAGTAAAGCATGTTTGACATTGTGATGTCAATGATATTTGACATTGCCGAGGCGGCCCCGCTGTTCCGTACCCCGCAGGCTCGCGTTTGAGCCACTGGTGCTGGGCTGAGCGGTCGCGCCGCCATCCCTTCCGCGCATCACATCCCGCAAACGCGAAAACACCCCGCCGCAACGGGGTGTTTTCGCGCTATGGGTGATGGATGCGCACGTGCCGGTGCGAAGCGTGACTTAAGCGCGGGTATGGCACCAATGGTGAGGGCTGCAACACAGGGCCTGGGCGCTCAGTAGATGACGTAGACCTTGCGCACCGTCTCTGTGACATCTCAGCGTCCGGTCCAGCCGACAGGCAAGACGACGAACGAACCTGTCGAGATCTCCACCTGCTGCCCGGACTCGTCATCGGTCAGAGTCGCGCGCCCGGAGAGGATGTAGCAGACCTCGGTATCGGGGCGGTCGATGACCGGCCAGCCGCCGGGCTGGCACTCCCAGATCCCGGTCTGAGCGCTGTTGCCCGGGTCGACGGGGAGAGTGCGCAGCAGGGGATTGCCGCTGTCGGCGCCTGCGCGCACGCCGGCATCCTTGAGTGAGCCGTCGATGTCGTTGGCGGGAATGTG
Source organism: Brevibacterium permense (assembly GCF_025506275.1). Classification (GTDB taxonomy): domain Bacteria; phylum Actinomycetota; class Actinomycetes; order Actinomycetales; family Brevibacteriaceae; genus Brevibacterium; species Brevibacterium permense_A. Next base: position 9,175 of record NZ_QYCP01000093.1, read on the forward strand.
AGTGAGAGTGGTCATGGGAATCCCTTCTGAGTGTGAGTTTGAGTTTGGAAGTGAGTATTGGTGGTTGGCAGACGTGGAACGGATTGAGGTCAGTGCGCCCCGGTGAGCTTTTCGAGCAGAGCCGAGATCTTCGAGGGCCGCTTCGTGATCCGCTCCTCGAAGTCCCCGAGCTCGGCCGCGGCCAGTCCGGCATTGACCCCGACCCAACGGAACGGTTCGATCTCCCACTTCGGTGACCGGTGGTCGACGATCGGCAGGGAGTTGAGCTCGTCGGGCTTATTGAGGATGAGGTTGCGCAGGACTCGCGCCGCCAGGTTGCTGGTGGCGACTCCATCGCCGACGTAGGGTCCGGCCCAGGCGATTCCGCGGGAGCGGTCGAGTCCGACCGAGGGGAACCAGTCGCGGGGGACTCCGAGCGGTCCGCCCCAGCGGTGGGCGATGGGCACGTCGCGCAGCTGTGGGAAGAAGTCGTGCATGGTGTCGACGATCTTGTTGTGGATGCGAGTGTCGGTGTCGAACCGCGGATCGACCCGGGACATGAAGTGATACGGGGCTCCGCGTCCGCCGAACACGATCCGTCCATCGGCTGTCGACTGGGCGTAGATGCGCAGATTCCGCAGATCGTTGAATGCCTTCCGGCCGTCGAGCCCGAGCTCGGAGCGGAGGTCGGCAGACAGCGGTTCGGTAGCCACCACCAGCGAATACAGCGGTGCGACTTCGCGTCGGTACTGCGGGAATTCGGGGGTGTAGGCCTCGGTTGCCCGCACGACCACCTCGGCGGAGACGACCCCGCCAGGGGTCCCCACTCGACCGGATTCCATCGTCAGGGCGGGGGTGTCCTCATAGATGGTTCCACCGTGCGATTCGACCCACGCCGCCAGCCCTCGCACGAGGTGATCGGGTTGGATGACCGCACAGTGCGGAGTGAACGTCGCACCAAGCACCGAGGTGGCCCTGACCTGGTCGGCCGCCTCGGCGGCGTCGAGGAATTTGAACTGACCGTGGGCACCGAAGTCCTCCGTCGCCTTGACCGATGCCCGCGCCCTGGCCAGCTGTGCCGGGTTGCGCGCCAAGGAGATGAACCCTTCCTTCGCATAGTCGCAGTCGATGCCTTCGTCAGTGCTGACCCGACCGATCTCGTCAACGGCGTCGTTCATCGCGTGCTGCAGGTCGAGTGCCGCAGTGTGCCCGTGGAAATGGGCGACCCGAGCCAGCGAGATCGGAAAGATCGCCGAGGCCCAGCCGCCGTTGCGACCGGATGCACCGAAGCCGGCGACCTCCTTCTCCACGATGGCGACCCTGAGGCTCGGGTCTTCCCTGAGCAGGTAATACGCGGTCCACGATCCTGTGTAGCCGGCCCCGACGACGGCGACGTCGACGGTGATGTCCTCATCCAAAGCCGCCCGCCGTTGCCCGGTCCGGTCGGTCTTCCACAGGGCTGTCTCCTGCGACGTGGTCGGTGTCCCCTCAGCCGGTGTCGCTGCGACAGTCGAGCCGGTGGTGTCTGCGAGCGTATTGGGGGAGTGGGAAGTGCGCACGGGGTCTCCTTCGTTGGAGGGTCAGTGGAGTGCTGTTGAGCTGTATGAGATCAGTATTCGCGGTCGTTCTGCGCCCAGGCACCCGTGATGTGCACAGCCTTCTGTCTCCCTTTCATACGTTTGGCTAGTCTCGTCCGGCTCGCGCATGTGATGATGTGGATCTGTCCGCCCGATTCGACAGGGCACTCCAATGAAGGATGATGATGATCTCGGTAGATGATCTGGCTGCCCTGCCGACGATGGGCCTCGAGTTCGTGGCCGGTCAGGCCGGCGGCCATCGGATGGTCACGTGGGCACACGTGTGCGATCTCGACGACCCATGGAACTGGGTAGGATCCGGAGACCTGGTGATGACCACCGGCCCGGGAATCCCCAAAGCCCCTGCTGACCAGGTGGAATGGTTGGATAAGATCGTCGACGCCGGAGTCAGCGCACTCGTTCTCGCGCTCGGACCGAAGAGTCCCGCGGCAAGCGAGCAGATGCTGGAAGCTGCGACCGCGCGCAAGTTCCCGGTGCTCACCGGTCGGTTCGATCTGCAGTTCGTCACTCTTGCCCGAGCCGTCATCGAAAGCTCCATCGATGCCGAACGACGTCGCATCGCAGCGATCAGACGTCTGTATGACGTCAACAGCATGGAGGTCGAAACCGGACAGAGCATCGGCAAACGGCTCAGCGCTCTGGAGAAGATCAGCGGGTGGGCGCTGTGCCTATGGGATGAACGGGAGGACACCGTTCTGTTCGCCGGTCGTCATGCCGAGCGCGCGGGTCTCAGCGACGCCCCGGACACCGCCGCCGAAGCGATTGCGCTGCCCGGTGATCCCCACCTCCGGCTGGTCGCTTCACCGCTCGTCGATGCGCTGCCGGACAAACCCCTGTTGGCTCATGTTGTCGGGCTGCTCACCATGGAGTTCCGCTACCGAGGCGCAGAGCAGGACCGACTGCGGCAATCAGGTCAGGAGCTCTTCTCCGGGCTGCTGGCAGAGACGATCACACCCTCGGCGGTGTGGCCCGAGCTCAACCGGCGCGGACTGACAGAGGCGGTGGTCATCGCCTGCTGGAGGTCGACCTCCGAGGCCGAACCGGCCGATGGCGATGTGCACCGCCGCACGTGGCTCGATGGACTTGCCCCGTTGCTGTTCCGCCAGGGCTCTCAGCTGCTGGGCGTCGTCCCCGACGACATTGATCTTCTGCACAGAATCGCCGAGGCGGTCGGCCCTGACGTCGTCACCGGTGTCAGCTCGACGCTGACCTCGAATTCCTCCTTCCCCGAGGTGGTCCGCCAAGCGAAGCTGGCAGGATCACGTGCAGTGGAGCTGCAATCACCCGTCGTCAGGTACGACGACGACCAGACCGTGTCGATGTTCCCCGCGACTCCTGCCGAGGTGAGGAGCCTGGTCCGAGGGATTCTCGGTCCGGTCATCGACTACGATCGGGCGAACTCCACCGATCTGGTCGCCTCGGTGAGGGTATTCCTCGGCAACGACGGCAACTGGAGTCGCAGCGCCGAACAGCTGACCATCCACCGGCAGACCCTCGTCTACCGAATGAACAAGGTCACCGAACTCATCGGCTTCGCGCCCGCCTCATCGCGGGGAACGGCGCTGCTGTGGTTGGCGATCGAGAGCGCTCGCCGCACCGGCATTGACCTCGCCGACATCGTCGCCGACTGAAGGAGTCTGTCGGCGACGGCGGGTGGCGAAGTGGATGATCGACAGGATCGCCCACACCGCCAGTCCCTGCAGGAGCTCGATGCGCAGGTCGGAGCGGAAGAGCATGCTGATGAGCACGGCAGCGATGACGATCGTCACTGCTGCGGGCAGGTACGGGTAGAGCCACATCCTGAAGACGAGGACCTCCGGCTTCTCCTTCTCCCACTTGCGGCGCAGCTTGAGTTCCGAGAGGCAGATCATCAGGTAGACGAAGAGGAACACGGCTCCTGAGGAGTTGATGAGGAAGTCGAAGACATCCTCGGGGAAAAGCGCCGACAGTGCGACGCATCCATACCCGATGACGGTGCACGAGAGGATGCCGATGACGGGAACGCCGCGTTTGTTCGTCGTCGTCAGGACCTTCGGTGCGTCCCCGCGGTTGCCCATGACGAAGAGCATCCGCGATGCCGTGTACATCCCCGTGTTGAGGACGGAGAGTGCGGCGATGACGATGACGAGGTTGAGCAGGTCAGCCGTTGCGGGCACTCCGATGTGGTCGAGCGCAGTCACGAACGGTGATTCGCCCGGCACGATGGTGTTCCAGGGAACGACGATGACGATGAGGATCATCGAGAGGATGAAGAACGCGAGGATGCGGAACACGACGGAATTGACCGCCCGGCGGATGGCCTTGACCGGTTCCTCTGACTCGGCTGCGGCGATGGTGGCGACTTCGACGCCGGTCATCGAGAAGACCACGGCGACGACTCCGGTGAAGAGGGTGAGCACGCCGTTGGGCAGCAGTCCGCCGTGTGCGGTGAGGTTGCTGAAGTCCGCGGACTGACCGGGCCAGAGTCCGACGACGAAGGCCGCGCAGATGGCGATGAAGACGATGATGGCCGCGACCTTGATGCTCGCAAACCAGTATTCGGCCTCTCCGAATGTGCCGACGGACATGAGGTTGACCAGCGTCATGATGACCAGGACGGTGCCGGCGGTGGCCCAGACCGGGATGTCGGGGAACCAGCGTTGGATCGTCTGTCCGCAGACCACGGCTTCGAAGCCGACGAGGATGACCCAGAAGTACCAGTACAGCCAGCCGGTGGTGAAGCCCGCCCAGCGGCCGAGCCCCATATGGGCATAGTCGGTGAATGAGCCGGTGGTCGGTTTGGCAGCCGCCATCTCGCCGAGCATGCGCATGACGAGGAAGACGATGATCCCGGTGATGCCGTAGGAGACGAAGGCCAGCGGTCCGGCATCGGCGATGATGGCGCTTGACCCGACGAACAGGCCCGCGCCGATCACTCCGCCGAGTGCAAGCATCGTGAGGTGACGCTGCTTGAGGCCCTTCTTCAGCTGATTCCCGCCGTCGGTCGCCGTGCTCGATGGTGAGCCGGTGGGTGCTTCTTTCACGTGACTACCTCCTCGTAGTTGTGTCAGATCCACCCTGCGCGCTCCCTCATCCGCCCGCTATGCGGCATTGGTACAGGCAGTCTGGGGTCGTTCATACAGGTGGACAGCAGAGTTGGTGGGGATTTCGCCGAGGAGGCCCTGCAGTAGCGGGATCGCGCAGGCTCGCGATCGGGCCACCACGGCCGCGCTGAGCCAGTGGGCCGTCGCCGCCTCCGTACATCACCTCCCGCAAACGCGAAATCACCCCGTCGCAACGGGGTGTTTTCTCGCTATGGGTGATGGATGCGCACCGGCCGGTGCGAAAAGAGACTCACGCGAGGGCGTGGCACTGACGATGACGGATGCTCGCCGAGGCGGTCGCCGGCATGCGGCACTGCCGCCCATTGCACGTGACACCAGCGCGCGAGACAGCGATCGCGCAAGCGCTTGCTTCAGCGCGCTTTACGATTCCACAACTCGCTCGCGCCGACGGTCCTTCTCCAGTCGCGCCTCGTGACTCGACCTGGAAGGGTTGAGCAGCTTGAGCAGCGACAGGGCAATCACAGCCCCCAGAACCGCGCAGCCGGCGGGCAGCAGCATTGCAGTCTTCGCATCGTAGGCGTCGATGACGTTGCCGGCGACCGCCGATCCGAAGGCGACGCCGAAGCCCAGCGATGTGCCCAACCAGGCGAACGCCTCGGTGAGGCGGCGCGGGGGAGCGAGCTGCTCGATGACGGAGTTCGCGCCGATGAGGCTCGGTGCGATCGCCGATCCGACGACGATGAGGATGATGCCGTAGGTGACCATCGAGTTCGCCAGCAGCATCAGGCACGCGCCCACGGCCAGTGCGGACACGGCCACGCCGAAGCGGTGGTGAACGGCGGCCTGCCAGTTGCGGGCTCCGTACAGCGCGCCGGAGATCAGCGACCCCAGCGCCAGGCAGGACAGCAGCACGCCGGCGGTGGACTTCACACCGAGTTCGTCGGCGAAGGCGACGGCGATGACGTCGATGGCGCCGAAGTTCACGCCGAGGAAGATATTGACGATGATGATCGCGAAGATGCCCGGGTTCGAGAACACGTGGCCCTTCGCCTCGGTCGTCCGCTCCACCGGTGGGGGCTCGGTCGACTTCTGGATGTAGAGCAGGAGCGATCCCACGCCGACGGTGATCATCGAGAGGATGATTCCGGCCGGCGGCCACACGGCGGTGGCGAGCACCGTGGCCAGCACCGGTCCGGAGACGAACATCAGCTCATCGGCGACCGATTCCCATGAGAACGCGGTCTGCAGCTTCTTCGGCGTGTCGACGATATGCGACCAGCGCGATCGCACCAGGGAGCCGACGGAGCCGACGGTGGCGCCGCCGATGCCGGCGAAGACGAAGACGAATCCCGTCCACCATTCCTCGTACACGGAGACGATGAGCAGGGCCAACGCGATGAGGTGGGTGACGACGATGGGCACCATGACCTTCGCCTGGCCGAGGCGGTCGACGAGGCGTGCGATCCCGGGGCCGGCAAGCGCTTGGATGATCATGTACACGGCAGAGACGATGCCCGCCATGCCGTAGGACCCGGTCACGCCCTGGATGAAGAGGACGATGCCCAGACCCAGCACTGCGATGGGCATTCGGGCGACGAGACCGGCCAAGGAGAACTTGAGCGCACCGGGAAGCGACAGAATTTCCCGATAGTTATTGAACACCAGGAAAGTCTATCCAGCCCTGACCCGACCGACCACGCCGAGCCCGCATTATTACTGGTGAGTCCCCTCACCTCGGCAGCGGATCCCATCAGCGAGCAGCGAACGGATGCCATTCCCGCCCACCGCGTCGAAATCGGGGATTTCGACGTCTGACAAGGCAGGACACCCCGCCGAGGCGGCCCACCCCTCCCGTCCGCCACCGCGCTTGGGCGCAGGGTGCGCCGTGCGGCTGAGAAATGGGTCACCTCGGTCGCTATACAATGAGCGGGATTGCCCAATGACCCCGGCGCCCGACGCCGACCGCCCGAATCCCGGAGTGCCGATGACGGACAACACCACTTTCGACGATCTCTTCGACCACCAGAACGAGGAACAGCAGCCCCCGCGCAAGAAGAAGCGCGTCTGGCGCAAGGTCCTTGTTGCACTGCTGATCATCGTCATCCTCGGCGTGCTCGGCATCGGGCTCTACGTCTGGAGCGTCGGCCGGTCGTTCGACAAGAACGCGAACCAGCTCAGCGATGAGCAGGTCTTCGGCAAGACCGGAGGCGGCAAGGACGGCGACGGAACGAACATCCTGCTGCTCGGCTCGGACGAGTCGATGAAAGAAGTCGACGTCAACGATTCGCGCGGACTGCGCTCGGACACGATCATGGTCATGCATCTGCCCGAGGACGGCGGCAACGTCCAGATCATGTCGATCCCGCGCGACACCTACGTCGACATCGAGGGCCACGGAAAGTCGAAGATCAACGCGGCTCTGTCCTACGGCGGTCTGCCGCTGGCTGTGTCGACGGTCTCGGACTTCATCGGAACCGAACTCGATCATGTGGCGATCATCGACTTCGAGGGATTCAAGGCACTGACCGACAGCCTCGGCGGGGTGACCGTGAACTCCGAGCAGGCGTTCGAGAAGAACGGCTACACGTTCATCAAGGGCGAGAACGTCCTCAACGGCGATCAGGCGTTGACCTTCGTGCGTGAGCGCAAGCAGTTCCAGGACGGCGACTTCCAGCGTGCGCGCAATCAGCAGGCGTTCATCCGCGGGCTGACGAACGAGATGATCTCGGCCGATACCCTGTCGAACCCGAAGAAGATCCAGGACATGGTCAAGAACTTCGCGCCGTACATGTACGTCGACTCGGGCCTGGATGCGAAGTACATCTCCTCGACCGCGTTCAACATGCGCGACGTCCGCCCCGGCGACATCGAATTCTTCACCGCCCCCGTCGCCGGCGTCGGCACCTCACCCGACGGTCAGTCGATCGTCAACGTCGATGAGGATGAGCTGAAGAAGGTCCGCGACGCGTTCAAGAACGACACCGTGGACGACTACGTGCAGAATGCCCCGGAGGCGCACCTGTAAGACCTCGCCGAGGCGGCCCTTCCTTGGGCAGCTCGCGCTGAGGCGGCCGACCGTGGCCGCAGCCGCGGACGCTCAGCTCCGCTGAGTCACACATCGAGCCCAGTTCCAGGATCATCCTGGAGCGGGGCTCGGTGTATCTGCGGTCAGAGGACTGGAACTTCAGTCCTCGAAGCTGATCCTGTGCACGGCATTGGGAGTGCCCCACTCGTTATCGGGGTTGGAGACTGCCTCGGTGGGCAGTCCGAGCGACATCTTCTCGCCAGTGACGGTGTTCTCATAGTCGACATAAGTCGTGCCGGCGGCACCTTCTCCGCCGACGCGATCCCAGTGGGTGACTTCGTCGTCGCTATGTGACTGCAGCTCTTCAGCGACCTTGGTCGAGGCGAAAGCCTCAACCCGGTCCGTATCGCCCTTTCCCCAGGCTCGGACGAGTTCGTCGGCGTATTTGACCGGATCGGTCGGGTGGTACACGGACTGCGTGTCGACGTCCGAAGCAGCTGACTGGGTCGATGTTTCGGCGGCCATGGCTGGTCCTGTCGCGAGTCCGAGGCCGGCGAGTCCGGCGACGGCGGCGATTCCGATGGCTGCTGTGCGGTTGCGAACGGTGTGCTTCATTGTGGCTGATCCTCTCGTCGTGTCAGCCGCAGCGACGTGTGTGTCGCTGTCAGGCGGCATGTCATTGACGGGGAACAGTATTTCGACCAGGACTGAAGGCACGACAACGGTCGCTGAGAACCGACTTGGAGCCGGTCACAGTCCGAGAACAGGCCTATTGCAGTCGTGCGGCAGCCACCGTTACACGGCGACAGATCGACTGTCGACAGTGAGAAAGCGTACTGATGATGCGCACATTTGCGACAATCCTGCTTGAGCAGCGATACGTGATCGTAATCTGCCTTCAGGGTCTGCCGCGACCTCGCATGGCGAGTCGCATCGAAGTGCACTGCCGAGGCGCATCAGAGCAATTCGGCGTCACCCGGCGCCTTACTCGAGCACCCCGTCGACGAGGGTCCGTGCATCGTGCTGGACCTGGCGCAGGTGGTCTTCGTCGCGCAGGGATTCCGCGTAGATCTTGTATATGTCCTCGGTGCCGGAGGGCCGCACGGCGAACCACGCATTGTCAGTGGTGACCTTGAGGCCGCCGATGGGGGCATTGTTGCCCGGCGCCGAGGTGAGCACCGCCTTCACGGGCTCACCGCCGACGGTCTTTGCGCTCACTTGAGATGCGTCAAGGGTCCCCAGCCGTTGCTTCTGTGCACGCGTCGCCGGTGCATCTTGGCGGACGTAGGCGCTGGTGCCGTGGTTCGCGGCCAGTCCTGCGTAGCGCTGCGACGGAGTCCGCCCGGTCTTCGCCGTCATCTCGGCTGCGAGGAGGGCGAGGATGATGCCGTCCTTGTCGGTCGACCACACCTTGCCGTCCCGACGCAGGAACGATGCGCCGGCCGATTCTTCACCACCGAAAGCTAAAGTCGAATCGAGCAGGCCGGGAACGAACCATTTGAAGCCGACGGGCACCTCGAAGAGGGTGCGGTTGTGAGCAGTGACAATGCGATCGACGATCGACGAGGTGACCAGAGTCTTGCCGATCGCGGCGTCCTTCGGCCAGTCGGTGCGGTTCTCGAGCAGGTAGTCGATGGCCGCCGCCAGATAGTGATTGGGGTTCATCAGGCCAGCATCGGGGGTGACGATGCCGTGACGGTCGGCATCGGCGTCGTTGCCGGTGGCGATGTCGAAGTCATTGCGCGAGGCGATGAGGCCGGCCATCGCATAGGGAGAGGAACAGTCCATGCGGATGTTCTCGTCCCAATCCAATGTCATGAACGACCATGTGGGGTCGACGTCCGGATGGACGACGTCGAGGTTGAGGTCGTAGTCCTCGGCGATCGCAGCCCAGTAGTCGACGCTGGCTCCGCCGAGCGGATCGGCGCCGATCTTCAGCCCGGAGCTGCGGATGACATCGAGGTCGATGACCGACTCGAGGTCGTCGACGTAGTTCGAGACGTAGTCGAAGTTCTCCGTGTTCTCCAGATGGAATGCCCGCTGGAAGGGGGTGCGTGGGATCTTCTCCCACCCTTCGGAAAGGTAGGTGTTGGCGCGTTCGGCGATCCAGGCCGTCGTCTCGGCGCCGGCGGGTCCGCCGTGTGGCGGGTTGTATTTGATGCCGCCGTCGGCGGGCGGATTGTGGCTGGGAGTGACGATGATGCCGTCGGCCTGTGCATCGTCGCGCGACTTCCCGGCGTTGAATCCGAGGATCGCGTGGGAGACGGCAGGGGTCGGGGTGAAGCCGTCACGCTCGTCGATGAGCGCCGGGACCTCGGCGGCGGCGAGCACCTCGAGGACCGTGAGGAACGCGGGTTCACTGAGCGCGTGCGTGTCACGGCCGAGGAAGATCGGCCCACGAATGCCTTTGTCGCGGCGGAAGTCGACGATCGCTGCGGTGATGGCCGCGATGTGTGCCTCGTTGAAGGAGCGGTTGAAGCTCGAACCGCGGTGGCCGGAGGTCCCGAAGCTCACTGCTTGCGAAGGCACCGAAGGGTCCGGAACCAAGTCGTGATAGGAATCGAGAAGGGCAGGGACGTCAACGAGATCCTTGTCCTGGGCCAACTGGCCGGCGCGTGTTGTCATTCTTCTACCTAATCAAATGACAGCGGCTGCGCACAGTTGTGTCCACGGAGTTCTTGCATCGTGGACTTCGGCGGCTCCTCGGCGCGAGATCTCGCCGCCCCGCTCAACCGGGTGCCACCTCAGTCCGGCGGCTCCACGGAGTCATCTTCCTCTTCCTTCGTGTCTCCGCCGCTGATATCTCGGTCGTTGACGGGGGAGGACCCTTCAGCTTCGGCCTGGACGTCCTCTGGATCCCGCTCGATCGGAACGTCGTGCTCGGCAGCGATCCGCTCGAGCGTCTCCTCAGGAGTCTGAGAACTGCCTTCGGCGTCGGTATCGGCACCGACTCCGACGACGGTCGTCTCGATCTCCTGTTCGTCGTCGAGCTGCTCGTCTGCTGCGTTCTCCGGGAGGTTCTTCTTCTCGTCATTCACGACTTGTCTCCTTTCGGAGTCGAACTCGCTCACGCCATTCGGCGGAGGGTCGCGGATCACGAACGGCACGTCGGTGATCCGTGGTGCCGACGGTAGACCCATCGTGGAAGCGGGGCAAGGGGGCTCGGCCTCCGCGGCTCACCCGTGGCGAGGCCTGCCGGCTCGCCTCGGCGGTCGCATGACACGGCCGCCGTCCGGGAATTTCGGTGATCATCCCTGGTCAGAGACCTATGCGGCATGATATCCCTGGGATAGAGTGAAATCACTCTGCGGACGGGCGCCGAGGGCTGCCACACACGAACGAGACGAGGATCAGAGATGGCCGGGCCTGACGAAGAGTCGGTCAGACAGCGCGCTTCCACCGGCGGACTGCCCTCCGACAGCTTCATCGATTCGACACTGGCTGACATCCACACACGATACCGGGGGCTCGACGACGGTGAGGTCGCCGACTACATCCCGGTCCTCGCCGAGGCGGACCCCGATTGGTTCGGGCTCAGTCTCATCGAATCGGCCGGGGCCGTGCACGAGGCCGGAGACGTCGATATCGAGTTCTCCATCCAGTCCATCTCCAAGGCCTTCGTCTTCGCGCTCGTCTGTCAGTCCCGCAGCTCCGAACTCGTCCATGAACGCGTCGGCGTCAACAACACCGGGCTCGCCTTCAACTCGGTGATGGCGATCGAACTCAACGACGGCAAACCGCTGAACTCGATGGTCAACGCCGGCGCCATCGCCACGACCGCACTCATGCCCGGGGCCACCTCGGCGGAAAAATGGGAGAACATTCGAACCGGGCTCTCCCGTTTCGCTGGTCGGCCGCTTCGCCTCGACGGTCGCGTGTACGAATCGGAGATGAAGACGAATCAGCGCAACAAGGCGCTGGCTCGACTGCTCGAGAGCTATGGGCGGATCATCACGGATCCGCTCGACACTGTCGACATCTATACCCGGCAGTGTTCACTGCTGGTCACCGCGCACGACCTCGCGGTGATGGGAGCGACCCTCGCCGACGGTGGGATCAATCCGCTGACCGGTCGGCAGGTCGTCTCCGCCGAGGTGGCCCGTGACACGCTCGCGCTCCTCGCCTCATGCGGAATGTACGAGAACAGCGGCGAGTGGCTCTTCGAGATCGGGCTGCCAGCCAAGTCCGGGGTGTCCGGCGGCATCGTCGCCATCGCCCCGGGTAAGGGTGCGCTGGGCACGTTCTCGCCGAGGCTGGACTCCGCGGGCAACAGCGTGCGCGGTCAGCGCGCGTGCTTTCACATCTCCCGGGTTCTGGGCATGAACCTCTTCGCATCGAACGCGGCCGTCGAACGCCCGCGGAAAGGACAATGATGAGCGCCGAAACTGCAGCGAACGACGTCGCCGAGGAGCGCAGATCCTGGGCACCGATGATCGGACTCTTCCTCGCCCAGGTCCTCATGTCGTTCAACGTCGCCGCTCTGCCGATCTCGCTCGGCGGAATGGTCGAGGACTTCGGTGTTCCGCCCACGGTCGCTTCGTCGACGATCGTCGTCTACGGCCTTGCTGTGGCCGCGCTCGTGATGACCGGTGCGAAGCTGGGACAGCGGATCGGCTGGGTGCTCATCTTCCGCGTCGTCCTCGTCGTCTTCGCGGCCTCCTCGCTGCTCATGATCTTCTCCCGCACCGTGACCTGGGTGATCACCGGTCAGCTGCTCGCCGGTGCCGCTGCCGCGATCATCGTGCCCGCCCTGGTCGCGCTCATCGCCGAGAACTATCGCGGTGCCCAACAGGCGGCGGCGGTCGGCTCGCTCGGGTCGGCACGGGCCTTCTCCGGGATGAGTGCTTTTCTCATCGGCGGCACCCTCGGCACGTTCGTCGGATGGCGGCCGATCTTCTTCATCACGCTGGGCCTGGCCGTCATCGTCTTCGCGCTGACATTCACGTTGAAGTCGGACAAGGGTGATCCCTCGATTCGAATCGACCTCGTCGCCTCGGCGCTCATCGGTGCTGCGGTCGTGCTGTTGACGATGGGGTTCAACAACCTCAACGGGTGGGGAATCGTCCGCGCCGAGGATGGGGCACCGTTCTCGATCGCGGGGCTGTCCCCGGCACCGGTATTCATCGTCGTCGGCGTCGTTCTCGGGCAGCTGTTCTTCGTCTGGACGAAGCGGCGAAAGGCGGCAGGCAAGGTGCCGCTCGTCGACATCAGCGTACTCGGCAGACCCAGCGAACGGGCCGCCGTCTACGCGATGTTCGTCATCGTCGCGATGGAGGCGGCGGTGAACTTCACGGTGCCTACCTACATCCAGGTCGTCCAGGGGCGCACCCCCTTCGACACCTCGTTGGCGATGCTGCCGTTCAACCTCACGGTCTTCGTCACCGCGACCCTCATCGTCCGCTTCTACAAGCGCTATTCTCCTCGCACCATCGCGCTGTTCTCCTTCGGTCTGACGACGGCGGCACTCGTCTGGCTGGCCTTCGTCGTGACGAACAATTGGGAGACTCTGCCGACGATCCTCGGTCTCATCGTCTTCGGCATCGGCCAGGGCGCGTTGGTGACACTGGTGTTCAATGTCCTGGTCACGGCCGCGCCGAAGCACCTGGCCGGTGACGTCGGTTCGATCCGCGGCACCGCACAGAACCTCGCATCGGCTGTCGGCACAGCGGTGATGGGAGCGCTGCTGGTCACGGTGCTCTCGGCTGGTCTGGCATCTGCTGCCGACGACCATCCCGATCTGCCGCCGGAACTCGTTGAACAGGTCGATCTCGACAATGCGAACTTCGTGAGCAACGACGAACTGCGAGAGGTCCTCGCCGGGACGACGGCGACACCGGAGCAGGTCGAGCATGCCGTCGAGCTGAATTCTCAGCAGCGACTGCGCACGCTCAAGCTCGGCTTCCTCATCCTCGCCGGCATCAGCCTGATCGCAGCGGTGCCGGCCTCCCGCTTGCCGAAGTACCGGCCCGACGAGATTCCTGATTCCGCCGAGGCGGCTGCGTCAGGAAAGACCGACCTGACCGAGTGAGATGATCCGGCCAGAGAGAACCAGATCTGTCAGGCGGAATGAGCCTTGCTGCTCACTTCACCCAGGGGTCTTCGCCGGTCTCGGAGACGATCGGCTTACCGTTGTCGATGTTCCATGAGCCCATTCCGCCGTCGACGTTGAATGCGTCGAAGCCGTTCTGGTTGAGCCAGGCCACGGCTCGGTTCGAACGCCCGCCGGTGCGGCAGATGACGTACATGTCGTCATCGAGAGGAAGGTCGTCCAAGCGTGTGGGCAGTTCGCCCAGCGGTACATGGATCGCGCCCTCGATGTGCCCGGCATCCCATTCGTCATCCTCACGGACGTCGATGATGGCGGCCCCTTCGGGGATGTCGTTGACGGTGACGGTCGTTTCTTCATCCATGACTTCAGTGTAGGCACGAGCACTTCTGCTGTGCACACGGTGCCCAGTTCGTGCACACGGTGCCCAGCTCATGAGCCCGCGTCACAGGCGGCGCTCCTACCGGTCGCGTTCGGACGAACCGGACTCTGCCGCTCTGGCCAGCTCCTCTCCGGCCCTGCTGAAGACGCCGCGCATCCATTCGTGTTCGGGATCGTTCTCATGGATCGCGTGCCACCACAGGGCGTTGGCGACCGGGGCCGCGTCGAAGGGCGGACGCAGCACCTGCAGGCCGCTCCGGTGTTCGGCCCCGCGGGCGAACCCCGCCTGAACCATACCGAGTCGGCTGGTCCCGCGGATGAAGTGCGGCAGAGCCAAGAAGCTCGCGACGATCGTATCGACCCTCGGCTCGATGCCCATCGTCTCCAGCTGCTTGTTGGCCGAGGTGAATGCGCTCGGCGACTGGTAGGTGAAGACCCACGGGTTCTCGTGGAGATCCTCGAGGGTGACGGACCCTTGGATCGTGGGGTGCGCGGCGTCGACGAGGACCAGCCAGTCGTCGGTCCACAGATCAGTGTGCCGCAGCCCCTCGACGTGTCCATGGGGGATGAGGATCCCATCCGAGGCGCGCAGCTGCGCTGAGTCCTCGACGATGGAGGGCGTATGCAGTTCGAACCGGAACTTCACCCCTGGGGCACTCTGGTGGGCGATGCGGGATGCCGCCTGTCCGACGGTGGCGAAGGCGTAATCGGAGCCGTAGATCCGAAACTCCCGTTCCGACGTCTCCGGCGCCCATTCGGATTGGCTTTCGAAGACGCGACGGAACGAATCGAGCGCCGCCGGAACATGAGCGGACAGCCGACGGGCAAGCGGCGTGAGTTCGCTCGAATTGCCGTTGCGCACAAGCAGCGGGTCATTGAAATGTCTGCGCAGTTTGGCCAAAGAGGCACTCAGCGCAGGCTGGCTGAGACCCAGACTCTCGGCGGCCCGGGTGACATTGCGTTCTGTCAGCAGTGCGTCGAGGGCGACGATGAGGTTGAGGTCGAGTCGGGAGTTGAGCGGAGGTGCGACCATGTGCCTACTCAAGCATATAAACAGTGATGATGCCAGAGATAATCTACATCTCTTGGACTTATGTGAGGTGGCTCATTAACGTGTTCGGTACGCGGCGTAAGCACCAGTCACTTCAACCAAGGATTCAACGATGATCAAACTGCTCTCACACCTGTCCTATGTCTCGATCACGACTCCGGACGTCCAGGCTTCCGTAGAGTTCTACGAACAGCAGGTCGGAATGGAAGTCGTCGACCGCATCGACGGCCGCGTCTACCTGCGCTGCTGGGGCGACTACTACCGCTACAGCCTGGTTATCGTTCCGGGCGATGAACCGGCCCTGGACACAATGGCGTGGCGCACCACCTCGGCGGAGGCCCTGGACGAAGCCGCCCGTCGCGTCGAAGCCGCCGGAGTCGAAGTCGAATGGTTCGACGGACACACTACCGGTCGCTCCTTCCGCTTCACCGGTCCCTGGGGGCATGTGATGACGCTGCACTGGGATGTCGAGCACTACCGAGTGGCCTCGGGCGAGCGTGCCTCGACGTACCCGGACCGCCCTACACGGCGCAGCCGATTCGCCGGTGCCCCTCGCCAGCTCGACCACGTCACCGTGGCGTGCAGCGACGTGGACGCCTTCGCCAAGTGGTACAACGACGTGCTCGACTTCCGCATCATGGCCCGCACCGTGCTCGACGAGGCCCCAGTCTCCGTCTTCTCCGTGCTGACGACCAACGAGAAGTCACACGACCTCGGAGTCGTCCTCGATGGGTCGACCCGTGCCGGCCGCGTCAACCACTTCGCCTTCTGGGTCGACACCCGGGAAGAGCTGCTCATCGCCGCCGACACGCTGCTCGAGAACGGCGTCGGTATCGAATACGGTCCATCAATCCACGGCATCGGAGAGCAGAACTTCCTCTACTACCGCGATCCGTCGACGATGCGCATCGAGCTCAACACCGGCGGTTACCGCAACTACGTCCCCGACTGGGAACCTCAGACCTGGACGCCCTCGCAGGGATCGAACAACTTCTACAAGAACGGTGCGATGCCGATGTCGATGACCGAGTCGTTCCCTCCTGCCGACGGCCCCACCGCCACCGAAGAAGGAGTCCCCGAAGAGATCAGGGAAGCCCTCGTCAACCCCTACGCAGTGCCGGGGCGCGGCTGAATCGCTGAGGACGCTCGCCGAGGCGGCCCCGCCGCCGAATCCATCACCACAGAAGAGAGGGACCACCCCCATGACATCTGCCCCGCCCTACGCGCTGGCGCGGTTTCGCCAGCCCGATGGCCGCATCGATCCCGCCTACGTCAGTGGTGAGGTCCTCGGCAACGCACCCGCGAGCCTGGGCCTCGTCGTCGGTGATCACATCAGGCCGCTGACCGCCGAGGAGCTGGGAGCGCCGAGTCTCAACGACTTCCTCGCCGCACCCGATTGGCAGCGGCTGGAGCACCTCGCCGAGGCGGTCCCGCCGGACCCGAGCTCCGCCGCGGCTACCGGCAGCTGGCGACCGCTCGACTCCGTCGTCCTCACCGCCCCGGTGGAGCCTCGACAGGTCCTGCAGACCGGGGCGAACTATCGCGAACATGTCATCGAGCTGGTGGCCTCGGGCCTGACGAACAATGCGGGCTTCTCGCCGGAGAACGCGAAGGAGAGGGCCGCGGAGATGATGGATGATCGGGCGGCCAATGGGGAACCCTATATCTTCATCGGACTCCCGGCGTGCGTGGCCGGACCCGAGGACTCCCTCGTCCTGCCGGACACCTCGGACACCCACGATTGGGAGTTGGAGCTGGCCGCGGTGATCGGCAGACCCGCGTACCGGGTCAGCCGGGAAGAAGCGCTCGACCATGTCGCGGGCTTCACGATCTGCAACGACGTCTCGACGCGCGAATTCACCTTCCGCAAGGACATGAAGGACATCGGTTCCGACTGGTTCAGGTCCAAGAATTCGCCGGGCTTCCTGCCCACCGGGCCCTTCCTCGTTCCTGCCCCTTTCATCGACCCGACGCGGGCCCATCTCCGGTTGGCCCTCAACGGCGAGGTCAAGCAGGACGCGAGCACCGCCGATCTCATGTTCGACCTCGCCGCGCTGCTGTCAGCGGCCAGCCAGACGGCACGGCTGCTGCCCGGCGACCTGCTGCTGACCGGAAGTCCCGCGGGCAACGGCCAGTACTGGAAGCGCTTCCTCGAGGACGGCGACGTTCTCGAAGGCACCATATCTGGGTTGGGCACCCAAGTGATCCGATGCACGAGCGAAGAGCCGACCACGAGAAGCTCGGGAGGAGCGAACCGATGAGCGCTGAAGACAAGCCGACTGAGACGAAGTCGACGGAGACGAAGCCGAACGAGGATCCGGCAATGATCGACCGAGAGAACCCGGAAGGCGAAATCGCCTCCCGCGCACAGGCCTATCGCAACTGGGGACGCTGGGGCGAGGACGATGTGTTGGGAACTCTCAACTTCATCGACGACGACAAACGCCGTGAAGCCGCACGGCTCGTGCGCTCGGGAAAGACTATCTCCCTATCACTTCCCTTCGACATGGACGGACCCCAGAAGGGCTGGCGGAGACGCACCAACCCGGTCCACACCATGCTCGACACCGGCACGGACGCACAGATGGGCCGGCAGGGGTTTCCCCACGGACTCGGCGGGGCTGACGACGTCATCGCCATGCCGCTGCAGTGTTCGACCCAATGGGACGGACTCGGGCACATCTTCGACCATGGCAGGGCGTGGAACGGCAGACGCGCCGGTGACGTCGTCACCAGCGACGGCGACCTCGTCACCGGCATCGAACACACGGCCGCATCCTTCGTCTCACGCGGAGTCCTGCTCGACGTGGGTCGGCACCTCGAACCCGAGACCGGCCGGCTTCCTGACGCCTTCGCCATCACGCCGGACGACCTGGACGACACCGCTCGGGCTCAAGGCGTCGACATCACCCGCGGAGACATCGTCGTCATCCGCACCGGTCAGCTCGCCCGAGCCAAGGCCGACGGTTGGGGCGACTACGCGGGAGGCCCTGCTCCCGGACTGTCACTGACCTGCGCCGGATGGATCCACCGCACCGAGGTGGCCGCAGTCGCCACCGACACGTGGGGTTTCGAGGTCAGACCCAATGAGTTCGACGTGCCCGCGTTCCAGCCTCTCCACCAGGTCTCGATCCCGAACATCGGTCTGACGATCGGGGAGATGTGGGATGCCGACGAACTGGCGGAGCTGTGCTCCACAGAGTCCCGCTGGGAGTTCATGCTCGTGGCACCGTCTCTGCCCATCACCGGTGCCGTGGGCACTCCGGTCAATCCGCTGGCGATCCTCTGAGGCCGGTCACAATGAACATCACTCTCGAAGACCAAGGAGGTTCAACCATGTTTCGAACCGTTGATCACGTGGCCGTGGTCGGGGCCGGAGTCGCCGGACTGGCGGCCGCGATCAGGCTCGCCGACGCAGGAGTTCGCGTCGACCTGTACGAGGCCCGGCCGGGGCTCAACCTCTCGGGATCGGGCATCACTCTGCAGGGAAATGCGCTGCGGATCTTCGATCGCCTCGGCATCTGGGAGGACCTTCGTGCTCATGGTTACCCGTTCGAGGGGCTGAAGCTGAGAGCCCCCGGTCCGGATGCCGCCATGGTCGCCGATCTGCCAGATGTGAAGACCGGAGGACCAGACTATCCCGCCTGTATGGGCATGTACCGTCCGGATCTGGCCCGAGTGATGCTCGCGCGCGCCGAAGCCGTCGGAGTCGACCTCCATTTCGGCAGCGAGGTCAGCGGCCTGGAACAGACAGGCGAGACCGTCCAGTTGCAGGTCGGCAAGGCCGGCGCCGTTGCCGACACAGGGGACGTGGCCGGACCCTTCGACCTGGTCATCGGCGCAGATGGGCTCCACTCCGCCGTCCGCTCGCTCATAGGCATCGACGTCGAGCCTGTGCGCAACGGGATGGGGATCTGGCGGGTCTCCGTGGCCCGTCCCCCGGAAGTCAGCAGCAGTGAGCTGTACTACGGCGGTCCGGTCTACATCGCGGGATACACGCCGACCAGTGAGAGCACGATCTACGCGTTTCTCGTCGAAAAGGCACAGGAGCGGGACGAACTGACCAACGACGAACGTGTCGAGGTCATGATCGCCGAGTCTGCAGCCTACGGTGGTCCGTGGAACCATATCCGCCGGTCGCTGGAGACCGGAGACGTCGAAGTCAACTACACGCGGTTCACCTCTCATCTCGTTCCTTCGGCGTGGAACCGCGGATCGACGGTGATCATCGGCGACGCAGCGCACACCTGCCCTCCGACGATCGCTCAGGGAGCTGCACAATCGCTCGAGGATGCCTCAGTCCTCACGGAACTGCTGCTGGGCAACGCCACGGACGATGCTCCTGCCGGGATCGACGACGGGCTCTGGGCCGAGTTCCACGCTCGGCGCCTACCTCGAGCGCAGGCCGTCGTTGATGCTTCAGCCCAACTGGCGCAGTGGCAGTTGGACGGTGACACCGAAGCCGACTCCGGCAGGCTCATCTTCGACGTGGCCCGAACGATGGCGGAACCCGCATGATCGACGCAGACAACACCGCCGCGACACGGGATGCCTCGGTGACAACCGGCGCACCCGTTCCGATCACAGACGTCCACGCCCACCTCCTGCTTCCGGAACTGCTCGAGTCCGTGAGACAACGAGCACCCGAACAGATGGACAGCGCCGACGAACTGGAATTCATCCGCAACGGAGCGGCCTCGATGCAGGCGTCGGGTGAGATGATCCGCGACCGCTTCCCGAGGCTCACCCGCCTCGATGTCCGACTGTCCGATATGGACGAGCAGGGCGTCGACGTGCAGTGGGTGAGCCCCTCACCCAGCCACTACTACCCCTGGGCCGATGAGGATCTGGCCGTGTGGATCGCCCGAGAAGCCAACCTGCTCGTCGCAGAGCACATCGGCGGTGCCCCCGACCGTCTTCTCGGACTCGGATTGGTTCCGCTGCAGCACCCGAGCAGAATCGTCGAATGTGCAGAAGACGCGATCCTCGGGCGGGGCCTGATCGGGATCGAGATCTCCTCGTTCGCCGGGGACGTGGAGCTCTCCGACGATCGTCTCGAACCGTTCTGGGCCCGGATGGAAGAGCTCGGCGCCATCGTCTTCATCCACCCGTTCGGCTGCAGCCTCGACGAGCGACTCGACCGCTTCTACCTGACGAACACCGTTGGCCAACCCGTGGAGAACGCGGTGGCGCTGTCACACCTGATCTTCGCCGGTGTGCTCGACCGCCATCCTCGGCTGAAGATCGTTGCAGCGCACGGAGGCGGGTATCTGCCCACCTCGATCGGCCGTTCCGACCGTGCCTGGAAGGTCCGTCCGGAAGCACGCGGCTGCGAACGGGCACCTTCGTCTTATCTCGGGCAGATCTGGTACGACACCGTCGTCCACGACGCCTCGGATCTGCGCCACCTCATCGAGGCCGTCGGAGCTGATCGCATCGTGCTCGGCAGCGACTACCCCTTCGACATGGGACTCGACGAACCGGTCGAGGATGTGTGCGGCTGGTTGGCCTCGCAGGGAATGGACGAGGACGTCGTGCGCGCCATCACCGGAACGACCGCCTCGGCGCTGGTCGACACAACCGCCTCGGTGTCAGGAAGTGGCTCATTGATGAAAGGAGACAGCCGATGAGGATCGCACGCTGGAACCGTCACGGTTCGACCGAGGTGCACGAAGGGTTTGTCATCGACGATCGGCTCCATCCGTTCCCCGACGGTCGAACGGTGGCGCAGGTGTTGACGGAGGGACTGCCGTCGGCGCACGAACTGTACGCCCGGGTGCAGAAGTCCAACGAGTCAGGCAGCGTGACCCGAGCCGACGCGCTCTCGGTCGTCACGCTTCTTCCGCCTGTCGTACCGGCATCGATTCGGGACTTCGTCGCCTTCGAAGAGCATGTCGAGGGGGTCAGCGGTTCGGTGGACGGCAAGAGTGAAGTGGTTCCGGAATGGTACGAGGCCCCCACCTTCTACTTCACCAACCCGCACACGGTGCGGGCCACAGGCGAGGCCGTGCCGATCCCGGACACACACCGGATGGACATGGAAGCCGAGCTGGCCGCGGTGATCGGGGGAGTGCCGGACTCCAGCGGAGAGAATCTGAACGCTGAGGCCGCGGCACAGCACATCTTCGGGTACACGGTGATGAATGACTGGTCGGCCCGCGACCTGCAGTCACGGGAGATGAAGGTGCGGCTCGGCCCGTGCAAGGGCAAAGACTTCGGGCTGACTCTCGGGCCGTGGATCGTCACCGCCGACGAGCTGACCGGCTTCGAAGACGACGAGGGATTCCTCGAACTGCGCGGAAAGGCTCGCATCAACGGCACCCTGGTCGGCGAGGACCTGATGTCGAATATGGGGTGGCCGATGCCTGAACTCGTCGCCTACGCATCACGGAACTCCCGCATCGTCCCCGGCGATGTCCTCGGCTCGGGCACATTCGGCAACGGCGGCTGCCTCGGCGAGCTGTGGGGTCTGGGGCGTGAGGTCCCCGCGCTCGAGCCCGGGGACGAAGTGCGCATCTCATTCGAAGGGATCGGCGAGATCGTCAATGTCGTCGGAGACCGTGTGCCGGCCCCGGAACTCCCGCGAGCTCGACCGCGGCCCCGCAGCCGCCAGCGCCGAGCCGGGAAGAGCGACGAACGGTGACCGCTCGGCCCATTTCCGAGGATCCCGATGGATCGGTGGTTCGTCGGGGGAAGACACCGCCGGGGCGGTTCGGCATTCCCACCGAGGTGGCCGGTGCCGTGGTCTTCCTGGCTCCCGCATTGGGCGGACGATCATCGGGTCACAGTTGCGACCGGTGACCTCACGGATCCGCCCGTCCTCGACGAAGTCCTGCACACGGAACCGGATGTGGTCTTCAACCTCGCGGGGATCCTCGGAAGCGCCGCCGAGGCTTCCGCGCAGCAGCTCACAGGGGGCTGTTGCCAGCCGCAGAGCCATGTGAGAATGACCGTGTAGTCGTTGACGAGCCAGCTGACCAAGGCCCGCATGAACCGGGAACGGCTCGCGTCAACGACTGCAGCGCCAAGTACCGTCTGCGAAGGGGAAATGGTCATGAACAACAGAGACAAGCGTGACGAGTCACCCGCCGAGGAAAAGGCCCGTGACGTCGCAGCAAAACTGGACGAGACCGCAGAGCCGCTGGCCGGGACTTCGGACATGGAATCTCACGCCGAAGTCGGTTACACCGAGCAGAACGTTGAGGCGCGTGCTCAAAAGGCCGCGGAGGAAGAAGGTGTGACACTGCATCGCAATCCCGACGGCTCGCATTCGGCGATCGACGAATCGAAAGCCGCCGAGGATACCCCGAACTCCGAATCTGAGGACTCCGAGGCCCCCGTCCGCACCGCCGCCACCGACGACACGGAAGCCGGCCAGGTATCCGCTGCGGGAGATGGGCAGAAGCCCGCAGGAGAAGCTGCGACGGACAAGCTCGATCAGGCCGATGTCGTCAAGATCCTGCGTGGCAGCGAATCCGTGATGTTCGCAACTGCGTTGGCCGGTGGCAAGATCCTCGCCCACCCGATGGCACCTCAGGAGGTCACCGAGGATGCCGACGTCTGGTTCTTCCTCGCCCTCGACGGCGACCAAGCGAAGGCGCTGCAGACGAACCCCGAGGTCAATATCAGCATCGCTGAGGCAGGCAACTGGCTGTCGGTGGCCGGACGCGTGAAGTTCGTCGACGACAAGGCCAAGATCGATGACCTTTGGTCGGATTCCGCCAAGGCGTGGTTCGACGACCGCCGCGACCCGAACCTCGGACTCATCAAGGTCATCACCCATTCCGCCCAGCACTGGGGGCTGCCGGGCGGAAAGGCTGGCGCACTGCTGCGCATGGTCAAATCCAAGATCACCGGAGATCGTCCCGGCGGCGGCACTCAGACTACGGAACTCTGAGCCGGTGAGGCGTTCGCACGTCGCTTGAGCGCTCTGAGGGAGTGCGCCGAGTACCCGAGACACCTGCCGTGGCAGTGTCTGCAGAGGACTACGTAACTGTGGAAAGGGCCCGCCGAAGAGACCCGCCTCTCTTCTGGGCGGGCCCGACGCGCGTCGCGCGGTGTCGCCCGGCATCTTCTTTTGCCGAAGGGACCCCGACACCGTTCCGGGCCTGCCTCGACACTATCGAAGACAAAACCGGACTCACTCTGCGCCAGTTCATCGGCCTCGTCAAGGAGGAGAGCTTCGACGACGGCCCTGTCAAAGCTGGGGCCATCCTTGACTGGGTCAAGACCGATCACGGACTGGGCTGCGGGTATGGGAGGGAGCTCGTCTACACTATCAAAAAGGGCCTGCAGATCGATGCCAAAATACGTCGGCTCCGGCGGCACGCACTCCGACATGCTCTGGCGCGACGGAAAGGCGAGTAAACCGGCATGATCCGCCTTAACGGGAATAGCCCAAAGTCGTGTACAACGAGTCGGATTCGTTGTACTCAGAAATATTCCGGAAGGTCAGAGAGGTCGGGAATTTCGACATAGGGCTGATAGAAGTTGCTTCCGGGCCTGTTGTACCTATTGACCCAAATTCGACGGACGCCGTATTTCTTGGCCGGCATGATGTCGTATTCCCATCCTTGAGCGACGTGGGTGATGAGTGCAGGATCTCGATCAATGGTCCGGAAGAGATGGTCGAAGGCACCGTCTCGGGGCTTGTACCAACCAGCGTCCTCCGCGGTGATGACGAAGTCGAACTCCACACCGATCGTCGCGACGTGATGGGGAATGAAGTCTCGGTCCGAATTGGAGATGATTGCCAGCTCGACTCCTTTCTCTTTGAGCGCGCGTAAGGCCGCGGGCACCTCGGGAAAGACGGGAAAGTTCTTCGCGTCCTCCACCAATTGGTCACCGTAGGCGGTGTCATACGGCGCTCCGTGCTGAAGCATCGTCGTCTCCAGTGTCTTCCGTATAAGATCCTGATACCGGGTATAAGGACCCTGCGCGACAGCGTAGAAACGTGCGACACGTAAGTTGTCGAGGAATTCTTCGTGGTCGACTCCAACTTTGTCCAGACTATGTTGAACGATCGGCAGCGCCGCTCGGTTCAGGTCGAAGTCGACCAACGTGCGATAGCAGTCGAAGGTGGCGATCGGCGTCTGAATGGTCAAGAGATGCTCCTATTTTCGGTTGTAGTTGAGCGGAGTGCTGATCTTCGTTTGATTCGAGCTAGGCATCTAGTCAAATGGGGGTGCTTGAAGTCAGCGGATTATGAGTCGTTGCCCCTGTGGTGACATCTTCGATGTCAAAGAGAGGTGAAGCTCGTGTGAGGAATTCCAGATCCAAATCTGTGCGGCCCGTGGTGATGAGCTGGGCACCGGCCTCTCCGATCGCAGGACTGATCTTGAAACCATGCCCGGAGAACCCGGTCAACACGGCGATATTTGAGTCGTCCGGGTGCAGTCGGACGTGTTCGTGCATTGTTCGCGTATAGCTCTCGATATACGTGTCAAGGCGCACCGGGTTCGGCTGCAGGGTGGGAAGAAGGTCCGCGACTTTGCGATTAAACCGCTCGATTTCGATTTGTGCGGCGTCTCCTTGCAGGTCACGTTCGACCGTATCCGGGTCTGCCGTCGGGAAATGATCATTGAAGCCGAGACCGAGCTTGACTGTCAGCCCGTCCGGCGTCGGAATCCCGTAACAGTAGTGCGGTGCAGCCCGCATGAAGGGTGGGAGGCCGTAGAGTGCACTGTCATCGGTCCCCGCGAACCACGCAGAGGTCAGCCTCTTCGATACGACGAAATCTCGGAGGTCGGGTACGAGCTTCGTCGTCCATCCGCCGCAGGCGACAACAGCTCGGTCGAAGTCCAAGAAGCCTCGTGAGGTGTGCAGTCGCACTCCTGTCTCTCGTGATTCAAGGTGATCGATACGTGTGTATTCACGGACGTCACCGCCTTGCGCGACGCCGCGTGCGACTGCCGCGGTGACTGTCGCTGCCGGGTCGATGACCCCAGCCTCGGTATCCCAGATTCCGATCTCCTCGGACCTTGGAGACAACTGCGGGAAGCGCTCAGTGATGTCTCGAGCGCTGAGTGTCTCATGAGGTGCATCGAGCATCGCCGCAGACTCCAGAGCGTTGGTCACCTGAGGGTTGTCGGGCTCGCCGATGAAGAGAACGCCGGTGAGTCGGCGCGGACTCCGGTCGGCCTCGGTGGCTAGTTCGTTCCAGAGATCCTGTGCACGACGGATGACGGGAACATAGTCGAGGTCACCGACCTCGAGATTGCGGTAGAGCCGGCTTTCGCCACCCGCCCCTGCAAAGGGATGCCCTACATAAGCAGATTCGAAACCGACGACGTCGATCCCGGAGGTTCTTGCGAGATTCCAAAAGATCTGGGCACCTATTGCGCCGAGTCCGATGACTGCAACCTTCATAGCGTGGCCTCGAGTTCAGATTGTCAGGGCGATGCGGTGGGCGTCGAGTATCGCGGAATGAATAGTCCTGCTGGAGACGGCATCACCGACCCTGAAGAGCCGGAAACCGGAGGGCCCCGTATCGGGTTGCGGCTTCGCGCCGATGAAGGCTTCAATGTCTATCCGCCCGTCGTTGCTCGAATACTCTCTGAGTGCGGTGTAGAGCTCCTCGTTCGGCCATGTTCCGCCCGAATAGTAGACAGCATCGCAATTGAGTGCCTCTAGGACGTCAGTCGATTCCCCAGTCAATTCGATTCGAAACGTACGATCCGGATTCCTCTTGGACGAGGTCACGTAGCGGGCAAGTTTCACATCAATGCGATGAGTATCGAAGACCGATTGATAGTCGGCGAAATTCAGCGTGCCGACGTCGATTCCAAGGGTTCGCTCCGGAGTCACATACGTTACCCGTTCGGAACTCTTGGCGAGGTGCTCTAGAGCATCCAGTGAGGAGTAGCGGCCTTCGTCATCGAACAGGACGCTGTGGCCGAGTCGCTGGCCGGATGCTTCGAACGCTTCCCACGTGTCGCGGATGAGGTGCCCGCCTTTGATGCCGACATCTGCAGCGGAGCGGGGTATGCCCCCTGTTGCGATGATGACCGTGTCCGGCGAGAGATTGAGGACATCGGTATCTTCGGCATAGACATCAAATCTGAACTCAGCACCGTGCTGTTGGGCTTGGGAAAGGCGCCAGTCGACCGCTCCACCGAATTCGCGTTTTCGCGGGAGGCGGGCGATCATCGCCATCTGCCCTCCGGGTTCGGATGCTGCCTCGAAGACAGTGACGCGGTGTCCGCGCTTGGCAGCGACATGTGCTGCTTCCAAT
This sequence comes from Brevibacterium permense, assembly GCF_025506275.1. Classification (GTDB taxonomy): domain Bacteria; phylum Actinomycetota; class Actinomycetes; order Actinomycetales; family Brevibacteriaceae; genus Brevibacterium; species Brevibacterium permense_A. The sequence goes on from NZ_QYCP01000093.1 coordinate 35,532, forward strand.
CCTGCCGGACCCGCTCCCACGATGACGACGTTCTTGCGGTTCTCGACGTCGCGGTCGATTTCGTGCTTGAGTACATCTTCACGACCGACCGCTGGATTGTGCAGGCACACCATTCCGCCGGTGCTTCCGGCTTCCAAACAAAGGCGTGCTCCGATGCACGGCCGGATCTGGTCTGGCTTGCCTTGTTGGACCTTCGTGACAAGATATGGATCCGCGATGTTGGCTCGGGTCATGCCGACGAGATCGAGTTTGCCTTCTTGGACTGCGTATTCCGCTGTGGTGAAGTCGTCGATCTTCGCAGCATGGATGACTGGGATGTTCACCGCTCTCTTCACGCCTGCGACGATGTCGAGGAAAGGCGCCGACAGTTTTCCTGATCCCGGAATGACGTCGGTCATCTTCCCCTGAGACTCGATGGTGCCAACTATGACGTTGACGAAGTCGATTCCGTCGGCGATGTACTGATTCAGTAGTGCTAAAGCAGACTCCTGCCCGAGGCCGTCCACGCGCAGTTCGTCGACCGACATTCTTATGCCGAGAGCCATATCAGGCCCAGTCACCGTTTTGACGGCTCTGATGACTCGCCTGGGGAATTCGCGGGCGAACTTCTGTGAGTCAGGGTCAAGCTGTGACAAATGCCAGGGGGAGGCGAAGGCGTCGAGCAGATGCCCATAGTGTTCGAGTTCGATCCCATCGATGCCCGCAGCCCGAGCCCTCTGGGCGGCAGAGACGAAGTCATCGACGATGCGATCGAGATCCCAGGCTTCGGCCGCTTTGGGGTATGAGCGATGAGCCGGTTCCCTCATCGATACGGAGGACACTGTAGGCAGCCAGTCGGAGTCGTGGTCGCCGGTCCTGCGCCCTAGGTGGGTGAGCTGAATGAAGACTTTGCTTCCATGCTGCTGGCAGGCACCAGCAATCTCCTTGAGAGGTGGAATGACGTCATCGCGGTACATTGTGATATTTCCGAAGGCTGGGGCGCTGTCGCGGCTGACGACAGCGGAGCCACCGATGGTGATGAGCCCGACGCCGCCTTTTGCTTTCTCCTCTTGATAATGGCGATAGCGTGACGTCGGCAGCCCTCCGATGGTGTAGCGATTCGAGTGCGCGGTGCTGACGATTCGGTTCTTGACCTCCACACCGCCGATCGAGAACGGGGTGAAGAGGACACTGTCCCTGTTGGGTGTGCCAGCGTCAGTGGTCAATTCAGTTTCTCCTCTATTCGAGCAACGATGCGTGCAGAGACTATGCAGAGCACGGCGTAGATCAGACCCGCCAGAACGAGCACATTGAAATATTCGAATGTCATGGAGCCGATCGAGAACGCTGTGCTCGTCATCTCGGAAACGCCGATTGCGAATGCGAGCGATGTCGATTGGAACACCATGATGAGCATCGACATGAGCGGGCCTGGTATGGCGCGCATGGCTTGTGGGAGCACGACGTGGAAGAAGGCCTTCTGCCCTGTGATTCCCAGGCTCGCTGCAGCCTCACGCTGTCCGATGCCGACATGAAGGATGCCAGCACGGAACACTTCGCTGGAATAGGCACCGAGGTTGAGCGAGTGGCCGACGACTATTGTGGCGAAGGCTGTCATCGTCACGCTGGCGGCAGGCAGCCCGAAGTACAGAAGATAGATGACGGCGAGGAGTGGTATACCTCGGAATACTTCGATGAAAGCGATGAAAAGCGCCCGTACCGCGCGGTTGGGTGCGGTGCTAAGGAGACCGAGGACGAGGCCGAGCGGAAAGCCAATGACGGCGACGCATGCCGTGAGAAGAAGCGAGGTTCTCAATCCGCTGAGCAGCTGAGGCAGCCATTCGAGCCAGTGATCGAACATCAGACGGAGACCACCTTCGAGCGCACGACGCCATCGATGTAGCGTGAGAAGTAGGACAGGGGAATTCCCGCCAGGAGGTACAACACGGCCGCGACAGCGAACACGAAGACTGCCGAGCCGCCGCGCGAGACCTCGTTCTGTGCCAGGAAGATGATGTCGGCGACACCGATGATCGACGCGATGGCAGTGTCTTTGAGTAGGGCGACCGCATATGAAGCAGAAGGAGGGATCGAAATATTGAGCGCTTGCGGTGCCACGATTCGCCAGAACTGATTGCTCGGAGTGAGCCCCAGTGCCGCCGCTGCTTCTTTCTGACCTGTATGGACGTTATCGATGCCTGCTCTGAAGTTCTCCGCAAGGTAGCCGGCAGATATGATACTCAGGCCGATGAGTGCAGCGGGAAGCGGTTCGAGCGGTAGGGCCGGGCTGAGGCCGTAGTAGATGATGAGCAGCCAGACGAGCGGTGGAATCCCACGCGAGATGTCGATGACAGCCATTGCCGGAAACCGCACCCCCCATAGCTTCGACGTTCGCATGAGTGCGAGGGGGATCCCGAGCAATGTACCGGCTGCGAAGGAGACGACAGTCATGAGGATCGTGATTCCTAATCCCGCGACCAGAGTCTGGAGTACAGATACGAATGAGAAGTCGCTCATCTGTCGAGCACCGCTTGGAGAAACTCACGGGTCCGCTCGTGAGACGGGTTGTGGAAGACCTGTTCCGGGGCCCCCTCTTCGAGGATGCCTCCGCGGTCGAGGAATAGGACTCGGTCGGCAACGCGCTCCGCGAACCTCATCTCGTGGGTGACGACGATCATTGTGGTGCCGCGATCGGCCAGATCGCGCATAACGTTGAGGACATCGTTCCCGACTTCCGGATCAAGCGCAGATGTGGGCTCGTCAAACAGCATGAGCTCGGGATCGAGAGACAGCGCTCGGGCAATCGCTATTCGCTGTTGCTGACCGCCCGAGCACTCTGCGGGTTTGGCATGAGCCTTTTCGTCGAGTCCGACTTGTCCCAGCAGCTCGCGTGCGTACTCTTCGGCTTCGAGGTTGCCTCTGAGCCCATTGAGCTTCTGAGCCAGCACAATGTTCTTTAGGACGCTCAGGTGTGGAAACAGGTTGAAGCTCTGGAAGACCATTCCCACTCGGCGGCGGAGTCGGAGCAGTTCTGCCTTCGTCGGTCCAAGCGGGTCGGTGAACGCCGGTGCTCCGTCGAGGCTCAGGCTTCCGCCGGTCGGGCGCTCGAGATAGTTGAGGCATCTGAGGAACGTGCTCTTGCCGGCTCCGCTCGGTCCGATGAGAGCGATCACTTCGCCAGCGTGCACCTTCAAAGTGATCCCCTTGAGGACCTCGTTGTCCTTGAACGATTTCTCGATGGACTCTGCGTCGAGCAGCACTCGGGGCTCAGACATTCTCGGGATTCCTCTCTGTCTGCTCGGTGATCACTTGGAGTCTGAGTCGTCGTTAGGTGTCACGAGTGCCGGATCAAGGCCGTACTTCTCGAAGCTCTTGTCGATATCGCCGGAATCCTTATACTCGGCAATCGTCTGGTTCGTGGCATCCTTGAGGGCAATGTTGCCCTTTTTGACGAGGACGACCGAGAGGGGCGGTGCCTGGGTGTATGGCAGGTCAGGCGAATCCTGCATCTTGTTGATCTTGAGATCGGAGTACTGGTCCTGTGTGAGCCTCCATGTATTGGCGAGGATGCTGACCACTCCGACGTCGATCCGCTTCGCTTTGACATCGTCGAGGACTGCGTTGTCAGACTGGTACTCGCGGATGGCGCCTTTGCCGTAGAGCTTGTGCAGCTGATCGATCCACAGGTATCCCTGCGGTGTCCCCAGCGTCTTCCCATTGAGCGAGTCGACGTCGGTGAGATCCTCGCCGCGCGTGACGACTCCCATTCCTCCTTCATAGAGCCCGTCACTGACTTCGAAGATCTCTCTGCGTTGGTCGTTGACAGTCCAGTTTCCTGCTGAAAGATCAGCGCGGCCGGACTGGAGACCTTCGATGACCGCTGAAAATGATGTCGTCGACGAGTCCACTTCGAGGCAGAGATCTGAAGCGATCTCGTTGATGAGCTCGCCTTCGATGCCCGTGAGTTCTCCGTTCTCGGTGGTGACGAAAGGAGGATGTTCGGCAACGAGAACTGTGAGCTTCCCCTTGTGCAGTGTGTCGACTTCAGCGGTGGGCTTACAGTCTTCGGCGACCGTGCTATTTTCGTCACCTGCTGAGCAGCCGGAGATGACAAGAGCCAGAGATGTTGCGAGAGCGCCGATCTGAGCAGTCCGAGACACTGCCTTCGTTGCGAATGCGGATACAGCCATGGGTTACCTCGATTGTGGTCGGGATCGTCTTTGATTGGTCGATCAGTCATCAGGTGCACTCGGCGTGAGTCGTTGTCTCTAAATACAACTATGAATATATATGTCATGTCAAGTGTTCATGCGCTATATTTGCTCATTAAGTAGGTTACTGATGAAGGAATCCACCAAATGAGTCCATCACTTGAGGAACCAAGTCCGGCGGTCTTGGATGATCTCGATCAGGAGATCGTCCGCGCCCTCCACAAGAACGGGCGCGCAGCATGGTCCAACATTGCTGCAATGGCGAACAGTTCAACGAGCACCGTCCGACGGCGATTCGAATCGCTCCAAAGCGATGGGCGTCTACGCGTCACCGGCCGGGTGGACGTAGCGCGTCTCGATCTCGCTGTCCCCGTTATGATCCAATTCCGCGGCAGGGATTCATCGCGCCCGGACTTCCTGAAATCGCTGCAAGTCCGGCACGATGTGCGGTACGTCGCTGCGGTCGCAGGGTCGGCGGGATGCGTCGCCGAGATCGTCATGCCTTCACTCGTCGGAATGCAACGAGTGATCCACGAGATCACCCTGCAGTTTGATGTTGAAGCGGAATTGTTCGTGGCAACTCACACCTACACTTCCGGCCAAGACTGGTTGCCTGACACGGTGAAACGCGAAATAGACGTACGGCAGGAGAGGATGGAGTCACGGCTGTCTCGTGAAGAATCGATTGTGCTCGGACTGCTACTCGAAGACGGACGGACCTCGCTCAGTGACTTGGCAGAGCCGATCGGGAAGTCCGAGAGCACTGCACGGCGAATCCTGGAATCTCTGATCAGGCGGGACATCGTGTCCTTCCGTGTGCTTGTCGAACCTGAACGGCTGGGCTTTCAGACTTCCTTTTGGGCGTGGCTCAATGTCGAACCGTCTCGACTGTCAGCCATCGGCACGGAACTCGCTGCGATGAAAGAGACCAAGACTCTCTTTGCGACGGCTGGACGGTACAACCTCGTCGGACAATTCGTACTGAAATATCACACTGATATGCACGCGTTTATGACAGATGTTCTCGGAGCGATAGACGGGATCAAGAAGTCGGAGATCATGATGCAGACGGACACGTACAAACGTGTGTGGAACATGGTTGCCTGCAGTTCTTATGTCGGTGTCTCGGGCCCGGACTGGCTCTTCAATCCGCCTGGATCGACTTCCTCGTTATCCGAGAGTCAACTGGCGAAGACCGATGCGCGCCGATCAAACGGAGGGTAAGGGCAATGTTAGGGACTGCCAAGCTCAGAGTTGCCATCCTCGATCGACCGGGAGGAGCGGACTCGCCGCTGTTTGTGAACCTCCCGTCTTACGTGGAGCTGCAACGTCTGCTTCCAGAAGCGATCAGTACCTTGGACCCACGTACCGAGGTCATGCTCATACGTGGTGGCTTCTGGACTGACATGGAGTCCCTTCTTGATCTTGCTCCCGCCCTGAAGTGGATACACGTGAATATGGCAGGTCTCGATCAAATCGATCTTCAGTTTCTTGAGCACCGCGGTGTGATGCTTACGGATTCGAGAGGAGTGCTCGACATAGCGATCGCCGAATTCGTCTTGGGTGCTGTCCTCCAGTGGTCGAAAGGACTTCACGTATCTGTGCTTGATACCCAGCAGCATCGCTGGGTACCGCGGGAGCCGCTTGCCAACCGATCAGTGACGACCTTGGTTCTCGGCGCAGGAGGCATCGGCACCCGGTGCGCAAGAGCACTCAAGAGGGCGGGATTCGGGGCAGTCGCCGGCTTCCGGCGTCAGCCGCTGCACTTGGACCCGATCTTTGATGAGTATGTGAGTGCTGAGAAGCTTCCCGAAAGAATCGGCGATTTCGATGTCGTCGTGGCGTGTCTGCCGGCAGCGCCGTCCACTGAAGGTTTCATCAATAGGCACTTGCTGGAAAGGCTCAGACGTGCTGCAGTCTTCGTCAACGTCGGTCGTGGCAGCACCGTTGACCAGGTTGCTCTGGCCGACGTGCTTGCGGCCAGGCCTGCTTCCTTGGCGGTGCTGGATGTGACCGCACCGGAGCCACTTCCCGGCGACCATCCGCTCCTCAGTACTCGCAACGTCGTGATCAGCCCACATATGGCAGGGGAGACGGTGGAGCGTCATGACAGTTTCACCGCACTGTTCATAGACAACCTGCAGCGCTATTGTGATGGCACTCCTTTGAAGAATTGTTCTGTGCCCTCCTGACCTCGTACGAGCACACTCCATCGGGGCTAGCATGGAGACATGAGCAAGCGGATCGTCATCATCGGTGCGGGATTGGCCGGCACGACCGCGGCGCGGGAGCTGAACGCGCGCGGTCAGGCCGTCACCGTCATCGACCCCCAGGCCGGCGAAACGTGTGAGCGGCCGCCGCTGTCGAAGCACCTCTTCGATGGCTCCCGCCACCACCTGCCCTACCACCTCGAATCGACCGAGCACATAACCTTCGTCCGTGACCGGGCAGAAGAGATCACTCTCGCCGAGGCGGCCGCCGACTCCCGCTACACCGCCGAGACCCAGCGACACCCCCATCCGCTGACTGACCATCACGCCACCGCAGGCACCGTCCACCTGGCATCAGGGGAGTCCATCGACTTCACCCACTGCATCCTCGCCACCGGGATGGAAGCGAACCGCCCGGAGGTCCCCGCCTACCCGGACGCACTGCCGGTCTATGACCTCGCCGACGCCGAATGGATCCTCAAGCGTGTGAACAACGCGACCGAAACCCTCAACGTCGGGGTGCTGGGCTCCGGTTATCTCGGAATGGAAGTGGCCACCTCGGCGGTGTCTGCCGGTCACCGCGCCACGGTCTATCTGCGTGGGGACGAACCCCTGCGCAAACAGCTCTCCGCTCCCGTGAGGCAGGCGCTGTTCGAGAAGCACAAGGCCGCCGGAGTCGAGTTCGTCACCCACACCTCGAGCCCGGACGACATTCCAGCCGAAGTTCATGACCTATTCATTACCAGTGTCGGAGCCCGTCCTCGGCTGATTCCGATCGACGGCCACCGACCCGCTCATGCGTGGGATGTGAATGAGAGTTTGGCAACATCTCATCCTGGTGTCTTCGCCGCCGGTGACTGCGCCATCGTCACCGACGGACCCTATGCGCTCGACCGCCCCTGGGCCTGTGAACCAGTGGCCGAAAGCCACGGGAAATTCCTCGCCGAACTCCTCGGTGAGGGATCGGAAACGGCCTCGGGCAATGGCGCGAACGACCCCGAATCCGCTTCGGGCGCAGGTTCGGACAACGGTATGAAAGTCTGGTCGGACGTCCCCTGGCACTGGAGCTTCCAAGGCCCGGAGAAGGTATTCACGGCGGGTCTGACGGGCCCCGACGCCGACGACACGATCGTCCGATACGACCCCAGCGGAGCGAAGTTCCAGGTCTTCCACTTCGACGGACCCGACCCGGAGTCGATGCTTGTCGGTGTCGAGACATTCAACTGGCCGCCGATGCAGGCAGCGGCCCGACGGGTACTCGGCGGTAATAAGATTCCGACGAGAGCTCAGATCGCCGACCCCGACTTCGACTTCAAGGCTCACAGCCGACTGTGAGTCTGCGCTAGTCTCATCCCGTAGACTCTTTCTGTTCTATCCCCAGTCGCCGACGAGAGATTTTTCTGTTCATGGATATGGCTAGGCTTGCTGCCGAGCACGGACTCGAGAGAGTGGGTGGACGGCCGTCTCTGCCCCAGTACGTCAAACAGCTTCTCAACCGAAGCGACTTCACGTACACGCTTGCGAAGTACCGGATGCAGTCCGAGAACGAGCGCAACCGCCTCGGCATGGCCTGGGTGCTGCTGCGCCCGTCGTTCTCGGCACTTATCTACGGCACGGTCTTCGGCGTCATCATGCAGGGTGCAACAGCTCGACCGCCGGACTTCGCCCCTTTCGTCGTCATCGGCGTCTTCATCCTCGAGTTCTTCAACACCTCGATGAACGGGGGAGCGAAGTCGATCATCTCGAATGCCTCACTCGTCCAATCGCTGCCGTTCCCGCGCATCGTGCTGCCGATTGCCAAGGTGTTCCAGAACCTGCTCGACTTCATCCCCACCCTCCTCTTCATGGCGCTCATCGTCATCATCTTCGGCGCGAGACCTGATTGGGACTGGTTCCTCTTCATCCCGCTGGTCTTCCTGTTCTGGGTCTTCAACCAGGGTGTGGCGTTCATCTTCGCTCGCGCAACGGTCCACTTCCGGGACCTCTCCCAGGTCACCCCTTTCATATCCCGAATGATCTTCTACACCTCCGGTGTCTTCTTCGACCTCAAGATCATGGTCGACAAGATCAATCCCGCACTTCAGCCGTTCGCTGATTGGCAGCCGATCAACAATGTGCTGTCGATCGCTCGCGGCATCCTCATGAAGGACGGAGTCGTTCCCTACGACTACTTCTGGCACCTGGCCATCTGGGCATTCGGCATCTTCATCATCGGCTTCGTGTTCTTCTGGCAGGCCGAGGAAAGGTTCGGTCGTGATGAGTGACGAGAATTCGTTCGACACCGGCAACCTCCCCGAGGTGACCAGGAACAACCCACCCGTCGTCGTCTGCGACAACGTCCACGTCCGCTACAAGACCCTGGCCACGGGCAAGAAGCTCAAGCTGGGAAGCAAGAACGTGATGGGGCGGAAGCGGGAGCTGCGAGAGGTTCACGCCCTCAAAGGCATCAGCTTCGTCGCTCACAAGAACGAATCGATCGGCATCATCGGCAGCAACGGCTCCGGCAAGTCCACGCTCATGCGGTCGATCACCGGGCTGACCCCGACCTCCGAGGGCGCGATCTATGCAACGTCACGGCCGAACCTCCTCGGCGTCGGTGCCGCCCTGATTCCGGACCTCTCCGGTGCTCGCAACATCATCCTCGGTTCTCTGGCCCTGGGGCTCACCCGTGATGAGATCGACGCGAAGTTCGACGACATCGTCGAGTTCACCGGGCTCGAGGACTTCATCGACCTGCCCATGCGCACCTACTCCTCGGGCATGTCCCAGCGACTGAAGTTCGCGATCGCAACCTCGGTGCAGCACGAGATCCTCATCGTCGATGAGGCGCTCAACGTCGGTGACAAGAAGTTCCGTGATCGTTCCGAGGGCCGTATCCGTTCCATCCGTGAGAATGCCGGTACGGTTTTCCTCGTTTCGCACTCGATGCGTACGATCAAAGACACGTGCAACCGTGCGCTGTGGATCGAGAAGGGCGAGCTGCTCGCCGATGGTCCGGCGCTCGAAGTCATTCGGAAATACCAGGCCTTCACCAAGGCCGAGAAGGCGAAGGAGACCGAGGAAGAGCCGGGCTGAGACCTGGTCTGCCCCGCATTCGGCCCCTTGCGAATTCGGCCCCGTTCTCTGCTGAGGACGGGGCCGTTTCCTTTACCTCGCTTCGGCCAGATGCCCCTTGAGGTACTCACCAGTCACGCTGTTCGAGGTATCCGCGACCTGATGCGGGGTTCCCGTCGCGACGATCTGCCCGCCATCCTGGCCTCCACCGGGGCCGAGGTCGATGATCCAGTCGGCGTTGGCGATCATGTCGAGATCGTGTTCGATGACCAGGACCGTTCCGCCCTGGTCGAGAAGCTGTTGGAAGACGCGCACGAGCACGCGCACATCCTCGGGGTGCAGGCCCACCGTCGGTTCGTCGAAGACGAAGAGCGTGTGCTGCTGTGACTTCCCGAGCTCGGTGGCGAGCTTGAGCCGCTGTGCCTCACCGCCGGACAGTGCAGGGGTTGCCTCGTGGAGAGTGAGGTATCCGAGTCCCACATCGTCCAGCGCCCTCAGCCGGGCGTGGACCTTGCGCATCTCGGTGAGGTGGGGGAGCGCCTCGGCGACGGTCATCGCCAACAGTTCCGGCAGCGACAGCGGTTGACCATCGGCATCCGAGGCACGGCGATATTCATCCGCATCCGGACTGTACCGGCGGCCTCCGCAGTCGGGGCAGGGGATGTCGACATCGGGGAGGAACTGCACATCGAGGGTGATCTCGCCGGTGCCTTCGCATTTCGGGCACCGCAGCGAACCAGTGTTGTACGAGAAGTCCCCGGCCGTGAGCCCGGCGTCCTTGGCCGAATCGAGTCGGGCGTATGCACGTCGGAGGTCGTCGAGGACTCCGGAATAGGTGGCCACGGTCGAGCGGACGTTGATGCCGATCGGGGTGGCGTCGACGACGTTGACTCGGTCGATCCCGTCGGCGTCGATGTCACGCACATGAACGGGCCGCGAACGTTCGCCGGGGGCCTTGAGCGCGGGGACGAGGCTGTCGAGGACGAGGGTGGTCTTGCCCGATCCGGACACTCCTGTGACGACGGTCAGTCGCTGCCGCGGTATCTCCGCGTCGAGGGCGTGGACCGTGTGGATCGGTGCGGTGCGCAGCCGGATCCGTCCGTGATCGAAGGTCGCCGAGGAGGCCGCGGGGTTGCGTACGAGGGTTTCGGCACGGTCGGTGAGATAGGGGCCGATGCGGGATTCGGGATGGTTGTCGATGTCGGCGACAGTGCCGGTGGCGACGACCGTTCCGCCGTTGCGACCGGACCCGGGACCGATCTCGATGAGGTAGTCGGCATGGCGGAGGACCAGCGGGTCGTGGTCGACCATGACGACGGAGTTCCCCTCGTCGAGGAGGTCGGTGATGACGCCCTGAAGGCCCGTGATGTTCGAGGGGTGGAGACCGATCGAGGGTTCGTCGAGGACGTAGAGGACTCCGGTGGTCTCATTGCGCACGGCGCGGGCAAGTTGCACGCGTTGGCGTTCACCGGTCGACAGGGACGAACCGGCCCGGTCGAGGGCGAGGTACCCGAGTCCGAGGTCGAGCAGCCGACGGGCCATACCGAGCAGGGCGTCCACCAATGATCGGGTCATGGACTGCATCGATGAGGGAAGGCCGGCCGGAACGTCCGCAACCCATTCGACGAGTTCATCGAGGGTCATGGCGGTCGCCTCGGCGAGGCCGATTTCACCGATGCGCGGTGCACGGGCGGAGAGGGAGAGGCGGGTGCCCTCGCAGTCGGGACAGACCTGCTCGGAGAGGAACCGACTGACCCTGGCGAACCGTTTCTCGTTGTCTGCCCGTTTGAGTTCCTCGGTTACGGTCAGACGGGCATTGCGGAAGGTGAAGTCGAGGTCGTGGAGCCCCTTCTTCGAGGTGACCGTGATGTGCTTCTTCTCTTCGGGGCCTGCGAAGACGATCTCGCGTTCCCAGTCCTTGAGGTCGCGCCAGGGAACATCGGTGCGGACTCCGAATTCGCGGGCGATCTGCGGTTGGACGTTGAAGCCGAACATCTGCCAGGGGATGACGGTGCCGTCGTCGATCGACAGGTCGGGGTCGCGGATGAGGGAGGCATCGTCGACTTCTCTGATGGTGCCGATGCCCTCGCAGCGGGGGCATGCTCCACCGGAATTGAAGGCGAGCTCCTCGGCGCCGGGAGCGTGGACGGTCTCACCGCATTCGGGGCAGTCGAACGGCTCCTCGGCAGCGACGTTGAGAGTCGGTTCCTGCCGGTGTCCGTTCGGGCAGAGGTGGGAGGCCAGGCGGGAGAACATCAGGCGGATGACGTTGAGCAGCTCGGTCGAGGTGCCGAACGTCGAGCGCACACCGGGGACACCGGGTCGTTGCCGCAGAGCAAGGGCGGCGGGGATGTGGCGGACGGTGTCGACGTCGGCGCGGGCGGCTTGAGCCATGCGTCGACGGGTGTACGTCGACAGAGCTTCGATATAGCGGCGGGAGCCTTCGGCGTAGAGGACTCCCATGGCCAGCGAGGATTTGCCCGAACCGGAGACGCCGGCGATGGCGACGAGGGTATTCAGAGGGACGTCGACGTCGATGTTCTGCAGGTTGTGCACGCGGGCGCCGCGCACCTCGACCGCTGTGGCAGGGGCAGTGTTCCGGGCTTCGGTCGACATATCGTGATCGTAACAACCGGCACTGACGTGACTCGTCACCTGCTGAGACTGCCTTTGCGGCCGGATACGCCGGGACTACAATCGTCTCGCTGACGAGAACAGGGGCATACTGGTCAGATCAGAGACTCCAACCGGGTCTGTGAATAAGCAACATCCGCCCCGGATGATGAGCAACGGTGCCTGCATCCCAAAAGCCAACGATCCACCACCGGCTTCGCCAACCACGGCATCCGGGCACCTACAAGAAGAGGCACACGATGACTGAGACACCCGTCGAGTCCCGCGAAGAGAAGTCGCGGGCCCGCAAGGCCGTAGTCGCGGCCGGACTGGGCAACGCCCTCGAATGGTATGACATCATCCTGTTCGGGTTCATGGCCACCTCGATCACCGCGGTCTTCTACCCGGGCGAAGGCCTGTCCGCACAGCTGATGACCTGGGCGACCTTTGCCATCACCTTCGTCGTCCGTCCCCTGGGCGCGATCATCATCGGGCGCTACTCGGACAAGCACGGCCGCAAATCGGCGCTGTCGCTGACGATCGGTCTGATGACCCTCGGTGTGTTCATCATCGTCATCCTGCCGGGCGAAGCCACCATCGGCATCTGGGGCGCGATCGGCCTCATCATCGCCCGCATCATCCAGGGCATCTCCGCCGGCGGCGAATTCGGATCGGCCACCGCCTTCCTCACCGAGAACGCCAAGCGCGGCAAGGCCTACTATGCCTCCTTCCAGACCGCGACTCAGGGCATCTCGATGTTCCTGGCCGCCGGTATCTCCTGGATCCTCAGCTCGGCTCTCAGCGAAGACGCCCTGCACTCCTGGGGCTGGCGCGTGGCCTTCGCGCTCGGACTGCTCATCGGTCCGGTCGGCTGGTACATCCGCTCGAAGATGGACGACACCCCAGAATTCAAGGCCGCCGAGAAGACCGACAACCCGCTGCGCGTCCTCCTCAGTGAGAACTTCGGTCGCCTGTTCTCCGCGTTCCTCATCATCGCGATGGCCACGATCTCGGTCTACCTCATCACCTTCCTGCCGCAGTTCGCCGTCACCAACCTCGGCCTGGACGCCTGGGCGGCGTTCCCCGGTGCCGTCGTCGCCGGCGTCATCACCCTCATCGGCGCCCCGTTCGCCGGCCGCCTGGCCGACCGCGTGGGCCCGACGACCGTGATGATCCCGACGACCATCGTGGGCATCATCGTCGCGTGGCCGATGTTCATCCTCCTGACCGCGAACCCCTCGATCGGCGTCCTCACCCTGTGCGAGGCGATCGTCGGCCTGTTCATGGTCTTCTACTTCGGCCCGATGCCGGCGCTGCTGTCCGAACTGTTCCCTGTCAAGGTGCGCAGCTCCGGCATGACCATCGCCTACAGCTTCGGTGTCGCGATCTTCGGCGGCTTCGCCCCGCTCATCCTCACCGCACTGCTCGGCGCGACCGGTCTGCTGACCGTGCCCGGCTTCTACTACGCGGGACTGTCGCTGCTCTCCCTCATCGGCGTGATCATGGCCCGGAAGATCTACAGCCAGCGCTGACCTGACGCCGGTCGCCGTCGATCAACGCGGCACTGCGAAGAGCACGTCTCCAGGGACGTGCTCTTCGCAGTTTCGCGTGCATTGAGCGAGGTAGACGGGGCCTCGAGGCCGGTGAGCCTCTCATTCAAGGCGAAGAGCGGATGGCGGCAGATACACGGGCCGATAAGTGCGCGCGGGCTTGATCGAATCCGCGAACCGCGCTCACCCGCCGACGGTCGGCCGCCGGACCGAACCCGCCGATGCGCGCCCGCCGAGGCTCAGCGACCGACGGTCGCCTCGGACTCGGCTTCCGCTGCGGCCTCCTCGGCCTTCCGGACCTTCGCGGCCGCCCGTTCGACGCGCACGACGTGAGCGAGCAGGCCGAACCAGACGAGAGCCAAGCCGGCGACCGTCAGCCACACCGAGGAATCCGAGAGCCCGACGGCGAGCAGGATGGTGCGGACATTCGTGAGGATGATGATTCCGCCCGCGGCGACCGCCAGCACCTTGGCCGGCAACAGCTTCACCAGCCACGCGGCAAAGGGTGCTGCGATGACACCGCCGACGAGCAGCGCCGCCACGATCTTCCACTCGATGCCCTGTGACCCGAGCGCGATGAGGAACCCGAGCGAACCGCCGACGGCCACGACGAACTCGCTCGTATCGATCGACCCGACGACCTTCCGCGGCTCCAAACGTCCTGATGAGAGCAGCGTTGTCGTGCCGACGGGCCCCCAGCCGCCTCCGCCGACCGCGTCGAGCGTCCCGCCGACGAGCCCGATCGGGATGAGCATCGTCGCGCTCGGCCGTGATTTGAACGTCGGACGCGCACCGCCGAGTGCGAGGAACCGCCAGACGACATAGACGCCGAGCGCCAGCAGGATCCCTGAGATCCACGGGGTCGCCGCCTCCCCGTCCAGGCTGGCGAGGAGCGTCGACCCTGCGATCGCCCCGATGAACCCGGGACCGGCGAGAATCGCGACGGTCCGCCAGTCGACATTGCCGAACTTGTGGTGCGAGATCCCCGACACCAACGTTGTCCCCAGCTCGGAGAAGTGCACCGCCGCCGAGGCGGCCGCCGGTGCCGTACCGGCCGCCAGCAGCAGCGTGGTTGAGGTGACCCCATAGGCCATGCCCAAGGACCCGTCGATGAGCTGAGCGATGAGACCGACGATCCCGAGGACGATGAGCTGACGCATGTGCTTGCCTTTCGTAGATGACGCGAAGGAGGAGGCGCGGAAGATGGACAAGACGCCGAAACTGCGGACGGTGCCAGGAGCGCAATGACGCGTTGACAACACACACTAGCGAAACTGTTGAGCAGAATGGAAAACTGCTGGCTATCCTACGAACTCGGTCGCCGTATGTCGAAAGATGACACAAAATGGCGAAATGTCCCTGATGAACAGCATGTATGCGGTGTTGAGGCCGATGGGTTACGCTGTGCGAATGCATTCAATCGTGACGATCCCACCTCTCCGCAGCCGCATAGTCGTTGAGCAATCGCGCTGTTCGGTTCCCTCGGTGGCTCCGGCGCCCGCGGAGAGCCGGGTGCGGGCGGCCGCGCAGGGGGGCCAGAGAACCGTGCCGGAGCGAGCACGGTGACGGGGCTGCTGTCGGTGGGGCTGATCTCCCACGGAACCTCATCGCCCACCGGCCAGGTCCTCATCGAGGTGCTCGCGGCCGAGGTCGCCACAGACCTGCGCATTCGTGGGATTGCCGACGAGGTCATGCTCGGGCATGTGGACGTCCAGAAGCCCGACGTCGACGAGGTGATCGCCCGACTGCCCGCCGACCGTCCGGTGATCCTTGTGCCGCTTCTGCTCTCGCCGGGGTATCACGTCCATGTCGACCTCGCCGAGGCGGCGGACCGTGCCGAGCGGATGCCCCCGAACGGGGACGGAGAGCCGGGCTTCGGGCCACGACGTGTCCGACGGACGCCCACATTGGGGCCGGACCCGAGACTTGCGGAGATCCTCGCCGATCGGCTTCCGACCCTGAGTGACAACGATGACGTCATCCTTGCCGCTGCCGGCTCGAGCGACGAGCGGGCGAACGAGTCCTGCCGTGAGATGGGCAGGCTGTTGGCAGCGAAGCTCGAGCGCCCCGTCGAGGTTGGATTCCTCGCCGGCGGCGGTGCGCCGTTGAAGGACTGTGTCGAGGAGGCGCGGAGCCGCGGAGCCCGCCCCGTGCTCGCGAACTACCTGCTGGCCCCGGGATTCTTCGACGACCTTGCCCGCAAACTCGTCGACGGCGGCAGCGCGAGCATCGGCAAAACGAAGAGCGGTGATGCAGGCGGCAGCAGACCGGCAGGCGTCCTCGCTCCGCCGCTGCTGACCGGCGGCGGAAGTGCTTCCGCCGTGCCACCCCAGCTCGTCGACATCGTCCGCGACCGAGTCTGCGAAGGCATCCGCGCCCACGAGCAACCCAGCACCCGATCCGACGAGGCCGCACCGGAAATGCTCAGCGCCTGACCGCACCCACGGCAGACCGTGACGCCATATGTCATTCCATGACACAATCCCTCCGATGAGTTGTTGAGCAATTCGGCATTCATGTAGCGTGACTCATCACTGGTTCCCCTCAGCGTTTGGAGACAGCTATGTCCACTCAGGTGGAAGAGAACAAGGAAACGGCAGCTAAACGAGCCGCGAAGCGGCCCGCCCGCCCGAAGAAGTCCAATGGGCAGTGGAAGGTCGACGGCCACGAACCGTTGAACAAAAACGAGATCGACAAGGCCGAAGACAACGGCCTCAACGTTCGCGCCCGGATTGAGACCATCTACGCCAAGCGCGGATTCTCTTCGATCGACTCCGACGACCTGCACGGCCGCTTCCGCTGGTGGGGCCTGTACACCCAGCGCAAACCCGGAATCGACGGCGGACGCACCGCGAAGCTCGAGCCGCATGAGCTCGAGGACGAGTACTTCATGCTCCGCGTCCGCATCGACGGCGGAAAGCTCACCACCGAGCAGCTGCGCACCATCGCCGACATCTCCACCGAATTCGCCCGCGACAGCGCCGACCTCACCGACCGCCAGAACATCCAGCTGCACTGGATCGAGATCGAGAACGTCCCCGAGATCTGGCGCCGCCTCGAAGCCGTCGGCCTGCAGACGACCGAAGCCTGCGGCGACGTCCCCCGCGTCATCCTCGGCTCACCCGTCGCCGGCATCGCCGCCGATGAACTCATCGACCCGACCCCGGCGATCGAAGAGATCTCCCGCCGCTACATCGGCGACCAGAGCCTGTCGAACCTGCCCCGCAAATACAAGACCGCGATCACCGGCCACCCCAGCCAGGACGTCGTCCACGAGATCAACGACTGCTCCTTCGTTGCTGTCGAACACCCCGAACACGGCATCGGCTACGACCTGTGGGTCGGCGGCGCCCTGTCCGTCGTCCCCCGCTTCGCCGAACGCCTCGGCGCCTGGGTCGCCCCCGACCAGGTCGTCGAGACCTGGCTGGGCGTGACCTCGATCTTCCGTGACTACGGCTTCCGCCGCCTGCGCAACAAGGCCCGCCTGAAGTTCCTGCTCGCCGATTGGGGCCCGGAGAAGTTCCGCGAGATCCTCGAGACCGAATACCTCGGCTACAAGCTCGCCGACGGTCCGGCACCGACCAAACCGATCACCGCCGGCGACCACGTCGGAGTGCACAAGCAGACCGACGGCCGCTACTACATCGGGGTCAGCCCCGTCGTCGGTCGCGTCTCGGGCTCCCTGCTCGGCCAGGTCGCCGACCTCGCCGACAAGTACGGCTCCACCCGCCTGCGCACCACCCCGCACCAGAAGTTCCTGCTGCTCGACATCGAGGAGAAGGACGTCGAAGCCGTCGTCGCCGAGCTCGACGCCTTGGGCCTCTCCAGCCGCAAGGACCTCTTCCGCCGCTCGACGATCGCGTGCACCGGCATCGAATACTGCAAGCTCGCCATCGTCGAGACCAAGCAGACCGCGGCCGACACCATCACCAAGCTCGAGGAGCGCCTCGCCGACATCGAGGAGCTGCCCCACCCGATCAGCTTCCACCTCAACGGCTGCCCGAACTCCTGCGCCCGCATCCAGACCGCCGACATCGGACTCAAAGGCCAGATCGTCACCACCGACGAAGGCGAACAGGTCCCCGGATTCCAAGTCCACGTCGGCGGAGGCCTGGCTTCGAAGGACCGCGACGAGGCCGGACTCGGCCGCACCGTCCGCGGGCTCAAGGTCACCGCCGAAAACCTCAGCGACTACGTCGAGAAGCTCGTTCGCCGCTTCCTCGCCGGTCGTGGGGAGACCGAGACATTCTCCGAATGGGCCCACCGCGTAGACGAGGAGGAACTGGTATGACCCGTACGAACACAACCACCACCGAGGCGACGCCCACCTCCGAGACTCGGGCAACGTCGCGAGCAGCGACGCAGCCCCGCCCCGTCGAGGAACTCAAGGCCCTCGCCGAGGCGGGTGCCCGTGAGCTCGCCGGTGACCCGGAGAACGGTGTCCCCGAGGCCAACCCCGCCGACGTCATCCGCTGGGTGTCCCGGCACTTCGACACCGAGGCCTGCGCCGTGGCCTGCTCGATGGCCGACGCCGCCCTGCCGCACTACGTCGCCCAGTACCAGCCCGGCGTCGACGTCCTCTTCCTCGACACCGGCTACCACTTCCGGGAGACCTATGACACCCGCAACGAGGTGGCCCGCCGGGTCGACGTCCACATCGTCGACGTCCTCCCGGAGCAGACCGTGGAAGAGCAGGACGCCGAATTCGGCAAGGACCTCTTCGCCCGCGACCCTGGCCTGTGCTGCGCCCGCCGCAAGGTCGCACCGTTGAAGAAATCGCTGAACGGCTACGAACTCTGGTTCACCGGAGTCCGCCGTGACGAAGCTCCCACCAGGACGAACACGCCGCTGATCACCTTCGATGAGAAGAACGGACTCGTCAAAGTCAACCCCCTGGCTGCGTGGTCGTTCGATGACCTCCTCGACTACTCGCGCGCCTTCGACGTCCCGGTCAACCCGCTGCTGTCGCAGGGGTACCCGTCGATCGGCTGCCAGCCCTGCACTCGCCCCGTCGCCGAAGGGGAAGACCCCCGCGCCGGCCGGTGGGCCGGATCGACCAAAACAGAATGCGGACTCCACACATGAGCATCGACACCCAGTTCAACCACAACACCCACACCACCGCCGAGGCGGCACCCGCCCACAACCCGGGTGCGAGCCTGTCCACCCTCGACGTCCTCGAATCCGAAGCGATCCACATCATCCGTGAGGTCGCCGCCGAGTTCGAACGCCCCGTGCTGCTGTTCTCCGGAGGCAAGGACTCCGTGACGGTCCTCCACCTTGCGGCGAAGGCGTTCTGGCCGGCGAAGATTCCGTTCGGACTCCTCCACGTCGACACCGGCCACAACTTCGACGAGATCATCCGCTTCCGCGACGAGACGGCCGAGAAGTATGGCCTCGACCTCACGGTGGCGAAGGTCCAGGACTACATCGACGACGGTCGTCTGCGCGAACGCCCCGACGGAACCCGCAACACCCTGCAGACCCAGCCGCTGCTCGACGCCATCACCGGCGGGAAGTTCGACGCCGTCTTCGGCGGGGCCCGCCGCGACGAGGACAAAGCCCGGGCGAAGGAGCGGATCCTGTCCCTGCGCGACGAGTTCGGTGGCTGGAACCCCAGCAGCCAGCGTCCCGAACTGTGGAACCTCTTCAACGGCCGCCACCTGCCCGGCGAACACGTGCGCGTGTTCCCGATCTCGAACTTCACCGAACTCGACGTGTGGAGCTACATCGCCCGCGAAGGCATCGAACTGCCCGAGCTCTACTTCGCCCACGACCGCGAAGTCTTCCAGCGCGACGGCATGTGGTGGGCCACCGGCGAATTCTCCACCCCACGCAACGGCGAGACCGTCACGACCAAAAAGGTCCGCTACCGCACCGTCGGGGATATGAGCTGCACCGGGGCCGTCGAATCGAGCGCCGATGACCTCGAGTCCATCCTCGCCGAGGTGGCCGCCACCACTGTGACCGAGCGCGGTGCCACTCGCGCCGACGACCGGATCTCGGCCGCGGCGATGGAAGACCGCAAGAAGGACGGGTACTTCTGATGACCACCACAACCACCACCGAAACAACCACCACCGAGGCGACCGCGACCTTGGACACGACGACGAAGACGCTGCTGCGCTTCGCCACCGCCGGATCCGTCGACGACGGGAAATCCACGCTCGTCGGTCGGCTCCTCCACGATGCGAAGGCGATCCTCGCCGATCAGCTCGCCGCCGTGACCGCGACCAGCCGGGAGCGCGGATTCCTCGGCGGAGAGTTCGACTTCGCTCTGCTCACCGACGGTCTGCGAGCCGAACGCGAACAGGGCATCACCATCGACGTCGCCTACCGGTACTTCGCCACCGACCGTCGTTCGTTCATCCTCGCAGACTGCCCCGGACATGTGCAGTACACCCGGAACATGGTCACGGGAGCCTCGACCGCCGATGCCGTCGTCGTCCTCATCGACGCCCGCACCGGCGCGACCGAACAGACCCGCCGACACCTCACCGTCGTCTCCCGACTGGGCATCCGCCACGTCATCATCGCCGTCAACAAGATCGACCTCATCGACTACGACCAGACGCGGATCGAGACGGTCGAGAACGACATCAAGGACCTCGCCGACGAGATCGGCCTTGAGACCCCGCACCTCATTCCGATCTCCGCGCTGGCCGGGGACAACGTCGCCACCACCTCGGACAACACTCCCTGGTACTCCGGTCCGGCACTGCTCGAACTCCTCGAGACCCTGCCGAGCGCGGATGAGGACACTGCCGACCTCGAGGCCTTCCGCCTTGACGTGCAGACCGTGCTGCGTCCGCAAGGGGGACTGGCACCGGGACTCGACCCCGAGGAATTCCGGGACTACCGGGCGGTGGCCGGACAGATCACGGCCGGGCGGGTCAGCCTCGGCGATGAGATCGAGATCCACCCTGCTGGACTGAAAACGACGGTGACCGGCATCGATACCGCCAGCGGTCCCCTTGAGACCGCGAGTGCGCCGCTGTCGGTGGCGCTGCGGCTGGCCGATGACGTCGATACCGCCCGGGGCAGCGTCATCGCCGCGGCCGGCACCCTGCCCACCCCGCGCCGGGAACTGCGCGCCGAGGTGTTCCCCTTCACCGCGGAGGGCCTGCGCACGGGGGATCGGGTGCTCATCAAGACGGGAACGACGACCGTGAAGGGGATCGTCACCATCGAGGCCAAACGCAACCTCGAGACCTCCAAGACCGAACCCGCCGAGGTGCTCGCCGGCAACGACATCGGCCTGGCCCGGGTGAAGCTGTCAGCCGAGCTGCCGGTCCCGGACTTCCGCGACCACGGCACGGCCGGAGCCTTCGTCGTCATCGACCCGCAGACAGGCAACACCCTCGCCGCCGGAATCCACACCCCCGAGGCGGCCCACTCCGCCGAATCCACCGAGGACCAGTCATGACGCTCTTCCTCCCACAGCAGCCGGGCACGGTGCTGCTCGTCGGTGCCGGACCGGGCGATCTCGGACTGCTCACCGTCACCGGTCTGCGCGCATTGGAACGCGCCGATGTCATTGTGGCCGACCGCCTCGGCGCCAGATCGGTCATCGATCAGCTCGAAACCGAACGCGGCGCACCCCTCGATGCGGAGATCATCGACGTCGGCAAGCTGCCGGGGCATCACCCGGTACCGCAGAGCGGGATCAACGACATCCTCATCACACAGGCGAAGCTCGGCCGTCGGGTCGTCCGTCTCAAGGGCGGGGACCCGTTCGTCCTCGGACGTGGGGGAGAGGAGGTCATCGCCTGCCGGGCCGCCGGAGTCGATGTCCGCGTCGTTCCCGGGGTGACCAGCGCGAACTCCGTTCCCGCGGTCGCCGGAATCCCGCTCACCCACCGAGGCGTCGCCACCTCGTATACGGTCGTGACCGGTCACGACCAGCTGGGTCAGATCGGCGGAGGACGCGACCACACCGTCGTCGTGCTCATGGGAGTGGGCACCCTCATCAACTCGGCGATGGTGCTCGCCCGATCCGGGCGCGGGGACGACTGCCCGGTCGCGATCGTCGAAGACGGATTCGGTGACAACCAGCGAGTGACCATCGGGACCCTCAGCGACATCGCCTTCCGCGCGGCTCGCCGAGGCGTCCGGTCACCGGCCGTGATCGTCGCCGGTGATGTCGTGACCCTGAGCCCCTACGCCGATGGTGCTTTCACCCAGTCGACCGAGCCTGCCGCAGCGCACGCATCCGAACTCGTGAGGAACCCATGACCTACATCATCGCCCAGCCTTGCGTGGACCTGAAGGACCGAGCCTGCATCGAGGAATGCCCGGTCGACTGCATCTACGAAGGCACCCGCTCCCTCTACATCCATCCCGACGAATGCGTCGACTGCGGTGCATGCGAACCCGTGTGCCCTGTCGAGGCGATCTTCTACGAAGACGATGTGCCCGATGAGTGGGAGGCCTACTACAAGGCGAACGTCGAATTCTTCGACGACATCGGCTCCCCGGGCGGAGCAGCCTCCCACGGGGTCGTCGACAAAGACCACCCCTTCATCGCAGCTCTGCCGCCGCAGAACACCGACGACTGACCAGCAGCGAGTCCTCGCTCAACCACACCGAGCGACTCCACTCTCCACGACGACTGATCAAGGAACCCCATGCCCACCATCCCATTCCGAGTGGCCATCATCGGTGCCGGTCCCGCCGGCATCTACGCCGCCGACCTGCTGACCAAGGCCGAACATGACCTGGAACTGAGCATCGACCTGTTCGAGCGCCTGCCCTCACCCTTCGGGCTTGTCCGCTACGGTGTCGCCCCCGACCATCCGCGGATCAAGGGCATCATCAATGCGCTCATCAAGGTCCTCGACCGCGGTGACATCCGCCTGTTCGGCAACGTCGAATACGGAGTCGACATCAACCTCGGCGAGCTCACCGACCGCTACGATGCAGTGATCTTCTCCACCGGCTGCTTCGTCGACGCACCGCTGTCGCTGCCCGGCATCGACCTGCCGGGTTCCTATGGGGCCGCCGACTTCGTCAACTGGTACGACGCCCACCCCGATGTGCCGCAGACCTGGCCGCTGGACGCGGAGAAGGTCGCGGTGCTCGGCAACGGAAATGTCGCGCTCGACGTGGCTCGGGTGCTCGCGAAGCAGGCCGATGAGCTGCACGCCACGGAGATCCCCGACCACGTCTATGAGGGGCTGAAGTCCTCGAAGGTCACCGATGTCCATGTATTCGGACGGCGTGGACCCGCGCAGGCGAAGTTCACTCCGCTCGAGCTGCGTGAGCTCGGTCAGGTCGAAGACGTCGACATCATCGTCTATCCCGAGGACTACGAATTCGATCAGGGGTCGCTCGAGGCCATCGAGTCGAGCAACCAGGTCAAGCAGGTGACGAAGACGCTCACGGACTTTGCGATGCGGGAGGAGACCGGGGCGAAGCGGCGTCTGCACCTGCACTTCCTCCACGCGCCGGTGGCCATCCTCGGCGAGGATCGGGTGACCGGTCTGCGCACGGAACGTCAGGAACTCGACGGGACGGGCGGCGTCAACGGCACCGGGGACTTCCACGACTGGGACATCGATGCTGTGTATCGGGCCGTCGGCTATGCGGGGACGCAGCTGCCGCAGCTGCCGTTCGATGAGGCCAAGAAGGTCATCACGAATCACGAAGGACGCGTCGTCGACGCCGAAGATCAGGGCCAGGCCGCCGAGGCGGACGTCATCCCCGGCGTGTACACGACCGGGTGGATCAAGCGCGGACCCGTCGGGCTCATCGGTCATACGAAGGGTGATGCGCTCGAGACGATCGGACACATCCTCGACGATCAGGCCGCCGGAGTGCTCACCGAACCCCTGTACCCGGAGGAGTCCTCGATCGTCGAGCTGCTCGAGTCGAAGGGCGTCGACTTCACCGATTGGGAAGGTTATCACCGGCTCGAGGCCGCGGAGAAGGCCCTCGGTGAGGCCGAGGGCCGGGAACGCGTGAAGATCGCGACCCGAGAGGCCATGCTCGCCGAGGCGCGTGCCCACCTGACAGCGGATGCCAGCGCGGGGAGCTGAGACCGCCCGCCGCGTCGCTGCCCACCTCGAGGCACAAACCTCACATAGTGACCCGAAAAGGTCCACCATTCGACCCCGGACACGGACAGGCCGTGTTCGGGGTCGTCTGCGTCTGTGACCTCGCCAAATAACCTGGCTATGTAATTGACATCACTCAATGACAGGAGAAAACTAGCCGCGGAAATATAGCCGTCTACCCTGGGAGGCAAAGGTGCCCTCACACAGTCCCCTGTCATCCGCCGCGCCGACGAGCGTGGCCGTCGTCCACGACAAAGGGCTCAAACGCGATATCGGCAAGACCGGTCTGCTTTTCACCGGAGTCGGGTCGATCATCGGCTCCGGTTGGCTCTTCGGCGCCTTCGATGCCGCGAGCATGGCCGGCCCGGCCGCAATTCTGTCGTGGGCCCTGGGTGCGGTCCTCATCATCTTCGTGGCCCTGAACTACTCCGAACTCGGTGTCATGTTCCCCGTCGCCGGCGGTGTCGTGCGCTACCCGCACTATGCCTTCGGTTCGTTCGCCAGCTACACCAGCGGGTGGATCACGTGGCTGTCGGCGGCGGGAACCGTCGGCATCGAGGTGCTCGCGGCCGTGCAGTATGCCTCGAGCTATATGCCGTGGCTGATGGAGACGAAAGAGGGGGTGCTCGTCCTCACGGTGCCGGGCATCTTCGTGTCCATCGCGATGGTCGCGGTATTCTGCGTCATCAACATGTTCGGCGTGAAGTTCTTCGCCCAGTTCAACAACGTGCTCGTGTGGTGGAAGCTGCTGGTCATCGTCCTCGTATTCGCCGGACTGGCCCTGCTGGCGTTCAACCCCGGTCACTTCCACATGCCCGAGTTCGGCGGTTTCGCCCCCAACGGCATCGCCCCGATCTTCGCTGCCTTGCCCGCGGCGGGCATCGTGTTCTCCTACCTCGGGTTCCGTCAGGGTGTGGAGTTCGCCGGTGAGACGAAGAACCCGCAGAGGAACGTGCCGTTCGCCGTCATCGGTTCGATCGTGCTCACCGGCATCATCTACATCCTCCTGCAGGTCGCGTTCATCGGCGCCATCCCCACCGACCTGCTCAAGGACGGATGGGGCGGATTGTCGTTCTCGAACTCGGCGGGGCCATGGGCGGAGATCGCGATCATGCTCGGTGCGATGTGGCTAGCGATCATCCTCTACATCGACGCTGTGGTCTCCCCGGCTGACACCGGCCTGATCTTCACCGCGCTCACCCCGCGGCTGTCGTACTCGCAGGCTCGGGTGGGCAATGCGCCGAGTGCCATGACGAAGCTGAACAAGAAGGGCATCCCGTGGTTCGGGCTGCTCATCACGTTCATCGTTGCCTGCTTCCTGTTCTTCCCGTTCCCGTCGTGGGCGAAGATGGTCGGGTTCATCACCTCCGGCACCGTCATCTCCTTCGGCTCCGGCCCGATCACGGTGGCGGCTCTGCGTCGTCAGCTGCCCGATCAGGAGCGTCCGTTCCGCCTGCCCGGCGGAGACGTCCTGCCGTTCCTCGGATTCCTCGCTGCGAACCTCATCGTGTTCTGGACGGGGTGGGATACGAACTGGAAGCTGTTCCTGGCGATGGCGCTCGGCTACGTTGTCCTCGGTCTGCACTATGCGTTCAGTGACCGCAGCAAGATCCCGCCGCTGCAGTTCAAATCCGGTTGGTGGATGATCCTGTGGCTCGGCGGACTGGCCGTGCTCAGCCTGCTGAGCAACTACGGCGAAGGCGCCCTGAACGTGCTCACGTTCGGTTGGGGCGAGCTGGTCTGCACAATTTTCACCGCCATCGTCTTCTACGTCGGCATCAAGACCCGTCTGAAGTCGGAGGAAGTTGTCACCAACGTCGAGAACACCAAGGAGACCGCAGCCGAACACATCGACGGGGAGTGATCCCTGACACGACGTCGAATCCTTCGACGTCAGAAAGAGACACCCTCGCCGAGGCGGCCCGGACCCCGTACATCCACGACAGTGGAGTACGGGGTCGGTCTTTTGGCGGGTTGTCGAGAACAGTCAGGTACGGTTCTAGACTAGCTAGACTAGGGGCTCAAAGCTCGGGGCTGAGATTTTCGTCAACAAAGCGCATTCGCCGAAGTAGGCAATCTTATGAGGGCCCTAGGGAGCAAACGCTAACCAAAAGGCGCCCTCTCCAAAGCTTGGATCGTCAAGTCGCAAACCAAACCGGCTCACTTCAGACTAGGACAGCTGAAACAGTCGCGGCGCGGCGTGAGGATCAATATCCCACTCCAGCGACATTAGGCGCGCTAAGACCAGAGAGGTGGTAAATTCTGTCTGCTCACCAGCTGTAACAAGCCGCGCCATCTGGCTAGCGATATCCCCTCTAGTGGCATTACCGGACTCTTCATTCGTTAGCTGCTCTTCGAGTGCGTCCAAAAAAAACACGATCTGCTCAGTGACCGCGTCTATCGGAGTTTGCTCAACGACTCCCTTGGACTGACCGAATCCTTGCTTTGCGTCCTCTAGAACTTGCACGACAGCTCCGTGCGTTCGCTGTTGCTCAGTGAGTACTAAGATTCCTGACACGACTTGAATAGACGCGACTGCCGCATCGAATGCTTCGCTCAATGGAACGTCCTGCGGTTGGAGAAGTTCAGCTGCCCAATGTCCGAGCGTCCCAGTGGGCAATAGTGAATCGATCAGTGACATCGCTAGAGTTTCGACGGGCCTCCCGTTACGTATCGGTACGAGCACGAACTTCTCTCCGGGCATTCCTGCTGTCCGGAGAGCAACGGCGATCTCTTCTAACGCGTTACTCCAGGTGACTAACGACGGCACGTCGAGAGCGATGAGTCGTTCAGGAGCAAGCTGATATCGGTCGTCTGTGGACATATACACGCGAAATCGCCAACCGATGTCTAACCCGACTCGTTCCAGTTCAGCTTTCCGATCTTGCTGTCTCCGCTTCGTAACGTCTCGAGCGACCTCGGCAGCTCTGTCGAGTGCGCCCTCGTGCGGTCCTGAGCGCGCGGCATGCACGATGGCCGCCTTTGCAGATGAGACCTCAGCAAGCGCTGCCACTACGGCAAGGAGGCGATGCAAATCAGTCTCCAACGTTTTCAGGCTGTCTGGGAATGTGTCGTACCCGAGCAGATGCCACGGCTCTTCCATCGCCTGGTGAAGTGACCTCCCGATTACATGGTCGCTAAGGTGCGCCGCGATCGCCGTGAGGTTGGCCAGCTTCGCGAGCCGCGGGAATATATTGCTGGTGAGGTCCGTAAGAAGGCCCACAAGTGGGTCTGCGGACAGGGACGATGCCTCTTGATCTCCGGAGACATCAAGTGCTCGTAGACTTCTGTTGAGACGTGGACCGATTTGGTTGGCGTCTTCATTGAGCCGGTCTATCTGCTCCGTAAGCTCTTCAGTGCCGATACCTCGCATATCTGCAGCAACAAATGCATTTCCGACAATGCGGGTAAGTCGAGCGGCGGCTTCGAAGAGAGGAAGCGTAGCCGAGAGGCGTTCTGTGTCGGTGGCTCCGAGCACTACGTTGGTAACTCGTATGCGTTCTTGGTTCCAAGCTGTCGACAATTCAGAGTGGTCGTACTCTCGGCGGAGTTCAGTAGAACCGACCTGGTGGTCGCCGACTTGGTAATCGTGGCCACCGGGCAGCTGCAGCTTGACGTCAACATGCGTGGTTCTAGGAAAACAACGTAGGAGGAGTCGTCCGAGCTGGATCACTCGGTCGTGAGGGTCGCCATGAGTGGTATCGGAGACATGAAGGACACGAGCATAGGCGACCGCTTCTCCACTCGATTCATCGATCCGGAGGTCAATAATCCACGGGTCGGCGTTCCTGATTTTGACTTCAATCTCGGCCTCTCCGCCGAGTGATTGAATGAGCGTCTGAGCGAGTGCGGGACTGAGGGAGTTCGCTGTCGCCATGAAGTTTGCAAACTGTGTGATCGACGCACGTTGCATGGCCGTGCCCAGAGGATTGGAATTTAGAAGTGCGGATTGAGTTTCAACTGCGATGTCGAATGCGCTTCCCTGGAACTCGAACAGTAACTCGTTCGCGAGGACAACGTCGTCTATTGCGACAAGTTCTTCGGCGAGTTGCCCAGGCCCGATCGCTGCAATCAGCGCTGCTCCTCGTGCAGATTCGGGCGATGCTGCCATGTCCGAGACGGCGCTGGTGAACTCCTCTGGAACGAGGTCACTAAGATCAGAGCCCGCAATGGCACAGAACTGGGCGACAGGCTGATTTGCTGGCGGGATTCCATGTCGGTCGGCTATGTCAGTCCATTTGACCGCCCGTTCGTAGAAGTCATAGAGGCGCAACCCTCGCAGATAGGCGGCAAGCTTCTTGACGTCACGGGATTCGAGTAACGCGGATTCGTGAATCAGCTGGTCTAATTCTGGTTTGTCCCGAAGTAAATTAGGAACGAACTTCCTGACTTCTTCGGGCGCCAGAACCAGGAGGAGACGACTGATCGTATGGTTGAGAGCTGGAGGCGGTTGGTCGTGGATTGCATTGGAAATGGCGGTCGATCGCAGCTGGTGCACGCCTAAAATCGTTCCGTTGCGCTCGACTAACAGATGCTCCTCCGCTAAGCGCGCGAGCGGCTCTCGAAGTTCGAGCTGGGTCACGCCACAGGCTTCCGCTGCCTTGCCGACGGGCAGGGTAGCCGACCAGCGATCCGCGGTCGTGGAAAGGCTCAATAGGTCAAGTTCGATATTCCTGTGTTCAGTGATGCGACGGCGCACCTGGTCGCCGATCACAGCATCTATTCGTTCGCCACGAGTGAGCAAATGGGTGAACTCAAGCGTGAGTCCCTCGGATTGCTCGAATGCTTCTCTCCAGTGAGGTGACTCTGTTGCCTTCCGTTCACACAGACTATCGAAGATCACCTCAGCTGCTTCTTCGTTCAGCTCCACGGTGATAGTGGCGGAGCCTGATAGGTCTCCAAGTGATATGAGGTCTTCGTGCCGGGCAGTCGAGACCATGAACAGGCCCGGTGCCGCAGCGGTCGCTTCGCGTAGCTGAGACCATCCGCTGAACTGGCCTGTACCAGCTGCGTCGATGAGGAGACCGATAGGGTTCGCTTCAGAAACCCGGTACGAACGACATAGCCTAAGCACCTTGGGGACGTCATGGGAAGACAACCGATTTACACGAAACCACAGGATGCCCGGGAGAGCGTGCGGGATTGACCAAAGCAGAGCGCTCTTCCCGACGCCAGATGGACCGGTCAAGATAACGGATGAAGTCTCCTGGATTCCGGCTACAGCTTCATCAATGAGCTCGGTCCGCGGTACCACTAGACCCGCCGCAACATGTCCCGGCTGTGTCGAAACGCCCTCGTAAAAGCGAGCATCGTGGAGTTCTTCGGTGAGCGACAGAGGCGAACAGAGTCCTTGAGTGATTGCCGCATCTAGCGCATCGAGGTCGACTTGCTCAACGAAGTCGTGACTCTGACGTATCAGCTCGTTCCGATCGAGAGAGTGCCTATCATCGTAGACAACTGGCGCGTTCAGTCTGGCAGTCTCACCCGTGAGGGTTCGGAGCTCACGTGCCAGATAGTCAATGATCGATGGCCGTAACTGTGGGAAAACCGTTCCCAGCAACGTTCGACTGTTCTCTTCCAGATAAGACCAGGAGACGCCAAATACGACTGTGCGATCAAACAGCTCGAGAACGTCACTCTCGCCAAGCCCGCGCTTCTTCGCCGCAGTAGCGATGCTGGCCCGCAGCTTCGAATCGTGTCCAAGCGATTCGCCAAGTGGTCTATTGAACTCTCCGAGTGCGGTTTCACCTTCAACGCCTCGCTCGAACACAACTGTGAGACCGCCCGAGTCACCGCTACGTTGACGGTGTCGGATCCAGGCATCAATGATGTCGCCACTTGCCTTCCCCACGGGGAACGCTCCCAAGTGCTCACCTCTCGACTTCACCTGAACATGTTGCCGCGAGGCCCCGCACTCAATCATGATGTCTTCGAGGCCCTCAGGAACGAGCGCTTCAGCCTGGAGATCGCTAGCAATCAGTCGAGCAGCAAGCCAAGCTGCGACCGTGTGCTGAAAATCGAACCCTCTGCTTGCCCAAGCGCCGCTTCTTGTACGGCTCCACTCATCAATGAGCTGAGCTGACTCGTCTGCTTCAGCGCGCACTTCGGCAACCGGTTGAGGGGCGGCTGTTCGCGAACGATGCCGCGGATGCCCTCGATTCCCGCCTTTCGAATGCTTCTTGGCCACCATCCAATATTCGCAGACACCGCTGACATGAGATAACCGCCGAACCGGACAGTCTCGTTACGCTACACGCTCTCCAGCGTCGCCAGTTCTACTTGGATGCGTCGCGCGGCATCGTGCTGGAGGCGAATCAGCGGAACTGCTCGCTTAGGCAAGAGTGCCCTGACAGGGTCCCTGCTGGAAAATTGCTACGGGTTAATGTGATGTGATCCACCGCAGACATCCGGGCATTCGGGCGGGGTACCTGGACTCGAACTAAGAATGACTGAAGCTCCTGAACTGAAGTTGTCAAAGTGTTCGCCTACCTTTTGCGTTCGACTACGGCGGTATTACTCCATCATTTCGCCCATGAACGCGTTGAATGCCGACCCACTCCTACACCGATACCGTGACCCACCCTCAGCTCGCCTCGGCTGTGTTCGTTGCTCTGGTCTAAGTTTCCGCCCAACCCGCAAACCGTGCGAAGTACTCCAGCGCCTCAAGCGAATCCACAGCATTCGGATTCGCCACACGATCCAAATCATGCCCTTGAATGAGCCGCTTCACCGGAACCTCGAGCTTCTTTCCAGTCTTGGTGTGCGGAATGGCCGGAACCGCGATGATGTCATCGGGCACATGCCGCGGCGACGCCTTCGACCGCAGCTCCGAAGCAATCCGAGACCGTAGCCCGGAATCCAACGAAACCCCCGACGCCAACACAACGAACAGCGGCATCCAGTACCCGCCGTCGGGCTGCTCGGTACCGATGACCAGGGATTCGGCTACCTCGGGGATGCCGTCGACGACGTCGTAGATGTCGGCGCTGCCCAGGCGCACTCCCTGCCGGTTGAGGGTGGCATCCGAGCGGCCGGAGATGATGACGCTGCCATGGTCGGTGATGGTGATCCAGTCGCCGTGGCGCCAGACTCCGGGGAACATCGAGAAGTACGTGTCGCGGTAGCGCTCACCGTCCGGATCATTCCAGAATTTCACCGGCATCGACGGCATCGGTGCGGTGATGACCATCTCCCCGACCTCATCGACCAATGGCTGACCGGAGTCGTCCCACGACTCCAACGCCACGCCGAGCACCGGCCGTGAAAGTTCCCCGGCCCAGATCGGAGCGTTCGGCGCAGATCCGGCGAAGCCGCTGACAACGTCCGTGCCGCCACTCGTCGACGCCAGCTGCACACGCTCGCCCACGGCATCGCGCACCCACGGGAAGCACTGGGCGGGCACCGGGGCACCGGTGGCACCGATCGTCCGCAGCGCGGAGAGGTCGAACTCCTTGCCGGGTTCGATCCCGGCCTTCATCCCGGCCAGGAAGATCCCGGGACTGACCCCGAGCACATTGGCCTGCGTGTCCGCGGCGATCTCCCACAGCCGGCCCGGCCCCGGATAAAGGGGACTGCCGTCGAAGCACACCGTGGTCGCACCGCCCACCAGCGCCGAGGCGACGAGGTTCCACATCATCCAGTTCGTGTTCGTGTACCAGAAGAACCGGTCACCCGGCCGGATGTCGAGGTGGAGACCCAGCAGTCGCAGGTGATCGATGACGACCCCGCCGTGACTGTGCACGATGCCCTTGGGAATCCCCGTCGTGCCCGAGGAATACAGCACCCACAGCGGGGTATCGAAATCGACGCGCGCGAACTTAGGTTCCACATCGCCGGAAGCAATATCGTCCCAGGCGGTGAGGTTCGTGATCTGATCGTGTTCATCGATGAAATCCTCGCCGAGGTTGCCCACCCCGACCACGGCCCGCAGGCTCGGCATCCGGTTGGCTAAGTCCGCGACCTGGTCGCGGCGGTCGTAGGCTGAGCCGTTCCACAGGTAGCCGTCGGCGGCGAAGAGCACCGTCGGTTCGAGTTGACCGAGTTTTGTTGCGGCACCCTCGGCGGCGTAGTCCTGGGCACAGGCGGACCAGATGGCACCGACCGAAGCGGTCGCGAGGAAGGCGATGAGGGTGTGGTGGGTATTCGGCAGGTATCCGACGACGCGGTCGCCTTCTCCGACTCCTTGGCTGCGCAGCCAAGCGGCGACGGAACCGACCTGGCGGCGCAGTTCACGCCAGGTGGATTCGGTGCGCTCGCCGGATTCTTTGATCGTGATGATGGCCGGTTCGTCGGCGAGCTTGTCGTCGAGTCCGGCGCGCAGGGCGTGTTCGGCGTAGTTGAGGCGGGTGCCTGGGAACCAGTCGGCCCCTGGCATGGACCGATTGGCGAGAACCTCAGTGTAGGGTTCGTCGGCGATGACATTGAAGAAGTCCCAGACCGCGCCCCAGAATCCATCGAGGTCGCTGACCGACCATTTCCACAGATCGTCATAGGTGGCCAGGTTTTGGCCGGTGCGCTGAGTGGCGAAGTCGATGAAGTAGGCAATCTGCGCACGAGGGGTCTGATCGGGGTCGGGAAGCCAGATCGGTTCAGCGGACAATTCTTCTCCTCAGCACATCGGCGGGCGGCAGTGGACGAGTCCTCAGCAGCAGGAACGACGTGGTTTCGTCCCATGAGTGAGGCATTGACTCCACCTTACGCCGCTGCCACTGCAGTCAGGATGGGCGCGATCTTCTGTCAGATCTCGTGCAATGGAAATGGACTGCACCATACGATCTGTACTCCAAAGGAAGGACTGCCATGCTGCTGAAAACTCTCTCAGTTCTGTACAGCTTGTCAGAGTGTCCACTTCAGTGAGTGCTGGTCATCATGCCCTTAACAGTTCTTTTGCGATCCCGTTCTTCTGGATCTCGTCGGAGCCGGTGAGCATCCGGAACATCCGCAGACGACGCCAGATCCCCTCGATCTCGGATCCGTGGACCATGCCGGCCTTGCCCTGCAGCTGCATCGCGGAATCGGCGATGGAGAAAGCCTTCTGAGCAACGAAGAGTTTGCACATGAACGCTTCGGGCATGATCGCCTCACCCCGATCGAGGGCGGCCAAGGCGTCGAAGGTCATCGACCGAGCCGCGTAGTAGTCGGTGGCCATCTCGGCCAGAGTGTGCTGGACGGACTGCAGCTGGGCCATCGACCCCGCCGCGACCTGACGATTATGGACGAAATCCACGGTCAGCGTCAGTGCCCTGCGCACCTGTCCCAGAACAGTCGGGCAGTGCAGCAGCCGATTCGTGGTCACCCGGCCGAGTCCGATCTTCAGCCCCTGTCCGACCTCGCCGAGGAGCTGATCCGGTTCGACACGCACATCGTCGAGGATGATGTCGGACTCGATGTGCTGGCCGGACAACGGGACCTCACCCTCGACGACCCGGACGCCGGGAGAGTCGAGATCGACGAGGAAGGCCGAGTACGCCTCCTCTTCGCCCGCCATACGGGCGATGAGGATCGAGAAGTCGGCGAAAGGGCCCGCCGAGGAGAACACCTTGTGCCCCGAGATCCTCCAGCCGTCTCCTTCAGGAGTGGCCACGGTGTGCATGGCACGCACATTCGATCCGGCATCGGTCTCAGTCAGGGAGAAGCAGCAGGCGCGCTCCCCGCGGACGACGGGCAGCAGATACCGTTCGACCTGGGCCGGGGTGGCGAAGCGGAAGATAGAGCCCACACGCAGAGGCCCTCCCATATCCCCGAGCACGCTCTGGGACAGCACCCGCCCCGAGGCGGAGACCTCCTCCTTGAGGATGGCCAGATCCGTGTGGCTCAGTCCCCTGCCGCCGAGTTCCGGCGGCAGGTGGATGCCGTAGAAGCCGAGCTCATACGAGCGCTTCCACACCTTCTGCAGGGTCTCGCGGTCGAAGCGGGACTCCGGATGCAGCTCGCGCTCCTGTTCGTATTCGGCGAGCTCTCCGTCGAGATAGGTGCGCAGACTCGCGATGGTCTCGGCGAGCGGATGGTCGGAGTAGTCGGGGTTGAGGGTGAATGACATGTCTGTCTCCAATCGGCAGGGGGGGTGGTTGCGGCGGACCGAGTGTGGAGGTCCGGTCGCTCAGTTGACGCTGCGTTCGGCACCGGCCCAGTAGCCGGAGCGGACTTGTCGGCGGTCGATCTTGCCGTTGCGGTTGACGGGCAGTTCGGTGACGAAGTCGATGTGCCGTGGCTTCTTGAAGCGGTCGAGGCGCTCGCCGCAGAAGTCGATGATCGACTCCGCGCTCGGCTGCGAGCCGCTGCGCGCGACGACCACGGCGGTCACTGACTCGCCCCAGCGATCGTCGGGGGCGCCGACGACGCAGACCTCACTGACATCGGGGTGTTCATAGACTGCGGCCTCGACCTCGGTGGAATAGATGTTGAATCCGCCGGAGATGATCATGTCCTTCTTCCGGTCGACGATGAAGACGTAGCCATCGGGTCGGATGTAGGCGATGTCGCCGGTGAGCACCCATCCGTCGCGGAATGTCTCCGCGCTCAGCTCCGGAGCGCCCCAGTATTCGCTCACGCAGTCGGGGCCGCGAACCGCCAACTCGCCGAGCTCTCCGGCAGGCACGCGCCTGCCGTCTTCGTCGAGGACTGCGACCTCCGAGTCGAAGACGGCGCGGCCGCAGGAGAGCAGGAGCTGTGGATCGGAGTCGATGCCGCGGACGATGTCCTCCTTGGTCAGCGCCGTGACCCCGCTGGTCGTCTCTGCCTGTCCGTACCCCTGTTCGATGATCGGTCCGAATGCTTCCACGGCTTCTCTCAGCCTCTTCGGGCTCACCGGGGCACCGCCGACGGTCAGCGATTGCAGCGTCGCGACATCGTCCGGATCGATGCCGTGGTCGAGGAGCATGTGGAGCATGGTCGGGACGACGAAGGACGAAGTCACCCGCTCGTCGCGGACCAAGCGCAGGAACTCGCCGGCGTCCCAGGCAGGCAGGACGACGATCGTCGACCCGCGGCTGAGGGCGGCCAGGACTCCCATCCCCGAGGCGTGGGTGATCGGCCCGGCGACGAGGTATCTGGTCTCCTGGCCCGTCGACTTCGAGGGGTCCATGAGGCGTTTGCGCATATTCGCCAGTCGGTTGCCGACCGTCTGCACTGCGGCCTTGAGTTTGCCGGTCGAGCCCGAGGTGAAGTTGAGTACGCAGGGATCGGACTCCTCAGCGTCGAACATCACCGCGGAGGGCTCGGTGTCTGCACCCTCGGAGAGGAAGGCCGAATAGCTTCGCTCGCCGTCGTCTCCGAGGACAACGAGGCGCACGTTCGTCCCCGCTGCCGCTACGGCTGCTTCGGCCGAGGCGAGGTGGGGGCGGTCGACGAAGAGGACCGCCACTCCGGCATCGCCGAGGATATGGGCGGTCTCGGCCACCCCAAGGCGGGAATTGATGGGCACTCGCAGGGCCGAGAGCTTGTAGAGGGCGGCCTCGATGACGACGAGCTCGCCGGCGTTTCCCGCGAAGGTTGCCACCGGCGTGCCCCGTTCGATGCCATGGGCGGCGAGCGCGCCGGCAAGCGCCGTCGACTGGGCGTCGAGCTCTGCGAAGCTCAGGCGCAGGCTGCCGGCGACCACCGCCTCGGTGTCGGGCCAGTGCTGGGCGGCGCGGGTGATGTAGTAGCCAAGGTTGAGCATCGAGATCTCCTCACGACAATGTGACTAGAATTAGACACAGTGTACAACTTTGGGCATCGAAGTCCAGAAACGACAATGTGTCGGTACCGTTGTGGCTGAGGTGCCGTCGGACGGCGGCGCGAATGCAGGAAGGGTGGAGATGGTTGAGAATCGCCGGACACGCAGGACTCAGCGCGCGCTGAAGTCGTCGCTGATCGAGCTGGTCCTCGAGCGCGGCTACGATGCCGTGACCATCGAAGACATTGCTGCCGAGGCCGATATCTCGCGTGCGACCTTCTACGCCTACTATCGCGACAAACCTGCGCTGCTCACTCAGATCGTCCTCGACCTCCAGGGCGAACTGGCCGCCCGGCTCGAGCGGCTGCGGCTGCGCGAGAACTCTTACTTCTCCGGCGAGGCGCTGCGAATCCTCTTCGAGCACGCTGAGGAGGAGCGAGACGCCTACCGTGTGATCCTGCGCGGCGAGGGTGACGGCACGGCGCTGCGGATCTTCGTCGACACCCGCACCGAGGCGGCCAAGGAGATCTTCCTCAAGCGTGCCGAGGTGACCGGGACGCAGTTCCGGATCGATCCGGAGATCCTCACCCGCGCCTGGGTGGGCGAGCAGGTCACGGTGCTGCTGTGGTGGCTCGAACCCGAGGAGCGGCCGATCCCCGCAGCCGAGGTTGCACAGGTGCTCACCGACCTCTCTGTGCACGGTCGTATGTGGGCCAGCGGCTTCGACGAGGTCCCCGAAGGGACTTTCTGAACGCAGCCGCTCACTTGTTGGAGTCTGTCGCGCGTCGTGACCGCCCGACGTGAGGGCCCGGCGCTGGAGTGCTGTCGCGTTATGTTCGCCCGATGGCTTTGCGCTCCGAATAAATTTTGACAGTGTGTCTAAAAGCGGACAATATGTAATTCAGGCCACGTCCTCGACCGCACTGCCCGGTGCCGAGACGAACCAGGCTGTCGCACACGACACGAGGAGGTGTTGTCTTCATGGCCCTGTCCATCACGTCGACTCGGGGCGCGAGTCCCAATGCCCGACGCCGGAGACCGACCGAGCACCCATGGACCCGATTCCTCATCCGCCGCGGCGGGGGAGTGCTGCTGTCCTTCGGCCTGCTCATCGTCATCACGTTCTTCATCGTGCCGCTGCTGCCGGGCGATCCTGCGGTAGTCGCGGCAGGGGAGGGCGCGACTGCCGAACAGATCGAGGCCACCCGGGCCGCGCTCGGGCTCGAGGCGCCGTTGGGCGTGCAGTTCGTCCATTACGTCGGCGGCATCTTCACCGGTGATATGGGAGCGTCGTTCGCCACCGGTCTGCCGGTGTGGTCGGTCGTGCTCGCTAGACTGCCCTTCACCGCCGAGATCGCGCTCATGGCGATCGTGCTCACCCTGATGCTCGGGGTGCCCACCGGGACCGCGGCGGCGCTGCTCACCCGAGGTGGCCGCCGTCCTGGTCTCGACCATGCGTTCAACGCCGCGACGAGCTTCGTCTTCGCGGTTCCGAACTACGTTCTAGCTACGCTCATCGTCTACATCTTCGCGGTGCTTCTCGGATGGTTTCCCGCTTCGGGTGCGGCGACCCTGTCATCGCTCGTACTTCCGACGGCCGCGATCATGATCGGCCCCGCCTGCGCGCTCGCTCGCATCGTGCGCCGCGAAGCGGCGACGATCCTCGAACAGGACTATGTGCGCACCGCCCGCGGCTGGCGTCTGAGCACCTGGAAGATCACCACGCGTTATGTGCTGCCCAATCTGCTCACCACCACCCTGACTCTCTCAGGGCTGATCCTGGCAGGAATGCTCGGCGGAGCCGTCGTTATCGAGACAGTATTCGGCTGGCCCGGACTCGGCACCGGAATCGTCACGGCAATCACTGAACGCGACTATCCCGTCATTCGCGGAACCATCCTGCTGCTCGGGATCATCGCCACCCTCCTCATCCTCGTCGTCGACATCGTGCTGGCCCTCGTCGACCCTCGAACCCTGGAAGCGGGTGAATGATCCATGTCCACTGCCTCACGCCCGACTGTCTGGCGGCCGGCCTTCACGCTCGGTGTCGTCCTCATGGTCGCACTGGTCCTCATCGCCGTCGTCGCCCCGATCTTCGTCACTGGTTCGGCAACAGCCATCACCGATGACACAGCTCTGCCGCCGGGCAGAGGCCACCCGCTGGGGACGAACGACTTCGGGCAGGACAATCTCGCTCGAGTCCTCGTCGCCACCCGCCTGACGCTCATCATGACCGTCTGTGCCGCAGCGATCTCCGTCTTCGGTGGTCTCGTCGTGGGAGTGGCGATCTGGCTGGCGCCTCGTGTCGTGCGCGAATGGTGCCTGCGACTGCTCGAGACCGCCGTCGCGTACCCGACGCTGATCACCGCCCTCATCATCGCTGCGATCCTCCTGCCCGGTGCGACCACGGCGGTCCTCGCCCTGGGCATCGCGGGGATCCCCGGATTCGCCCGCGTAACGGCCAACCTCGCCGGACGCACGGCCCGCAGCGAATACTTCCTCACCTCGCGCTTCCTCGGCGTCGGCTCCTACCAACTGGCTGTTCGGCACATGATCCCGGCGATGGCCGAACCGCTGCTGGTGCTGGCGACGACGATCTTCTCTGCCACACTGGTCGAGATCTCCGCTCTGTCCTTCGTCGGCCTCGGCGTCCAGCAGCCCGAATATGATCTGGGTTCGCTGCTCAACGACAGCCTCGAGTCCCTCTACACGCAGCCGATTGAGGCGCTGGGGCCCGCTGTGATGATAGTGCTCGCCTCTGTGGCGGCCATGCTCATCGGCGACGGCCTGGCCGCTCACGCCGACCCGCGCACCGCCCGGACCTGGTCCCCGCGCACCCCCGAGGCGAACGCCACAGCCTCGCCCGCGGCAGACGACGAGGCCCTGGTGCGGGTGTGCAAACTCGCCATCCGCGGCGGTCAGCAACGTCGCGCCCTCGTCAAGGGGATCGACCTGCATGTGGCCCCCGGCGAGATCGTCGGCCTCGTGGGCGAATCCGGATCAGGGAAATCGCTGACCGCGATGTCCGTGGCCGGGCTCCTCGCCGATGACCTCGATCTCGAGGCCGAAGAGCTGCGGGTAGGAGATATGAACATGAAGGGCACACCGACAGCGGCGCAGCTCGCCCAGGAGATCGCATTGATCTACCAGGACCCCGGCACCACCTTCAACCCCTCACGCACGATGGGTCCGCAACTGACCGAGGTTCTGCGCACCCATTCGGGATACTCCCGCAAGGAAGCGCAGCAGGCCATCATCGAGGCCCTCGCAACCGTCGGTATTGATCAGCCCGAACTGCGGATGAAGCAGTACCCGCATCAGCTGTCCGGCGGAATGCGGCAGCGAGCGATGATCGCCGCCGCAGTGGTCAACCGGCCACAGCTGCTCATCGCCGATGAGCCGACGACGGCCCTCGACGTCACGGTGCAGGTCGAGGTGCTGCGCATCTTCCACCAGCTGCGTCGGCGACTCGGCACAGCCGTGCTCTTCATCTCCCACGACCTCGGCGTCGTCGGAGAACTCTGCGACCGCGTGGTGGTCATGCGTGATGGCGCGGTCGTCGAGGAGCTCACCGCCGCCCAGCTCGCCGCCGGTGAGGTCTCCGACCCCTACACCGCAGCTCTGCTCGATGCGGTACCCCAGATCGATACGAGCCGAGGACTGCCGGAAGGGAGCAGACCATGAGCGTGACTGTGAAAGACGAGGCCCGGCCGGTGCCGGCCGAGGACGATGCGATCGTGCGTGCGAGGGAGCTCAACCTCTCCTTCGGCTATCACCATGTGCTCAAGGACATCGACCTCGACATCCCGCGCGGTCGCGTCGTCGGCCTGGTCGGAGAGTCGGGTTCGGGAAAGTCGACGCTGGCCAAAGCGATCGTGGGGATCAACCGGATCTCCTCCGGCAGCCTCACCGTCGCCGGCGCCGAGCTGGCCCGGGCGAAGCGGCGCGCCCGGCATGCGCTCTACCGCAGGATCCAGTACATCCCACAGGACCCGTATTCCTCGCTGGATCCGCGTCGGACCATCGCCCAGACCCTGGCTGAGGCCTTCGACCCGAAGTCTGCCAATCCCCGGTCCCACGCAGAGGAGATCGCCGCGGTCCTCGAAAGCGTCCAGCTGCCGGCATCGGTCGCCGAACGCTACCCGCACGAGTTCTCTGGCGGGCAGCGACAGCGCATCGCCATCGCCCGGGCGCTGGCCGTCGGAGCCGAACTCTTCGTCGCCGACGAGATCACCTCGGCCCTCGACGTGTCCGTGCAGGCCGAGATCATCCGGCTCCTGGCCCGATTGCGCGAAGGAGACGCCGAGCACTCGATGATCTTCATCACCCACAACCTCGCGGTGGCACAGGCAGTCTGCGACGACATCGTCGTCATGAGAGCCGGTCGCATCGTCGAAGTCGGTGAGCTCGACCGCGTGTTCGCCGCCCCTCAAGCCGATTACACGCGAACGTTGCTCGACTCCGTTCCAGGCGGAAAGGGGTTCAAGCTCTCATGAATGAGACCCAGCCAGACCGACGCGCAGCGGCGGAGACAGCCGCGCAGGCAGGGTTCTCCGACCCTGTCGCCATCCGCGCCCATATGACCAACGACGAGGATCGCATGCCGGTGCGCAGAGTGCGCGCCCACTGTCGACAGGCAGCGGATACGGCACGGCAGACCCGGCAACCGGCTGCGACCGAGTCGGCCCTCAGCCGGGCGGGTGACCTCGAGACACCGACGAGCCTGGCGGACGGCCTCGGCGAGGTCATGGTGCCGAGCCGCGACGGGACCGAGGTGAGCCTGCGCCGGTTCTGTGACAGTGCGGACACGACTGGTCTGCTCGTGTTCCATCGCGGCCGACTCGTCCACAGCGACCAG
Source organism: Brevibacterium permense (assembly GCF_025506275.1). Classification (GTDB taxonomy): domain Bacteria; phylum Actinomycetota; class Actinomycetes; order Actinomycetales; family Brevibacteriaceae; genus Brevibacterium; species Brevibacterium permense_A. The sequence goes on from NZ_QYCP01000093.1 coordinate 75,718, forward strand.
CGCCACGGATTCGGACCTGAGGACAGGCATGTCACTGCCTCGATCTCGAAATCGGTGTTCGCGCTGGTCCTGTCGTCGCTGATACGCAGCGGGGAGATCGATCCCAGCCGAACCATCGGCGGCTACGTGCCGGAGCTGGAGGGCACCGGGTTCGGCCTCGCCGGCATCGACGACGCCTTCCATATGCTCACCGCCGTTCGCTACGGTCAGCGGCCCTTCGACAAGGAGACCGAGGCGCGGGCCTTCTTCGCTGCCGTCGGGATGGTGCCGGCGCCGGCAGGCTACACCGGACCCCGGACACTGCTTGAGAGGTTGGCGACATCGCGAGAGGACGGCTCCAGCGGGCAGTCCTTCCGATACGAGAACGGGAACACGGAAGCACTCGGCGAAGTCGTCCGCCGGACGACCGGAGCCACCGTGTCTGCTCTGCTCGAAGAACTGGTCTACTCGCGCATCGGGGCGGGCAGCGACGCTCATTTCGGACTTGACCCCACTGGCCGGGAACTCGTCTCCGGCCGCTTCGCCTGCACTCTGGCCGATCTCGTCCGCTTCGGGCAGCTCATGGCCGACGGAGGTGCGGTCGGCGAGGACCAGGTGCTGCCGGCGGACCTGGTCGCAGACTTCTGGACGGTGCCCGAAGGCCCCGCATCCGACGTCGTGGGCACAGGCGACGAACGGATCGACCGGCCTGTGCTGGCCTATCGGCGCGGTTGGTGGCAGCCCCTGGACGGCGAAGGGGCACTAGTCGCCCGCGGCCGTTCCGGGCAGAGGCTCTACATCAACCCCGCCCGGCAGACGGTGATCGCGCACTTCGGCGCTCACCCAGTCGACGAGTCCGTCGGCGTCCCCCGGTTCGAGCCCGTCTTCGCCCGCCTCAGCCGCGAACTCACAGCACGTGAGACTGCGCTGACACCGCACTGACTCCGCACTGACCCCTTCAGCCCACCACCACGAGGAGACAGAATGTCCATCACAAGACACCGGTTGATGACGACCGGACTCGTTCCCGCCGTCGCCGGTCTCGCCGCCCTGACGCTGGGGCTCAGCGCCTGCACGACCGGAGCCACCGGGAGTGGCGGCGAGAGGACCACCGACACCATCCGATCGACGATGATTGCCGACCCCAACAGTTTCTACCCGTACACGGCTTCGGGGGTGCCTGGAACCCAGTCCAGCAGCCTGCTCTATGCCTCGCTCGTGGCACTCGACTCCGATGCGGAAGACGGCGTCAGCGGGGATCTTGCGACGGACTGGGACGTTACGCCGACGAAGGGGACGTTCACCCTGCGTGAAGACGCTACCTGTGCCGACGGAACGACGATCACCCCGAACATCGTCAAGGACTCCCTCGAGGAATTCGCGAAGACCTCGAAGCAGAAGAGTCAGGTCTTCGGGCCCAATACTCCGAAGATCACCGCCGACGACGGTGCGGGGACCGTGAGCATCGAACTCGACAAACCCTGGGCGGACATGCTGCGCGGACTGTCGCAGCCCGAAGCCGGAATCGTCTGCCCTGCGGGACTCGAGGACCCGGAGAAGACCGCTACCGGAGAGGTCGAAGCGGCATTTTCGGGCCCCTACACCTTGGAAGACTTCAAACCGGGCGCCAGCGTGGAGTTCACGCTGCGCGACTCGGGATACACGTTCCCCGAATTCGCCGAACCGCTCAAGGGCGATCCTGCGAAGACCGTGCACTTCACGATGTCGACCGACTACAACAGCGTCGCCAACAGCATGATCACTGGGGACCTCGACGTCGCCACCATCACCGGTGAGCCGATGGTTCGGTTCAAGGACGAGGAGGACTTCGGCTCTGAGCGCTTCTCGGTGGGCACGATGTTCCTCGTCTTCAACGAACGCGACGGCCGCGTATTCGCTGACGCGGACAAGCGCCGGGCAGTGGCTCAGGCCATCGACCGCTCGGCCTACGCGAAGGCGGCGACGAACGGACTCGGTGAGCCGTCGACGAGCTTCGTGTCCGAGACGGTTCCTTGCGCGAACACAGACGAGTCCCGCCTCATCGCCAATGATCCGGCTGCAGCGGCAGAGAGCCTCGATGGCGCGGAGTCGGTGCAGCTGGGCACTCCGGCCGTCGCCAAGGGCGCCGGCAATAAGTATGTCGACCAGGTCGTCAGCGAAGCCGGAGCGAAAAACACGCTGCGGTCGGTCGACCCAGCGGGACTGGCCACCGAGCTCGCCTCCAAACCGGAGTCGTGGGATATGGCAATCCTCAACTTCATCAACACCTCGGGCACCCTCTACGACGGCATCTCCCGGTTCACTGGAATGGTGACTGAGGACGGAGGACGCAACTCGACCGGAGACGAGCACAAGGATGTGCAGAAGCTGCTCGCCCAGGCCATGGCGGAAGAGGATGAGAGCAAACGCTGCGAGATCTATGCGAAGCTGCAGGATCGGGTCTTCGACCAGGCGTACGCTGTGCCGTTGAGCGGAATCCCGGCTCAGCTGACGACCGCCCCGGGCTTCGAGCAGCGGATCTATGACGGTCTGCCGGCGACGAAGACGATGCGCATCACGAAATGACGTTGAGGCGGCGCCGGGCCTGAGACGGTGATGCATGAGCGGCCGGCGGAGAGAGCTCCGTCGGCCGCTCAGTGCTGGTGACTGCGCAGGCCCGGCGACACGGCAGTCCGACGATGCTCACCGAGGTTCGATGATGGGGAAGCCGCGTCGGGCGGTGGTGAGCAGGGCGCGCAGGCGGTCCCACGCAGCGGTGTTACCCGAGGTGGCGAAGCCTGCGGGGCCGCGCGCGACCAGTTGCGAAGCAGACCCGAGTGGGACCTCGATCCTCAGGTCTGCCTCGGCGCCGGAAGACGACAGGCTAGACGACTCCGATCCTGCTCCTGCCTCGATAGGTTCACGGCGGTGATGGAGGACTCCGTTGTGGAGTTCGACGTGGTGGATGGCCCGCGCCGAGGACTCGGCGTCGAGTTCGACGAGGTCGATGCTCAGCCGGGTCGAGGCCGCTGCGTGACCGTCGAGGCGTACGGACATTGCGTCGAGCACATCGGCGACGCCGAGATCTGCGGCGATCCGGTTGCGGGGCCGACCCTGCGGCGGTCGGCCCTCCGCCTCGGCGCGGACGCCGCTGCCCGGCTGCGCTCCGGGTTGAGAACGCCCGTGCGGTGTCGATCCGTGCGCCGCTGCCGGTGCGCTGCGGAGTTCGGCGGCGGCGCTGAGGTACTCGTTGCGCCACACGGCGTTTTCGCACCCGTGGGCCAAACGCTGGAGCACTTCGGCGAGGAGTTCGCGGGCGCTGCTGTGGCCGGGGTCGGCGAAGACGCAGGCGTCGAGGACCTCGGCGGCGAACCGTAGATCCTCGGTGCTCGCACTGGGCAGTTTGGCCGCCACCCGCGACACAGCGGAGTCGACCCCGCCGAGCATGGAGATCCAGCGTCCTGCGCTCTCCGACTTCGGCAGCGGCCACAGATGTGAGGGATTGCCGTCGAACCATCCGAGGTAGAACTGGACGATGCCTTTGACGTTGTGGCTGACCGAGCCGTAGAAGCCACGGACGACGGGGGAGGCGGCCAGGGCCTCGGGCAGCTCCAGCCGTTCGGCGATCTCATCGGCCGTGAAGCCGTCGTTCATCAGCCGCACCGTCTGATCGTGCAGGAATCCGTAGACGTCGCGCTGGACGGCGAGGAAGTCGGCGACCCTCTCGCGTCCCCAGGTGGGCCAGTGATGAGTGGCGAAGGCGACGGAGGTCCGTGGCCCGAAGAGCCTCAGCGTCTCATCGAGATAGCTGGACCAGAGCTTGGCATCGCGGACCTGGGCACCGCGCAGAGTGATGACGTTGTGCAGAGTGTGCACTGCGTTCTCCGCGAGGCACAGGGCGCCGAGGTGGGGGAGGAGGAAGTTCATCTCCGCGGGAGCCTCGGTGCCGGGGGTGAGCTGGAAGACGAACTCCAGACCGTCGATCGTCCTGGTCTCACCGGTGGCCGTGATCGTATTGGTGGGCGCAGTAAGCGTCGTGGTCCCCGTCGCCACTCGCTGGCCGAGGCCGCACCCGATGTGGCCGGTCGGACCCGGTTCGAGTTCGGTGCCGTACATGTAGACCGAGCGTCGGCGCATCGCCGGGCCGGCGAGCAGGTTCTCCCGCAGCGCATGGTGGTGAAACCCTTCCGGGGCCAGCACCGGCGCTCCGGGAACCGCGTGGGCGATCACGGCCTCGACTCCGCCGAAGTGATCGACATGCGGATGAGTGAGGATGATTCCGGTGATCGGCTTCCTGCCGCGGTGCGCGAAGTAGAGTTCAAGGGCCGCCTCGGCGGTCTCCGTGCTCGTGAGCGCATCGACGGCGATCACACCGTTGGCGCCCTCGATGAGTGTGAGGTTGGCGAGATCGAAACCCCGCACCTGGTAGACGCCTTCGGTGACGAGGAAGAGTCCGTGACGGGCGACACGGCTCGAATGCTCCCACAGGACAGGGTCGGCTTCGGGCGGAGCTTGGCCGGTGAGGAAATCGTAGGCGCTGAGATCGCAGACGACGCTGCCGTCGTCTGCAGTGATGAGGACCTGTTCGCGGGTGCCGAGAAAGCCCCGCTCGCTGTCCTGTCTGATCTGCTCCAGTGCTGTGGGATCGGGGTCGATGAACGCCATGGGAACTCCTTCGTACCGGGTTTTCTCCCAGCTTACAAGGAGTATGAAAGTTTACATAGTGTATAGATTTGGAACCGAGTCCCTGGACGCCGATAAGTCAGGCCTTGTGTGATTCATCCGATGTGAATGGAATCGGAACGGATTCGGCCCGCTTCCGGAGAAGTCTCCGAAGCGGGCCGAGCAAGAAGTGTCAGAAGTCTGTCCTTACCCCCACACCCCACGCGTATCGTGAACGATCTTCTGCGTGAGGAGCGTCCGGTCGATGCGGGTGAACTCATTGTGGTCGACGAGCAGCAGCACGATATCAGCGGCGCGGATGGCTTCGTTCACCTCGGTGAGTGTGACGTTGTCGCGCTCATCGAGCTCCGACGGCAGGCTGTCGATGTTCGGCTCGACCGCCATGATGTTCGCGTTGGGGAGCGCATCGGCGAGCTGTCCGACGATCTGCCGTGCGGGACTCTCGCGCAGGTCATCGATGTTCGGCTTGAACGCCAGGCCAAGCGCCGCGATCTGCACATCCTGGATGCGACGGGCCTGTGGGAGGAGCTTGTCGAGCACATACCCGGGCTTCGAGTCGTTGACCTCGCGTGCGGTGCGGATCAGCGACGACTGCTCGGGAGCGGTGGAGACGATGAACCACGGATCGACGGCGATGCAGTGGCCGCCGACGCCGGGACCGGGCTGCAGGATGTTGACTCGAGGGTGGTGGTTCGCGAGCTTGATGAGCTCCCAGACGTTGATATCGAGCCCGTCAGAGATCACCGACAGCTCGTTGGCGAAGGCGATGTTGACGTCGCGGTAGGCGTTCTCGGTCAGCTTCGCCATCTCTGCAGTGCGAGCGTCGGTCATGAGGAACTCGCCCTCACAGAACAGCTCATAGAGGTCACGGGCCCGTTCGCCGGCATTGCCGTTGAGGGTGCCGACGATGCGATCGTTCGTCCGCAGCTCGATCATGATCCGGCCGGGCAGCACGCGCTCGGGGCAGTGTGCGAAGTAGACGGTCTGTGCGCTGCCGGGCTTGAGCGTGAGATCCGGGCGTTCATTGATGATGGTCTCGGCCAGGAACTCCGTTGCTCCGGGAGGTGAAGTCGATTCGAGGATGATGAGCTCATTGCCCTCGAGCAGAGGCGCGATCTGCTTGCCCGCGGTCTCGATGTAGGACAGGTCCGGTTCGTGCCCGTCCTTGAACGGCGTCGGCACAGCGACGATGTAATTGTCCGCATGCGGAGTCTCGGTCGTCGCCCGCAGGTAACCCTGCGATACGACACCGGCCACCGTTGTCGCCATATCCGGCTCGACGAAGGGAACCTGGCCGGCGTTGATTGTGGCCACAGCATCGGCGTCGATGTCGACACCGACGACCTCTGCGCCCGAGCTGGCCAGAACAGCTGCGGTCGGAAGACCGATATAACCGAGGCCGATGACGGCGACGGAGGGGCGTTGAGAGGTGGCGGTGGGCGGCATGTGTGCGATGCTCCAAACTCGAGATGAACGACTTCTGATGTTACCCGAGGGCTGATCGAGGCAACCTGACCACGATGACTCATAAAGTGACCGTTGACATGACGTGGTCATCAAATTTGGGTGAACGGGTTGTGAAGGTCTCTGATCTCGGCCAGCGGAGGTGGGTCCGGCATGATGAGATGAACGGAGCCGGTATGTCCAAGCTCAGCAGAACTGCATACCATTACCCTTATCGGCATAGATGCGAGAACCCCGCCCCGCCGAGGCGGTCCCCGTGGTTCTCCCGACCAGGAGTTCGTGCGTGACCCCCACAGTCCTCACCGTTTTCGGCACCAGGCCGGAAGCCATCAAGGTAGCGCCTCTCATCCGTACGATCGAATCGAGTGCGACCCTGCGCTCTCGCACAGTCGTCACCGCCCAGCATCGCGAGATGCTCGACCAGGTCAATGATCTGTTCGGAATCGTCCCGGACGTGGACCTCAACATCATGTCCCAGGGACAGACCCTCAACGGGATCGCCGCTCGTGTCATCGGGGAACTCGACACCGTCCTGGAAGATGAGGCTCCCGACGCCGTGCTCGTCCAAGGCGATACGACCACCGTCATGGGTGCCTCCATCGCCGCCTTCAACCGCGGCATCCCGGTCATCCACCTCGAAGCCGGGCTGCGCTCGGGGAACCTGCTCAGCCCCTTCCCCGAGGAAGCCAACCGGAAGCTGACCAGTCAGATCTCCGCACTCCACCTTGCCCCGACCACACGGTCACGAGACAACCTGCTGGCCGAGAGCATCAATCCGGCCGACGTCGTCGTCACCGGAAACACCGTCATCGACGCCCTCCACATCGCCGTCGACATGAACGTGGCACCGGCTGACTCGGTCGTCGCCGACTATGTCGCCTCCGACCGCCCGAAACTCCTCGTGACAACTCACCGTCGGGAGAACCTCGGCTCGTCCATGGAGAACATCGGAGACGCCCTGGCCGAATTGGCCGCCGCCCGACCGGAACTGCTCATTCTGCTCCCGGCCCATCGCAACCCGCTCGTGCGCGAAGCCGTTCTTCCCCGTGTCGACAAATTCGACAATGTGTTGGTCACCGAGCCGCTGTCCTACGGCGAGTTCACCACGGTCATGGCAGCCTCAGACGTCGTCCTCACTGATTCCGGCGGCATCCAGGAAGAGGCTCCCAGCCTCGGCAAGCCCGTCCTCGTCATGCGTGAGAACACCGAACGCCCCGAGGCTGTCACCGCAGGGTCGGTCAAACTCGTCGGCACCGACACCACCGTGATCGTCACCGAAGTCTCCCGACTCTTCGACGATGCGCTCGCCTACGAAGATATGGCCAAGGCCGTCAACCCCTACGGTGACGGACGAGCGTCTGCCCGGTCGGTCGCAGCCATCGAATCGCTGCTCGGCGTCGGCGATCGCATCGCGGAGTTCGCTCCGGATGTGGCCTTCGCCGACTGAGCGAGACGCGGCCCACCTGAGTCAGGTTCGGACGACGTCCTTGAGGATCTGGGTCAGCACGGGGCGTTTCGGTGGCACATGCCCCTCACCCGCATCGATGAGGACAGGCTCGACCCGTTGGCCCTCCGGCAGAGCGTCCATGAACGGCGAAAAGTGATGATCCATATGATCGCCGTCCCCTGAATTCTGTACGTAGATCACCGAATTTTCGACAGGGCGACAGTAGACGTCGATGACATCGGTGCATACAGGCAGATCAGTGATCGGAGATCCACCCCACGCATAGTTGAGATACCGGTTGACGATGACCGGCACGTACGCGCCTATTGCGGTCTGAGGATTGACCGGAATCGCAGTGGACCCGGGAAACCGGGAGGAGAAGTACAACGATGCGAAACCGCCGCCGGAGGCTCCGAAGAAGATGAGCCGTCGGTTCGGTCCGTCGAACTTCGCAATGATCTCGGTCAGAGCGTCCTGCAGGTTCGGCTGCCTGACATTGCCGGCATACCAGCCGAGTCTGATCCGGGAATCGACGTAGAGCGAGGGATCGCTGATGAACAGTCGGTTCGCATCGATGCCTTCGGAGAAAGTCGATCCGGAGAACACAGGATAGCGGCGAACCGCTTTGGTGATGGCGGCGTGGAAGAAGACGATCGTGGTGTCAGAGCCGCGGTCGTCGTAGCGCAGGTCGACCGGAATGTCGCCGAGCATCACCGTGTACGTCGTCGAAGGTCCTGGCAGCGGACCACCGAACGCCGTCGGGGACTCGATGTGGTGGTGGCCTTCTTCGGGGACGGTTCGTGCGATCACTTCTTCAGTTCCTTCTCGATGGTCTGCAGCACGTGAGCCAGAGAGTCCTTCTCCGTCCGGCGCAGGCCTTCCCGGTAGAGCAGTGCCAAGGCTTCGATCGTCAGCGCCGTCGGATCAAACGACGAGGTGCCGTCGGATTCGAGGGCCTCGGACAACCAGCGGCGAGCCACGCTGCGGTTCGCCCTGATGCGGTTGTAGATCTCCTCGATCGAATCCCGAGCTGCACCCAGAGCGATGTCGACATCCTCGCGGACGGCGGTGATTGCGCGGTCGTCCAAACGCACGGCGCAGGTCGGGATCTTCAGCAGGTCGAAGAGACCGGGCATCTTGTGCCCGTGAGTCTCCGAGTAGACACCAACACTCGGAACCGCCTGAGACGATGCGAGGATCACGGAATGGAATCGTGAAGTGACCAGTTCGCCGACGTGCCCGAGCTCGTCGATGAAGGCCCTGAACCCCTGGGGGTCGCTGAGTTCGACCCGGTCGGCCCCGGCAATGTCGCCGAGGTGGCTGGCCAGTGTCGCTGAGATCTCACGATCGGCACGTGTCTGCACGATGATTTTCACTCGACCGCCGTCGCCCAGATGCGCCTCGGCGATCGACGAGAAGAGCTGAAACGCCTGCGAGTTGCGGAACTGCGACTCCCGGAACTTGCTCTGCACGAATGCAGATCGCCGTGATCCCGGACGGATCCCCATGTCTTCGGGTCTCAGCACTATGCCCAGTACAGATCCGTCTCGGTCTGCTGCCTCTCGTTCGCGGAGACCAGGGACGAAGAATCCGGGATCGAGCAGGACTGGAAGCTGCGAGGAGTCGTGCGACGACCCGAGCCGCTTCGATTCGAGGTCGCGGTAGGCAGCAGCGTTGAGTCCCTTGCGGATGAAGTCTTCGAGCAGAGCCCCGAACTCTGTGCGGAACGGTCCGATCGTCGACGGAAGCAATACCACGGGTGTGCCGATGGTCTGAGCAGCGAGGGCCGGGAGAATCCGCCATACGAGGTCGACGAGGTTCTCGCCGGTCGGCGATTCGAAGAGATGCTCGCCCGCGTTGAGGACGACGAGATCGACGTCACCCATTCCTGTATCTTCCGCGAAACGCTCCGGATGGGCGATGTAGTCGATGAGGAGCTCGATCTCCTCTCTGCCGCCTCGCACAGTTCCGTCTGCCGGAACAGTCGTCAGGTCCATGCCCCTGAGCGTGAAGCTCGACTGTCGCCGGTACTGGTCCGCGGGAGCGAGCAGAACGGCCGTCGAATTCTCGACGTCGACCCCGGTGCGGCGCATCAGCTCGAGCGCGCCTGCATTGATGGCCAGGTCACCCCAGTTCGAGGCGACGTGCCCGTAGAACAGCATCGTTCGAGTCATGATGTCAGCCTAACCAGCACCGAACCCATGACCGCGCCGACGGCTGACCAGCTGCGTTGGGTCTCCGTCCAACTGGCAGCCGCCTCGACTCTGTGCTCAGTCGCCATCGGTTCGGTGATGACGGAGGTGATCGCCTCGGCGAGGGCTTCGGGATGTCCGCTGGGGACGACGAGTCCGCGCCGTCCCTGACCTGCGATCTCAGCAAGTGCCGGGACGTCGGAGACAATGATGGGCTTCTTCGCAGCCATTGCTTCGAAGGGCTTGAGCGGAGAAACCGCCCGGGTGGCCGGGGTGAGCAGCCGAGGATAGGCACACACGTCAATGACCGAGTAGAGGTCTTTGACCTGGTCATGCGGGACACGTCCGGTGAATGCAATGGTCGATTCGTCTAGACCGAGTTCGGACGCGAGTGTCTGTACCTGAGCGGATTCGGCTCCATCACCGACGAGAAGGGCGCCTATTCGGATCCCGCTGCGTCGGACGAGGTCGATGGCGCGGACCAGGACGTCGAGCCCTTCGTAGTCGACGAAGGTGCCGATGTATCCGATGATGGGAAGATCGGCGCTCCAACCGAAGCGAGAGAGCGCTCGGGGATCCTTGTCGACTGCTGAGAAGGTCGCGGCGTCGACGGCGTTGGGCATGATTTCGATGGGGCTGCGCGGACGAATCCGGGAAGAGATGATGTCGCGCATCGCCTCGGTGATCGTGACCACGGAGTCGCAGTTCTCCAGCACCGCGTTCTCCAGCGCCACGGTGCGTGCGCGACGGCCTTCCATCCGGGCAGTGTTCTCTGCTTCGTAGACGAGTTCCCACATCCCCGAGACCTCGTAGACGACGGGGAGGCCGAAGCGTTTGGCCGCAATGAGTGCCGGCAGCGCCGACACATAGGTCGAGCGCACGTGGACCGCCGAGGGGCGCTCGCGGCGGATCACCTCGGCATAGTGGTCAACGGATTCGCGCATATAGGCGAACTCCCCGTCGGCTCGTGCCGAATTGCTGCCCAGGCGCAGGTACCGGATACCGTCATGAAACACCTCGGCAGTCGCCCCCGGTTCCAATGAATTTGCGGCTTCGGGGAAACCTGGCCGGGTCAGTGCGGTGAGCTCATAGTCGTTGGCGACGATGGTCTTGAGAACGTTGTGGGCACGAACCGCATATCCGCCGCTCTGATCGGGTGCACTCGCATGGAGAACGGTGAGTATCTTGCCCGCGACCGGGGAGAACGGAATAGTCGAATTGTCGGCTGCTTCTGCCAGCTCGTCCAACATCTCAGATGCCGAGGCCGCCTCCCGGATGAGGGGCCTGTCCGCGGCGGATGCGGCAGCAGGGTCCGCGACGAGGGCGATCTCGCCGAAGCGGCCGGTTCCGTAGAGAGCTCGGATGAGACGTGCCTTGAAGACCTTCCCGCGCTCTGATGGCAGCGCAATCGTGGCAAGGCCCAAGGCTTCGTCGTAAAAGCCTGATGCCAAGAGGTGGCCGGTGAGGACGTTCCTCACCGCAGCAGTCTCGCCCCGGGTTCCGCGAAAACGCTGCAGCTTGGTGAAAGCGCGGTACGTCGAGGACAACGGCAGCAGTCGGAACGACTCCACGCGGAAGGCATCAACGACGGCTCGCACATGCTTGCTCACTGCCGGTGAGCCGATGATGGCTTCCAGCCCGAGCGCAGCGGCCAGGGCCGTGACGTCTTCGGCTCCGGGGAGTACGAGATCAGCGGTCGGGCCTGCATCCAGCAGCTCGGAGCCGCGCACCGACACGATCACGTTCTCACCGGATCGGTTCGGAGCGAGCAGAAGTGTTCGCGACCGGTCGAGCAGTGACCTTCCGAGCCGTTCGGATATCGACAGTGCCGCATCCGTGGATTCGGTGACGACGGCAGACACGACGGGCAGGATCGCCAGGAATTCGAGCACAGAGTCCAGCGCATCCTGTGCGCGCACGGTTGACCGGGTGCGGATACGGACAACATCATGGTGGACGCCGTCTGGGCGGTCGTCGAGCCGTCGAATGAGCGTCTGGAACCATGGAGTCTCGGTGCTGCCACCGAACTCGATTGGCGAAGAGTCTCCGGTGCCGTCGAGTGAGACACCGCCTTCGGCAGTGACTGTCAGGTCGAATGTGTCTCGGACACCCGCACCGAAGTCCTTGTTGGGCAGTTCCTCCAGCAGGGGCTCCAGCCGTCGTCGCTGCCAGGGTTTCGCGCCGGTGGCAATGGCATGGTCGGTCAACAGACGTGCCAAACGGAGGTGACCGTGAGTGGAGAGACGGTCGGCGACGAACCGTGACCGCAACGACGAGCCCTCAGCAACGGCAATCTGGAAGAGAATTCGGCGGACCGTTGCCGAGGTCGTGAGGTCCTTGAGCTCGACGCAGATCCGGCGCGCGGCCATTCCGATGTCATCGGCATGGCCGGCCAGGGCCCGGGCCGCGGCCGTTACTCCCGCGACGATCGATTCAGGTTCCGGAGAATGAGCGGGGAACGTGGCGTCGGTCTTGATGGTGTCACTCATTGATGGCTTCCCTGAGGATGCTGTTGATCGCCGTGGTGGTGGCGGGCCTCGGCAGAGGGTTGTGCCCGCCCCGGACGTCGGAATAGAGCGACACATCGAAGCATGAGCGCTCGCCGGCCTGCGCCGGCAGAGCAGCGACGAGGGCGGGCAGTTGGGCAAGTGAGTCATTCTTACTGGCTGCGTTGATGAGACAACGTGTGCGCGGAATATGACCGAACGCGGCGAACGCGTGAGCGACCGAGGTTCTGTCAGGGTGATCGATGGCGATGTCCTTGGTCGGTTGGTCCTCGTAGGAGTACCCAGCGATGGTGTTGACGAAGGTCGGCATGTATTTCGTCCAGTCGATCTGCGGATTGTTCACCAGCGCGCGGCTGCCCTCGTCCCGGGCGGCGGCCTGAAGGGCTTGGAAGCCTCCTGCGCTGGTGCCGAAGTACAGCCGCGCGCCCGCGGGAATGTCGAGGCACTCTGCTGCGAAGCGGGCTGTCTGTGCCATTGCGGGGTTGGCGTAACGGCCCTGCGTTCCTTGTCCCCAACCGATGCTGATCCGATTATCGGAACGCAGGGTCGGGTCCGAGAGGAAGAGAATATCCGCTTCGATGTCGTCGACCCATGTCCGGCGTTGGAAGATCTCCTGCGGATCCTTCTCCTGTGTGCGCCGGACGGCTCCGTTGAAGGCGATGAGCAGTCGACCCGTCGGTTCCGACCGGCACCACAGCAGAGCCGGCACCGTCACCGTGCCGACGTGGAAGTCGAATCGTTGGAAGGTACCGGGCCGCCGTTCGATGCAGTCTCCGGGCAGCAGCGTGCCCAACTGGTCGAACGGAGGCTCTTCGGTCATCGAAGCCTCAGACATGCGGCACAGAATGGAGCTCGGCGAGTTCTGAGTCCTTCCACGTCGTCTTGCCGTAGAAGTGAGTGAGGCGACGGATGAGGTTCATGCACTCGTCCTTGTCCTCCTCGGCGGCGAAGGCGAGCTTTTGGACGAACCATCCCTTGACGAACTGTTCGAGCCGCTTCGCGTTGTAGTCCTCGAGCAGCCCGACCTCGCGCAGCCACGCAGACCGGTCCTCCTCCAAAGGCAGGTACTTCTCGTAGAAACGGGGACTGATCGCGTTGACAGTCGAGTTCGTCACCGCCGCGTAATAAGTGTGGATCGGTGTCGGCGTCAGCCCGATCCGGTTGGCGTGGAAGAGCATCTGCTGGAAGAAGTACGAGTCCTGTCCGACAGCGCCGATCGGCTGGTAGATGCCGAGCCCCTTCAACCACTGCGTGTCAGCCACGAGTGCCTGGATGCTCATCGGCTGGAAGTTCACACGCGAGAGCGCATTGGCTTCGAGCACGCCGTCGTCGCCGACGACCGGTCGCAGGATGCCCGCGTTCTTGATCATGATCCGGTTGTGCTTGAACCGCATCATATTGCCGATGGCGAAGTCGTATCCGTGCTCTTCGACCATCTCGAGCAGCAGCGCATAACCGTCGTTCGTCTGCTCGTTGTCCGGATCAAGGTAGGTCACGTACGGGGTGCGGGTGAGTTCGAGCCCCTTGTTGCGTGGACGTGAGGCGCTGCCCGAACCACCGGCCGGGAACCGGTGGACTCGAACGTTCGGATAGGCACGGTCGAGTTCGTCGAGGATCGCAGGCGTTTCGATGTCCGTGGACCCGTCGTCGACGAGGAGGATTTCGCAGCGGTCGAAGATCGAGGACCGGCGCAGGGACTCGAAGCATTTGAACTTCAGGTGAGGACCGTTGTTGTACACGGGCACGATGACGCTGATCTCGGGCTCGACCATGACGTCGATCGTCTCGACTCGCTCGAGGACGAGGTCCGAGGCGATCGCCAGTGTTGTCCGCTCGGGCCCGACACTGTCACCGAGGCGGCTTCCGGCCGGGCACCACGTGGCGGTGATGCGCTGGTCGGAGTCGACCGGATCGACGAATTCGTAGAGAGGTTCGGCGGTATCGATGGGCAGGATCCGAACCTCATCGACGTCGGTGAAGCGGAAGGCGTTCACCGCGTCCTGAACGAGGTGACGACCGAAATCGGAATGCCCGGTCAGGTTGATGACGACGTCGCCGTCGGCTCCGGCGACACGGTCTGAGCCGTTTGGAAGAGCTGCCATCGGACCCGCATAAGACTGTGTCCGACGGAAGACTTCGAAGTCCGATTCGGCCAGTCCGGTGACGTAGACCGTGTGATCGGGGGAACCGGAATCGAGCCCCATCTCTTCGGCGATCGTGTCGATGCGATCGAATGCGGTGTTGGCGGTGAAAGCGGCGCGGATTCCCGCGACCTGTGCCTGCCGGATACTTCGCTGGGTCAGCGCACGGTACGTCTGCTCCATGTCGAGAGAGGAGTCGGGCATACACACCTGCGGATAGAGCGAGTTCACCCCCGCGTTGTAATTCGAGACGATGAACGTGCCCATGGCCTGCAGCTCGATGATCCGGTTGGCATACATCGATTGGGAGTTCACGACCGAGTTGAGGTTGATGCCCACAGGAAGAAGACGCTGCAGGTCGAGCAGGGTCTCGTGACCGATCGGCCCGTGCAGATGCGGCAGGTACCGCTCAGGGAAGAGATAGCGTTCAGCCTTCGCGAACTTCTCCGTGTCGAGTTCGAGGTTGCGGTCGACGATCGTGAGATCGGCTCCGGCCGACAGCAGACCGTCGAAGATCCGTTGGGCAGACGACTTCCGCTCCGGGTACTTGTGCTCGAACCAGGATCCGGCGAAGACGAACTCGCGGCCGGAGTGGCGCATGCTTCCGAGGGGATGGTGATGTACGAAGTTCACTGCGAACGGCAGCACAGTCACCGGCACTTGGTGGTGGAGGTACTCGCGGTATCGGGGCACGCATTCGACGGCGCTGGTGAACACGTGGTCGGCGAACTTCGCCAGGGGAGCGAACTGTTCGTAGTTCGGAGGATCCTCCTTCGAATAGAAGGCGATCGGAATCTCGTTCTCACGGGCGAATGGGACGACCTGCGACTCGAGGACCAGGCGTGCCGGTGAACCGGACAGTGCGACGTTGAACCATTCGTCGTCGAGGCCGCGCCAGGCCGAGGTGATGAGCAGCAGGTCGATGTCCGCCATGTCCTGCTCATAGGTCTCAGGACTGATCGGCACCACATGAGCCGCGTCCTTGAGCGAGTCGAAGAGGAAACGGTCGGCGATGATTCCGATGCGCAGCTTCCGGCGAGTATCCCAATGCTGGCCCGAGGTCCTCGGCAGCTGCTGAGCCTTCTCGATGAGGGCTGAGATCTTACTTTCGACCGGAGCTGCGAAGGCACGGTGGCGTTCGAGGTACTCTTCACGCGACTCGGCCAGGTCGATGTAGGGGTGCCGTCCAAGCAGACCGTCGATGAAGTAGTCCGACTGCGTGTGCACGCCTAACGACTTCTGGCGCGTGCGGGTTGCCTTCAATTCCTTGATGCGAGTGTCGAGAGCGGCCTGCCGCTTCTTGATATCGGCGTCCTTCATCGCTGACCACCCTTCTGCTGGGAGGTGCCGCGCTGAGGACGGCGCAGGCGCCAGTAGGCGCGCTGAACCTGCATGGCTTTGGAACCCAGCAGTCGTTCGAGCCGTTCATTGACCGAGGCGAGTTTCGCATCCCGTTTCGCGACTTCGTTCTTCAGCCGCTCGATCTCCTTCTCGCGCTTGTTGATGCCTCCCAGCAGCTTCGACTCACGGTCGTAGGCGCTGATGAGTTCCTTGGCGAGTTCGGCATTGAGCGACGAAGTCTCATCAATGACGTGGGAAACGTTCTCGCGGACGGAACCGAGATCCTCGGCTCCGGTCGTGGTGGTCTTCAAATGGGCTCCAGTTGTCCAACGTCCGCAATGGAACTTCTGGCCATCGGAAGCGGTGAAGTCCCACTGCGAAATCTTCACAGCATGACCGCCACGCTACTGACCGGATCAGACCGAAACCGCCCATTTCACCAACAGTTCACCTGGGGCATACGAAGAATTCCGCGGCCCCTCGATTCGGGCAGGGAGAGCGATCAGGAGAGCGCCGACGAGTGGAACCTCAGAAGCAGTAGTGGTCCGGAGCGTATCCGAATGAGTGGACGTCCCCGTTGGCCAACAGGTGGCTGTCGTCGACGCTCCACGTATGGGCATGGTCGCCACGGACCTGGACGAAGTTGAACCTGTCCGCCGAGTAGATCCGAGCTCCGGAGGCGATGAGCCGCTGCTGGAGCTCCGTGTCCTCACCGAGGGTGCGCTCCGCAAACGGGTTGTCCAACAGCGTCGACCGATGCGTCATCAGAGTCGGCCCCATGACGAGGTCGGTGAACCGGTGCTCGCGTTCGGGGAATCGGCAGATGACGATGTCACGGCCCCGAATGTGCAGATAGTGTGCCTGCTTGCCGACGAGATCGGCATTCGAATAGCGCAGTGCCGCAAGCTGGTCGCCCAGATAGTGCGCTCCGTAGACATCGTCATCGTCCATCTTCGCGATGACGGCCCCGGAGGCCGCCTGAACTCCGCGATTGAGGCAGACCCCCAACGGCTGCGCGGAGTCGACCTCGACGATCTGCAGATGCTCGATCCCTGCTTCTGCTGCGCGGGCACGCAGATCGGCTGGTGCCGCGAACCCGTGGGTTACCAACACGAGTTCCCGATCCGTGTGCAGCTGCGCGGCATGGGTGCGCAGAACCTCGCCGAGGTGGTCGGGACGATTCGTCGACACCACAGCCGAGACTGAGGTGGGGAATGGCTGCGAATAGTCCAAGCCGAGCGAATCCATCACCGTCATCGCTCGATGAGTGTAGGTGTGCTCGGCCCAGATGCGTCGTTGGGCAAGATGGACGGTGCGGTCTCTCAGCTCAGGACTGCGCACATAGGCACGCAGAGTCCACTCCGCTTCTTCCTGAGTCTCAGGCTGAGGGACCTCGGTGGTGGGGAAGAAATCTCGAGTCGCCGTACTCGGAGTGGTGACGACGGGGGTGCCGGCGGCACTGATCTCGAAGATCCTGCGTGCGCACATGCTCGGAGAGTCGGTGACGGAGTTGACGTTGAGGAAGACCTTGAAGTGCTTATATGCCGTGAGCAGATTGCGGTACGGAAGCGACCCGACCACACGTCCGGCCAAGTTACCTGGGAATTGATACCGCTCATCGTTGCCGAGGAACCGGGAGAAGATCTCCAGCCCGTACTGCATCCTCGGTGAAACGGCGGCAGCGGCACCGAGCAGCAGGTCCATCTGCTCCCTGCGCTCTGGATACTTGTGGGCGAAGTACATGCCCGCAAAGGCAATGTCCCTGGCGGCGGCATTCCGCGCAGGACGTGAGGGATTGTGGACCGCCGGCTGTGCGGCGAAGGGCAGGGCGGCGACCCTGTCGTGACCGAGTCTGGAGCGATATTCGGGGATCAGTCTGACATCGCTGGTGAAGACGACGTCGAACTTCTGTGCCAGCGGCAGGAAGTCCTCGAAGTGCGGGGGATCCTCTTTGTTCCAGAAGACGGTCGGAATGCCTCGGCGACGGCACTCGCCGAGCAGATCGGTGATTTCTGTGCTCGGACCCGACGGGCTCGTGAGCTTGAATTTCCACTGACCGTCGTTGCCGCTCCAGGCGGACTCGACGAAGACGAAGTCGAGACCGTCGAGCTCGGTCGACCAATGTGTCGGCGACAGCGGTCGGAGCGACCACTCATAACCGAAGCTCTCGGTCGAGAACTCGTCGAGGACGACTCCGACCGACAACTGTTCGAAGACCGGAAGGCGATGCTGCACCGGCAGGGGAGGGAACAGCTCCGCGAGGACCTCCGCTGACAGGCTTCCCGTGGCGACCTCGGCGGAGGCTTCTGCGGCTCCTTGGACCAACGAGCGGCGGCGACGCCACTTCGCGACTTGGCTGATCCCGCCGTTTCGCAGATGCCACACGGCGGTCCTCAGTGTGCGAAGCGGTGTTCGGGGCACGAATCGGGTCCTCTCGGCGGTAGTTAGGGTGAGAAACGGGGAAGTGAATCGAAGCCAGTCGACGGCTATCGACGCTCAAAGTTCACATCGTCATTTATGTGTGAAACCTGTTAACGCCAATAGTACAATCGGAAAGTTGCAAGCGGCTTCGCGAAGCCGGACGGGGAAATCAGGACGAAAAGAGGACCGTGGGAAGCAAGTCTGACCCCATTCCCACACGGACCCCAATGAGGCGGCACGGCAGAGCCATGGCGCTGTCACTCATCGATGGTCTCGTCTTCGCGTTCCTCGTCGTGGCCATGACACTTGTGCGGTACGACTTCCACACTCATCTCGTCAATGCACCGGGCATGTTCGTCTGTTCGGCAATCGCTTTGGTCGTCTTCCTCATCGGAGGGCCTCTGGCGATCTACCGCGGTCGCTACCGACGGGGATCGACCGATCAGTTCGCAGCCATCGTGGGCACCGTTGCACTGGGCGTCGGCATCATGTGGGTTGCCGAGTTCGCCCTTGCCCGTCAACTGCTCATCCCGACCAGCGTCCCCATCACGGCGGGAGCGCTCATGGTCGTGGTCAAGAGCCTCGAGAACTGGCTTCGCCGCAACATGAGGCAACGCAGCCTCACCTCGTCCGGCGCATCTCGGCCCACGATCGTCGTCGGCGCGGGGGACCAGGGCATGCTCGCCCTCGATATGATCGCTCAGGACTCGCACAACGAATTCGTCGCTGTCGGCATCCTCGACGATGACCCTGCCAAGCGGCATCTGCGCTACAACGGAATTCGCGTGCTCGGACCGATCGCGGACATCGCCGCCCATGTCGATCGCACCGGTGCCGGGGCCGTCATCATTGCGATCTCTGACCTGCCTCCCGAGGAACTCTCCCTTATCGCTTCGAATCTCGAATCCCGACCGGTCGAGATCAAGATCATGCCGAAGCTCTCGGACTCCGCGTTGGCGCGTCCCGAGCCGGACGCCCACGACGTCGCCGACCTGCGTCACCGAAGCTTCCGCGATGTCAGCCTCGAAGACCTCATCGGACGCAAACCGATCTCGACGAATATCGACGACATCGCCTCGGCGATCACCGGCAAAGTCGTCCTTGTGACCGGGGCAGGCGGCTCAATCGGTTCACAGCTGTGCCGTCAGGTCGCCCGGTTCGACCCGGCACGACTCATCATGACCGACAGGGACGAATCCGGACTGCATGCCACCGAGCTCGGACTTGAGGGTTCAGCCCTTCTGACCAGTGATGACCTCGTCCTCGGGGATCTGCGGGATCCGGCGTTCATTGATGCCCTCGTCGCCGAGGCGAAGCCGGACATCATATTCCACGCCGCGGCTCTCAAACACCTGACTTTCCTCGAGCGCTTCCCTGAGCAGGCGGTACGCACGAATGTCGGTGCCAGCCTCGATCTGCTCAGCGCAGCCGTGGCTCACGAAGTCGATTCCTTCGTCCACATCTCCACCGACAAGGCCGCTGGCGCGACCTCGGTTCTGGGGCGGACGAAGTTCTCCATCGAGCGGGCGATCGCCTCGGTGGCCGCGGTAACCGGACGACGGTATATGTCGGTGCGCTTCGGCAATGTGCTCGGCTCCCGGGGTTCCGTGCTCGAAACTTTTGTGGCTCAGGTGGCGGCCGGCGACCCCGTGACCGTCACCGACCCCGAGGTCACTCGCTACTTCATGACTGCCGATGAGGCATGTGAGCTCGTTCTGCAGGCAGCGGCGATCGGCTGCCCCGGAGAGACCTTGGTCCTCGATATGGGCGAACCGATCCGCATCGCTGACCTCGCCAGGCGAGTGATCGCGCTGTCGGGCCGCAGCGATGCGCAGATCGTGTACACGGGTCTGCGCCCGGGGGAGAAGCTCACTGAAGCGCTGCTGTCGCCGGGGGAAGTCGACAGCAGACCCAATCATCCGCTGATCACTCAGGTGCCGATCGCTCCGATCGATCTGGAGAAGCTCGGCGCCCTGGTCGCTGAATCTCGTGATCCGCAGGTCTTCACTCACCGGACGGCCCTCGAGGAGCGCTTGACGAGTCTCCTCGACTCCGAGGCAGCCCCGGTCACCGATGACGCAGCGGCGGCCATCGAACCAGCAGCGACGTCATCAAGAGCCTCCGAGCCGGGCGCACATCCTCATGACACCGGAGTCGGCCTCTGATGGCTTTGCAGTCGCTGGTGATCCTGGTTGTGGCCGCGGTGGTCACGGCTCTCAGCGCCCTCATCGCCTTTCCGCTGCTGCGGAGAGCGGGGGTTGTCGATGTTCCCTCTCATCGCTCCTCGCATACTCTGTCGACCGTACGCGGTGGGGGAATCGCCATCGGCTGCGGCATCACCGTGGCCGCAGTTCTCGCCATGGTTTGGAGCGTCAGCGAAGACGGAGTATTCGGCCTCGGCGGCGTCCTCCTGCCGATCGGTTTCCTGGTGCTGACCTGGTGCTATTCGGCCATCGGGATGAGCGACGACCTCGACTCCCTGCGCCCCGCCGGGCGTTTAATCGGACAGGCCATCCTGGCTCTGCTGTTCAGCGCGATCATCGCAATGTTCTCAACACAGGGAATCGCTCACGTCATCGCTTTCGCCTTTATCGGAGTGACCACTGTCAATGCTGTGAACTTCGTCGACGGGCTCAATGGCTATGTCACCGGGTGGACCATCGTTACCGCCGGATGGTTCGCCTTCGTCAGTTCCTGGGTGGGCGAGAACGACATCGCACTGCTTGCTCTGGCATTGGCCGGTGCCGCTGTCGGGTTCCTGCCATTCAATCTCGGGCGGGCCAAAGCTTTCCTCGGAGACACGGGAAGCTACGGAATCGGCGCGGCCGTCTTCGCTCTCGCAGTGTGGCTGTTCGTCCAAGGCGTCCCGATCGTCGTCATCATCGCGCCGATGATCTTCGTCCTCTTCGACGTGGGACTCACTTTGGTCCTGAGACTCTTCCGGGGAGAGAATATTCTCCTGCCTCATCGCGAACACATCTACCAGCGGATCCAGCAAGCAGGGTGGCCACACGGTTCCGTTTCGCTCTTCCACGCCGCATTGAGCGTCCTCGCCTGCATTATGGCCGTTCCGACCCTCATCAGCGGAAATACCGCGACGACCTATCCGGCTCATGTGTTCTGGGTCGGATTACTCGCCCTCTACGCGCTTCTGCCCATGTGGTTGAATCGTCGCGCCCGTACGGAGGTGGTCACTGCATGAGAATCGTTCTGCTCAGCCATTACTACTATCCCGAGGTCGGCGCACCGCAGCGACGGTGGAGGATCCTCGTCGACCACCTGCGCGCAGTCGGACACGACGTCATCACGGTGGCACCACACCCGCACTACCCGTATTCCGACCGGAACGGATTCTTCGGCTCTCGAGTCGGTCGCGGGCGGAAGCGAGTCGACGTGCGCCTCGGCGGCACCTGGGACACCGGAATCGATGGTGAGCGGATCCTCCGCGTGCCCTATCTGCACAGTGGGTCGTCAATGGCTCGTCAGCTGCTCGACCAGACGGTATCGGCAACTGGCGCGATGTCGGCGGTCATCGATCGGCTGCGAGGCAGAATGCGCCCCGATGTCATCGTCTCCACGACTCCGGCACTGCCGTTTCTGCTGGCGGGGGACACCTTGTCGCGACTGCTGCGGGTGCCGCACATCGCTGAAGTGCGCGATGCGTGGCCGGACCTCATCTCGGAGATGAACTTGGTTACAGGAGCACTCGGGAAGTATCTTCCGGGGACGCTGACGCGGAGCCTCGAGCATCGGCTTCTGCCGGACCTGCTCACTCGTGCTCAACGGCGTGCGGCGGTCGTGGTCGTCACCACGGAGGGATTCAAACATCGCTTGGAACAGCGTGGGGTGACCGCCGAGGTGGTCCGCAGCGGAGTCTCACCGGCCGAGTTGGAGGGTGCATCCGGGCTGACTGCCACGGGGGCGATTCCTCTCATCCCTGACGCCGACGAGACCGGTGTCCCCCGGGATACGGCCAACCGCGGTACGGTTGCCGATCGCAGTGGACTCAATCTGCTGTATGTGGGCACTGTCGGTCGGTCTCAGGACCTCAGCACCTCGATTCGTGCTCTGGCTCGCACCGAGGGTGTGCGACTGCGCATCGTCGGCGGCGGCGTCGATACTGCCGAACTCAAGACCGTCGCTGCGGAATATGGGGTACCGGTGGAATTCCATCCGCAGATCGCCGGCGCCGAACTCGCGGGCCATTGGGAGTGGGCAGACGCCGGGCTCGTCAGCCTCAGCTCACTCGAATCCTATGAATGCACCGTGCCGTCGAAGCTCTATTCACTGATGGCTCGTGGAATTCCCATCCTTGGAGTAGTCGCTGGTGAGGCAGCCGATATCATCACGCAGACCGCGGCAGGAGAAGTTGCGATCCCCGGCGACACCGATTCAGTCGCAGCGGCCATGACGCGGATGCGAGCTCGAGTCGAAGCCGGTGAGAAATTCGGCACGAATCCTCAGGCAGGACAGAATCCGCGCGACTGGGTGATTCGGAATGCTTCGGCAGCTGCCATGGGGCATACATACGAACGCATCCTTCGGCAGGTGGTGTCGTGAATCTGCGCTTCCTTGCCCGACAGCTGACGAACGTCATCGTGACGACGGCAGGTCATCTCAATGACGATCGAGTGTTCTTCGGTATGCAGTTGGCACGTCGACTGCCGGGCCCCGCCTCGCGTTTCGTCGGACACGCACTCGGGCGTCTGCCGGGTGACGCCAGTCAGGCGGCTTCCGCGTGGCTGCTCGGAGAAGAGACAGCGGCGAAGTCACTGGTCTCCAGTTCTTCTGCCTCCTCACGCCTGCTCGGAGAGATCGCGCTCAACCTCGGCATGCTCGACGCCGCTGATCGCATTGCGGACTCACTCGAATCCGCCCCACAGTTGCGGTCCCGCATTCTCTGGACCCAAGGCAATATCGACGAAGCGATCAGAGTCCTCCCCGACGGTAAACGCAGGAAACGCCTCTCGGCTGAGCGAAAGTCGATGTCACCTGGCTGGTGGCCAGACACCGATGCGTACCTCATTGCCCGTCCCGCACTTCAGTCAGGTACTGGTCCTTCCTCGTCCCTGCACGTGCTGACGAACTCATTGCCTCATACCCGATCGGGCTACGCCTACCGCAGCCACCTCATCCTCTCTACTCTGAAAGACGCCGGGTACCAGGTTGCGGCCGTTACTCGTCCCTCCTATCCGGTGACGATCGGGCGGCTGAGCCAAGACGCTGTCGAATCCGTCGATGGAATCGACTACCTGCGTGACGTGCCGCTCCGTCCTGCGGCCATACCTACTTCGCGTCTCGCGGACCAGGCGGCATGGATCGCGGACCAAGCTCTGGAACGTCACGTCGACCTCCTTCACACCACCACGCACTATGTCAACGGTTTGGCTACCGGGGCTGCCGCCAGAGCCGTTGGACTGCCGTGGGTCTATGAGGTCCGCGGAGTTCTCGAGGAGACTTGGGCCGCTGCAGGCAGCACTCCCGCAGATCGGATCGCGCGTCGGGAGAGCCAGCGGTTCGCCATGATGCGGTCGAAGGAGATCGAAGTCGCAACAGCGGCCGACGCTGTCATCACTTTGGGCAAGACGATGCGTGAGCACCTGATTGCTGGGGGAGTTCCGGCAGATACCATCACACTCATCCCAAACTCGGTATCCGAAGCAGTCGTCGACACCGATGTCACCCGCACTCCGGCCGATGTGAGAAAAAGCCTTGGCCTGCCCGGCGACGGAATCTGGGTCGGCACGGCGGCGTCGATCGTCGGTTATGAGGGCCTCGACGACCTTGTCGACGCCGTCATCCTCGCCCGCAGCCAAGGGACGGACCTGCGGCTCCTCATCGCCGGCGACGGTGTCGCCCTGCCGGAACTGCGAGAACGCGGTGCGGTCCTGGGAAAGAGCGCAGTGTTCACAGGCCGAGTCTCCCAAGCCCAGGCACTTGAGTACCAACTCGCGCTCGATGCCATCGTCGTGCCGCGCAAGGATGAACCGGTCTGTCGTTTGGTCACTCCGATCAAACCGATCGAAGCGATGGGGCTTGCCAGACCCGTGGTGATCTCCGACCTGCCGGCACTGCGTGAACTGGTTCCGGACAGCGCAGGTTTGGCGACCCCGCCGGAGAACCCGCATAAGCTCGCGGAACTGCTGTCCGAACTCGCCGCCGATGACACTGCGCGGGCAAGATTCGGAGACAATGGTCGAGCACACGTTCTTGCGACTCGCAGGTGGAAGGAAATCGGACGACGATATGGGCAGGTCTATTCTCAACTCGTGGGGAGTGATGTGCGATGAGTGAGACGAAGAACCCCCTCGGGCTGAGCTCGATCCCTTCCGTGTCGAGTGAAGGTCTCGTGCCCGTCGGACGACGGACGAGTCTGAGCAGCTACCTCGCCGCGCTGTGGAACCGTCGCCACTTCATCATCGCCGAGTCCCGAGCCAAGATGTCGAGCTCGACGAGGAAGAACATACTCGGCTACGGGTGGCTGTTCCTCAATCCACTGCTTTCGGTGCTCGCGTTTTGGTTCATCTTCGGATTCATCCTGCAGACCTCTCGAGGTGTTCCGAACTTCCTCGGATTTCTCGTCGTCGGAGTGTTCTTCTTCGGGTACACCGGCAAGTGCATGACCGGCGGAACCGGAGCGATCCGTTCCGGCGCGTCGATGATCAAGGGATTCCAATTTCCCCGTGCCGCACTCCCGATCTCCACTGTTGTCCGCAATTTCCTTGACTTCATGCCGACGTTGCTCGTCATGGTCATCGTGCTGGCAGTGGTGCCCCCGCTTGAAGTCATCACCTGGCGTGTCATCCTCGTCATCCCGGTCATTGTTCTGCAGACGATCTTCAACGTCGGCCTCGCTTGCTTCCTTGCGCGGCTTGGTCACAAGGTTCCGGACCTCACGAACTTCATGTCGATTGTCAGCCGATTCTGGCTCTACGGCTCGGGAGTGTTCTTCTCCATTGAGGACCGCCTGGGCAATCATCCGGCACTCTTGGAAGCAATGCAGTACAACCCGATGCATGCTTATCTCACGCTGGTGCGCAACTCGCTGCTCTACGGAGTCGATTCGGATCCGAAGATGTGGATCGTCGGCACAGTCTGGGCTTTCGGTCTGCTCATCGTCGGATTCCTGTTCTTCTGGAGAGGGGAGGAGAACTATGGTCGACTCTGAGATCCAGGACCCCACGATCATCGCGGAGAACGTCCAAGTCCGGTACACCGTCAACACCAACGATCCGGGCAGCAAGGCAACCGGAATCCGACGACTGACGAACTCGGTCGTCGGGCGGCAAGGCCAGACCACCGTGCGAGCACTGCGTGGAGTCAACTTCGTTGCCCGCGAGGGAGAGATGGTGGGCATCGTCGGAGCGAACGGCTCTGGCAAGTCGACGTTCCTGCGCAATGTCGCAGGCGTCGAACAGCCGGATCGAGGCCGCATCCTCGTCCGTTATCAGCCGCTTCTGCTCGGTGTCAGCGCTGCTCTGCAGCCGGCGCTGTCCGGAAGTGAGAACGTTCGCCTCGGATGTCTGGCGATGGGGCTGTCACCCGAAGAGGCGGCCGAAGCGTTTGACTATGTCGTTGAGCTTTCGGCGTTGGGGTCGGCAATCCATCGGCCGATGGGAACCTATTCTTCTGGCATGGGCGCCAGGCTTCGATTTGCCATCGCCCTGGCTGCGCGACCGAAGATTCTGCTCATCGACGAAGCCCTGTCGACGGGTGATGCGACCTTCGCTGAGCGCAGTGAACGTGCGATGGATGAGCTCCTCGCTGAAGCGGGGACGGTTCTGCTGGTCAACCACGCTGCCAAGGTGATTCAGGAGCTGTGTACCCGCGCGGTCTGGATGCATCGAGGCGAGATACTCATGAACGGCCCTGCCGAGGCCGTTGCAGAGAAATACCGGTGGTGGGCGTGGAACGTCGCAAAAGGCAAGGAAGACATCGCTGACAAGCTCCTCGCCGATGTCGTGGGCAACGCGGTCAAAGAGGAGATCAACATCCTCGAACCCGAACTCATCAGGAACCCTATCCCGCGTCATGCGGCGCGCCCTTCCAAGAAGAAGGCGGCTGCGGCACGTCATGTGAAGCGACAGGACACGGTCGACGAGGTTGAAGAGACTCCGACTCCGATGTTGGCTGCCGCCGAAGAGCAGGTCTGGCCGAAGTCCTTCGACGCTGAGATGCCGAAGGCCAAGTTCCCAGCGTTGCCCAAGCCTGCATCTCAGACAGTGAGTGCACCGCGAATCACAGATGCCCCGCCGTTGCGATTGAACCCTAGTAAGAAACGGGTCGTTCTGAGGGCCGCGAACCCGAGTGACCGTGCCTCGGCGATTGCAGCTGCTGATGACTTCACCGGCCGGAGGCTCGCATCTCGCGCGCGCCAGATCGCCGACGAACGCTACGAGGAGCGGCAGCGCTTGCGGCAGGAAGATGATTCTCACGTCGTTCACCAGGATTCGAACCGATGAAGATTGCAATATTCGGCTCCTGCGTGAGCCGGGATACAGCAGAATTCATGCCCGAAGCCGAGGTCGTGTCCTATGTGGCCAGGCACTCGGTGACGAGCTTGGAGTCTCCGCACGGGACAGCTGGAATCGATCTCAGCGATCTGACCTCTGCTTTCCAGAAGCGAATGGTCACCAGCGACCTCAAGGGGAGCGGCATTGAGAGGATCGTCAAGCATGCAGACGATCTGGACGTCGTCCTCCTCGACTTGGTCGATGAAAGACGAGGATTCTGGAAGTTCCCCAACGGCACGACCATGACGAACTCGATCGAGGTGGAATCGTGCGGCGCCGCCCGCGCGGCACGTCGCAATGGGGCTCGATTGATCGAGTTCGGCACTGATGAGCACTTCACACGGTGGAGCACAGGCTTCACCACGCTCATCAAGGAACTCAGGGCCGCAGGGCTATGGGAGAAGACGATCCTCCTCGATATCGAATGGGCCGGAGCTGTCGACGGAGCCCAGCATCCACAGAACGATGGATTCGCTAAGGCAGGGCGGCAGTGGCGTCGGCTCCAGAGAGGTTCACGCGAGGCAGGCCGGGAGCTCTCACGAGGTCGTGGATTGGGCGAAGTATGGCAGAACCTGCGAAATCTCAAACCGACCGAAGCAGAAGATTATGCTGATCGGGCGCTGTCAGCCAATGCGGAATACATCCGGTACCGTAGTGAAGCGCGATCGCTGACAGCGTCGTCAGTTTTCCGAGAGAGCCGTGAGCTTCGGATCGACAGAAACCACAAGTGGGGACCGCAGCCGTTCCACTTCCGTGATGCCGACTACAGGTCGATTGGCGACGAGATTTTGCACAGGATCAACTAGCGGCGTGATCGGAGCATCGAATGGTAGGAGACGCCTCACCAGGTGTTATTCGAGTAGTATCAACTCATGAAGAAACTTGAGGAAATCGCCGATTACATCGATGAGGATGGAAATACTATTGAGAGCCCAAATAGGTATTCTAAGAGAGTCTCCGTTACCTTTAGAGGTAAAAACAATCGTATTATCGTAGATCCCGATGCGAAGTTGAAAGAATTGCAAGTTGTCTTCGATTGCAATAATGGCCTGTTGACGATCGGGCCGAACTCTAAACACGGCTTTTCCATGAGTATTAGGATTGGTGAAGATGCTCAAGTCATAGTCGGCTCCGATGTGACGTCGACGACGCGGTGCATTGTCAGCGCTGTCGAAGGGGCGACGGTGGAATTCGGAGACGATGTAATGCTGGCGAGCCAAAACCAGGTGCGCGCAGACGACGGTCATCCGATTTTTGACGTCGAAACTGGGAAGAGGATAAATCCTGCGAGAGACATATACATCGGCAATCACGTCTGGTTAGGAGCTCAAGTAGTGGTATTGGGCGGAGCCGATATCGGACCTGGCTCAGTGATCGGATTCGGAAGTATTGTCACTGGAAGGATTTCAAACAATTGCATAGCAGTCGGAAGCCCCGCCAGAATGGTTCGCCAGAATATTGCTTGGGAGCGGCCTCACCTTTCGTTCGTGGGGCCTCCTTACAAACCTGATTCGTCAACTGTTCAGGTGAACGAAGAGTACTGGGCGCTTACAGAAAGTCTTGAACCGGAAGCTGCTGTTGTCCCCGAAGCTGAAAAAGTGCGAGCTATCACTCCTGCAAGAGCGCGTGTGGGAGCTAGCAAAAGTCTCGTATCGAAAATACTAAGTCGTTTCGGTTATGAGAGGCAGGCTTGAGCCTAGGCCACAGTCATAAGGTGTACCGCTGGCCGCACACAGGCTGATGTGACTATTGCCTTTAAACAGATGTATCACCTTGGGAGAATATTGTAACCTGGGGTAACTAAACAACTGACGGGCACGTGTAAGAGTGCATTTGCGTGCGCCTGCGGCCTGCTTTTATTGCATCTGGGACAACCGTGGTCTCCACTGTAATAAAACACCTTGGGAGAATCACCGTTGTCGAGCAACTTGCAGCAGCTCCTAAGCCGGTTCTACTCGCCCTTTTGGAAGCCATCTGCAGCGAACAGACTAGCGGGTGAACTGTGTAGCGCCACCCAGCCCAAGGCGTTAACGAGAACGCGTCATGCATGATGACTACAGGACGATGATTGCCAGTCAATGTTTTGCTGACTAGGTTGGTTCATTGCTTGACCCGGGATCTCGCTGACCCACGTTTAGAACCCGCCCCTCAAGATTGTCTTCGAAGAAGTAGACGCCATGCGTAAGTAGGCCCCGAGACCGTCGGAAAAATAGAGGTACTGCTGTTGTGCGACGCGACGCTAGTTCAAGGACACAGCCAACTGGGTGAGTCCCCTCAAATTTCAGCGATGACCGAATGGTCTTCAACACCACCGAAGGCGACGCTCTCACCTGCGGGCGGGTCGACCTGGTCGTAGCGGAGAACCGAAACGGCGGAACAGTTCGACGCGACGTGCAGTCTCTGAATCATCAGCTCGAGCAGATCCTCATTCTGGGAGCATTCGACAACAGCGACAAATCGGGCATCGGTTCGATGCCTTTGCTCGCCAATGTCCGAGTAATCGAGGTCATCCACAACGTAAACGTCAATTCGGTCGGCATTGCCAATCCCGCGACGACAGTCATAATTGAATTGGGCTACAAAATCACCGCGCAAAATCGCATACGTTGTCCTGCCCGATGTTTCTAGTCTGAGCCGTTCCGTAGGAAAGTCTCGGCGTTCAGCGTGGTCGATATCGAGACTGACACTGTTAGGCAGCGAAGCGATCCACTGATCGCCGTCCTCGGAGCTGGCTACTACCCCGTCGATCCCGGATAGATCATCGATGATCGGTAGCAAATGTTGGGAATCTGCGGTGTATTTGATAAACGGGAGGCTGTGGTCAGTTAGAATTTGACGAAAGCCTGATCGCCCGATCCTACCCGACAAGTACCAGTTCACACCATTGCGCGGAATGCCGGAGTCGTCAATTCGAACTTGAACGCCCAGCGAGGACCCCGACTGATATGTGTTGACTTCTTCAACGTTTGTGGACCGGGCTCTTCCCGTGCCTAGGAATCGACGAATGATTCCTAAAGTCGTTGGCAATGAAGCACGCGCCACGTCTCCATGACGCCCGTTTATCCGATACTTGGTGAGACCAGGAATGTCGCCAATCAGCTCGATAAGTGAATAATTGCTTTGCTCGTCCGAGTTCGTGTAAAAATAGTCGATACGACGACCTTGTCGGAAATACGACCGGATGAGTTGTTCGGGCTGCACAAGCTTATGCATCTGAGATTCGCGGAATAGATTGTCCCGAAAAAATGGCTTGTCCAAGTAATATCGTATGTTCATTTGCGGCACGACCACCACAAGATGGGCCTCGGGGTGATTCTCGGCGTACTGAATCGCAATGCTGCCGCCTTTAGAGGCGCCGAAGAACATGATCTGGTCGGACGCGATTTGATGATCTTCGATGAACTGGTCAATCACTGCATTGACCCGATCCGTCAGTGGTTGACCGGAATTGTCTATAAGCATGTAGGACCCGGCAGTCAGGTAGCGGTCCTGGAAGCAGATCATCAAAGTTTCGGATAAATCTTCATCAGTGATTGCTTTTAGGTAGCTAACCGCATATGAGATGCGGGAAGTCGACGGACCGAAACCGGGAAAAGTTATCAGCAATCGTTTGGGATTAACGCTATTGCCCCGTAGGGAATAGTGTACATTGCCGTGCCGTTCGACTTGATACTTTTTGTCATAGTCGACCTGTTGCGGAGTGGTGAACGCCCCGTGTCCGATTGTCAATGAGTACGGAGAATCTATGTCTAAGTGAAACTTTGTGGTGTCGGGTGATGAAACAATAATATTCCTATATTCCAATGGGTGCCCTTTAGGGGGTGGCTCGATCTCGTTTCCGTATACCACCGAATCACCCTGATAGAGACGAAAGGCCTGACCATTGAATTTCTGCCAATCGTTGATGATTAACTTGGCAAAGAATTTCCCACGCGGTAGTGACTCAGAAGTGAAGCGTCTCAGATGCCCTTCTAATCCCTTCCGCTCCGCAAAGCGCCGAAACGGCGCAGCCGAGCCAGCCGCAGATACCGTCCGGACGGTGTCGCGCACTGGCGGGGAATATGCTAGCTGCTTTGCCTTCGAGATCGCGTTTCTCTTGATTGCTTGAAACTGTGCTTTCAAAGGCTCAGCATCCTCTCCACAATTCTGTCGTTGATGAGTTCGGGCTCAACGCCCTCGAAGAAGCGCTTCCGCCGGTCGGCGTACTTTTCGTTGGACGTTTTATACGATTGAGTGACGATGTGGTCCCGGAGGTCGGGCAATCGGGTGAACAGAGGTCCTAGTGCGTCCGTGCTGTAATCCAAGCGGCTTTCGTAAGGTTGTTCCGCGAAGAAGTCCGTGGTGTCCCATTGGTAATAGGCAATGGGTGTTTCAATAAAGGCCGCATCTATAACGGCCGAACTGTAGTCAGTAAAGACGAAGTCAGCACTGGAAATCGCCTCTCGGTAGCTAGACTTCGAATGAATCACCCTACCGTTAAAACTGAATTGGTCAGCGCGTTTATCTACATTAGGGTGTAATTTGACCTGAAGGGTAGCGCCAGCTTCATCGAGATAAGTGAGGAGATCGGGGTCCGTAATAAGTTCCTCTATAGATTGGAAATACGCGCTCTCTCGAAAGCTCTCCGGGCTGACTTGGTGGAGGTTAAAACGCCAGGTCGGCATGAACAAGAGATTGCCAGTTTCGCCATTTGTGGATTTTAATGTTTGCAGTCGCGGAATCCCAGAGTTGAGTGTTTCGAGTGGAGCTACCGTGCGTAGGTAGTCGGCCTCAGTCTTTCCGGTTGCTACAAAAATATCGAAATGCTTTGAAGCTACCCAATTCGACATGTCATTCAGCTGGACACCGTGTTGAAGGTAGACGAATCGGGAGTTTGCTAGGGTCTTACCTTTATGGCGGAGATTATATATCTGAGATGACACTACGAGATCCGAGCGAAGAAAAATGTCGTAGAAATCATTGGAGAAGAATGGAACTAATTTGAACCCTTTTGAATCCAGTCGCTCCCAGTCTGGTGAGTTTGGGTTGAGAGCGAAGTGGATGTTATGAAACCCTGGATAGTTGCGTCGAAAATGGTCATAGAGGTACTCGGCATTGTCGTCGGCCTGCATCGGGCGGTCGAAGAATAGAATGCCTGATTCTGAGGTGATCGCCCGACTGTAGAAATTGTATGTATCGGGTGACGGCGATCGGTTAGCTTTATCCGCTTTGACATACGTGCGAAGGATTTCGACTGTCTCCGAGCCGAGTTGCAGGGAATGGAGAACGACGCCTTCGGGTGCATTTGCTTCTCGCGTTCCGCCGCTAGTCGTTTCATTGATGCGCGCTTCCCTGTCGATGATGGAGAACTTGAGGTGCACATCACTCTCGGAGAGTCGTTTGAACGGCTGCGAATTATTGTCCGGGTCTGCTAGCCATCTTATGATCGAGCATTCGAATGGGTGCATATGTTCGGCGTGCTGTAGATGCTCGTCGAGCTTGAATCCTTTGACGAGGTCTCGCAGGTGGCTGAGTCCGATGCTCGAGTTGTGTGATTCACGCAAACCTCGCAGAAAGAGGACCAACTGTCGTAGAACTCTTAGCTTGAGTGCTATGGAAGGCATACCGATGATCGGAAGCAACCTACCCGACGGGCCGTCAGGTGAGTAACCAATGGCGGATTTAGTATCTGAGGCAATCGAGTAGCCTGTTTCAACTCGGTCAATTTTGTTTATAGACCAGTAGAGCCGGTAAGCGTTGTAGAGGGAAGTCCTGTCAAGGTCGTTAAGCGCGTCTAGTGCGTCGTCAAGACGTCCAGTGTTGAAGGCAACGCCGTGCAGATCAAAGTCCTGTGCATACTCGTAACTGTTGGTGAGCGTGGTCGTGGCGGGATTTTTGGGGATGGTGCCAGTGTATCGGTACGGCTCGGCAAGATATACGGTTCTGGACTGTAGGTGCGTCAGCATCGTCTGCAAATAGTTCGCAGATATCTCATGGGATTCGTCGACTATAACGATGTATTTACTAGTTCTGCGGGCGCAGATTTCCCGGAGCTGCGTCGTCGTTAGTCGTCCTTCAGTGACGTCGATCGAAAAGAGATGCTCCCAGCGCAGTCGCGCGGCCATGATGCGTCGATAAGTCGTCGACTCTTTGTCGAGCAGGGAGGACGTCTCAATCACGACGTTGAGTAGCAGGTCTGGATTTGGCATGGATACCTCGGTCGGCAGTACATCTCGCGCCCGTGAGTGGGCAACCCTGATGATACACTCGTCCTCAGGCGGATGTGATTCAGTGCGTGGTGGCCTGAAGCTTGCGATGTTGCAAACTGGACATGTATAAGTGATGAACTTGTTCGGACTCGGTTTGCGACTAGTCGCAGACTATGCCACCCCTCTGTTTGATTAGAGCGACTGGCTCACGACCGGAAGTTGGGTGATTGCGAAATTAATGAAGTCATTTCGCTTTTGAGGTCTGAAAAGTGCTGATTATTCTGACGACTATCCCACTCCAGTCGGTCGATGGAAACTGATTTAAATCGGAGTTCTTATCCTGGCGAGCTGGGGTGTTATATCTCCTTTGCTATTTACTCAAATTGGGTTGAGGCGCGCCAAGGTTGTGATCAGTCTGATCTATGGCCTGTCCGGGTCTGACTCTGCGCACCAACACCGCAAGGCACGGGGGCGGGGTAGGGTGTGCTTTGCCAACCTGAGTTGAAATTTGCGTTAATATTCAGTTTGTCGCTGCTCGTTTAACGGTTTTCGTAGGGGGCAGTTGTTCTGCTATTTACAATACTTACATGCCTTCAGTTTTCTCTTTGTACCCGCGAGAGTTTATCGCTCACCACCAGTCGCTGGAGACTTCTGGATGTGATGGCCCTCCGGAGCGCTTCGTACACTTGAGCTTTGGTGAGCTTTCCATATGGTTCGACAATGAGCGGACGCCGACCATCGTCCGGTCAGAATCAGCGTCAGTTCTGGTTGTTGGGACAGCTGCATTCGTCCCTCCTTGCGCTGATCAGGCCGAGCCAACGGCTGAACTGCAGGTAATCGCCGAGGCCTTCATGCTGAGCTCACTTCAAATCAGGAGCAGTTCCTCAACGCATTGGATTACCTTGGCGGACGATACGCAATTGTCGTCGAGGTCGACGGACTGTACCGGGTCTTCCACGATGCACACGGCACTCGCACGATCTACTACGACGTGGAACGACTAGCGTTCTCCACGCACGCACATCTGCTCGCTTCGCCTATCGGTGTCGAGTCTCGCGGTTCTGACGAACTGAAGGCAGCTCAGTCATGGGCGGCGCTGCCACTGTCGTTCGCCTGGGACGAAACACCGTATCCTACAATTCGTGCCCTGCTTCCGAACCATGTGCTCGAGCTCGAGTCGAGACGCACCTATCGATACTACCCGCGGGAGCGCAACCGCTTCACCGGGTTGACCTTCGAAGAACGCGCCTCTGAGATCAATCGACTGTGGCTGGGGCAGATGAGTGCATTCGCCCAAGCCACCGACCGCTTTTTCGTGTCATTGTCCGGAGGGCTCGACTCCAGAGTGGTTCTCGCCGCACTGCGTGAGCACAAAGACAGAGTCGACGCATTTACCTATTTCACTAACAATAGGAACGGCAATTGGGCACAGGCCATGTAGATGGATCGAGACCTCTCCCAGCAAGTAATGGCGCTTGCGCACGTCAACCACGTGCCGATCGTGCATGGAGAAGGCGCGAGGTTCACCGAAGAAGACAAAGCCATTGCTGACAAGAACTCTCTTGTCGAACACGGTCGATGGCTCGTTGCCCGCTAAGTCGAGAATTTCGGAAACAGCACGGGGCTGCACTTCAGGGGCAACACTCAAGAGACGATCCGTTCGTACTATGGATCAACCAAGCAGAGGGATCCGATCGACCTGGTCAAGGGTCTCATGTCCTCACGACTGAAGAACGACAACCTCGATGAGGAAGAGATCAAGGACTATCAGAAGAAGCTCGATGCGACACTGGAGCAGTTCGGCTACCCGGATGCGCTGCACGACTTTGTGGCTTCGGACATGTTCTATTGGGAGATCCGGATGGGGCGATGGCTGGCCGAGATCTACAACGAAACCGACCCGGCATTCGACTCGATCTCGCCGCTGAACATGCGAGCCATCGTCGAACTAGGGCTCGCTGGATCTGAGGACGAACGACGGTCCGGGATCATGTTCACTGAGCTCATCGACCGCAATTGGCCCGAGCTCAATTTTCCTGGAATCAACAATAGGAACAATCTCTACAAGCAGAACACTATTCTTCGAGAGTCGCTCACCGACGCGAAGGCACAAGCAATCGCGGCTCCACCCTGGATCGGGCGAGCCGGGGATAACAATGACCATCCGCTGTCGGCCGGGCCGCTGTCGATGGAATCCAACAGCCATACAGTCGACTGCCCGTGGGGCGAAATCAAGATTCCGGCCGAAGCGCTTGGAATCGGAGCGTTCGCCAGACGAGTAGTGACTTGGTCGGACGAGAGTTCCGGTGTCCTCACATTCAGCCTGTGGAGCAATTACGTCAACTCTCGAGGCACTGACTATATGCGTTTTGAGGTCGAGGTGAATGGGGAGACTCTTGTCGCACACAAGATCGGATTTGACTCTGACACCAGCTACTGGGCCCTCTACGGGCTCCATTCAGGCGATCGCGTCGGTTTAGGAGTCCGGTCTCTGCGTAAGGTTATTACCGAGTCATGGTCCAGGGCCTCTCGCTGCTTCATCACAATCCTGGAATCTGCAACGGAATACTGGGAGCGGCGAGGAGCCCTCGACCTGGGTTACGCGACTACCAGCGCGGCGGCTATTCCAGGGGAGTCGCTGTGCGGATAGATCGACGCGACCTTCTAATACCCCAAAGAGACGAGGTAACGGAAGAAGTCTGCGAGGTCGTTGCCTGCTAGGGCATTCTTGAGGGGAGGCATCGCCTCGGGGTCGAAGTCGATGATGACTGTGCCATCTTCCCTACGGCGGGAATTCGTGGGCACAGTGACCACCGCGATGTCGTCTGTCTGCAGGGTGCGGAGACCGTTGGCGATCTTGACGAGTTCGCTCGTGGTCAGCTTGGCGTTGTGCCGAATCCCCGAAGCGAATTGCCCGAGCACGGCCGCGCCCTTGTTCGGGTCTTTGACCAGCCCGCCTGATTTCAGTCCTTGGACGAGCGCACGCACGACCGCACGTTGATTGCGGGTCCGCGTCTGGCCGGCATCATCGACCGGATCCGCGGCAGTGAAGATCGACGATGTCGCACCGTCGAGATTGTTCGTCCCCTCGACGAAGTCGGTGCCGCCGGCGTTGAACGCAGCGCGGCTGTACACCTGCAGACCATCGAGCTCGCCGATGACTCGACCCAGCGCCTCCGATTCCAGCTGTGCAATGTGATCGATGCGGATGCCAAGGAACTCCTCGGCCATGGCCACGACGACCGGCCAGCCACCCTCGTCAGCGATTGTGCCGAACGTCTGACCCGACTCGACCTGCGTCGACGGGTTGAAAACGAGCACGGCAGCGAATTCGCCGGCGGCGGGAACGTGGATGACCGCGAACGTATCACCTTGGCTCGAAGACTGTGGAGCCGCTTCGGCGGGGTTTCCGGGATTCGTCACCCGAAGCATGAGGGTGCGGGAATCGTCCGCAGCTGGGCGGATGTCTGCGGGAGGGAAAGCCACCTCGGCGGGGATGGTCTTCGACGCGTCATCGAACTCGGCGCGGGCGGAGTTGAGGTCCTTGAGAGAACCGATGGCCGATACCATCTTCGTCAGCTTGGCCATGGCAGTCCCACTTTCTCTGTCAGGTCACACGGCAGTGAGACCAATAGTAGCTGCGGGTGGGAACCGTGCACGTACCGATCTCACTAGCGGGTCTGGACATTATTCACAGCGGCACCGGTGCCGCATCGCGGGCAATCAACGCGCTGGTCGGCGAGAATATTGTCAGCCACATCTCAGCCTTTGAGCGTATTGAACAGCGGTTCAGGAGCGTCCGTAGACTGGCATGCCATGTCATCGAATACTGAGAGCTCTGCACTTCCCGACGACACCCACACCGAATCGCTCGCCCCGGCCGATCGTTACCGCGAAGATCCTCGACCGGTTCGAATCATCAAACACACACGCATCACTTTGAGTGATGGGTTCGAACTCGCTGCTCGAGTCTGGTTGCCCGAAGATCTCGGTGATGATGCTGTTCCTGCTGTTCTCGAGTACATTCCCTACCGCAAGAATGACATGACCGCTGGTCGCGATGACACGATCCATCCTGAGTTCGCCCGCGCGGGCTATGCCAGTGTCCGTGTCGATCTTCGCGGCTGCGGCGACTCGACCGGTGTCATGACCGATGAGTACTCGGCGACGGAACTCGACGACGGATTGCAGGTACTCAAATGGATCGCCGCACAGGGCTGGTGCAACGGCAGAGTCGGCGTCATCGGCAAGTCGTGGGGCGGATTCAACGGCCTGCAGCTTGCCGCACTGCAGCCGCCGGAACTCGCCGCCGTCATCACCATCTGCTCCACCGATGACCGCTATGCCGACGACGTCCACTACAACGGCGGAGCCATCGTCGGTGACCAGATGCTCTCCTGGGCCTCGACGATGTGGGCGTACAACGCCCGACCCCAAGACCCCGCGGTGATGGTCGACGGTTGGAAAGACGACTGGAAGCGACGCATTGACGAAGCTCCAGTCAATATTGAGGACTGGCTCGGACACCAGCGACGTGACGACTACTGGAAGCACGCATCGGTCTGCGAGACGCCTGACGCTATCGAGGTTCCCATATTGGCCGTCGGTGGACTGCTCGACGAATACCGGACAACACTGTTCCGCCTCATGGACAATGCCAAGCGTCGGCGTGAGTCGGACTCCGCCGCGCCACCGGTCCACGCTCTGCTGGGACCCTGGGCCCACAACTATCCCCACCAGGCCGCTCCTGGCCCCGGCATCGACTTCATCTCCGAAGCGGTACGGTGGTGGGACAAGTGGATGAGCGGGATCGACAACGGCGTTGACGAACAGCCGCAGCTGCGCGCCTATGTTCCCGACAGCACCCCGATCCACTCCGACCGTGAGCACCGTCCGGGACGATGGATCGCCGAGTCGACCTGGCCGAGCCCGCAGATCGCGGACACAGTGATGCCCGCCTCCGAAGCGAAGATCTCCGACCACACTCCGCTCGATTCCACCTCGC
This sequence comes from Brevibacterium permense, assembly GCF_025506275.1. GTDB lineage: Bacteria > Actinomycetota > Actinomycetes > Actinomycetales > Brevibacteriaceae > Brevibacterium > Brevibacterium permense_A. The sequence goes on from NZ_QYCP01000093.1 coordinate 113,578, forward strand.
TGCTGGGCTTCCAGGGAGGAAGCTGGCTGCAGTTCGGCGAACCCGCCGGGATGGCAGGAGACCAGGCCGCAGACGATGCTCGGTCCTACACCTGCGACTGGGACGTCGAGAGCGGTCTGGAGATCGTCGGCACACCGACCGTGCGAGCGACGCTCACCTCTGATCATGATCGAGGAGTCATCGCGGCTCGTCTGTGCGATGTCGCTCCCGACGGCAGCTCACGCCTGGTCACGTTAGGACTGTTCAATCTCGCCCATCATTCGAGCCACGAGACCCCCGAACCGCTCACTCCGGGAACTCCTCTCACCGTCGATTTCCCGCTCCTGGCCACAGCGCACCGGTTCGCTCCAGGGCATCATCTGCGCTTGAGCATCTCCGCGAGTTTCTGGCCCAACCTCTGGCCCTCGCCGGAAACCACATTCATCACCGTCGACTCCACTCCCGAGCTGACACTGCCCATCCGCACTGTGGCCTCCGTCGACGACGACGCCCGCACCACCGCCGAGGTGACCGCACAGTTGGGCACCCCGCCGACCCCGCCGGTGTCCGTCATCGAAGCGGGCGGTGCGCCGATGACCCGTGAGCTGAGTTGGGACCTCGTCGGCCGCAACGCCACCGTGACCACGGTGACCGAGGATTGGCAGACCGACCTCAGCGACGGTCTCTTCTACTACACCAACGAGCGGGACTCCTACTCACGCAGTGAGAACGACCCGCAGTCTCCTGTGGCGACATGTGAAAGAACGATCATCTACCGGCGCCCGGCGCTGGAGATCGGGGCGAACCACGCGCAGGCTGCAGACAACGCAGCAGTCGATTCGGGTTGGGGCGTCGAACTGCGCACTCGATCGACGATGCGCGGTGACGCGGAGAACTTCGTCGTCACCAACGAACTCGTCGCCTACCTCGATGGGGAGCCATTCCACACTCGAACCACCTCGGCGAGCATCCCTCGCCATCTGAATTGAGGCGGAATGGTCGCATTCGGACAAATTCGACATGTCGACAGACGGCAGACGCTGATTGGGCTCGGCCGAGGCCTGCTGGGTCTGGGGGCGCTCGGAGTGACCGCCGCGTCGCTGAGCGGATGCACCAGCAGTCAGCTCAGTGACCAGTCGGGGGCGAAGAAGAGCACAAGGCCGATCACCGTCGGGTCGAAGGGATTTGCTGAGAGTTGGATCACGGGCGAGCTCTACGCTCAGGGGTTGAGGAACCTCGGCTACACGGTCGATCTCAAGACGAACGTCGGCTCCAGCGACATCATCAGCACGGCTCTGCTCTCGGGCCAGATCGACCTCTACCCCGAGTACACCGGAGTCATGGTCGTCAGCTTCATGGGGGAAGAGAAGCTCATGGACTCCGCTGAGCAGACTTACGATCTCGCACAGACGTGGGCTGAAGACAACCAGGTGACGATGCTCGAGGCGACACCGTTCGAGAATAAGAACGCGATCGCTGTGCGGCGAGACTTCGCCGATCAGCACGATCTGACGACCGTGTCCGACCTCAAAGGGATCGGCGACTTCACCTACTCGACCTACCCCGACAATGTCACTGGAGGCCAGGGCTACGAAGGCATCGTGGAGACCTACGGGCTGGAGAACATGAAACTCAAAACGCTGAGCATCGGGCTCAACTACCAGGCCATCGAGCGAGGAGAGATCGACGCTGCAGACGTCTTCACGACCGACCCGCAGCTGCTGCGCAGCGATCTGGTCGTCCTCGATGACGACGAGAAGCTCTTCGGATTCCAGAACGTCGTCCCCCTCATCCGTGACGACACCTTCGCCGAGCTCGATGACGATGCTTCTGAGTTCCTCGACGAACTGCAGTCGCTGCTCACCCTGGAAGCGATCCAGGCGATGAACGAGGCCTCCGCCATTAACCGGCTCGATCCGGCACAGGTGGCGAAGGAGTTCCTCGACGAGAACGGAATGATGTGAAATGACCCAGCACTCCACAGGAACCTCGATCACCTTTGACCGAGCTACGAAGACCTACCCAGGCGCGGCCGCGCCCGCTCTCGACGCTCTCGATCTTGAGGTCGAGGCCGGAGAACTCGTCTGCCTCGTCGGACCCTCCGGCGGGGGAAAGACCACAGCCTTACAGCTGGTCAACCGACTCGTCGATCTCACCAGCGGCGACATCCGCATCGGCGACCGCTCGATCAGTGACCAGTCAGCCATCGAACTGCGGCGGACCATCGGCTACGCGATCCAACAGTCCGGCCTCTTCCCCCATTACACGGTTGCCCACAATATCGCCACAGTCCCTACCATCCTCGGCTGGGACAAAGAGCGTATCCGTACGCGCACGGCCGAACTGCTCGAACTGGTCGGGCTCAGCCCAGTCGAGACCTGGCTGTCGCGCTACCCGGCTCAACTCTCCGGTGGACAGCAGCAACGCGTGGGCATAGCCCGGGCGCTCGCCGCTGACCCGCCGGTCATGCTCATGGACGAACCTTTCGGTGCCCTCGACCCGATCACCAGGGTCGCAGTGCAGGACGAATTCCTCGCTATTCACCGTGCGGTGGGCAAGACGACGCTGTTCGTCACCCATGACATCGATGAGGCGATCAAGATGGCGGACCGGATCGCCATCCTTAAGCCCGGCGGCAAACTCGCTCAGTTCGGCACGCCGTCCGAGGTGCTGTCGAACCCGGCCGATGACTTCGTCGCCGAGTTCCTCGGATCCGAGCGCGGACTCAAACGTCTGGCGCTGACGACGGTCGGCGAGATCGTTCCCGGCCGCAGCGACCGAGCGAGTGCTGAGACGGCGCAGTGGCCCGACGTCGAGGCCACAATGACTCTGCGCGAAGCACTGTCTGTAGTCTCCGCTGCTCGGGCGGAGGGGGCCATCGTCCACAAAGGCGGCAACCGCCTCGGCGAGGTGAGCCTGCACGACCTCATCGCACCGCCGGTCGCCGTAGAGGACCGGGAAGGCGTGAGAACATGAGCGACTTCGCCCCCGCCGGCGACCCCGTCATCCCCGACTACGGGCAGGCCTCTGACTGTGTGATCAACAACGGAGCATTCTGCACCGACTGGTTCATCAGCCAATGGTCGACCGTCTTCTGGCCCCCAGTGCTCAGTCATATCGTCATGGTTGCCATCGCCGTATCGATCGGTTTCGTCATCGCATTCTTCGCCGGACTGTTGGCCTACCGAAAGAAGTGGTTGGCTGGACCGATCGGCATGGCCGCGACTTTCCTCTACACCCTGCCGCCATTGGCTCTGTTCCAACTGCTCGTGCCTTTCACCGGGCTGAGCCTGCTGACAGTCGAGATCGCGCTCGTATGCTTCACCCTCGTCATCATCTTCCAGGCAGTGCTCGTCGGACTCTCCGGCGTCCCCGATGACGTGCGCCGGGCCGCGACAGGCATGGGGCTTGACCGCAATCAGCTGCTGCTCAAGGTCGAGCTGCCACTGGCGCTGCCATCGATCATCTCCGGGGTACGCATCGCCACGGTGCTCACGGTGAGCATCGCGACGATCGCCGCTTTCGTCATCGACGACGGTCTGGGATCTCCGATCATCAAAGCAGTCTCGTCACCATTCAACACGCAATTCGTTGGAGCCGGAGCCCTTGCAGTGCTGCTGGCCTTCGCGCTTGACGGTCTGCTCGTCCTGCTTGGCAGAGGACTCACCCCCTGGACGAAAGTGAGGAACTGATGCACGTCATCTTCGGAGCTTTCCCCTTCATGATCGACAACGTCGCGTTGCTCCTGACCAAGACCGGCGACCATCTGGTCATCAGCCTCATCCCGTTGCTTGCGGCCATCGCCCTCGGTGTGCCCATCGGGGTCTGGCTCGGCCATGCCCACCGCGGCGAGTTCCTCGCTGTGAGCGTGACCAACATCGGTCGTGCCCTGCCGAGTCTCGCGCTCATCGCGATCCTAATCGGCTTCGTGGGCATCGGCATGCTCAACGCGATGATCGCCCTGTTCCTGCTCGCCTTTCCGCCGATCCTCAGCTATGCCTTCCAAGCTGTCGACTCGATCGACCGTGACCTCACTCGCGCTGCTCGCGGTATGGGCATGTCACCCGGTCAGGTGCTGCTCAAGGTCGAACTGCCCTTGGGGCTGCCGATGATCATCGCGGGCATCCGCACCTCCGCGGTGCTGACGGTGAGCTCGGCGACCATCGCCACGATCGCCGGCAGCGGAGGCCTGGGCGATGTCATCCTCAACCAGGTCGCCTACGGGATGGAGGGAGTCATCGCCGGCGCCATCTGGGTCGCCGTACTCGCCATCCTCGTCGACCAGGCATTCGCGCTCCTTCTGCGCGTCAGCGCTCCGGCCGGAGTGAGACAGCTCCAGAGCGCAAACGCTATGTGAGGACAGCCGCAATAAGCGCGGCACAGCAGATCTGCTCCACCCACAGAAGATCACTAGGAAACAGAGGACAATGTGAAGAAGCATTTCATCGCTGGAAGTCTCGCCGCTGCGACGGCGATCGTCATCACCGGATGCACTCCTCCGGGAGGCGCAGACGACAGCTCAGGCGGCGGCAGATCGGTGCTCAACATCGGATGGAACGAAGCCTTCCGGTCGATGAATGACATGACGATGGACGGCAATGCCGTCGCCAACACCATCGTCGCCTATATGAGCAATGACAATTTCAAGTACTACGACGACGAACTCGAACTGCACGATGGTGCCCTCGGCGAAGTGGAAAAGGTCTCCGACGACCCGCTGAAGGTCAAGTACACATTCGGCGAAGACGCAAACTGGTCGGACGGAACTCCGGTTGACGCAGCAGACCTCGCTTTGACCTGGGCGGCACGATCCCAGCACTTCAATACCGTCGACGACAACCGTGACGATGACGGCACCCTGCAGGACAATCCCGACGGCACAGTCTTCTTCGACTCCTCGGCAGTGGGCGCCCCACTGATCGACGACTTCCCGGAAATCAGCGAGGACGGCAAATCCCTGACGTTCACATACTCGAAACCCTTCGCCGACTGGGAGACCGAATTCGGACTCGGAGCCTACGGTTCGGGAGTGCCCGCACATATCGTGGCCAAGAATGCTTTGGGCAACACCGACCCACAAGAGGGCAAGGAAGCGATCCTCGATGCGATCGAATCCAACGACAAGAACGCTCTGTCGAAGATCTCGAACTTCTGGAACACCGGCTTCGACTTCACCTCGATGCCGGAGAACAAAGACCTGCTCGTCCACAACGGGCCCTATGAGATCACCGACTTCGAAGAGGGGCAGTACCTGACGTTGTCCCGCGACGAGGACTACACCGGATCGGTCGAACCCAAGATCGATACTGTGACGATCCGCTACAACGGTGACCCGATGGCCATGGTCCAGGCGATCGAAAATGGCGAGGTCGACCTGACCCAGCCGCAGTCGACGGCCGATGTCCTCTCCGCTGCGGAGAAGCTCGAGGATGTGTCGATCCTGCCAGGCGAGGACGCCACGTTCGAGCACGTCGACCTCACATTCGACAACAGCGGCCCCTTCGACCCGGCCAGCTATGGCGGGGACGAAGACGCTGCGCTCAAGGTCCGTCAGGCATTCCTCAAATCACTGCCACGTCAGGAGATCGTCGATCGGCTCATCAAGCCTCTCAACGAAGAGGCCGAGGTACGGGATTCATTCAATCAGGCTCCTGACTCGCCGCTGTACGACGATATCGTCGCCGAGTCCGGAATCTCGGACTACGACGAGGTCGACATCGACGGAGCGAAGAAGCTGCTGGACGAAGCCGGTGCCGAGGCACCGAGCGTGCGCTTCCTCTACGACAACACGAATGCCAGACGATCCCAACTGTTCGCGCTGATCAAGGAATCAGCAGAGAAAGCCGGCTTCAAGGTCGAGGACGCCGGAGACGTCAACTGGGGGACCCGCCTCGGCGATGGGACCTATGACGCCTCGCTGTTCGGATGGGCGCTGAGCACGACGGCGGTGACGGAGTCGGACTCGTACTACCGCAAGGGCGCACTGAACAACTACAGCGGGTACGACAACAAGGATCTGAATAAGACGCTCGATGAGATGCTAGTGACCATCGACCCGGACAAGCAGGCGTCCCTGGCTAAAGACGTCGAGAAGCAGCTCGTCGATGATGCTTTCGGGTTGCCGCTCTTCCAGCACCCGTCACTGACGATCCACGGGGACAAGGTCTCGAACGTATCGACAACGACGCTCGATCCGTCGATGTTCTGGAACTACTGGGAGTGGGAGACCAAGTAAGTTCGCATCGGGCCGCAGGGCGGGGCCGCAGGTAGGGGCACCCCCGCGCATGGATGCGCCATGCTCAACGCAGCAGTGCGCTGCGCAGTGGGTCGAGTCCGATCGACCCGAGGTTCAGTGCACGACTGTGGAATTCCTTGAGATCGAATCCCGCGCCCGCAGCGGTGCGGGATTCGTCTCTGATGTCCTCCCACAGCCGCTGACCGATCTTGTAACTCGGGGCCTGCCCGGGCCAACCGAGATACCGATCGAGTTCGAACGCGAGGAAGGTTCGGTCCATGGCGACGTTCTGCGTGAGGAATTCCCACACTTTGGCTCGGTCCCAGACGCCTCCGCCGAGGCGAGCCGGCGCTTTGAAGCCGAGGTGGAAGCCGATGTCGACGATCACTCGTGAGGTGCGCAGTCGCTGGGAGTCGAGCATACCCAGATAGTCGCCGGGTTCGTCGAGGAAGCCGAGTTCGGCCATGAGGCGTTCGGCGTAGAGGGCCCAACCCTCACCTTGGCCGGAGACCCAGCAGACGTGTCGGCGCCACTTGTTCAACGAATCGGCGAGGTAGGACGCCTGCCCCATCTGCAGGTGATGGCCCGGAATGCCTTCATGGTAGACCGTGGTCTTCTCCTGCCACGTCGCAAATTCGGTCACACCATCGGGCACCGACCACCACATCCGGCCCGGACGACTGAAGTCTTCGCTGGGCTGAGAATAGTAAACCGCTCCGGTGGCCGAGGGTGCGATCATACACTCGATGGTCCGCAGCGGTTCCGGGATGTCGAATTGGGTCTTGCCGAGTTCGGTGATGGCTTCGTCGGCGACCGTCTGCATCCACTCCTGCAGAGCATGGGTACCATGGAGAGCGCGTTGCGGATCGCTGTCGAGCATCCGCATGACTTCGAAGAGTTCGGCACCGGGGTGGATGCTGTTGGCGACTCGTCTCTGCTCCGCATCGATCGAAGCGAGTTCGTCGAGGGCCCAGGCGTAGGTCTCTTCCAGATCGACCTCGGCGCCGAGGAACTCGCGTGAGAGCAAAGTGTAGTCTTCCCGACCGCAGGCTTCGTTCTTCGGAGCGGAGCCGGCCAGTTCGGTTCGGAGAAAGCGGGCGAGGTCGCCGAAGGACTCTCTGGCGGTTTCGGCGTGGACGGTCAGTTCGCGGGCGAGGGTTTCCGCGGTGGCGCTGGTGGCCTCTGCGGCGATCGTGGTGAAACGGCTGTCAGCCTGACTGAGCGCTTCTGACTGGTCGGCGACACGCTCAATCTGAATGCGTGCGGGCACTCGGCCGAGCTGGTCCCGCGCATATCGAAGTGATTCTCGGTAACCCTCGATCGAGCCCGGCAATGCGGCCATGGTGGCAGAGACGGTCTCCCAACCTGCTGTGGAGTCCGTGGGCAGGAGATCGAAGATGTCTCGCATCTGTTGGACCGGCGATTCGATGACATTGAGGACAGTGTGCTGCAGGCCCGCTTCAAAGAGGTCCGTGGCGGTGCCCAACCGTTCGCGCATCGCGTCGATGGTGACGAGATCGGTCTCATCGAGGCTGCTCGTCGTAAGCCCATACGCCTCTGCAGCATCGACCTTGGCCCGTGTGCGAGCGCGCAGGTCGTTGGCAGCTTTCAGCCCCTCGGGGGAGTAGTCGTCGAAACCGTGCGGGTTCTCGGCCCCGAGGAACAGTGAGATCGACGGGGAGAGGACACACAGATCGTCGAAGTAGGCATCGGCGATGGCATCGATAGCCGAAGAATTTCTGCGGGAAGACATGAAGAGACTCTATCCACGAAATTGATTGCTCGCCGAGTTGCCCGCAGTCCGACACAGGGGCCGGAGAGAGGCTGCTTCCCGCCCGTTGACTCGGCTAAACGTGGCCTTCGGCGACGCGTTGGTTGCCCTCTTCCGACGCGGTTACGGCGAGTGGCCTGGAGTTGGCTCTGACGGCGTCTCAGCCGGTTAGTTCTCAGCGGAGGCCGAAGAGCTTTCCGAACGCGCTTCCGGACGACTGATCACCCGACTGCTTGGTCTCCGGTGCCTTTTCTGCCGGCTTGTCAGCTCGAGTTTCGGCTGGCTTGACCGGTGGCGGGGGAGGGAACTCCGCGCTTGCAGATTCTGCGTTCGGAACCGTCGGTGCCGCACTCTCCGGTGCCGTCCGAGCAGGTGCGGCAGTCTCGGCAGCCGGGGTCGGGGTCACCGACTCCGGGACTTCGGGCGCCGGGGCGGCCTCGGCGGCAGGTTCCGGCGTTTCGGTGGGGGCCTCGGCCTGGACGGCGGTCTCGGACGAATCGGCGGGGGCCGCCTCGGCGAGGTTCTTAATGAGGGAGAGCTCGAACTCCAGCGTGATCTTGTCGCTGACGAGCACGCCGCCGGAATCGAGCTTCGCATTCCAGGTTACGCCCCAGTCCTTGCGATCGATGCGGCGGGAGCCTTCCAGGCCTGCGCGCACGTTGCCGTCGGGGTCGGATTCGACGCCGATGAGCTCGAGGGGAATCGACACGGTCTTCGTCATGTCACGGATCGACAGCTCACCGGTGACGATATAGGAGCCTTCGTCGACCTCGTCGATGGCCGAGGAGACGAACCGGATCTCCGGGTAGGTTTCCACGTCGAAGAAGTCTGCCGAGCGCAGGTGCTCGTCGCGTCCCTCGCTGCGGGTGTCGACGCTGACGGTCTGGATGATGACCTCGGCGGTCGAATCGGCGAGGTCCTCGGCTATGTCGGCGAAGCCGGAGACATGATTGAACGCTCCGCGCACACGCGAGACCATGGCGTGGCGTGTGGAGAATCCCAGTCGAGAATGTGAGGGATCGATGTCCCAATGACCTGTGATCCCAGAAGTTTCTGTCATGGGAGATAGCTCCTTCGGTTCCTCCGCGCTCCTCTGGGGAGGCTGTCGTAGTTGGTGTGCCAATTCGCTGATCAAGCGATCATTGAATGAGCAATCGCCTACGTAGTCTGACATGCTCGACTGCTGATATGCCACCTCGGCGGGTCAACGATCGATATTCCCCGCCAGCGTTCCGACCTGGGCCACGGCGCCCACCTGTGCCATCCCGCGTCTCTCACGGCCGTAGAATCACGTCATGGCACAAAGACTGGGCGAGCGGGACGACGGCTCCGGGGGCGGCAGACTCTCGACCTTGGACAGGCGGATCATCTCCGCCCTGCAGATCCGCCCCCGCGCCACCTGGGCGATGATCGCCGATGCCATCGGCGAGCCCGCCCGCTCGGTCACGCGCCGGGGTTCGGACCTCATCGCCACCGGCACCATCCGGGTCGTCGGAGTCAACGGCCCCACCCGCACGGCGCTCGCCTTCTGCCGCCCGGTCATCAACACCACCCGGACGGTGCTGCGCTCTCTCGCCGCAAGACCCGACTGCGTCTTCGCCTACGCTCTGACCGGTCGGTGGCCAGTGCTGGCGGAACTGCGCGTCGACGACGAAGGCCTCGAGAGGCTCTTCCTCGACGAGCTGCCCGCCACACCGGGGCTCGCCGACCTGCAGGTCCGCCGTGCCAGTCGGGTCCTGCGCTCAGTGCGGGAATGGATCCCCGACATCCTCACCCCCGAGGAGCAGGCGAGACTCGGCTACACCGCCGGCCGCACCGGTTTCCCTATCGTCAGCGTCGACCCCGACATCTCACCGCAGGACCGGGAGCTGCTGCGTTTGCTCATGGCAGACGGCAGAACACCGACGGCCGAACTCGCCGCCCGCACCCGACTGTCGGAGAACACGGTGCGCAGACGCCTGGCCTGGCTCGAGGACAACCACTACTCCCGACTGCGCGTCGTCGTCGAACCTGAGGACCTCGGGTTCTCCCATGAGGCGATCGTGCGCCTCGACTGCGTGCCGGGCAGCTCCGTCCAGGTCATCGACAGTCTGTTGCGCGGCAGTGCGGTGAGGTACCTCGCGGCCCTCGGTGGAGACGATATCCTGCTCGCCCACGTGGTCGGCCGCAGCATCGACGAACTCCATACCCTCATCTCCTCCCCGGAATGGACCACCGGCGTGCGTTCCCTCGACTCCGCCCACCTCGTCGCCGCGGTCAAACGCAGCGGGCACCTGCGCGATACGGACCAGAGGGGCCGCAGCCTCTACTGAGCAGTGCGCAGGTGCCCGTCTGAGCGCCGAAGCCGTCAGCCGGGATGTCAGCGGATGCCGACTCCTGGTCCGATCGGCAGTCCGAGGAGGTACCAGACGATGAAGAGGGCGACCCATACCGCGAGCATGGTGAAGGCGAGGGGGATCGTGAAGGACATGAACGTGCCGATGCCCGCATCCTTCCGGTACCGCTGCATCATCCCCAGCGCGAGCACGAAGTATCCGCTCATCGGTGTGACCGCGTTGGTGCACGAATCGGCGATGCGGAAGACGAGCTGCGTCGTCTCCGGTGGGATGTCGATGTACATGAGCATGGGCACGAGCACCGGCGCGAGGATCGACCACATCGCCGACCCCGAGGTGACGATGAAGTTGAGGCCCGAGACGAGGACGATGATCGCGAGCAGGATGACCAGCGGGGGCATTCCCGATCCACGCAGCACATCGGCACCCCCGACAGCGAGGACCGATCCGATGCCCGTCCACTTGAAGTAGGCGAGGAACTGGGAGATCGCGAAGAAGAGGACGAGCACCGGCGCCAGGGTGCCCATGCCGCCGGCCATCGCGTCCGGAACCGCCCGCAGGTTCGGAATGGTCCTGGTGATACGTCCGTAGACGATGCCGACGAGCATGAACGCGAACCCGATGACCACGGCGATGTTTGCCAGGATCACCGAGTCGACGATGCCGCCGTCCTCACCGCGGAAAGGTGAGTTCGTCGGTGCGAGGATGGCGACGATGACGAGCGCGAGGACGAACAGCGTCGTCGAGGCGGCCAGCAGGCCCTTCTTCTCCACTGCCGTGAGTTCAAGGCGGGCATCCTCCTCGACGGTGGCGGGGTCGACGTCCGAGTCGAGGCCCGGACGTTTGGCGAGCACGAGTTCAACGACGAGGGTCACGGTGATCGCGAGGATCACCGAGGACGCGATCGCCCAGAAGTAGTTCGCCAAGGGGGTCACGACGTAATCGGCGTCGACGATCTGCGCCGCCGTGGTCGTCAGCGAGGAGATGATCGCATCGGAGGGCGTGACCAGGGGAGAGGCGTTGTAGCCGGCGGAGATCGAGGCATAGGCGACGACGATGCCGAGGACCGGGGACCGGCCGACGGCCTTGAACGCGAGAGCAGCCAAGGGGAGGAGAACGATGAACGAAGCATCGAACATCACGTGAGAGATCATCGCCGTGAACGCGACCGCGAAGGTCACCCAGCGGGCGGGCAGGCGCACGATCGTCAGCCGCAGCAGAGCATCGAGGACACCGCTGCGTTCGGCCACGGCCACCCCGATGATGACGCTGACGACCACGGGCAGGGGAGCGAATCCGGCGAAATTCTCCATCGCCGAATCCACGGCCATGACCGCTCCCTCGACAGAGAGGAGGCTCTTAACGGCCACGGTCTCGTCTGTTCCCGGCAGAATCACCTCGACGCCGGCTGCGGCGAGGATCGCACTGATCACACCGAGGATCGCCGCGAGCACCCAGAACAGCCAGAACGGATGGGGCAGCAGGTTGCCCACCCGCTCAACCGCCTCGAGGCCGCGGAAGAGACGTCCCATCCGCGGCTGGTCGGTTCTGGTGCGAGGGGCGGGTTCCGGCGCCGAGGCGGTGATCGCCTCGCCCGTACTGCGCGGATCTGATGGTGAGGGTGCGGGCATCGTGTCTCCTCGTGTGTGCGGTCACGGTGCTCATGGTTCGGTCCGATAGCCATGAGACTTGGGTCACAGTATGTGGGTCTTCGGGGAGCTGATGGGCTTGCTGGGCGCGGATGCGCGATTCGGCCACATCCGTGACCGATTTCGCCGATATTCCGTCTGGTGGACTGTGTATGGGCACGATGGACGCAGACTTGTCCCAACCGCCGCGACTACGCATAGGAGAGGCCCTCATGACCGCATACGCCGATCTCGATCTCACTGAACTCACCACTGCGATCCGCACGGGTCAGCTCTCGCCGTCGGAGGCTCTCGAGGGGCACCTCGCGCGCATCGACGCCGTCAACCCGTCTATCAACGCGGTCGTAACCCGAGTCGACGAGGCTGCGCGGGAACGCGCCGCTGCCGCCGACGCACAGTTCGTCGCCGCCCGTGCCGAGGGGCGGGATCTGCCCCCACTCTTCGGGGTGCCGCTCACCCACAAGGACAGCATCCCCACCGCCGGTATCCGCACGACCTTCGGCTCACCGCTGTTCAAGGACAATGTGCCGACCGCCAGCGCCGTCCTCATCGACCGGCTGCAGGCGGCGGGTGTGAATTCGACCGGCAAGACCAACGTCCCGGAATTCGCCGCCGGTTCCCACACGTTCAATCCGCTGTTCGGGACCACGCGTAACCCCTATGACCCGACTACCTCGGCGGGCGGAAGCAGCGGCGGTGCGGCCGCGGCGATCGCAGCGGGCATCCAGCCGGTCGGTGACGGCTCCGACACCGGCGGGTCGTTGCGCACACCGGGTTCGTTCTGCAACCTCATCGGCTACAGGCCCTCGCACGGACGGATCCCCGTGGTATCCGCTCTCAACCCGTGGACGTGGATGTCGCGTCAGGGATTCCTCGCCCGCACCGTCGCCGACATCCGACTGCTCATGCGCGCGGTCGCCGGCCCTCATCCCGCCGTACCCGGCTCTCTGCCGGTCGACGGCAGCTATAATGAACCGGCCGTCTCGGCGCTGGAGAACCTCACCGGGGTGCGGGTGGGGTGGAGCACCGACCTGGGACTCGGTCTGCCGGTAGAGTCTCGGGTGCTCGACGTCATCGCCGCGCACCCGCAGACGTTCGCCGACCTCGGCGCAGTCGTCGAGGAGGCGGTGCCTGACCTCAGCGACGCAGAGGAGGTCTTCCAGGCCACCCGCGCGTTCGACTTCGCCACCGCCTATGCCGACCTCATCGATGCCCACCGTTTAGAGATCAAGGACGCGATGGTGTGCAACGTCGACAAGGGCACCGCGCTGACCTTCACCGACTTCAAGTCAGCCAATGCCGCCCGGGCAAGGCTCGAGGCCTCGCAGCGGGTCTTCTTCGCCACCCATGATGTGCTCATCACCCCGGCAGTGCAGGTCGCGCCCTTCGACGCGGATCTCGAATTTCCCACCGAGGTCGCCGGTGTGCTCACCCCGAACTACCTCGACTGGATGAGGGCGGCGACGACGATCTCGGCCACGGGCCTGCCGTGCCTGTCCGTGCCGGCCGGGTTCACCCCCGAGGGGCTGCCGGTGGGTCTGCAGCTCGTGACCGCCGCCGGCAACGATGCCCTCCTATTGCGCATCGCCGAGGTGTTCGCTCGGGCGACCGGGTACGCGCAGAAACGTCCGGTTATCTGAGTCTCCGGCGGCCTAGCGGGGTGTTCGTCGGCGGGTCGGTAGTGAGGGAGGCTCTGCGTGGATGATTGACGGAGAGTCGCCCCGGCGCGCGTCAGCGCTCGACGTTGCCGGCGAGGACCCCCACCAGCGTCAGCGCCATCGCGATGGCCAACGCGATCGCCGAGGCTACGAAGGCAGCAGCGATCTGCTCGCTCAGGGCCGCTGCGACAACGGCGGGACCGACGATCTGACCGATGCTGTACCAGGACGTCAGCTTCGCCGAGGCGTTCGCGACACCCATCTGTGTGCCGACGCCAATCGTCATCATGACCACGCCGACGAACGTGAAGCCGAAGAGGGCTGCGGCGATGATGAGCACGACCTGTGAGGACCCGAAGACGGCGAGCAGGGCACCGAAGACCTGGAGGCAGTAACAGAAAGTCAGAGCTTTGACCGTGCCGATGCGGGCCGCGACCGCTGACCACGTCAGGGGAGACGCTGCCGTCGCGATCCCGGCGATCAACCACGTCGAGGCGGCCGCGGTCGCTCCGAAGACTGGTCCGGCGAGCACGACGAGGTAGGTGCCGATGATGATGTAGCCGCCGCCTTGGAAGAAGTAGCCGGTGGAGAGGATGGCCATGGCTCTGCGGCGGTTGGCATCGAAAGGGGTGACGGTGTCGGCCGCGGTCGGATCGTCTGGTTCGATCGGGTCGGCCGCCTCGGCGGGGGTGATATGTGGTGGGAGCCGGGCGGGGATCGGCCAGGTCCAGGCGATGGTGGAAAAGACAGCGGACGCGGCCGCGCAGATGAGCCACAGCTGGCGCCAATCGGCGAAATTGCCGGCGACCAGCACGATGGCTCCGGAGACGAGGATGCCGAAGCCGACCCCGCCGTAGGAGATGCCGCCGTCGCGCGGTTTGCGGGAGTTCGCGGGAATGCGTTGGGTCACGCACACGAAGATCAGCCCCGAGGCGATGCCGGCGATCGTGCGGATGCCGCCCTGCCAGACGAGGTTCGGGGTCAGGGCCACCGCTGCCAGGCCCACGGAGGAGACGATGAGGCTGAGGCGGTAGACGAACCGGTTGGGTTCGACCCAGCCTTGAGCAATGACGAGTGTGCCGATGAAGTAGCCGACGTAGTTGAGCGTCGCGATCCATGCGCCGGGAGCGGAACTCCAGTGCAGGGCGGCGACCATGAGCGGCAGGGCCGGGGTGTAGAAGAACCGGCCCATGCCCATCGCCACCGACAGACCCAAGGCTCCGCGGATGGGGGTGAGGGAGGAACTGCCGGTATTGTCGGGCACTGCGATTCCCCTCCTCAGGTGGCATGGTCTCCACCACTACGATGCCACGGCCGCGTGGCGGCCGCCTCGGCGGGTGGGGATACGGACAGTGGGCGTCGAGGTGGTGGAGAGGTGTTTCGAGAGGACTGTTCAGTTCTGGTCAGGACGTATCGTCGTCAGGGAGGGTGCTTCGTCGAACGCGTTCCGGAGAACCTCAGTGCTTGCTCGGGGCCTCGCCCATGTCATCTGGAACAGACCGATCGCCATGGCGGCAGCTGCCTCGCTTCGTTCCGCATCACCGCCAAAGTGCGATTCGGCTACGAGCGCTTCTGTGAGTTGGCTTCGCCAGGCGCGGGTGAGTTCAAGAGCTGACGAACGGATGCCTGGTGAGGCTTGCAGGATGCGAAATGCCATGCCCGCTCGCGAATTCGGATCGAGTGATTCGATTGCTCCGCACATTGCCTCGCGCAGCACTTCCCAGGCATATTGACAATCGCTGTTGCGCACTAGGAGTGCCACCTGTTCGCCGAATGCTGCGATGTGATCAAGCACCAGCGCATCACGCGAGTGTACATAGCGGAAGAAGGTCGGCCGCGATACACCACATTCTCTGATCAGGTCATCGGTGGTGACATTGGGATAACCGCGGTCGAGGAAGAGCTTGAGCGCGATGTCGTCGATGTGATCCCGGCTGGTGGCACGGGGCCTCATCCGATGAGCTCCGAGACCGTGACGAAGCCGTACCCCTGCTCCTTCAGCCGATCGATCACGGGGCCGATCGACTTCTGAGTGCTGGTTCTGCCGAACCAGGGGTGCAGAAGGATGATCGATCCCGGCTGAGTGTTCTCAACAGTTGCATCAACGATGTCGCCGCTGCTCTGAGGGCTGCCTGACCAGTCTTCGTAGGCGACGTCCCAAGTCACCGTGAGGCGGTCACGCTTTGCCAAGTAGAGCGGCAAGGTGAGGAGCTTCTGACCGTGTGGGGGCCGGAAAGTCAGGGGCCCGTCGTATCCACTAGCGCGAATGACATCATCGGTGGGTTCGATCTCCTCGGCAACTGTTGAAGGGGAGACGAATGCCATGCGCCGATGATTCCACGTATGGTTGCCGATCTCATGCCCGCCCGCGATGATCCGCCGCATGGTCGAAGCATTGCCTTCGACATCTTTGCCGTTGACGTAGAACGTTGCTGGCACATCACGGTCAGCGAGCACGTCGAGGACGGCATCGGCATCGGCGTCGGTGGGGCCGTCGTCGAATGTCAGTGCCACGATACGTTCATCGGTCTCGACCCGGCTGACGAGTTCTCCGGCCACCTGCCAGGAACGCGTCTGAATCACCCGCTTGACGCCGTAGGCAAACACGAACAGAACGATAAGGGTGATCGCGGTTCCAACGAGAAGGCGCCGGCGACGACCCCGGCGAGAAGCAGAGGCGGCAGAGTTATGAGACATAGTATCAATTGAAGCGATCGTGCTCGTCGTGGTCAAGGCATCGGACGAGGCAACCTCGCCTGCGTTCGGCAATCGGCGGGGCGGGTGATGTTTCGAAAGGGACTGTGGAGGTTGTTGATTCCGCAGGGACAGGGCAGAGTTATCGAAGTGAACCTCAGAAGGAGCATCCAGGGCGGCGCCGTGGCGCTCGTCTTCGTTCTCTCGGGGTGTTCGTGGTTCGATTCGGGCGGGTCATCGTCGTCTGGTCAGGCTCCGGAGCCGAGCCCCACTCCGACCGAATTCGAGCAGTTGTTTGCCGGTGATGTCTCCGGTGAGGCCGCCGCAGTCACTGCGACGGCAGAGCGGGCCGGGGCCGGGCTGACCGCTGACAATATCGGGGTCTCCTTCGAAGCGACCGACCTGGCCGACCCCCGGCTCGATCCGGCGCAGTCCAACCTTGACGAGCAGCTGAAGACGCTCGGGTCGCCGGCGCTGCGGTTCGGCGGCAATGCCCTCGACCGGAGGACGTTTTGGACGTCGACGGGTGAGAAGCCGAAGCACGGTGAGAAGGTCACCATCACCCCTGATGACTTCAAACGTCTGAAGAAGCTCGTCGACGCCACCGGTTCGTCTGTCACCATCGGCGTCCCCCTGGGCGCCTTCGATCCGGGACGCGGAGCGGACATGGCCGCGCACGCGGTCGACATCCTCGGCGATTCCCTTGTCGGTCTGGCTATCGGCAATGAACCGAACGGGTACACCGTCAAAGATGTGCCCAGTGGAGCTGTGCGCGGCAAGGGGTGGAACAAGGACGAATACGTGGAGCAGCTTGAGGCGTATGCCAAGGCGATCCATGCCAAACGGCCCGATGCGCCGATCATCGGCCCAGATGTCTACGACGGGGCGTGGATGGACGCATTCGCCGCCTCCGGTGTCAAGAACAAGACCGCGATCTCCCAGCACTGGTATCAGCTCTACGAATGCGACGCTTCAAAGGTGCCCGGTCGCGGTCCGCAGGCGGCGAAACTCATCGACCCATTAGCGAAAGAGGCTGCGAAGAAGAACCTCGGCATCGGGAAATCGAAGGCTGACGCCGCGAATTTGCCGCTGTGGTTAGAGGAGACCGGGCCGACGAGCTGCCCGGGCACGAACGACACCTCACTGACGAACGCCTCGGCGTTGTGGGCTGCCGACTACACGATGTACGCGGCCAGCCTGGGAGTCGAACGCATGGCCATGCATTCGATGCTCGGAGCCTGCAAAGGGGGAGCGCCGATGTCGCTCATCTGCGACCCGGCCGATCACGGGGACCGGTCGAATGAGTTTCAGGTGAGGCCGAACATGCTCGGGCTGCGGCTGCTCGTGCCCAGTGTCGGCGGGCATTTCACTAAGACTTCGGTGTCTGGGGGCGGGACTATGAGCGCCTACACCGTGGTGAAGAACAATGGTCGAACCCTGGTCACGACGGTGATCAATGCGAATGACGCGGCTTCGGTGGGTGGGAATCCTGTGACGCTGTCTATGCCGTTGGGGTTCAGTGTTTCGTCGGCTTTGCAGGTGTACGGGGAGTCGAACGATGTGAAGAGCGCGACTCAGGTGGTGCCTGCGAATCCGCTTCCGGCTGATGTGCCGTTCACTGGGGAGGCGGCGGTGGACTCGACGGGTGCGTCGCCTTCCACGAGTGACGAGGCGGAGGACGGAAAGCTGAGGATCGATCTTGCTGGAAGCTCGGTGACGGTCTTTATGATGCGCAAGGGGTGAGCGCCTGCTGTACGGCGAAGGTAACGCAGTGGCATCTGTGCCGAAGGTGATCCGGAAAGCTGCTGGGCCGATCGGACGGCCCTCTTGCGCTCACGCCCCCCCCTAGCCGGTCGATCAGAGGGCGCCGTCACATCGGCATGGCAGTGGGAAATGCAGCCAACTCCGGCGCGGGATCTCCCAGGATGCTGCGGGCGACGGCATCGCCCAGCAGTGGCCCGAGAGTCAGCCCGCCCGCGCCGTAGCCCGTCATAGTCCATAGGCCTGATCTGCCTGGCACCTCTCCGGCGATAGGCAGGTTGTCTTCGCCCATGGGGCGGATGCCCACCCGGGTCTCGATGACGGTGGCATCGGCCAGCCCCGGCGCCAGGCTCAGAGCGTCCTGGAGGACCTGCATCTGTCCTGCGGCGGTGACGCGGGGATCGTAGCCGCTCCCGATCTCGCGGGTTGCGCCGACTGCGATCCTGCCATCATCGAACGGGGTCATGTAGTTGGGTGTGAAGGGGTGGACCGTCGGCCATTGTGAAGTGTTCACTCCACGAAGGTTCAGATGCGTGATCTGTCCGCGTTGGGGGCTCACAGCGCAGTTCACATCGAGGGGAAGCAGCAGTTCTGGAGTTCTTGCCCCTGCTGCCACGACGACAGAGTCAACGTCGATCGGACCGCGCATCGTCTGCACTCGCCATCCGGTGTCGCCGAGGGGATTGATCGCGATCACTGCGTCCTCGCAGTGCTCGGCCCTTAGAAGGACTGCGGCACTCAACGTCGCATTCCGGAGAACGCGGCCGTCGACCCGTCCGCCGCCGGAGACGTACAAACCCGTCAGTTCGGGGGACAGGGCGGGAAACAGTTCGTTGACCTGTGTGCTGTCTACGCGCTCCAGCGTTCCTGCGACGGAACCGGACTCAGCAATGCGCTGGGCTACCCGGTCTTCGACGGCGTCGAGTTCTGCTTCGTCTCGCGAGACCATCAGGGCGCCGGAGCGCCTGTATCCCAGTTCGGGAATCCCCAGGTCATGGAGCCTTGCGAGGAACTCCGGGTAGTAGTTGCCTCCGGCTGAGTACGCTTCATAGAAGGCACCGCTCGACGAAGATACCCAGGGAGCGATGATCCCGGCGCTGGCAGCTGTCGCCTGACCTGATGCGGCATCGTCGATCAGGGTGACGGCCGCGCCCCGGCGCGCCAGACCGTAAGCGGTGGTGACACCAGCGATTCCTCCGCCGATGACGGCGATCTTCATCGTATTCATTGTTGGCGATATTCCTTTCGGTCCGGGCTGTGGGGTCGTTGACTCAGGTTGAGAGCTGTTTGGAACTAGGGAGTCGGCACCTGCTTGATTCCCATCATGCGGCGGCGTGATTATTCTCCAATAGCTATCTTCGAGCCTCCGGCAGCGACGACCGCGAGGCCCACGCCGAGAAGGTAATCGGCTTTCGTCGCCGACGCGAACAGTGGAAGAGCTGGGCGTTGATTCCTAACGCTGCGGCCGACACGGAGAGCCACGGTTGTCATCGGGCGAGAGCGCGACCGTCTGGGTCAGGGTGCAACTCGAAAAAGTTGTCATCAGGCTCTGGTCAGCGAGGACCCTTCTTTGCTAATCTCAAAATACGTCAACACAAAATTTATGTACGTCAATTAATAATTGACAATAGCGAAGGGTAAGTGCACCGTGGCACAGACTGATTCGACAATTTCTTTCGACCCGCACGCAGTGATGGATCCCCGCAATCTCGGGGCAATGCAGCCGAATCGGCTCTCTGCATCGCGGAGCTTCATGGCGAAGATGATTCGAGAGAAATGGACCATTGAGAGAGAACTCTTCGAACTCGATGCACGGGGCAATGGGCAGATCCGCTATGCCGTGACAACTCCCGGAGGTCCGCTCACATTCATCGCCTTCCTTCAGGAACCACAAGGCAATAACCGAACCGGTCGAATCATAGGAACCAGTTGGGACATGATCGGAGCCCTTCTGGATGGAGTGGCGACGTCAGAGCAGGTGCGTGCCACTCGGGAAGAGATTCCTCGACTCTACGAAGGCCGTGCGACTCCGAACACTCTCGTGTGGTTTCGGTCGAATCAGAGCCTGCGGATATTCGGAGAGGTACGCAATGCGCTTTCGGAAGGGAGGCAACCGGACGTCAAGGAGCTGCACAAGGTCGGTTACCTCATGCGCAATACCGGCTTGGACGGTAACGGAACGTTCGGAACGATCCCGTTCGCCGCAATCCCCAAAGGGCACCCTTTGGCGACGTCCTATCACGCGCAGATGCTCTCCGCGTACCTCATGCGCGAACTCTCCGTCGACCTTGTGGAAGAGCTGGCACGGATCGATTCGCCGAATATGGCAGTGAGGTTGGACAAGGAGGTGAAGAGGACCCTGGGAGTCGGCAACGGCTCGGCGCTCGGCCTGGCCATGCTGTTCTATAACCGGCCGGTTCTCGTCAATTCTTATATCGCAGCCTATCTCGACGTTTTGGCGCATATACTCGAGGACCCGGAGGCGAGCACCCCGGAGAAGCTCTCCTTGCTTGAAGACCACCTCAACAGGACGATCCGATATAGGGCTTTCCTGCCTACTTCATATCGATTTTTCACCAGCAATATGGAGATGGTGGCTGATCTGCGACGCATCCGCGCTAAGGTTCGGGCAGGTGTGCGCGGCGACATCAGCCTCGCGGCTGGAAAGACGGTGCTTGGCACGATTCATTCAGAAGCCGCGACACAGGTAAGCAGCGAAGCTCTGCATTCATTTAATGCACTAATCATGGAGCTCGACTCCGACTACTGTGACGAGATCGCTCAAACCAGCCTGACTTTCGACGAGCGCCTGGAATTGGATCCGCAGATGACGCTCAAGGAGGTCCTGGGATTCCTCGAAGGACCATTTCGGTGGGCATTGGAGATACCGCTCAATGACGAGGACGACCGGGATCGGGTGTGGTACCAGTCTCGAGCCGCCGAAGAGCCGCGATCCGGACCGCGAGAGGAGGTTCCGTACGCGCATGAGCTCGTCCAGAGTTATCCCGACCAAGTACGTGCGCTCAGAGGTGCGATCGAGGAAGTCGACGATGTTTTGACCACGACGATCGGCGCTCTCGTCGCTGACCGGCCGGAACTCGAATACATCGCCCGGCTGGTTGTGGCACTGGCCGACAAGCCCTATGCCACGGCCCACGCCGATCCTCACGACTCGGACTTCGTGCCGGTCTGGGTGATCCGCTTCATCAACTCCTTCATTCACGGTCTGGATCGCACCGAAGACCACATGGGCAGGGATGTGCGTGGGCTGATTTTCGAGGGCGCACCATATCGGGACGAAATCGCTGATGCCGATCCAGCCACTTGGTGGTGGTCGTACTCAAAGCCCGCCGCTGCTTCTGGCCGTTCCTCTGCTACCCAGCCTCCTTCGCCGAGCGCGATCACTACCCCGATCACGGCGCATGGGGCTGATGCGTCTGCACAGACGGCACCTGGTGCGACGGTCGTCCTCACTCCGACACAGTCGCCTATCTCGCCGCCATGTGAACATGCGACAGAAGCGATCGGATTCAAATATCGTGAAATGCGACTGATGGCCGGACGTGCTTATCAGGCGCTCAACCTACCTTTCGGTGCATGGCACGGTGCCCGAGAGTTCTTCAACACGGCGCTAGTCGCCGATCTTCGGACAGCGACTGCCTTCGGAGAGCTCCTGATTCGGGACGTTGATTCGGACACGGGGCAGGCTGGACCGTGGCGCGCTCCGTGCAGCGAGGACGGCGACGACAGCCTCATCATCGACAACCACGGTCAGAGCCTGCTGGTCACCGGCCACGTACTCGTCAACCTCCTCGGAGCACATGCGAATCGACGAGGTCGACGTTTCATCATCCGTAATGCACAGACCGACCATGCACTTCCGGGTTTGCGACTTGAGCTGCACCGCTATGGGGTCGAACTCCACATCGAGGCGACCGCCGGTGAGGTGACCGGCATTGTCCGACTCGGTGACTCCCCGCAGAACTCTCGGCAGGAATATCGCACAGCCATGGACGAGTACTTCACGAACGGGCGGACGATCGAAGCTGAAGCTTTCTGGAAAATTTACTATCGGGGCAACGCCGGTCTCGATGTTGACACGCCGATTTCACGCCAGCACACCGGAGGGACCGTCCTCGACGTCATCCGTCCTGGAGAACGAATTACCAAGCAATTCACCAGCGAAGAGCTCCATCTGCTCACGGACCCAGATGAACTCGACAACCAGAACCTCGTCCACTTCATCGCTACCAACTGACCGAATGGTTGCACCGCTGCAACCGAACGCTACTCACAAAGGACACGAAATGCTCTACGTCGACAGCCTGCTCTGCACCCCACTCGAGAAGGAGAAGCCTGACCATCGCCCGGCTTTGGAAGAGATCGCGACCGGAGGAGTCGGCTGCGCCACAGTCACCGTGGGCTTCTGGGAGGACGCGACCGAATCGATGGACCAGATCGTCCGCTGGCAGCACATGGCTGAGGACAATTCTGATCTCGTCGAGATCGCCTACACAGCCAGTGACATCGAGCGAATCGCAGAATCTGGGCGCTGCGCCATTCTCCTCGGTTTCCAGAATGTGGCCTTCCTCCAGGGGCGCCTCGGCTATGTCGAACTCTTCGCCCGAATGGGGACCCGGGTTGGGCAGCTGACTTACAATATTCAGTCCGATATCGGCGGATCCTGCTATGAGCCTCGCGACTCGGGGCTCTCCCGCTACGGAAAGTACGTGGTTCGAGAGATGAACCGATGCGGAATGGTCGTGGACCTATCCCATGTCGGCAACATAACGACCATGGACGCTATACGACACTCCGCGGAGCCAGTTGCCATCACGCATTCGAATCCGGCTGAGTTGGCGCCGCACCCGCGGAACAAGCCCAACGACGTCCTCGATGCGCTCAAGGACAACGGTGGAGTCATCGGGCTCTCCGTGTATCGCAATATCGTCGGCGAGTATACGACGCCGGAGAAGTGGTCGGAGCTCGTGGCATGGACGGTCGACCGGATCGGCATAGACCACGTCGGCATCGGAACCGATTTCGACCAGACGGGCGGGATGGCTTATCTCGAATGGATGCGTCAGGGCCGGTGGGCAAGGGAAATCCAATACGGAGCAGGTTCGAAAGCCAACTCCGGTCCGCAGCCACGTCTGGGGTGGTTCGACGACCCCTCGCAGTTCCCCAACGCGGAGAAGTGCCTGCGCGACCGTGGATTCGCTGACGTCGAGGTCGCGAAGATCATGGGCGGCAATTGGCTGGACTTCTACCGCCGCACGTTCAAGTCACTCTGAGAGGACCGACGCATGACCATCACACAGCCGTCAACTCACATGACCAATACTCTCGAAGGGTCGTCTGCCATGACCAGACCATTCGTCTCAGCGCTGGCGCCGAGCAAGCAGTTCGGCGAACACCGAGCCGTCGACAACGTCTCGCTTGATGTAACTAAAGGTGAAGTCGTCTCAATCATCGGCCCCTCAGGTGCTGGAAAGTCAAGTCTGATCAGATGCCTCAACCTCCTCGAGTCTCCTGATGCCGGAAGCCTGAGTATCGGTGATACGACCATCGACTTTGACAGCGGCAAACCAGGCAAGGCACAAGTCACCCGATTGCGCCGCTTCACCGGGATGGTATTCCAATCATTCAATCTCTTTCCTCACTTCACTGCTCTGAAGAACGTCGCGCTTCCACAGATGCGCGTGCATCGGCGGTCTCGAGCGGAAGCCGAAGAGCGGGCAATGGAAGAACTCCGCCGAGTCGGTCTCGAGGCCAAAGCGGGTGCATATCCGACTCAGTGCTCGGGCGGTCAGCAGCAGCGGATCGCCATCGCGCGAGCACTTGCCATGGATCCGGAGCTGATGCTCTTTGACGAGCCGACATCGGGCCTCGATCCCGAGATCGGTGCAGAGATCCTTCAGGTGATGAGGAAACTGGCCGCCGACGATATGACGATGCTCATCGTCACCCACGAAATGGAATTCGCGCGGCAGGTCTCCAACCAGATCGCCGTGATGGTCGATGGCGCAGTGATCGAACAGGGCAACCCTGAGAAGATCATGTCCGACCCCGAACAGGAGCGAACGAACCGATTCCTGTCAGCCGTCCTGGGGCGCTGATATGGGGGAGATCATAGCGTATATCGCCATGGGCACCGGGTGGACGGCGGTCATGACCTTTGGGTCGGCGGCGATCGGAATAGTCCTCGGTCTGCCGATGCTTGCTCTGGCTCAGAGTAGGTTCAGCGTGCTCCGCGGAATTTACCACGCCATTGTCCATGTCGTCCGTGGAGTGCCGACCATCGTCTGGCTCTTTATCGCCTTCTTCGGAGTCGGTCAGCTCGGCCTCACCCTTTCTCCCGTGGCTGCTTCCCTTCTGGTGCTGTCGATCATTGCTGCGGCATACATGGCTGAGATCTATCGCGGAGGAATCCAGGCCGTACCGGCGGGTCAATGGGAGGCCGCCAACGCGCTCAATCTCGATCGGTTCTCGACTCTGCGCTTCATTATCGGGCCGCAGCTTTTCAGAGCAGTCAGTCCGTCCGTCGCTACTCAAATCATCGGGCTTCTCAAGGATTCGGCTCTGGTATCTACGATCGGCGTCGCTGATCTCGTATTCCGGGCCGGCATCATGACCCAGTACAACGCGCATGGTCTCTACATGTTCGGAATCGCGGGTTTGATCTACCTGGCTTTGAGTCTGCCGATCGCGGCGTTCTCACGTTCCATCCACGCCCACATCACGAGGAGGTATGCCCTCGCATGAGCGATTTCTCCTGGCTCTACGACTGGCCGCAGTTCATTCCGGATCTCCTGCCGGGGCTCGGCGTCGCCATTATGCTCACATTGTTCTCGTGCCTCGGTGGTTACATTCTGGGGTTTTTCCTTGCGCTCGGGGTCGAATCGCATCTGAAAATCCTGCACTATGCCGCCCTGGTCATCGTTGAACTCGGTCGAGGCGTTCCGATCCTGGTGCTGCTCTTCCTCGTCTATCAGGGACTGCCCCAGCTGGGAATGATGCTTGATCCCAATCCGGCGGCATTAGCGGCACTGATGTTCTCAGCTGCTGGGTACTCCTCGGAGATGATTCGTGCCGGCCTCAACTCCGTGGCAGCCGGTCAGGCCGAGGCGGCGAATTCTCTATCAATGTCACCGGCGGACACTTATCGTTTCATCATCATTCCGCAAGCTGCTCGAATCTCGATTCCGCCCCTGGTCAATCTGACGATCATCATCTTCCAGGCCACATCTTTGGCCACTGTCATCACGGTGCCTGAAATTATGCAGCATGCCGGAGTGATCGGCGCGGCCACGTTCGAATACATGTCTGTGTACACGGCAGCAGCAGTGCTGTACCTGTGCATTACCATTCCCGGGGCGGTCCTCAGCGGTTATCTGGAGAAGACGATGGGACAGAAAAAGCGTTCGAAGCGTAAGGCTGTGAAAGCTCTGCTCTCAAAGAGTCCGACGCAATCTGCCACCGTCGCCTGACGCGTTCTAATCAATATCTCAACAATCACTATCGACAAGGGAGTCGCAATGAAGAAGAATCTACTGGCTACTACGGCAACCGCCTTGCTGCTCGCCCTGAGCGGATGTGGCGGGACGCCCCCCGGCGCACCACAGTCCGTAGCTGAAGACTGCACCCCACGAGACGAGGGACTGAAGACGCTCAAAGAGGGTTTTCTGACAGTTGCTCAGTATGAGTATGTGCCGTTCTCGATGTCGAATTCGCCCGGTAGTCTCAGCGGACTCGAGGGGGACGTGCTCACAAAGTTCTCAGAACTAGAGTGTCTCACTCTCGAAATCAACAAGGGCGATTCCCCTGCGATGATCACCTCAGTGGCGACGGGGCGGGCAGACACGACGCTTGGTTCGTGGTATCGGACGCAGGAACGCGCAGAGAAGGTGCGACTTTCCGCCCCGGTAGTCACCTCGCCGCTTTCGTCGGTCACTGAAGAGGGGATCGACAACTTCGATGATCTCAAGGATCTGGAGATCGGCGTGGGGCAAGGCTTGATCGGAGTCGACGATATGAAGAAGGTCTTCGGAGGTCAACTGAAGATCTATCAGAATGACGACGCTGTATTCGATGACATCGCCGCGGGTCGAATCGACGGGTCAGTCCAGGGATACATAGCAGGTACACAATATCTTAAGAAGCACGAAATCGAAGGATTTACAGTCACGCCGCTGAAGCCGGACGAGCGAGTGCAAGCTACCAGCGAAGCGGGTCAGACCAACTTTCCAGTCAACAAAGACAATGAAGAACTTGGTAAGGCTCTCGACGGTGTGATCAAGGAGATGCGTGAGTCGGGTGAGCTCGATGAGATTGCGAAGAAGTATGATCTCGATCCCCAGGTAATGCATCCAGGCGAACCGAATCTTCTGTGATTGCGAGCGCGCTGTGCACTGACAAGTTGCGTTTTAGAGCGCCACGCTCAAACTAAAGGAATAATGAGGTGGTATGAGCCTGCAGTCCGTGAGCA
The DNA here is from genome assembly GCF_025506275.1 of Brevibacterium permense. GTDB lineage: Bacteria > Actinomycetota > Actinomycetes > Actinomycetales > Brevibacteriaceae > Brevibacterium > Brevibacterium permense_A. Next base: position 140,149 of record NZ_QYCP01000093.1, read on the forward strand.
AAACGATACTTGTATTGGAAACATTTCTAACCTTCCCCGACGGCTTGGCCAGCGTGTCACAGCTCGCCAGAAAGCTCGACTGGTCTAGGGCCGCGACCCACCAGTATGTCTCAACTCTGGCTGAGGTCGGCTGGCTGGTCCAGAACGAGAAACGAGACTACCAGCTGTCTCCCAGAGCTGCGCTGTTCGGTCGGTTCGCCATTGAGTACTCGGGAGTTCCTCATCAGGTCAGTCAGGCGATGACAGAACTGGTCGACACGCTCAACGAACCGATCTCCTACGCGGTGCTCAATGGCAATGAAGCGATCATCATCGAAAGGCTTGAACCCAAACGACCTTTCTCAATGACCGCGGAGCCCCATTTGGAGCTGAGAACTTCGGCGTCCGGCATGGTGCTGTTGGCATTCGACGCGCACTTGGACAGGAACAGATTCGCTGAGATGGCCGAAACGTTCGACAAGGTTCGTGCGCAAGGATACGCCCAATCCCATTCAGAATGGCTCGGTGACGTAGTCGATGTCGTCGCCGTACCGATCATGTCACGAGGGGAGTGCCTCGGCGCGCTGAGCGTGATCGCGCCCGACGGTCGTTTGGACATACCAAGAGCACGGAAGGAGCTCCTCGCTGCACGAGCGCGTATCGAAACGGCGATCGGCGCCACTCAGGCATCTCCTGTGTGACCCCATCGCTCAGCATGGAGGTGAAGAATCTGCGGTTTAGGCCAAAGGCCGAAGTGCTCGGCATCGCCTCCGCAGGCTCCCTAGACTACGTGTAGTGCGGGGGTCGCAGCAGTCCACGAGCAGTTGAGTGGTCGATTCTACGGTCTCCGTATTCCCACTACGGTGGTGTGCGGTACGTCGGCATCGCTGTTCCGACGGACTGGCCTTCTCTTGCGCCTATCTCTTTCTCAGTTATTTCGACGCTGCCACTGGCGGACCCAGGCGCGGCCGTAGTCGTTGCCGTTGGGCACGCGCATGAGCGTGTGCACATGGAAGCGCTGGGGGACGTCGTAGTCGAGGAACACTCCGCAGTGGTGGTCGAGTTCGATGATGAGTACCGGTGACTGGAATCGGTAGTAGAACACATCTCCCGACTCGGTCCCACCGATCCAACAGAAATACGACTCGTTCAGATGTTCCCTGACTTCGCGCACCTTCGCGCGACGCGGCCCCTCAGGCAGGATGTTGAGGAAGGTCGCGACGAGGTCGACGACCGCCTCCTGCGCCCGCGCATCCAACGTGGCCACCTGCACCCCCTCGTAGGGGATGACCCGATTGTCCTGAAACGCCCCGGCCAGATGGCGCTCATCGCCGGGATGGATTCGCCCTTCGGACATCGCAGGATCGACGATCTCGTCGTAGATGACCGCCTCGGCGCGCTGATTCTCGCTCATGCACGCCATGAGGTCGGTGCCGGCGTCGACGCGATCGTCGAAGGATCGCAGGCCCGCGTGCGGCCCCGCGTCGATTTCGTTCGGCTCAGCGCCGTGAAACACCGGGGCTATCGTCATCCGTCCTTCGACGACGAGGCAGTTGACGGCGCAATGATGTCCATAGAGCTGCCATCCCCAGGGAGCCCTGACATCGGGAGTGCCGTAGACGGCGAAGTTGTATGAGAACTCCCCGAGGATGTTCTCCAGACCCACGACCTCGCCGAGGAATCCGTTGATGAGCATCATCGAGTGGGTGAGTTCGAAGCCCTCCTTGCTCAAGCTCGCCCGGACGAGGTCCAACGCGGCCTGCCGCACCGCCTCCGAGGTGAACTCGAGCCGCAGGCCGGTGTCGAACTGCATGAACTCGGGATTGGCCCAGGTCTGCCATTCGACCGCATCGACCGGGTAACGCAGCTTTTCCACCTCATCTGCGGAGCAGGCGGCGAACAGCGCCTCGACGGCTGTGAGCATGCCCTCGACAGGTGCTTCCTCGCCCGGCTCCGCAGGCGTTAACGGGTACAGTCCTTCAACGATCTGCCCGTCCGAGGTGATTCCGGCGAAGTCGTTGAGGTAGAGCGGTTCCCATCCGGCGATCAGACCTCCGGTGAACGTGCCCGGGGCCTTGGCGACCTCACGGTATTCGTAGGCATCGAGACCTTTCAGGTCCTCGATGCGCGGGTGTCCCGGCGGATACATGAACTGCCGAAACGGGGTGGGGTTCTCATCGGTCATCTTGGTCTCTCCTCCGTCACTCGGCTGCTCGAGGAAGCGTGGGCGGCGACGGCCGCGCGCACGGCCTCGAGGTCACCCGAGGCGATGGCGGCCACGAGGTCCTCGTGCACCTGCAGGCGGGTGCCCCAGTAGCTCGCGTCGACCTCGCCGTCCTGCTCGGCGTGAGCACCTGAGAGAAACCCCAGAGTGCTTTCGTAGACAGGGCGGGCCATCGAATTCGGACAGATCGCCGCGATGGTCGCATGCAGCTTCCAGTTGCTCTGCATGAAGTCATCCCACGTCTGAGCCGCACGCATCTCGGCGAGGACCGCCTCGATCTCCCGGCAATCGGCCGCGGAGCGATGGATCGCGGCCTTCACTGCGATGAGCTCCTCAAGCGATTCGCGCAGTTCGATGGCATCCGCGGCTGAAGCCGGATCACCCTCGACGCGCATGAGCGTATGCCGCAGTCGCACGATCGGGGTCGTCTTCGCCACAAAGAGACCTCCGCCTCGACCGGGCCTGACGACGAGGACACCGCGATCACGGAGGAGCTTGACCGCCTCGCTCACGGTGGTCCGAGCCAACCCGGTCTCTTCGCGAATCGTTTCGAGTGTGCCGAAGAAATCGCCGGCTTCCAACTCGCGTTCACGGATGGCGTCGCGGATCGATTCAGCCAAGTGTTCCCCGCGCGACAGTGGACGGGAACGGCTGCCTGAATGAGGGAGAAGAGCCTCGGCGGAGTTCTGGACATCGTCGGTGATCTGTGCCATGGTTCTATTTAACCATACAAAACATACATATGTTTAAGCTCTTTACCCTGCGAGGAGACGCAATGAAGCTCATCGGACTGGAAGCCCCCGACCACACGACGTTCGTGGCTGACCGAGTGTCTGCGACCGAAGCGCGTGTGATCGCGGAACTCCGCGAATTCTGGTCCGATGCCGATGCGCACATCGCGGCGACAGGCGAGGCCGAGCGCGGAGGCACCGGTGAGACCGTCGCCATCGCCGACTACCAGGTCGTTCCGCCCGTCCTGCCCGAGGCCCGAGTCATCTGCATCGGGCTGAACTACCGCGCCCACCATGCCGAGGGTAGCTTCAAGGAAGAAGCCTTCCCGGAGCACCCGACGCTCTTCGCGCGCTGGACCCGCAGCCTCAGCGTCGACGGCGCCGAAATCCCGGTGCCCGCCAACGAGCGCGGCCTCGACTGGGAAGGTGAGATCGTCGCGTACGTCGGCGCCACCCTCGCCGACGCCGATGAGGACGAGGCCCAGGAGGCGATCGTCGGCTATTCGACGTTCAACGACGTCACCTCCCGCATCGCACAGAAGCTCACCTCGCAGTGGATCCTCGGGAAGAACGGTGACAACTCGGGTCCGCTCGGCCCGATCATCCCTGCCTCCGAAGTCGGCAGCCTTGCCGACGGACTGCGCGTGCAGACACGAGTCAACGGTGCGACCGTCCAGGACGGCAACACATCAGACATCGTCTACTCGCCCGCCTCGACACTGTCCCTCATTTCGCGCACTTTCACTCTGCAGCCCGGCGACCTCCTGGCCACAGGCACCCCCGAAGGAGTCGGTTACACGCGAGAACCAGAATGGCTCCTCCAGCCCGGCGACACCGTTGAAGTCGAGGTCGACAAGCTCGGCACCCTGCGTAACCGCATCATCGCGCGTTCGAACTGAGCTCGCGGCATTCTCCATCCATCCTGTTCCAGACCACCACTTCAAAGGCGAAGATCAATGACACAGCTGCGAACCCCCACCTGGGCGATCCTCCTCATCTGCTGGACCGCGCTCCTCTGCGATGGCTACGACCTCTACGTCTACGGTGCCACCCTGCCCGGTTTCCTCGGCAACCCCGACTGGGGTGTGACGAAGAGCCTCGCCGGCACTGTCGGCAGCGTCGCACTCATCGGCATGCTGATCGGATCCCTTGCGGCCGGAACGCTGACCGACAGGCTCGGCCGGCGACGGCTGCTGATGACCTCGCTCGGCATCTTCAGCCTCGGGATGATTCTGTGCGCCGTTGCCCCGAACTTCACGGTCTTCGCGGTCTTCCGGTTCATCACGTGCATCGGAGTCGGCGGGGTCCTGCCCACCGCTGTGGCCATCGCGAATGAGTCCGCGCCCAAGGGCAAGGTCTCACTCGCCGTCGGAGCGGTGCTCACCGGACCGCCGGTGGGTTCGCTCGTGGGGGCGCTGACGGCCACCGCGCTCGTCGTCGACCACGGTGTGCGCCCGGTCTACGCTCTCGGCGGACTCTCACTCATCCTGCTGCTCGCAGTGTGGCGGTGGCTGCCCGAATCCGAAGTATTCCTCGCAGCAAAGGCCGCACCAGCGACCGCTGGTCATGTCCGCGCCTCCGGGGTCTCGCGACTGTTCACCGCCCGTCAGCTCGTCCCGACGCTGCTGTTCTGGACCGTGTGTGCGATCAGCATGCTCACGATGTTCGGGATCACGACGTGGCTGCCAGTCATCATGCAGGGTGCTGGATTCGCCGCACAGTCCTCGATCGCGTTCCTGTCGATCTACTCGCTGGGCTGCATCATCGGAACCGTGGTCATCGCCTGGATCGCACAGCAGTCGGCCCCGAAATACATGGTCATCCTCGGCTTCTCGACTGCGGCACTGTCGCTGTTGGCAGTGTCGATGACGGAGAACCACCTCCTGCTCTTCGCCGCGATCTTCTTCGCCGGCGTCGGGGGAATGGGGACTCAGAACATGATCAACGATCACATCGCCCAGTACTATCCACCAGAGGTCCGTGCCACCGGGCTCGGTTGGGCGCTCGCCGCCGGCCGCCTCGGCGCCATCGTCGGGCCCACCTATGGTGCAGTCGCCGCCACCCTCGGCGGTTCACCGGGAGCAGCGGCCATGTGGTTCGCAATCCCCGCCGTGCTCGGCGCAGTTGCAGCCATCGCCATGCCGCTGCGTGACAGCACCGCAACCGCCACCAAGCCCACTGAAGGAGTTTCTGCGTGACCATCGCTCAAGGCCTCGACGCGGTCCCCGATCGAACGACCGTCGCCATCGCCGGCGGCGGACCGAGCGGGACGTATCTGGCCCTGCGTCTGGCGAGGGCCGGCATCGATTCGGTCGTCATCGAGCCGCGAATCGAGGTCGACCAGCTGCGCCCGCGTGCCAAGACCACGAACGCGCGAACCATGTCGCTGCTGGCCGGCATCGGGTTGGCCGAAAGAGTCCGTGAAACGGCCGCGCTGCCTGTCTCCTATTCCCAAGACGTCATTTTCTGCACGAGTTTGAGAGGCCACGAACTCAGACGCTTCCACCAGGCGTTCCAACTCATCGACGGCGACTACGGGCTCTCCCCGGAATGCGGCCAGCAGATCCCCCAACCTCAGGTCGAGCAGGTGCTGCGCGAGGCGGCGGCGCAGAGCGAACACATCACCTTCGTGACCGGAGTGCGCGCACTGAATGCGGATCCGTCGGCCTCAACTGTCAGTGTGGCTTCGGCTGCCGCTGATGACGGTGCCGGAGATGATCCCGACACAGTCGAACTGGCGGCGAAGTGGATCATCGGTGCCGACGGTGGGACATCGCGCGTGCGCAAATCGCTCGGCATCGCCTTCCAGGGGACGAGCGCTCCGCGCCCGAACTTCAACGTCGTCTTCACCTCGTCGAGGTTGCGCAAGCAGGTGAGCATCGACCCGGCCGTGCAGTGGTGGATCGTCAACGAGAGCACCTCGGGGATGATCGGCGAACTCGACCGTGACGGCACATGGTGGGCCATCCTGCAGGGCTGTGAACCGATGGATGACCCCGCCGAGGTGGCTGCAGCGATCCGGACGATGGCAGGCGTCGGTCCCGATGTCGACATCGAGGTGCTCGCGACCGATTCGTGGACTGCGCGGATGCTGCTCGCCGATTCGTACGGGGGCCGGGAGAGCGACGGTCGTATCTTCCTCGTCGGAGATGCGGCGCATCTCAATCCGCCGTGGGGCGGCCATGGTTTCAACACCTGCATCTCCGATGCGGAGAACCTCGCGTGGAAGCTCATCGCCGTCCATGAAGGGTGGGCGAGCTCGAGTCTCCTCGACAGCTACGAAGAGGAACGTCGTCCAGTGGCGGCTCGGATGATCGCCGATGCCGCGGCGAACGGCAAAGCCCTCGCCTACGACTTCGTCGACCCGCAGCTCGATGAGGCCGGTGACCAGGGCGATGAGGTGCGATCACGGGTCCGCGGAGCCCTGGCCGTCAAGGCCAGTGAGTTCCACTCCGAAGGGCTTGTGCTCGGATACGAATACGCCGGGACCTCCCGCGTCGCGCCCGGCCCCACGCCCTTCGTCGATGCCGTCGAATACCGGCCGCAGGCTCTGCCCGGATGTCTGCTTCCGCACTTTCGCCTGACCAGCGGAGCGAGCGTGTACCCCGAAGCGCGCGGTTTCACTGTTTTCGTCACCGGCGATGCTGCCGCACACCTCACCACTGAAGTACTCGAGCGCACGGCCAGAGAGGGCTCGATCCCGCTGCGGGTCGTCCGTTTGTCGGGACCAGATGCAGAGGCAGCGCGTGAGCACTGGGGTGAGGACCTGGTGCTCGTGAGGCCCGATCTCCATATTGCAGCCACTGCGTCGGCCTCGGCGAAGAAGGACGGTGGGCACGGCGACGGTGTGGGTGACGATGTAACATCACCGGATGCCGTTCTCGCCGCGGCACTGCTGACGGCGGTCGGGACGTCGACGACAGGAGACCGATCGAGCAGATCGGACGACTCAGCGCCGGGAGGCGCGGACCAACATAGGGAGGTCTCATGACCCACACCATCGCATTCGACCCGACCCATCCCGAGCTGCTCCTCGACCTCGCCGTTCCCATCGGCCGGCCACCGGAGACGGGATGGCCCGTCATCGTCTGGGTCCATGGAGGCGGGTGGCGCCTGCAGGATCGCACGGCCCGTCCCGATTTCTCCCGGCACTTCTGTTCCGCCGGGTTCGCGATGGTCTCCATCGACTATCGTCTCGCACCAGAGCATCCCCATCCGGCCCAAGTCCTCGACCTGCGTCAAGCGCTCCGCTGGTTGCGCAGACATGCGAACGACTACAGTCTCGACAGCGAGTCGATCGGTCTGTGGGGCTCCTCAGCAGGGTCGCACATCGCCGCGTTCACGGCTCTGAGCGCTCACACACCAAGGCTGCCAGGGGAGACTGTTCCCGCCGATGACGAGAAGCTGAGCACCGAGGTGGCTTGCGTCGTCGACGGCTACGGTCCCACCGACATCGCCGCTCTGCTGCCGGGACTCCCCGAAGCCGAACCGGGGACCCCCGCGGAGCCGGGGCCGGGTGAACGACGCGCGGCCACTCCCGAGGAGGACCTCCTCGGCGGACTTCCTCCCACCGTTTCAGCATACGAGGATCTGCGTGAGCGCGCCCGCGAGGCGAGCCCTGTGCTCCTCGACGTCAGCGGCCCGCCGCCCTTCTTCATCCTGCATGGAACCGCGGACACCGCGGTTCCCGCTGATCAGTCGCGGAGCCTCCACGAATATCTGAGTGCACGCGGCGGTGAGTCCCTGCTCTACCTCATCGAGGGCTTCGGCCATGGGTTCTTCAACCCGGGAGAAGTGCTCGAGCTCGGTCCCGGCATCCGACTCGACAACGGCCGTCTCGAGGCCGAACCCGAGACTCCCTTCACTGCCGACAACCGCGGCAGCTTCGACCCGGTTGGACGTCACCCGTCCTTCACGCTCGTCCGTGACTTCTTCACCCACCACCTCTGCGTCCGCAGGCGCTGACCGGCTATGACACCGAACCCACGTTCCACCTCTGATGAAAGGCCGACAATGACCACAGCATTCGATTGGGAGAGCATCCAGAAGACCGCTCTGCTGCGTGATGAACTTCCCGGGGAACTCGCCCCATTCGCACTGTCTTCGGGGGAAGGCCTGCGTCACCACCTCGGCGACTGGCACGTGACGACGATGGCGAGGCATGCGGACACCGGTGGGGAGTTCTCGCTGTACCGGATCGCTCTTCCCGGCGGATCGAACTCTCCGTTTCTGTCGGTGCCGGGGCACTCGTTCGTTCACGTCGTCGAAGGCGAGGTGACGGTGACCTTCGACGGACGGTCCCATCGCCTCATCGGCGGGGATTCAGGGTCGATCCCTGCAGGGACCCGGTTCTCAATCGCCGGCGGGGCCGCGTTCAACTCGCTCTTCCTCTACTCCACCGAGGACTGGCTGCACCGCCTGGCCGGTGACGCCGGGGAAGAGACGGGGGCGCATATCTTCTCCAGGCGACCCGCCTCGTCAGTCTCCGCGCTGCTCCGCAGCGAACTCGTCGATGGGTACGGGGTCACGATCCACGACGGCAGCGACATCTCGTCCGGTGCATCCTCCAGCGACGGATCATCGGTCGGCGGGACCGCTGCGACCCGCCCTGGCAATCATCTGCCCGACGGTGAGGTGCCTTTCGTCAATGCGGCCGGGCACGGCGACCGCTACGAGACCTTCGAACAGATGAACACCTACCCGGTGCGCGCCCGCAACACCGGGGGCCGGTTCTTCGCCATGGACACGAGGGGCGCCAAGACCCCCTACATTCCGCTGCACTTCCACCAGGAGCATTCGGAGAACTTCCTCTGCCTCGGCGGCCGGGTCAGACTCCATGCCAACGGCGAAGAGGTGGTCCTCGCCCCTGGCGACTTCCTCCATGCGCCGGCAGGGACGATCCACAGCTTCTCCCTTGCCGCGAACAACACGCACATGCTCGGCCTGCTCACGCCCCCGGTGTTCGAACCGTTCTTCGAGTACATGAACGACCCAACCGAGGAGTACGTCCACGTCGAGGGCGGAGAGCCGCACTTCCCGGCCGCAGGATTCGCGAAGGCCCAGGCAGAGCTCGACCTTGTGGTGGTCGGCCCTCCACCGGAGTCCTGACTCGGCCCCTGTGGCCCGGCGGGGCACTTGTTCGCCGAGTCCACCTTCTCGACGGCGCTGCTCGATACGTCTGATTGGACCGCGCAGTGGGCAGGGTCTACACACCCATAATCAACGGGCGCGTCTGCGACGACCAGGTTCTGGTCCCTGGTTATGACAGTTACGAGCATCGGATCAGCGTGCAGTGCTCGGATGTCACCGCACTGCTCCGCCCAGGTGAGAACGTCATCGGAGTCGCCCTTGCCGATGGTCGGTGGACAGGCAGGTTCGAGATCTCAGGCTCCAGCGCTCAGTTCGGCGACCGGACCTCCCCCGACCGTGCCCTGTAGTCTCTGCCGGACTAGCGCACTCGCAGCGCCGCGGGCTTGATCGTCACATCGATCCGGTTAGTTTCACCGACTTCGTCACCGTCAACCTCGACGATGCGCGGCTGCTCAAGCTCAATCGTCAATGAAGAAATCCGCTGATGTATCGCGCTCTCACTGCTCTGCGCAGACTCGTCCTTCGCCATCATCTTCCGCAGACCGTTATCCCACACCATGTTCTTCATCGTGTCGAGCCAACCGGCGACACCCTCTGCCTTGAGGATAAGGACATCCAGTTCACCATCGGTGGGATCGGCATCGGGAAGGAGAGTGATACCACCCTGCAACGTGCCGCAATTGCCGACGATGAGCGTATGCGCCGACTCGTGCCCGATCGGTTCACCTCCGCGTGACAGGTTGATCTCCATGACATCGCTGGCAGAGACGGCACGCCCAAGCGACTCAACATAGGCCAGCCATCCTGCCTTGTCCTTAAGGTCATCGTTGGTCTCTGTGATCATGTGGGCATCTATTCCGAACCCGGCCATGACGACGAAAGGCTCACGATTCATGCCCTGGGGAAGGGTGACCTCCACCCAGCCCATGTCGATTTCGCGTGCTGTGCCGTTGAAGGCGCGATCCATTGCCTCGCCCAAGCTGTTGAGCGGAACGTCGAGATTGCGGGCTAGGAGGTTCCCGGTCCCCAGCGGAACGATGCCGAGCTCGGCAGAGGAGCCGATCTCCGCGAGGTGACCAGCGATCGCACGGACTGTCCCGTCCCCTCCTGCCGCGATGATCACTTCAGCACCGGCATCGAGCGCGGCCTGCGTCGCTGATTTGCCGGGATCGTCTTCCTCAGTTTCGTGCCACGTGATATCGACGCCAGTCTGTGTCGGGAGCGCGGCCTCAAGGTCTGCCTTCTCGGTCTTGGACGGATTCCACACAATGCCGACCTGATTGGCATTCATTTCGGGTCCTCTCTTAGACGATGCTGCGGGTGGTGTTGCTTGGGCATCGGCTTCAGCCGTCGGCCTGTTCACAGGCTAGCGCAGTCGTGACCACGTCAGGCAGGCAGCCCGCTCTGATCCAGCCCAACCTCCAGCTACTTCCAAGGATGGAGGGCGCCATGATCACCTCCAGCGACCCGACCGGCCGTCTCGTCCGCCCTGCTCGGGGCGGACGGACTTCGATCACAGACGCTCACCAGGCTGACGGCTCTGCGACGGGATGCTCACCAACTGGCATTGCCGACGCACAGGCATTGGAGCCGAGAGCCTTTTCGGTATATAACACTGACATCAATCACGACGCCGTTGGACCGAAGCTAGGTGATGAGAAGTTGCGTTGGGAACAGACAGCGATAGAGACCGCTAAACAGGTTCATCCCGATCCCGAGTTTGATGTCCTGGGACACTCCTATTCGCTTTCGGTGTTGCGCGAGCACAAACGGGAAGCATTCGTCGATGGTGCACGATGGCAACGAAGCAGACTCGGAAGCGATGAGAGCGTCGAACGCGTCCGGGCGTACCTCCGCGACACTGTCGGCATAGACGTCGACGAAAATACTCCCCGCGAACTGGTCAAGGCGTTGCTTAAGGAGTCCTGAGGCGGTCAAGCGACACAGGCCGCTGGCCGGCCGAGGGTCGATAGCGGGATGATATCGCTTTGCCAATCAGTGCTCGAGCATGCCTGGGCCAGACAAGCAACAGTTTCTCCAAGAAGCTAACCAACACGGTCTCCTCATCTCTCATCTCAACCGAACATGGTCTGGCCCCGGGGGGGGACGCCCCGGGGCCAGAAGGGGAAGCCGTGGGCGGGCCCGCATCATTTCATCGTCATTGTGACGTCACTGCCGCGCATCTTGCGTCGAGCACACTGGTAGAAAGACTTGCGGGCGCGACCACACGGCTGCATATCTCAACCTGGGTGTGGAAACGTCTCACCTCCTTTCAACGATGATGTCAGCGCCTTTGAGCCGGGGAGGAGAACGCTGACAAGCGAGGATTCGGTGGGCGATGACCTGGGTTGCTGAGAGGCCGGGCGACCGGAACAGCTGCCGCGATTCGGAGTGCCTGACAACCCGGCACCTGCAATGACTCACGGCCTGCGGTCCATCACCTGTGTGGTGACTTGTGTCGAGGTCCCGCAGTTCGCGGTCGCTGAAAACGATCGCCCAGAACGCAGCATCGATACCCAGCTGAGCGTCTGGTGCACACGTCTGCATGGCAACACACCACCAGTTGTTGTCAGGCGCTGATGGCTGCCGGTTCAGCAGAGCCCGAGTTGATAGCGATCCTGCGGGGTTTCGCTGATTCCGCTACCGGGATGCTGAGCGTTAGTACGCCGGCGTCGTAGTTCGCCGTGATGGTGCTGGTATCGAGGTTGTCGCCGAGGACGAGCTGACGGCTGAAGGTCCCGCGGGGCCGTTCTGCCGCGACTGAAGACTCCCCATGGTCGAGGGCGGGCCGTTCAGCTTTGACGGTGACGACGTTGTTCTCCACGTCGAGGTCGATGTCGTCAGGATTGATTCCCGGTAGGTCGAGTTCGACGCGGAAAGTATCGCCGTCGCGCCAGGCGTCCATGGGCATCATCACCGGTCGGGCAGTTGTGCCGGTGGCTCCGAAGATTTCTCTGCTCAGGCGTTCGACTTCTCGGAATGGGTCAGTGCGCATCATGATCATTGGTGAAACCTCCTTTGCTGGATGGTGGATTCGTGCAGATGATATGATCTACATCATCTGATGGACATATTAATTAGTCGATCCGAATGCGAATGTCAATACTCAGTTAGGAAGAATTTTGGGAGATGAGGAGATGACGAGTGCGGCGTCTGGTGGGCGCTTGTTCTCGATTTCGCATGTTGCGGAGTTGACCGGTGTTGGTGTGCAGTCGTTGCGGCAATACGAGGCTCGTGGGCTGGTGACTCCTGCTCGGAGTGAAGGTGGGACGCGACGGTTCAGTCGCGCGGATATTGCTCGTCTGCGGCGTGTGCGCGAACTGGTTGACGTTGGCGCGAATCTCGCTAGCATCGGAATCATTCTCGATCTCCAGGATGAGAACACCTCGCTTCGGTACGAATTGAGGAGGATGCAATGATGACGAATGAAGCGCAGCCCGGCGTCGAGGTTCCTGAGCCGGACTGGAGCGAACAGCTCATCGACGTTGCAGCGCATATCGACGATGACGGTAACGAAGACACTGAGCCTCGCATGGGCGCAATTCGCGAAGCAGATGTGGGTGATGTTGCCGATCAAGCCATCGTTGTAGAGGTTGATGACGAGGACGGATACGAATCGACGCCGATCTGATGGCGATAGTCGTGCGGGATTGAAGCTGGAAGCTGCTGTGCTACTTCCTCCGGCCTTGCCGGCGTTCGAACACGAACCCTTCCGTCCATAACCGCCTGACCCGCTCCACAACGTCCGGGGCGTACCCGTTATACGGCATTCGTATTCACCAGTCCCTCGAGCACGGGAGAGGACTTGCCGACCGACCCGGTCTGGGCCGATAGGATTGCACCAGTGCCGAAAGTGCATATTGCTTCGCCCGCATGAAGGCAGTTCTGTGCGGCAAGTGCAGTCTGCTGATCGACGATCAGGCCGGCCGCCGGAGTCTCCGAAATCGATGATTCCAGCTACTTGCTTGAGCTGGCGATGGTCGCCCCCTTCCGCGGAATCTGCGCGTCGTCGAGAACACCACGGGTGCCGACGTCCTCACGATGAGGACATCGGCACCCGTGGTGATTGTCGTGCCGGAGCAGCCGAAAGGTCAGTTCACGGCGACCTTTTCGCCTTCAGCGGGGCGAGCCGCCTCGGCGCTGGTCGACGCACCGTGCGCATCCGGTTCGAGCGAGAGCTCGTCGAAGGGACTCTCACCCGAGAAGGTGGCGCGGGCCTGGTCGAGGTCGATCTCGTTCGTCCACTTGCCGATGAGCAGGGTGGCCACGGCATTGCCGGTGAAGTTCGTCAGGGCACGGCACTCGGACATGAACTTGTCGATGCCGACGATGACGCCCATGCCGTCGAGCAGCTCGGGGCGGTGCGACTGCAGACCGGCGGCCAGGGTGGCCAGGCCGGCACCGGTGACTCCGGCGGCGCCCTTCGAGGCGATGATCATGAACACGAGCAGCGAGATCTGCTCGGGGACCGACATCGGCATGCCCATGGCCGAGGACACGAACAGCGAGGCCATGGTCAGGTAGATGGCGGTGCCGTCCAGGTTGAACGAGTAGCCGGTGGGCACGGTGATTCCGACGACGGGCTTCGAAACACCGGCGTGCTCCATCTTCGCGATCAGACGCGGCAGAGCCGACTCCGACGACGAAGTGGAGAAGATGAGCAGGAACTCACGAGCCAGGTACTTCAGCAGCAGGAAGATGTTCAGCCCGGTGACGATCTTGAGCAGTCCGCCGAGGACGATGACGATGAAAAGGGCACAGGTGAGGTAGAAGGCGCCCATGAGGGTCGCCATCGCTCCGATCGCAGCCCAGCCCGTCTTGCCGACGACCGCAGCGATCGCACCGAAGGCACCGACGGGAGCGGCCCACATGATCATCATCATGAGCCTGAAGACCACGGCCTGGATGTGCTTGATGCCGTTGAGCACGGGCTCGCCGGCCTTGCCCATCGACTGCAGGGCGAAACCGACGAGGAGCGCGAGCACGAGTGTCGGCAGAACCGGGATGTCACCGGGGATGAGGCTCATGAGGAAGGCGACCATGCCGCCTTCCTCACCGCCGGAGGCCTCTTCATACGGCTGGAGGTGGAGTCCGTCGCCGGGGTGGATGAAGTTGCCGACGACGAGGCCGATGACCAGGGCGAAGGTCGCCATGACGAGGAAGTAGATGAGCGCGAGTCCGCCGACCTTGCCGACGGTCGCGGCCTTCGCCACGGAGCCGACGCCGAGGACGATGGTGCAGAAGATGACCGGGGCGATGATCATCTTGATGAGCGCCACGAAGGCCTTGCCCAGGGGTTCGAGGGCGATTCCCGCATCCGGGGCGACGAGCCCGATGGCCGCACCGGCGAACACGGCGACGATGACCATGATGTAGAGCCAGTGAGTGCGATCCTTCTTCCGCTGCGGGGTGTCCTGAGCGGTGGCCGCTGCGGTGGCGTTGCCCGCATTCGCGGACCCGCCTTGCTGCTGTGGCGACGTTGCCATGTTTCCTCCAAATGATGTTCGCGAACTCACCCGTCGGTGGGTGCGAACGCGCGCGACGACTGGCCGCGGTGGTGATGTACCCGACAACTGTGCCAGCCGGTGTGATCGGTGTCTCGGTTGCGTTCATAGTGTTCACAGACACAGTTGACGGCTAATGTGGAGGAGTAAGGACACACCAATGGTCACACCTGAAGAAGGAGCACGTTCGTGAAGATCAGCACCGCACTCCTGCGCGCAGTCCCCGGCGCTTTCATTCTCAACTCGGGCATCGGCAAGCTCGGCCTCGATGAGGAATCCGCCGCCGGCCTCCAGCAGATGGCCGCCAACGGTGTGCCCATGGTCGAGAACATGACCCCTGCCCAGTTCGGGAAGTTCCTGTCCTACGGAGAGATCGCCGTCGGCTCCGCCCTGCTGCTGCCGTTCGTGCCCACCCGCATCGCCGGTGCCGCACTGACGACCTTCGCCGCCGGCCTCGTCGCGAACTACTTCTCCATCGATTCGATGACCAAGGACGACGGCATCCGTCCGTCCGAGGACGGCACCGCTGTGGCCAAGGACACCTGGCTGGCTGCAATCGGCCTGGCCCTCCTCATCTCCGGCGGCAGCAAGAAGAAAAAGAAGAGCGTTAAGAAGTAATGACGTCCCTCCCGGTCCCACTACGGCGGGGCCGGGAACGGTTCCGGGCTCGCCGAGGCGGACCCCTGGCCAGGCGTCTCTTCCTCGTTCAGCTCGTCCTCATCGTCCTCGTCTGCACCGCCCTGTCGGTGACGAGCTACGTGACGACGCTGAACAACATCCGGCACGCCACCGGCGAGCGGGTCCTGTCCATCGCTGAGACCTTGGCCCACGATCCCTTTGTCACCGAGGCTGTGATCGGGGACGATCCCTCCGCACGATTGCAGCCCTATGCGCTGACCGTCATCGATTTCGCCGAGGTGGATTTCGTGACGATCATGGACCGCGACGGTACCCGCTACACCCACCCCGACCCCGAACAGCTGGGCAAGACCTACCTCGGGTCCACGGCGAAAGCCCGCGCCGGGCAGACCCAGACCGAGGAATACGTGGGCACGCTCGGACCGTCGGTTCGCGCGATCGTGCCGATCACGGACGCCGACGGCGAGGTCACCGCCATGGTCGCCGTCGGCGTGACACTCGAGACCCTGTCCGTGGCTCAGGCAGCCTCCCTGCCGCAGATCATCCTCGTCGGCCTCGCCGCGCTCGCTCTCGGCGGGCTCGGCTCGTGGCTGCTCGCCCGCTACCTGCGCCGAGTCACCCTCGGCTATGGTCCCGAGG
This sequence comes from Brevibacterium permense, assembly GCF_025506275.1. GTDB lineage: Bacteria > Actinomycetota > Actinomycetes > Actinomycetales > Brevibacteriaceae > Brevibacterium > Brevibacterium permense_A. The sequence goes on from NZ_QYCP01000093.1 coordinate 155,955, forward strand.
AGCTGCGCCGGCTGTTCGCGTTCTACGATTCGGCCCTGCATTCCCTGCGCGAAGGCCTCATCCTCGCCGACGAAACCGGTCGGCTCGTCCTCTACAACGACGAGGCCGCGTCCCTGCTCGGCCTGCCCACGGTCGAGGAATCGACGCCGATCTCCCTCGCCGAGGTGGCCCTGCCCGAATCTGTTCGTGATCTTCTGGCGACCGGTCGGGTGGCCGTCGACGAAATCCACTTCACCGAGGATCGTGTCCTCGTCATCAGCCAGAAGCAGGCCCGGCAGCCGCGCGGCGGGAGGGACGAAGGCGGAACCGTCGCGACCCTGCGTGACCGCACGGACATCCAGGAGCTCACCGGGGAGTTGGCGACGATGACGACCCTGTCCGAGGCCCTGCGCGCCCAGACCCATGAGCATGCTAACCGTTTGCATACGGTCTCCACGCTCATCGAGCTGGGTCGGGTGCAGGAGGCGTTGGATTTCGCGGTCAAGGATGAGCAGGAGTCGCAGCGGCTGACGGATTCCTTCGTGGCCTCCCTCGACGAACCGTTCATCACCGCACTCATGATCGGCAAGGCCGCGCAGGCCCACGAGCGCGGAATCGAACTCACCGTCACCGCTGCCGGTGAGCTCCCTCCCGAACGACTCGATGCCCGCGACCTCGTCACCGTCGCCGGCAACCTCCTCGACAATGCCTTCGACGCGGTCGCGGACGCGGAAGAGAAGCACGTGTGGGCGGACTTCGTCGCCGCTGACGGGGAGCTCATCATCACTATCGCCGATTCCGGTGCCGGAGTTGCGGGGGAGGACATCGATGCGCTCTTCCACCTCGGCGCCTCGGCGAAACCCGCGGTCGGGGGAGACGGACGGCACGGATTCGGGCTCGTCTTGGTCCGGCAGGCGGTGAGCCGCCTCGGCGGACATATCGATGTCGATTCCGATGGCGGTGCGATCTTCACCGTGACGCTTCCACTGGGGGACATCGACGCGGCCGGCGACTACGATTCTTCGGAGAACCACACGACCGACGGCGAGGATTCGAGCCAGGATCGGGCGGAAGGAGACTCACGTGAGCGATGATGCCGCGCTGCGGGTGCTCATCGTCGAGGACGATCCGATGACGGCGCAGGCGCATGCGGACTTCGTGGCCCGGGTGCCCGGTTTCGAGGTCGTCGGAACGTGCCTGGGCGGGCATGAGGCGATCGAACGCTTCGACGAACTCGCCGCGGCGGGCACGCCGGTCGACATCGTCTTACTCGACATGAACCTCACGGATTCGCACGGTCTCGAGGTCGCAGGGCGGCTGAACTCGCGCGGTCAGGACGTCGACATCATCGCGATCACGGCGGTGCGGCATCTGCAGGTCATCCGGTCGGCGATCTCGTCGGGCATCACGCAGTACCTCATCAAGCCCTTCACCTTCGCGTCGTTCCGGGAAAAGTTGGAGAACCAGCGGGAGTTTCGGCGCGGACTCGCCGGGGCGGGGTCGTTGGCGACTCAGGCTTCGGTGGACAATGCGCTCTCAGCCCTGCGTTCGGTATCGTCGACGACTCTGCCGAAGGGGCTCATCGCCGAGACCCTGGAAGCCGTGTCCGCGTTCGTCCGCGATTCCACGGTTCCGGTCTCCGCCACCGAGGTGGGGCGTCGGCTTGATCTGTCCAGGGTCACCGTCCGCCGTTATCTCGAGCATCTCGTCTCGACGAAGCAGGCGATCAAGCAGCCCCGGCACGGGACTCCGGGGCGGCCGGAGTACGAGTATCGGTGGGTGTGAGCTGACCGTTGTTTCCCACGAGCCACACGGACGAAGGCGGGCGAAGGAATCTCTTCCTTCACCCGCCTTCGAGCAGTCGGCTGGCGTTCGTCAGTTGTTGAGGTTCTCGATCGCGTAGTCGGCCTCGGACTGAGTGAACTGCTCATCGTATTCGCTTGTCGGGGCTCTCCGCTTCTGCAGGGGATGTCGACCGGAAGTGCACACCGAGCTGTGCGGCTCTGAGGAAAGTATCAGGTTCACGGGAGTTGATGACGCGCGATTCTCTGTCATACTCGTGAACGCCCCCCTCATCACCCAGCAGCTTCCCCGGCTGCACCTCGACATGAGTCGAGTCAGAACGAAAGCTCCCCATCAGTGTCCCCTCAACCGAACAAGCCAGCCGATGACGTCAACCTTTCGTCGACGGTCCGATCAGCATCAGAACAGCCGTTGGTTTCCGACGGGCGATCATCGGTCTTCGACTCATATTTCGGACCGCGAGCCGCCTCGGCGCAGGAATTCGCGTCGGCGCTCGAACTGCGCAGCATGCTCTCCGAGTCCGAGCTGGAGCGGATCTTCCGCGCGAGCGGCGGCCACACCCGCATCGCCGCCTCCCTCGTCCGGGCGCGAGTCGAAGCGGGACTGCCTGCGGGCGACACCGACCCGGATCGGACCGTTGCAATGCTGTCCCCGGAACTGACTCCGACCGTCGGCGCAGGCTCCCGCGAATCTGCCGCGCTCTATCTGCTCGCCCTCTTCGCTTGGGCACCGCAGATCACCCCGAGCATGGTCGATCTGGTCCACGCCGCCTTCGCCGCCGCAGAGGTGGCGACCTCAGCCAGGCCCGAGGAGCTCACCTCGCTGCTGACCGCAGAGGGCCTGATCACCGCGTCCGCCGACACCGATGCGGTGTTCACGGTTCCGGACCTCATCCGCGCACTCATGCGTCGAGTCACCTCTGTCGACACGAACCTTGCCGAGAAGAGTCCGCGCGAGGCTCTCGGAGCGGCGGTCTCCGATTCCATCGGCCGGCAGCGTTCGGACAGGCGCGAAGGTCTGACCGAGGTCGTCGAACTCGTCCTCGAACTTCGTGATTGGCATGTGCTCGTACGGGCATGGGCGCGCCGTTCGGTCAACGTCTTCATCGATGTGCCCAGCGCCATCGAGGCCTACCTCAGCGTCCCCGAGGAGGTGGTGGCGCAGAACCCGATCCTCACCCTCGCTCGCAGTGCTGCCCGTCGCATCGACTCGACCCGCACGCGCCTGGGCACCGACGATATGCCGACACTGCTCTCGGCCACCGACTTCTCCAGCATCGTACTGCCTGAGATGCACGGACTCCTGTCTGCCGAGTCCGAACGTCGACTCACCGCCGACGAGGTGGCCGTGGTGACCATGCTCGAAGCGCGGACGCACCGGCTCAACCGGGAGAACGAAGCCGCGTTGAACGTCATCGAGGTGGGACGAGAACGTCTGCGCCACCTCAGCCCGGGAGAGCCCGGACCCACGCTGATGCTGCAGGCAGAACTCAACCTCGAGCACGGGCGGAATCTGGTCGTGGCTGGTCGCTTCCCCGAAGCGATGTGCGTGCTCCAACGGGTCGTCCAGTTCGCCGAGATCTACGCCCCGAACTCGCCGCACCCGCTGCTCGCGGGACTCGTGGAGACCGCCCTGGCTGGGATGGGGCACGGGCACGGATCCGACATGGACCGCAACCTGGCACGGGCACGTGAGGACGCTCGCAGATTCGGAATGGCCGCGCTGCCGGACGAATTTACGGCCCTGTGCATCGAATTGACGCGCAGTCTGGACCGTCTCGACCTCGATACGGCTGGACAGATCCTCATCGCAATCGACCAGGCGAAGCCCACCCAATTCCTGGGGCCTATTCCGCACGTGCTGAGAAGCCTGTGCTTTGTGTATGAAGGGCGAGCTTCGGCCGCGGCGAAGCTGCTGGTGGAGAGTCCTCAGGTTCAACTTATGCCGACGACAGGAGTCCCGAGTGCACGGTTCTCGGCCATCGTCAACATCGTCGGCTTCGTGCTGGCCGCTGCGGGCGAGGGGAAGGCCCTGCAGGACTTGGCCGAGCGGATGAGTCCGCAGAGTCCGGGGTACTCGGTCGTCAAGGCGCGTCAGGCCTTCGTCTTCGGGCAGCACGATTCGCTGTGGACCGCCACGGGGCAGTCGTTGGCCGGCGACGAGGGACCCAGGCTCAAGAGCTGCGCCATGGCTCTGCGTGCCGACATGCTCCACCATGAGGGCCGTTCCGCCGAGGCGCTGGAAGCCTTCGTCGACATGCTCGACTACTGCGCGATCACGGCATCGGTGCTTGCCGTCACTCAGTTGTCGAAATCTGCTCGAGAGGCGCTCATTCCCGCTTCGGCCGATTGTTCCGAGTGGGTGGCCGTGGCGCGGTCGTTCAATTCTGCAGAGCTCACGGCGGCCGTGTTGCAGAAGCGTCTGCTCGAGCTGCCGGAGACTTCTCCAGTGTCCCCGGATTTCCAGACCGATCTCACCCCGGCCGAACAGTCGCTGCTGTTCGCGATCGACTCATCGAAGTCGATCGCGCAGATCGCCCGTGAGTTCGGAGTGGTGTCGGGAACGCTGAAGAACCGCTTGTCCGCGCTCTACCGCAAACTCGGCGTGCGCAGTCGTGCCGAGGCTGTGGCCCACGCCAACCGCGCTCAGCAGAGGTGACTGCGTGGCAATCATCTGCAGAGAGGCGGACGACTCGCTGGCTAGTTGTCAGAGTCGCCGGACCGATCGATCGATCCACCGCGAACAGTCCGAGCTCTCCGTCTTCAACGGAGGATCAGTGGCAGAACTCCCACCAGCCGACGACGTGACAGTGGGGGCCTTCGTCAGGGTCTTCTCCATCTGCATCTGAGGCGCCAGAAGCATCTGCTGCAGTCGAAGCGTCGGCGTCTGAGGCCGAGTCGACCCCCGCATCCGGTTCGCTGGGCGCGGTCGAGGAACCCGCGTCGCTGCTCGCCGCCGCATCGTCAGAGCCTTCCGACGAATCCGATGAGGAGTCGGAACTCGGTTCTGATGGGGCCGAAGGAGTACTGCTCGGCTCGGGGCTGGGCTCGCGCGAGTCCGTCGGCTCCTCGGTCGGTGTGGGGTCGGCAGTTTCTGGCGCCGTTTCGGACGAGGACTCATCCGGTTCCGTAGGCGGAACCTCAGCGGGTTCCTGCTTTTCGTCATCGTCCCTCGGCTGCTGCCGGTCGGACGAGGAAGGGGGCTGGGTCTCCTTCGCCGGGGTCGGCGCTTGAGGGGTGCTCCGAGGGGCGCGCGACCGGTCCTCCTCGCGTGAAGGGGAGCTCTCAGCGGCGTTTTGCTCGCGTTCGTTCGAACTCTCACCTCTCTCATCGCTTCCGTCCGGCACAGCAGTGTGCGGTGGAGGGGTTGAAGAAGGCGTCGTCTTCGGTGGGTCAGCTGGCGCCGAGGAGGTCTCTGCCGCAGCGGCAGGCTGCGGGGCAGGCTCGTTCTGAAGATTCACAAGTGCGGCGGCACCGGCCGCAATGGCGGCGCTGGCAGCGATGCCTGCGATCGCAACCTTGACCACCGACGCTCCGGCCGCGATTCCGGCGGTGCTGCCTCCGGAGCTGCCCGCAGACGCAGTGCCCGTGCTGCTCTTCGAAACTGCGGCTGCCGCACTTGAGTCCGGCTCGGCGGCGACCGTGCCCGGCTGCCCAGCGGGCCCGACGGTCGCCGTCCCTGCTCCCGTCAGCAGCACAGCTGCTTCCGGGAAATGGCCACATTCGATGAGCGCGGCTGCGAGAGCCGCCGGCGTGATCCATGCCTGGAATGTCGCGTTGATGCTGCGGAGCTTAAAGGACTGACGGCGGCAGTGACTGCAGCGACTGAGATGAGCCTCGATCGCTTCGGCCCGTTTCGGGCCCAGCTGCTGACGCACGAACCGCGCAAGCGCAGAGGAGTACTCCGCACATTCGGGGTCGCTGGGTTCGACGTGTTCTTGCAGATAGGCGGCCCGCAGTCCCTCTCGTGCGCGACGCAGGAGCGAACTGAAGGAATTCGATGACAGTTCCATCGTCGCGGCCGCATCAGCGGTCGATGTCCCATCGATGTCGATGAGGATGAGTGCGCTCTGCCAGGCGTCGGGGAGAGTTTTGAAGGCACGGCCCAGCTGATCTCGCTCAGCCACCTCGGCGGCGTGATCGCCCGGTTCGCCGTCTGCAAGGAACGTCAGCACTTCGGGTTCGACGATCGTCGTCGCACGGACCATCGCCGTGCGCCGGTATGATTCGGAGCGCACAGCAGCCATGAGGTACGCCTTGAAGGACTCATCGGGTCCTTTCCCGTGCCCCCAAGCGCGCCAGATCTTGGCGAATGCCTCGGCGACGGCATCTTCTGCTTGTGCACGATTTCGGTTGAGGCGCAGTGCGAAATGCAGTGCGGGCAGCCGATGTCGGGCATATAGCTCACCGTAGGCCGCCCGTGCAGCTGCCGATTCGGGGCGGTGTCGACGGATGCGGGCGCAGAGGACGGAGTCGCTGAGTTCGTTGCCCGGGCGCGGCAGTCCGAAAGGGGAGCGGGAACTATCGGTCGACGATGACCACGCTTCGGTCATCGGCTCATCGCCTCGGTGAAGATGCACGGAAGTCTGCGCTGAATCTGCATGGGGACCTCAACTGTGATTCGGGAAACAGTTCGGGGTAGTTCTGGGGAGTGCTGAAACTCTACATGAGAAATTCTCGGCTTCCCAAACATGCGAAACCCGGTGATATGAGCTCGAAATGTCTGCCGAGGGGGCAGTGATGCCTCATCGCCGGGGTCCTGTCTGCAGTGTCGCGGAGAAAAACTTCTGGAACTCGCGAACGAAAGCCTCTGTGCGCAGGTCTCAGTCTATGGAGAGGTCAAGACCCACGATCGCTCCGAGCCCGAGCCGGCAGTTGGACAACAGCCGATTCGGGTCCCCTCCGAGTCCCGGACTCGCCCGAGGCGACCCTGCAGAACCACGTGGCTGCAGGGTCGCCTCACAACCTGCAGAACCACGTGGCTGCAGGGTCGCCTCACAACCCCATAGTAAGTGCGTCCGCTTGCCTGACATTCGTCGAATGTGCAGGTGGCGGCTATTCTGAAGGAGCCAACCCTTGTCTCTGAAGCGACACCCTCTCACGAGGCACGGAGCCGCGATCCTCGCATCGTCCGTTCTTGCTTCGTTCGCCTTCCTCGGTGCATCCGTCGCGCCGGCACAGGCCGCGGCAGAACCCTTGCCGAACCCCTCTTTGGCCGACAAATGCGGCCTCGATATCGGGGTTGTCCTCGATCTGTCGAATTCCCTGACTGATCGGGAGGTCGACGATTCGAAGTCGGCCGCCAAATCTGTCGCCAGCGGCCTCTCGGGCACTCCCAGCAGAGTTTCTGTCAACTCGTTTGCGACTTTCGGGCCCGACGGCACCAACGCGCCGATCAACAGCACGTCTGTCGCAACCTCGGACTCAGTGGACGAACTCAATGAGCAGATCGACGCGCTTCGGCGGGTTCCACAGGATTCGGGAGGCACGAACTGGGACCGCGGACTCGGGCAGCTGGACGGCACAAACCATGACTTGGTGCTGTTCGTCACCGACGGCAAGCCCACGGCATACGGGGTGCCAGGGTCCGAACGGGGCAATACCGACCGCGGTACGCGAACCGATCAGATCGATATCGACAAAGCCATCGAATCGGCGAATTCATTGAAATCGCAGGGTACCAAGGTCGTCGGTTTGGGGGTAGGCAGCGAGATCAACGAGGGCAACATCAAGCTGGTCTCGGGCCAGATCTCAGGAGACGACTATTATGTAGTCTCTGACTACTCAGAATTGGCCGAACAGCTCCGTGAGATCGCCACGAAGAGCTGCCGAGGAACTCTCAACGTCACCAAACTCATCGACCCTGGGGCCGGTAAGCACGCGAAGAACACCGCGAAATACCCAGGCGAGGGCTGGACGATCTCGTCCCCGGATTCAGTGGACGGAGTCGAGAAGACCACCGATGCGGCCGGGACGGTGAGCTTCAAACTGACGACCCCGGCCGAAGGCGCGCGAGCCTCGGAGAAGCAGCAGGAAGGCTACCGACTGCAGCAGCAGTCTGGTTCAAACGCGCTCTGCACCGCAGATGGACGCGACGTCGGTACCAGAAACATCGCCGACGGATTCGAATTGACCGAGACTGTCGACACGAACGCGATCATCACCTGCCGGATCGTCAACGAGCAGATTCCCGGAGCACTGAGCTGGAAGAAGGTCGACGAGGACGGCAAAGTGCTCGCCGGTGCGGAATTCACACTGACGGGTCCGGACGGCGAGGACTTCGTCGTGGCCGACAACGGCGAGCTCGACGCCGACGAGCGGGCCGGGCAGTTCGAAGTGACCGACTTGGCCTGGGGTGACTACACCATCACGGAGACCAGCGCTCCCGAGGGATATGTGCTCACGGACGAGACGCAGACCGTGACGATCACCGATGAGAAGCGGGACGCGGCGTTCTCAGACATCGTCAACAAGAAGGATGTCGGAGTCGGTGCCGATCCGGACGGCGAAGCCTCTGCAGATCCGGGTTCAGACGCGGATGCTTCCACTGATCCTGATGCGGACGCTGACCTGGACGGGTCGCCTGATGCAGATGCATCGTCTGATCCTGACGCTTCCAGTGATCCGGATGCTTCCACTGATCCTGATGCAGGCGCTGACCTGGACGGGTCGTCTGACCCGGACGCGTCGACTGACCCGGACACGGCGTCTGACCCGGACCCGTCGCCTGACGCGAATGCGGGATCCGAAGCATCGAAGGAGTCAGATGCCGAGGCCTCGACCGATCTTGACGGTGGTGACGATGCTTCGACTGACCCAGACGGCAAGGACGAGGGGTCAAAAGATGTTGACGTAGACGCCACTGCCGATCCGGACGGCCAGGATACGGCAGCGACGGACGCCGATGCCAAGGCATCGACCGACCCCGGTGCTGACGCGGCAACTGATCCGGGTGCTGACGACTCGGCCGCAGCTGATCCAGAGGCTGATGACTCGTCTGCGACGAACTCGAACGCGGACAGCGCTGCGTCAAGCACGTCGAAGTCCGGAAACACTTCAGCAGATGGATCCGCGAGCGACACCGGAGGGAGCCCCAGTGGTGGGACCGACTCCGGCAGCGACGGCTCTCATCTGCCGAGGACAGGCGCCGCTGGAGCGATGACGTTCAGCCTCCTCGGCGTACTTCTCGTTGGGGGCGGAATCGCCGCTATCCTCGTATCGCGGCGACGGAAGACCGGCATGCTGTGATGCAGTCTCGTATCTGATCCGAACAGAGGGCGGAGCCGAATCGATATCGGCTCCGCCCTCTACCATTTGGAGAATATGCCGGGGGTCGTACCAAGAGTCGACCGGAAATGGCGGGTGAGGTGGGCCTGATCGTGGAACCCTGACGCCGCGGCTGCCTCGGTGGGGGAGCGACCGGCCAGGAGAAGTCTGCGGGCGCGGTCGACGCGGCGGCCGATGACGTACCGGTGGGGCGCGATTCCGAACGCGGACGTAAACACTCGCACCAGATGGCTGCGGTGAGCGCCGAGTTCGGTGGCCGCCTCGGCGATGGTGAACGATTCGAGGAGGCGATCATCGAGCAGATCGCGCAGACGCCTGGCGAGCGGCGCATCCGAGGTGAGCACACCGATCGGGGTGAGTCGTGAGAGCGCGAACTCGCGGAGTGCGAGGACCCCGCACTCGGCGGCGAGGGCATCGGCCGGATCGGCCAGGGCGGCGTGGATGTCGTTGACCGCAGTCAGGGCATCGGTGCCCAGCAGGGTGGGCGAATCCGCCGCGGCATCGACGGCGGACTCCGGCAGCCATTCGGGCTCGAGGTAGAGCACTCGTTTGCGGAACCCCTTCTCCGACGACGCCGAGCGGCCGTCGTGGGGCACCTGGGGCGGCAACAGCGTCACCGCGGTCGGAGTGGCAAGGTGATCGTGGCGATCGAGGTCATAGGTCACGGCGCCTTCGTCGATGAGCAGGACCGTCCATGAATCATGCGTGTGCGCGGGGTAGGCATGATGGTCGAAACGGACGTGGAATACCTCCTGGATCTGCGGAACCTGAGGATGCCAGGCGCGGATGACGTCGACCATGCAACAAATGTACAAGACCGCGGTGAGCGGGGTCGGTGAAGCTGGGACCATGCATGAGAACACGAATTCCCCAGATCAGACTGACACCGAATCGTCGACCGAGGCGACTGCGAGTGATCCCGCCACCGAGGAGGTCGTGCTGTCAACGTCTGACGATGGAATCGCGCCGACTGTCGAACCGAGTACGCCCGTCCGGTTCGATACGAAGGTCGTCGTCGTCCTCCGCGATGACTTGAAGGCATGGCAGGAACTCAACGTCACCGCCTTCCTCGTGTCCGGAATCGCCCCGAGCGACGAGGGACTGGTCGGGGAAAGCTACCGGGACGCCGACGCCAACGAGTACCTGCCGATGCTGCGCCAGCCGGTGATGGTGATGACAGCGGATCGGGCGAAGCTCGCTTCGATCCGGACGAAGGCGGTGGGGCGCGGAATCCCGACCGCCGTCTACACAGAGGAATTGTTCTCCACCGGCCATGATGCGGCCAACCGGGCTGCCGTCGCCGCTGTTCCGGCCGCGGAACTCAACCTCGTCGGGGTGGCTCTGCGTGGTGCGAAGAATGGTGTTGATCGGGTGGTGAAGGGGGTGCGGATGCATATGTGAAGTACAGGCGGGTTGGTCGCGCTGCCCGTCTTGTCGCCGGGCCCTCAAACAGGGGAACAGAGCCGTCAACAGGGGAACAGAGCCGTCAACTGGGGAACAGAGCCGTCAACAGGGGAGCCGAGTCCTCATTTGGGGGAGAGGAACGCTGACAGGCGGTTCAAAGTGTCCGCCTCGAGCGAATAGTACGACCAGACTCCGCGCTTCTCACGGTGCAGGACCCCGGCGTCGACGAGGAGCCTCAGGTGGTGGGAGACGGTCGGCTGGCCGAGACCGACGGGTTCGGTGAGATCGCAGACGCATGCTTCCTGCTGTTCGTGCGCAGCGACGAGGGAGACCAGACGCAGTCTGGTCGGGTCAGCCACTGCCTTGAGGATGCGCGCGAAGTCCTGCGCATCATCGAGGCTCAACGGCGAGACGGTCAGCGACGGGCAGCAGTCGTCCGCCTGTGTCGGGAAGGGTACGGGTTGTGTGGTCACTCATCCATTATGCCCAGATATTGACACTTGTCGATGTATCGTGGTCCTATCGTATCGATAAACTTCAATGCGTCAGCATGTGATCGCGGCGCCGAGACGATCAGGACCTCGAGGGAGACAATGCATTCCACTGCGCCCGCCGGCACCGATTCGCCTGTGGCGGCGAAGATGTCGATTCTGGATCGATTTCTGCCGCTGTGGATCATCGGTGCCATGGCCCTGGGTCTGGTGTTGGGCAGACTCGTGCCTGGCGTCGCCGAGACTCTGGACGCGGTCAAGGTCGCAGACGTGTCCCTGCCGATCGGCATCGGCCTGCTGGTGATGATGTTTCCGGTGCTCGCCAAGGTCCGATACAGCGAAACCGGACACGTGCTGGCAGACAAGAAGCTCATGATCACCTCCTTGGTCATCAATTGGTTGGCCGCACCGGCATTCATGTTCGTGCTCGCATGGCTATTCCTTCCCGATCTGCCCGAATATCGCACCGGACTCATCATCGTCGGGCTTGCTAGATGCATTGCCATGGTCCTCATCTGGAACGATCTGGCCTGCGGTGACCGTGAGGCCGCCGTCGTGCTCGTGGCCATCAACTCGGTTTTCCAGGTTCTCGCATTCGGGCTCCTCGGCTGGTTCTACCTCCAGTGGCTTCCGAGCCTGCTGGGACTGCCGACGACGACCAGCGATTTCTCCTTCTGGGCGATCACCGCGAGCGTCCTCGTCTTCCTCGGGATCCCGCTTCTCGCCGGCTTCCTCACTCGAACGGTGGGAGAGATGACGAAAGGACGTCTGTGGTACGAAGATCGGTTCCTCCCCAAGATCGGGCCGTGGGCGCTGTACGGACTGCTCTTCACCATCGTCGTGCTCTTCGCCTTCCAGGGTGACGAAATCACCTCTCACCCGGGCAACGTCGCCCGCATCGCCTTGCCGCTGCTCGTCTACTTCGTCGTCGTCTTCGCCGCCGGGCTGGTCATCGGCAAGGCACTGAACCTGGGTTATGAGAAGACGACGACTCTGGCATTCACCGCTGCCGGCAATAACTTCGAACTCGCCATCGCAGTGGCGATCGGGACGTACGGCGTCGCCTCGGGACAGGCGCTCGCCGGAGTGGTCGGTCCGCTCATCGAGGTGCCCATCCTCGTTGCCCTCGTCTACGTCGCACTGTGGGCGCGCCCCCGCCTCTTCCCCTCAATCGCTGTTCAAGGAGCGAATCGAGTATGAGTCTCACACCAACGCCTAAGCCGAGCGTCCTCTTCGTCTGTGTGCACAACGCCGGCAGATCCCAGATGGCCGCCGGATTCCTCCGGGACCTGGCCGGAGAGCACATCGAAGTGCGGTCCGCAGGCAGCGAACCCGCCGAGGCGCTCAACCTCGTCGCCGTCGATGTGATGAGAGAGCTCGACATCGACATCACACGCAGCAGTCCCACTTTCCTCGACGTCGACACCGTGCGCACCTCCGACGTCGTGATCACCATGGGCTGCGGCGACACCTGTCCGATCTTCCCCGGAAAACGATACGAAGACTGGGTTCTAGATGATCCCGCAGGTCAGGGCCTGGAATCTGTGCGCCGAATTCGTGACGAGATCAGGACCCGAGTCGAAGCCCTCATTGTCGAGCTCGCCCCCGAAGCAGGGACGAAGAACACATCTGCGAATGCCCCTTCGCGCCCAGCTGCCGAGGAGGCACCGATTGACTGACATCGCGCTCGCAGATCTCCCGGTCGCCGTGATCGGTTCCGGTCCTGTCGGGCTCGCGGCCGCGGCCCAGCTCGTCCGACGCGGGATCCGACCGCTCGTCCTCGAGGCGGGATCCACCGTTGCGGCGGCAGTGACCGAGTGGGGTCATATCGGGTTGTTCTCTCCGTGGAAGTACAACATCGACGAGGCGGCGCGCAATATGCTGGCTCCCACCGACTGGCAGGATCCCGACGGTGACCGCCTTCCCACCGGTGCCGAGCTCATCCGTGACTACCTCAAGCCACTTGTTGAGACAGCTGAACTCCGAGATTCCGTCCTCTTCGATACCCGTGTTGTTGCGGTGAGTCGAGTCGGAATGGATCGGACGGGCACCGCGCAGCGCGAATCGACTCCCTTCCTTGTTCGCACTCAGAGCTCAGATGGAACATCGGCGGATTTCCAAGTCAGGGCAGTTATCGACGCTTCGGGGACATGGGCGAGCCCGAACCCGCTCGGACAGTCCGGACTCGCAGCGACCGGCGAAGTCGAGGCTCGTCGCAGCGGGTTCGTCACCTCGCCTCTGCCCGATGTGACCGGTCGTGACCGTGAGCAGTTCGTCGGACAGCGGACCCTTGTCGTCGGCGGAGGCCACTCGGCGGCGAACACGCTCTTGGCTCTGGCAGATCTGCGTGCGGAGGTGCCGGGCACGCGAATCGACTGGGTACTCAGGCGTGCCGACCCGGCATCCGTCTACGGCGGAGAGGACCAAGACGGTCTGCCGGCTCGCGGTGCACTCGGGGCGCGACTTCGCCGTCTTGTCGAAGACGGAGCCATTGAAGTGCATGCCTCCACGACGATCACCGGGTTCGCCGCCGACGGTCGTGGCACCATAGCTGCGGATAGTGGCGGCGAGTCGGTGATACTTCACGCTGACAGGGTTGTCCCCGCCACTGGCTTCCGGCCCGACCTCGGATTCCTGCGTGAGATCCGACTCGACCTCGACCCAGTAGTCGAAGCTCCACGACAGTTGGGTCAGCTCATCGATCCCGAATATCACAGCTGCGGAACTGTCGCGCCCCACGGTGCTCGAGAGCTCGGGCATCCGGAGCCAAATTTCTACATTGTGGGCATGAAGTCCTATGGGCGCGCCCCGACGTTCCTCATGTACACCGGCTATGAGCAAGTCCGTTCTGTAGTCGCAGCGATCGCTGGGGATCAGGAAGCAGCCGACCGAGTCGAGCTCGTCTTGCCGGAGACCGGGGTGTGTTCGACCGACGCCGGATCTTCGTGTGATGCGCCGGCCGACAAGCCTGGTTCTGTCGACTTGCCCGACACCGCCGACGCATCGGACGCATCAGACACAGCCGGATGCTGCGGACCTGCGGAACCGGTTGTGATCGGGATCCCCACAGGGGCAGAACACGGGCGATCGGGAGAGAGCGGGAACGGCCGACTCGAGGACTCGATTTAAGCCGCTTCGGCCTTCGCCGCCACAGCCGCGGACTCGCCGCCTCAGCCGCGGACTCGCCGGTTCGGTTTACGCTGCCTCAACGGTAGGTGGCGTTCTTCGGATCCTGGTGACCGTGGTCGTTGAACGAGATGAGGTTGATGCCGCCTCGACCGGTGATGATCTTCGTGATGCCGGTATTGATCGTCACTCGGTTGAACGCCATCCATTGGTCGAAGCCTCCGCCGATCAGACGGGCCGCGGTCCACGCGATGGCCCCGGCGCTTGAAACGACGACCGTCGACTGGCCAGATCTCATGGCTGCGACCGCATCGTCGAGGGCGCGATCGACCCGTGAGGTGAACTGTTCGTAGGTCTCCGTATAGTCCTCGTCGTGTTCGCCCGACGCCCAGCGTGCGGCCCCGCGTTCGAGTTCGGTCTGAAAGATCTTTGAATCATGCTGGGCTCGGGGGTCGAGATTCGTGAGCACTCCGGTGAGTTCCCATGCGGCGTACTCGTTCCAGCCGGAATCGACCGCAGTGACGCGTTCGCAACCGGTGCTGAGTTCGTGATCGTGTTCGCGGTGGCCCTCGAGCTCGCGGTGGCCGTCGTGCTCTCGGCCGTGCTCGAGCCCTTGAGCGAACCCTTCGAGGATGCCGGCGGCAGTCTCCCGCTGTCGCCGCATCTCGCCGTGGATGATGCGTTCGGGCTCGACGCGCTGGGAAGCGAGGAATCGTCCGGTGACACGGCTCTGTTCCTTGCCGAGATCGGAGAGTCGATCATAGTCATCGGTGCCGAACGAGGCCTGTCCGTGTCGGATCAGATAGAGCACACTCATGATTCACCACATCCTCGTCGTGAAGCCCGAATCACTGTTCGAGCGATCGTTTACTAATGTGAGTCTACGGGACATCGGTGGGGAACAGCTGCTCGGCCAGTCGAAGCACCTCGGCGAGGGCGGGACTGACGTCATCTCTGCGCCATGCCATGAGCAGCGGGAACGGCCCCTTCGGGTCTTCGAGGGGGACGAAGGCGATATTGGGGAAAGAGGCGTTCTTCGGCACCGACGCCACTGTGACCGAACAACCGATCTCCGCACCGACGAGCGAGAGTATCGTCCACGTGTCCGGAGCCACCTGGATGACGGTGGGGTTGAAACCTGCGGCCTGCGACAGCTCGTAGAGCCGCTCGATAGTCGTCGACCCCGGATTCGGCGGCACCGTGATGAACTCCTCTCCCTCGAGCTCGCTCATCGACACCGACTCGCGGCCTCCTAGGGCATGCTCTCTGTGCATGGCGACGACAAGCGACTCCTGGGCGACGACGCGAGTATCGACCGACTGTGGCACGAATGGCCAATAGCCGAAGACGAGGTCCACTGAGCCGTCGGCGACGCTGTCGATGGCCGGCATCCCGAATGAGGCGCTCTGCAGGCTGAGGTGGATTCCCGGATGAGTCCCGCGGACCAGTTTGAGCAGCCGTCCGATGAGTTTGTGGGTCGCAATGCCGGTGAATCCCAGCCGCAGATGTCCGACCTCGCCTTTACCGGCTGCCTGCACTGCTGAGTCCGCGAGACGATGACTCATGAGGATGTCGCGCGCAGGTTCGACGAGCGCCTGTCCTGCCGGAGTCAGGCGCACGGACCGAGTGCTGCGTTCGAACAGCTGTGCCGACATGTCGGACTCCAAGCCTCGGATGAGTCGGCTGAGGGGCGGTTGGGTCATGTGCAGTCGTTCGGCGGCTCTGCCGAAGTGAAGTTCCTCAGCGAGGACGAGGAATGCGCGGATGTGCTTTGTGTCCATATCGGTGCCCCAATCGTCGACGCGGCATCCTCATCAGTGAGGGCCGGAATACATTCGTGCAGTGAGTGCATTAATCATCTCCATTATAAGTATTGGACGGGTATCAATGATTCTGAAAAGATGACCGAGGTCACAGTCATTCGAGGTTCGAGGAGGAACGCGATGGACAAGACGATGGGTCTTCGCCAAGCGATCAGCACCTATCTCAGCGATGGGGACACGGTCGCGCTGGAGGGATTCGGGCATATCGTGCCGGTCGCCGCCGCGCACGAGATCATCCGGCAGGGCTTCACTGATCTTGTCCTTGCACGCATGTCCTGCGACGTCATCGTCGACCAGCTGCTCGGAGCGAATTGCCTGAAAGGTCTCATCTCCTCGTTCATCGCCAACAGTTCGGCCGGTTCCCTTCACGAGCTTCGGCGGCGCATTGAGAAGTCGGATCCGGAACCGCTGTGGTTCGATGAATACAGTCACGGTGGAATGGTCGCCCGCTATCAGGCCGGCGCTTCGAAGCTGCCGTTCCAGCCCATCGCCTCCTACCGAGGCAGCGACTTGGCGGCGAAGAATCCGCAGATCAAGTCGGTTCCTGATCCCTACGGTGGACCGGACATCCACGTCGTCCCCGCCCTCAACCCCGACCTTTCGATCATCCATGCCCAGCGCGCGGACAGGCACGGAAACGTGCAGGCCTGGGGGATGCTCGGGATCCAAACCGAGGCCGCGTTCGCCGGTCGTCGACTCATCGTCACCGTCGAGGAGATCGTCGACGAGGCTGTCATCCGCTCCGACCCGAACCGCACGATCGTTCCTGCGCACGTCGTCGATGCCGTTGTCGTGATTCCTCGAGGCTCGCATCCACATTCGGTCCAGGGCTATTACGACCGCGACGACGAGTTCTCGAGACAGTGGTCGGCGCTCGCCCGCGACGCGGGCGCGGTTCAGAACTGGATCGAAGCGCACATCCGCGGCACGAACGACCACGATGAGTTCCTTGCCGCTCTCGGTTCGGACCATTTTGAGCGGATGGCCATCCACGACGCCTATTCGACACCAGTGAACTATGGAGGCCGAGCATGACGCTGAGTGCACACGACACCATTGGGGCTCAAGCCCGCGAGGAGACCGCCGGGAGTGAGGCAGCCCGCGGTGGGGCCGCGGGGAGCGAGACCGCCGCCAGTAAGAGTGCCGGGAGCCAGGTGACCAGCAGCGAATTGCTTACCGTCCATTCGGCGCGGGCGCTGGCCGGTCGCAATGTGGTCTTCGCCGGACACGGACTGCCGACGCTCGCCGTCTCCCTGGCGCAGCACACTGTGGCACCGGACGTCGAGATCGTCTACGAGTCGGGGGTCACCGGAGCCAGACCGCCGGTCATGCCGCGCAGCATCTCGGACTCGATCCTCGTCCCCGGAGCCGCCTCGGTGATGCCGATGACTCATCTGTTCAACTATGTTCTCCAGGGCCAGCGCATCGATGTCGGCTTCCTCGGTGCCGCGCAGGTCGACAGATACGGAAACCTCAACTCCACCCTCATCGGCGAGGACTGGGAGCACCCCGACAGTCGGCTTCCGGGCTCGGGAGGAGCCATCGAAGCGATGGCAGGTGCAGCCGAGATCTTCCTCGTCATGCGCCGGCACACCCCGCGCACCTTCGTCGAATCCTTGGACTTCGTCACCTCCCCAGGGCCGAAGAAGGCTGCCGAGGCGAAGGCCGGGGCAATGCCGGCGGGCGCAGGCGTGACCCATGTGATCACTGATCTCGGAATCATGACGCGCTTCGCCCGGGATGAAGAGCTCACCCTGACCGCAGTTCATCCCGGTGTCGACCCCGCCGAGGTGGTGCGCCAGACCGGGTGGAATCTCAAGGTCTCGCCCGGCATCGAGACGACACAGCCGCCGACTCCGAGTGAGCTCGCACTGCTGCGAGAGACGCTCGATCCCACCCGGATCTACCTGCGCTGAGCCGCAGTCCTCTGGCCATCGGCTCTGCCCGAGGACGGATGCAGGTGGCGGTCGAGCGGTGACCGAGCACGCGAGAATTCGAACCGAAGAAAGTTGAAACCATGTCAATGAAGACAAGCACGCACACTGCCTCCCCTCTCGACCCGAATGTGACTCGCCCCGAGCTGCGTCGTGCCGCATGGTCATCGTGGCTCGGCAGTTCGCTCGAGTACATGGACTTCACCCTCTACACTCTTGCCTCAGCCTTGGTCTTCGGGCCGCTGTTCTTCCCCAATGAGACTCCTGCGGTCGCGCTGATCTCCAGTCTCGGGGTCTATGGATCCGGGTTCGTTGTGCGACCGATCGGCGGGTATGTCTTCGGTCGAGTCGGTGACAAACACGGCCGTCGCATCGTCCTCATCGTCACTCTGTCGATGATGGGCATCGCCACCATGGGCATCGGACTTCTCCCGACTTATGCCCAGATCGGCATCTGGGCGCCTGCGCTGCTCGTCGTTCTCCGACTCGTGCAGGGGTTCGGAGCCGGAGCCGAATTGGCCGGAGCCTCGGTGCTCTTGGTCGAATCGTCGCCGGTGCGTCGACGAGGACTCTTCGGGGCGATCGTGGCGATGGGGACAAACAGCGGAATCTTCCTGGCCACAGTTCTGTGGACCCTACTCACGCTCTTGCCGGACGACGCCTTCCTCAGCTGGGGCTGGAGGGTGCCTTTCCTGCTCAGCATCGTCACCACGTTCGTGGCATTGGCAATTCGTACGAAGGTCAGGGAATCGCCGGTGTTCGAGGAAGCCAAAGAACGTCGCGCGGAGGCCGCTGCGCACACTGCAGAGCAGCCGAACATCCTTGTCGAGGCGCGGCGGTCGACGAAGTCGTTCCTGCTCGCCTTGGGCATCCGAATGGGAGAGAACTCCGCGGTCTACCTCGTCAAAGGTTTCATGGTCGGATGGGTCGTGACTACGACCGGTCTGGACTCCGCAGTGGTCACGACCGGCATCATGATCGGCACCGTCATCGGCTTCGCCACCGTTCCGTACTTCGGCAAGCTCAGCGACAAGCTGGGCCGGCGGCCGGTGTTTCTGGGCTTCACTCTCTTCCAGATCCTCTTTGCGATTCCGGCCATGATCCTCATCGATACGGGCAATCCAGTTGTCATCGCCGCTGTGTTCGCGGTCTTCGTCGGCGGCCCCTTGCCCAATCTCTACGGTGTCGAGTCGAGCTGGTTGGTCGAACTGTTCGGATCGAAGCATCGGTATACATTCATGACCACTATCAAAGAGGTCGGATCGGTCGTCTCCGGCGGTCTGGCGCCGGTGATCGCGGCCTCGCTCGTCGCCGTGATCACCGACTCATGGTGGCCCGTTGCGATCGTTCTCATTCTGTTCGCCGGCTGCGGCTTGCTCGGTGCGCTCTTCGCGCCCGAGACCCGTGGTCGCGACCTCACGACTGAAGTCGACGCAGTGGACGATCGGCAACCGCTGCAATAGGCGCGGGCTGGGTCTGTGCGATAGGTGAGGGCCGTGGCCCTGCGATAGGCGAAGGCTGGCCCAGTGAGGTGGACTACGACCAGCCCGCTGGGGTAGGCGACGGCCCCACCGCCGAATCGCGGTCCGCAGTTGCGGCGCGGAGGCGCTCTGCCACCAGTGCTGTCGCTGCAGCTCTGCGTCGAGAGCGATGCCACAGGCTCCGTGGCGTGTCATCAGAACGGTGGGGGATCGACCTCGAGGTCGTGGTCCCAGTTCACTGTCTTGGAGACGAAGCGGTGGTCCCAGGGATCGTCGGCTCCAGCGCCCTTGGGGCCTGCAGCGTCCGCAGACTGCGAATTGCTTTCGAAACCGGTGACGTTCGGGCCAGCGGCGGTACGGACGCTGCGCTTGTCGGGCTCATTCGGGTCGAAGTCGATATCGTCGATGTCGAGCTTCGCAAGACGCGCCCATCTGACGACTCGGGCGTACTTCGCGTTCCCCGTCAGCTGCTTCACCGTGAGAGTGTTGGAGCCGGCAGGGAGACTGAGCTGGTGGACAGACTTCTCCCAATTGAGGCAACGCTCCAGCCGCAAGCGCTTGATTTCAACCTGCTGCTCCCGATACGCCTCCGAAAGACGTCGCTGGTGTGCTTCGCGTTCCTCCCGTTGGCGCTTCTCTTCGTCGCGCTGACGAATCGTCGACTCGCCAGGCATGAGCTCGAGCACCCTCGGTGCTGAGGGAACCATTGACCAGGGCAGTTTCCACCGCTTGAGACCCAGTCGTCCCAGGGAATCGAATTCGAGCGCTTGGGCAACATTGATCGGCTGGCCGGGCGCTGACACAGTGGTCGAGATTCCGTGTTTGAACTCATAATCGAGCTCACCGGATTTGGGCATAGTGACCCGAAGGCGGCCGGCGGTCTTCAACGCATGATGCTTCTTGCACAGAGGATGAAGGTTTCCGAACCGAGTGAGACCGCCCTTGAGCGGATCCAGATGGAAGAACGGAACGACATGGTCGATCTCCGACTTCTCAGCCCGACGAACACAGCCGGGAACGGTGCACACGGTCCACTGCTCGACCAAGGTCTTCCGAAGATCTCTGGGGACCTGGTAAGTGGTCGCTTTGGCGTCGATGGGAGTGCCGGTGGCGGGATCGGTGAGGATCCGCTGGATGCTCTTCGACCGGCCGGCGATGTTGCGAGCCACCTCGACGGGTACCGGTGAGCCGTCGGCGAAAGTGCCGGGCAGGTCCGAATCCCCGGTGAGCGAGAGGAAGGGAACGGTCACCACGGTGGCGGCCTGATGCGACAGCCACCACGCGCTTGTGGGCATACGCAGCTTGACGACATATTCAATGGGACCGTCAGGGTCCTCACCTTCGACGATGCAGTCGGGCCGGAAAGCCGATCCGTCGGGTCGGTTGGCGACAGAGAATCCGTCGGACGACTCTGTGGTGCTGTTGGCCGAGCTCCCGGCGGACGATTCTGCGACATCGTCGTCCGAGTCCGAAGCAACGTGTTTCGCGAAGTCGGCGACAGCGTCGTCCGAGTCCATATCCGGAATGAGCTCGCCGTCGGTGTCGAGCAGCGACTTCTCTTCGGCGGTTTGGATACCTGTGATCGGGTCGACCGAAATGACCTTGACCTTGAGCTCCGGGACTGGCCGGGTGAGCAGATCGTACTCGAGCTGAGAGATGGAGCGGTCATCGCTGATCTCAACGCCCATAGGCAGATTGAACGCCGACTTGTTCTTTCCATGCACGGCCAGCGCCATGCCCTGGATTCGGTTGTAGCAGGCGAAGATCTCCGCTGAGGGCCCGCTGACGGTCAGGCAGGCCGAGCCGTCCTTGTAGCCTTCGACATCGACGCGGCGACGCTTGGTGGCGAGTTCGGTATTGTCGACCGGCGGAACGAGCAGGGCGATCATCTTCGCCAGGTCCCGGCGCAGGGTCTCACAGGTGATATCGGCGCGCCTCGCGGCCAGGAAGATGTCGAGCTTCGGAAGGAAGTCGAACGCGACATCAGCACACTGGCGGGCGACCACATCGACATGTGCCTGGGTGAACTCTCCGGCGCGGACACGGTCGGCGAAGCGCGGCAGACCATAGAAGATCGTCATCGCGCCGGTGAGCTGACGGTAGGTGCGGGCAGTGTTGGTCCCCAGCACCGTCGAGATCTCCACGAGGTCCTCAGCGTCGACATTGTCATAGACCCATTTCGAGAAGCAGATGCCCTCATCGAGCTCGGGGAACTCGGGCAGAGCTTTCGCCTCGGGTTCAGTCGCCTTGCGCAACTGTTCGCGGGCGAAGTCGGCGTCATAGAGCACAACTGTCGCGGAAGGGGAGCCGCGGGTGCCTGTCGTGTCGTCAGTGGGCGACGACGCGACGTTGGGCGAAGACGCGTCCTTGGTTGACGACGCGCCCTTGGGTGAGGTCTCCGACTTCTCCGCAGCGCCGAAGACGGTGTTCTCTTCGGACTCTTTGGCGCGGCGTTCGAAGGATGCGGAGATCGTCTCGCAGCGAAACGGTTCGGAGCCCTCGGGTATGGGCAGTTCGAGGGCGATGAAGACCTGTTCCAACACAACTGAGGAGACTGATTCGAGAAGGGAGAAATGGGCACGGTCGGAAGCGACAGCGTTCTCGGCAAAGCGAGACATGCTTGATTCGAAGCGGATGGCGAATCGGGGCGACGGCTGTGTCACACCCGGCTCGTCTGCCTGGGCGGGGGTCGAACGGTTGGTGGTGCCCTTCATTGCTTTTTCACCTGCCTCGGACTTCGTTGTCGGGGAAGTGGTGCTGACTTGAAAAGCTGTTAATCAAATCTTAGGCGTTCAAATTGACATTCACAATAGGAAAAAGAAAAAAGATTCGAATAAAGTTCGATGTCACGTCAAGGATGGAAATGCTGTCTACTCATCATTGCATTCAGTGCTGACATAAGGATGTTCGTTTTCGTTTGTGCAGGTCAGCCACGATTTCGGTGTGGGTGAGTGCCCTTCGGGGCGCGTCCGTTGCGGTTTCGAGAAGGAGGAGCCGCCTCGGGAAGAACGTCGCGGTTTCGACAAGGAGGAGCCTCCTCGGGCAGAGCTGTCGCGGTTCCGGAGTGGGGAGCGCAGGTGGGCTCAGTGGGTAGGTCATGCATCGGGCCCAGAAGCGAGATCATGCAGGGGACTTGGCGGAGGGCCGCACAGGGAGCGTCGGGGCGGGCAACGCATGTGGCTCGCAAGCGAGCCGCACAGGGAGCTTCGGGGCGAACCACGCGGAGGGAAGAGCCGCCTCGGCGAATGCGCCAGCCGCGTTCCCAACCGGTCCAAAGGTCTGGAGAACATGCCGCCGGAACGGCGGGACAGCCTCGGTGGGGGCCGGATTTTCGGGTGAAACGGGTCACAGCATCGGTTATGATGATCGAGTTGTCGGATGCGACCCATGAGGTCGGTACTCGCCTCATGCGAGCCGTATCCGCACTGCGCGCAACCGCGTCGCCCTTCACCTAGGGCCATGTCGCGGGCCGCGTCGACGTCACCGCACCATCCTTCACTGGTGACCAGTTCTTCGCCCAGACCATCGCCTGCGCTCACGGTCGACCGTGTCCGCGCCGGCCGACGGCCAGACGATCACTGCCGGCTGCACCGATGATCCGATCATCGAACGGAGTGCTCGCCCAACCGAGTGCTCGCGAGCTCCAAAAGCTCGCGAACCGCCGCCGCATCAACCATGAGGATCAACCATGACGACCACCGCTCACAACTCCGCCGCCTCCGACCAGGGGTCGAAGGGCCCGATCACCGACGCCGAGATCTTCGAGGCACACGAAGGCGGCAAGCTCTCCGCCGAGCTCACCTCGCCGCTCGAGACCCAGCGCGACCTCTCGATCGCGTACACCCCGGGCGTGGCCAAGGTCTGCACCGCGATCAAGGACGAACCGCAGCTGGCGCGTACTCACACGTGGACCGGTCGACTTGTCGCGGTCATCTCCGACGGATCGGCTGTGCTCGGCCTCGGTGACATCGGTCCGGCCGCCTCGCTGCCGGTGATGGAGGGCAAGTGCGCCCTGTTCAAGTCCTTCGCCGGGCTGAATGCGATTCCGATCGTACTCGACACCAATGACACGGACGAGATCGTCGAAACCATCGTCCGCATGGCCCCGACCTTCGGTGCGATCAACCTCGAGGACATCTCGGCTCCGCGCTGCTTCGAGATCGAAGACCGGGTCAAGGAAGCCCTCGACATCCCCGTCATGCACGATGATCAGCACGGCACCGCCGTCGTCGTCCTCGCCGCGCTGACGAATGCTCTGCGCGTGGTGAAGAAGTCCTTCGAGTCCGTCCGTGTCGTCGTCTCCGGCGCCGGTGCCGCCGGTGTGGCCGTGGTGAAGATCCTCGCCGACGCCGGCGTGAAGGACATCGTCGTCCTCGATTCCAAGGGAGTCGTCGAGTCCGGCCGTTCCGACCTGACCGAGACCAAGCAGTTCCTCGCCGAGTCGACGAACCCGCGCGGAATCTCCGGTGGGATCGGCGAGGCCCTCGACGGCGCGGATGCCTTCATCGGCGTCTCCGGCGGCACCATCGACGAGGCGCATCTGGAGAACATGGCCGACGACGCGATCATCTTCGCCCTGTCGAACCCCAACCCCGAGGTGGCTCCCGACGTCGCTTCCAAGTACGCCACCGTGGTGGCCACCGGGCGCAGCGACTTCCCGAACCAGATCAACAACGTCCTCGCGTTCCCCGGAATCTTCCGCGGCGCGCTCGACGCCGATGCGTCCGAGATCACCGACGATATGAAGCTCGTCGCCGCTCGTGCGATCGCCGATCTCGTCGGCGATGACCTCGAGCCTGGTTACATCGTGCCCGGTGCGCTCGATTCCCGTGTCGCTCCGGCTGTCGCCGAGGCGGTCGAGAAGTCCGCTCTCGAGGCCATGGCTAAGCGCTGAGTGGAGGAACGGCTGGAGCTAGGTTCCGGGCTGGTGGTGGGTTCTTGGAAGAGCCTGTCACCAGCCCGTCTTGTTCGTAGATTTCTTGGCAGGCTAGCATTTGTATGAGGGGAGCTCCGTGATTCTTCCGGTTGTCGTGGGCACTAGCGCAGCAATCGCGCTCAAGATCGTGTTCTTAGCGGCCAGAGTGTCATGGCCGGACAACTACTTCGACAGCTCTGATCGTACAAAGCATTGGGTTGTGGAAGCTCCACTGAAAGTTCTTGTGTGGCGACTTGTTCCTTTCGTGTTGGCTGCAATTTTCGCGGTCGTAGTAGCTCGTTCGTTGGGGGCCGATGCAAGCCCTGTGCTGTGGGTGTTCCTTGGTAGTCACATCGCTACAACAAATCTTCTCGCCCTGATCTCCGCATACTCGAGGAGCTCCGGAATTCTCGTCCAGTGGGCTTACCTGATTGGACTGTCTCTTGTGTTCGCCGTTGTTGTCGGAGTTCTGGGCTGGGGTCCTTGGGATCTTGCTGGTGTGGCCCCGGAAGCGGAGACGCTGGTGCAGGGGGTCTGGACAGCTGTTTGCGTCGCCGTTCTGTTCGCTGTGTTCAAAGCCATGACTCTGAGCCGCCGTTCTGGTGACGTGGGCGCTGGTTCATTGAGCAGCCTCAAAATTGACGATTTCTACATGGGGTACTTGGCAAATTGTGCTTTTGAAAGACGGGCAGACTTGCCGTTGTTGCTAGCGATTGTTGCTCATGAATCGAGTAATCGTCCAAGGTTTGTTCGGCATGTTGAGTTATTCCTGTTCAAGCATTCTTTCCGAAAGTTGACCCCGCAGTCTGTGGGGATTGCGCAACAAGAGATTGGGAAGGGAAGATCCTGGCGGCAGCGTAGCCGGACTCGTTTGAACGAACTTGATTGCCAGTCTCTGGAGAGGCTTTCTGAACAGTTTTCGGGCTCGGTGGTTCCTGAGGGTGAAGTGAGATTTGGAGCCTATCAAGTGAAGAGTCTCGTGAATTCGCACAACAAGGGCTCGTCAAATCTGGTTGCCGTCGCGAGGATTTATGATGACCTCTTCGTTGGTGAAAGTGCCGTAATGACGGCGATCCAAACGACCGCTGAAGATTGCTCGGCGGTGGCGGAGTCCGTCGAGCCTGGTGGCGTTAGCATTAGTCCGAATTTGGTGTCGGCCCCTGAGTTTAATTCGCCCTGGGTGGTCCGCTATGGGAGTTATTGTTACGTTCAGTTCAAGGTTTCGCGATTTGATGTTGCAAAAGTGGACGTAAGCATTATCTCAAGCAGTGCTTCACGCTCCAGACCTGTTTCTCATGGCTTTGGTTCAGGAAGCAAGGAGTTCAAGACTGGTCTGTTCAAGGTTCCCGCAAGTGGGATGGGAGTGAAGCTAATCGTTACAGACTATAGTGGTAGGAGATTGCAGGTCGCTAGTCTGTTTTTTGACGCGGAACGAGACTTTGCGTCCGTTTTTGACTAGTGGGTTATTGATTGCAGCTTGGCCTCTTGTCTCAAACTATTCTTTAAACCCCGGTCGGTATGTGCAACTTTGCCGGCGCCAGGCATGGGGCCGCGAACATTTGACTTACCCCCGGATCTTGCTCAGTTCTTGCTCAATGCGCGAAGTGGTGTGTGGGCGAAGTGAAGTGATGAACTGCGGGTTTACACTGAAGAGGTCACGTGGCAGTGCAGTTGCGCGTCTGGCTATACAAAATGTGTTGACATCATTAGTGACCAGGTCTCTCATGCCCGTCGGGGCAGAATACGCAACCATACGCAGATAACGGGGGCGCATGAAAAGCGGTCCTCACCCATCCCTCATTGCGTTGTGGGCAGAGTGCGCTGGCCTGTTGAGTGTCCGTCGCGCTGCTGACGGTCGCGTTTCTGACTGTCAGTCGTCGGTGACGGTGATGGTCACGTCGATGTTGCCGCGGGTGGCGTTCGAGTACGGGCAGACCTTGTGGGCCTTGTCGGCCAGCGCCTGTGCCTCGGCTTTGTCGAGGTGCGGGAGGGTGACCTCGAGTTCGACGGCGAGCTGGAACCCGCCCTCATTGTTCTTGCCGATGCTCACTCGTGAGCCGACCGCTGAGTCGTCGACGTTCGCCTTGGCCTGACCGGCCACGAGGCGCAGCGCCGAGTGATAGCAGGCCGCGTAGCCGACCGCGAAGAGCTGCTCGGGATTCGTGCCGTTGCCGCTGCCGCCCATCTCCGCGGGTGTGGCGAGATCGACGTCGACCTTCCCGTCGTTCGTGCGACCGTGGCCGTCGCGGCCTTCGCCGGTGGCCAGTGCCTCTGCAGTGTAGAGAGCCTTCATGATTCTTCCTTTCGTTGGCGGTGCGTTGTCGGATCAGTGGTGAGCAGTGGGATCGGTGGTGAAGTGTGGGGTCAGCGGTGCAGTGCGGGTTCAGTGGCGCACTGTGAATCCACAAGTGCGGTGTGAGTTCAATGGTGCGGCAGGGGGCCAGGGGGCTCGACGGGCGCGGGTTCCGCGCGCAGGTTCCTCGTCAGTGTGCGCAGGGTCTCGAGCAGCTCCGGCATCGAAGCGGGATCGAGCTGAGTGCGCTCACCGATCCGGACCGGAACGCACTCGGCGCGCTCCTTTGCTGCGGCACCCTCGGCAGTGGGGCGGATGAACACACTGCGCGAGTCCTCGGCGGAGCGGTGGCGGGTGACGTAGCCGAGCGATTCCAGCCGCGACAGCAGCGGAGACAGCGTGCCCGAATCGAGCTGCAGACGCTCACCGAGGTGCTTGACGGTCACGCCTTCGGGCGCGGAAGCCTCCTCCCACAGCACCAGCATCACAAGATACTGCGGATAGGTGATGCCGAGCTCGGCCAGCAGATCCTTGTATGACGCGGTCATTGCACGCGACGCCGAGTAGAGGGCGAAGCAGAGCTGTCTGTCGAGGTCGAGCGCATCCATATCTAAATGGTTGCACACAATTCAATTGTGCACAACTGATTATCAGAAGTCGGATGAACGGGGATCGAGGTGAACACAGCGGAGGGGCGGGCGAAGATGTCTCTTCGCCCGCCCCTCCGCTGTGCGGTGCCTCAGTCGTTCGCCGGCGCTCGGTGTCGTGCGTCGGCGTTCGGTCAGCTCCGGCGTCGCTTCGGCCGCCTGGCTCGGCTCTCGGTCACTGCGGTGGCCTGGCTCGCCTCTCAGTCAGTGTGGCGGCTGCTGGCTGTTCTTCCACTGCTGAGCAGCCTCCCGTGCAGATTGAGCCGCCGACCGAACGGATTGGCCGAGCGACTGGGCGGAACCTCCAGGGCCACCTGACTGACCGTCATGACCCGAACCGTCGGAGCCATTTGAGCCGCCCGAGTTCGGCGGGTTGGTCGGCTGCGGTGGAACGCTGGCCTGCTCGGAGCGGTGGCTCGGGGCGTACCTGCTCTCGGGTGCTGTGAAGGTCGCTCCATCCTCGGCGGCGTTGGCGGCGAACAGGGCGTTGCGGATCTCCTGACCCATCTCGCCAACGCCGCCCGGGTTCGAGGGCATGAACAGCACGTTCGACCGGCCCTCCTGAGCGACGTTCTGCATGGTGTCGAAGTACTGGGTCATCATCAGCAGCTGCTCGGCCGTCTTGTCGATGCCCACCTCCTGCAGCTTCGCGTACTGCTCGGCGATACCGGTCGCGATCGCCTTGCGCTGAGCGGCGACACCCTCACCGTGGAGGCGCATCGCCTCGGACTCCGCCTGCGCCTGGGTGACGCGCTTGATCTTGTCCGCCTCGGCGAGCGACTGAGCGGCGACACGGTCACGCTGTGCGGCATTGATCGAGTTCATCGAATCGCGGACCTTCGGGTCCGGGGTGATATCCGTGACCAGGCTGCTGACGATCTTGAAGCCGTAGCGCTTCATCGATTCCGAGAGCCGGCCCTCGACGTTCTCCGCGATATCGTCCTTCGACTCGAACGCCGTGTCCAGAGTCAGGCCCGACAGGGCCGAACGAACAGTGTCGAAGACGTAGGAGCGGATCTGCTCCTCGGAGTTCGCCAGCTTGTAGTACGCGTCGGCGACATTGTTCTCTTCGACGACGTACTGAACGGCGACGGGAACCGTGACGAAGACGTTGTCCTTCGTCTTCGACTCGATGTTGACCTCGAGCTGCTGGACGCGCAGCGAGATCGGTCGGCTCGTCGTCTCGATGAACGGCACCTTCGTGTTCAGTCCAGGCTTCGCGACCTTCTTGAACTTGCCGAACCGCTCGACGATGACGTTCTCCTGCGTCTTCACCGTGAAGAACATGCTGGTGCGCAGCTTGCCGAAAAGCAGAACGGCGATGACGAGGATGACGATGATTATGGCGAATGTGGCCACCAATCCAGTCACGGGTGCTCCAATGCGTCGTAGATTTCGGCCGCCGAGCGACCGCCTGTGACTACCACCCTAGTAGCCAGGACGACATCCGCATACGCCAAGGCCGGTTGGCGGTACTGCGGGGTTCGGGAGATCTGGACGGCAAACCCCTCTGGGCCGCAAGCCCCTGGACGCTGAACGGCAAGCCCTGAGGCGATGAACGGCAAGCCCTTGGGTGCTGAACGACAATCCCTGAGGCAACGAATGACGTCGCGTCGGCCCAACTGTCTCGACATCGAAGAATGACCGCCGACACATCTGATGTCGGACGTATAATGGAGACTCAGCGTGGAACGACCAGCAGAAGGTGATCATGGCGGAGCCGACAGAGACCGGACGGAAAGTGACAACCTCCGACAGAATCAAGGATCTCATCCTCTCCGATGGTCTGCGTCCCGGAGACCTGCTGCCGACCGAAGGCGAACTGTGCACCCGCCTCGGCGTCTCGCGGTCGAATGTCCGGGAAGCCATCCGCAAACTCTCGACCCTCGACATCGTCGACGTCCGGCACGGTCACGGCACCTACGTCGGCGAGATGACGCTCGACGCGCTCGTCGAAGCCCTCGTCTTCCGAGGCGTCCTCAGCCCCGGCGACGACCTCGACGCACTGCGCGATGTCGTCGAAGTGCGCAAGGCCCTCGACCACGGAATGTCCGAGCAGATCGTCGACGCCCTCAACGGCACGGAGAATTCCGAGCTCAAGGACTTGGTCGACGAGATGACCGCGCTCGCCGCTGACAGCAAGACCTTCCCGCAGCAGGATCGCGCCTTCCACACTGGGTTGCTCGCGAAACTCGGAAACTCGCTCGTCGGCCAACTCGTCGCAGCGTTCTGGGATGTGCACACTGCCGTCCTGCCCAAACTCAACGTCGCCGTGGCCGCCGACCTGGAGCAGACCGCACGTGCCCACGGCCTCATGCTCGAAGCGGCAGAATCCGGTGATGCCGAAGCCTTCCGCGCTGCGATCACCGCCCACTATGAGCCGATCATGCGAGCCCTCGAACAGAAATGATTGACTGAAGACAGACGCCCACACAGCCGACCGGGGCAGCGCCGAACGAAGACCCCGGGACGCCAAACGCACCCGCACGACGCCGAATACAGGCCGCAATACGCCGAACTCAGATCGCAGAACGCCGAAGGAGACCACATGGAAGTCGTCATCGCCGACGAATACACGTTGGCGGAGCTCGCCGCCGACGCGATCGAGGAGCTGCTGCGCACCGAGGCTGCACCGGTCATCGGGCTGGCGACCGGCTCGAGCCCGCTGCGCATCTACGACGAGCTGACCACGCGCCACAAGAACGAGGGTCTGTCCTTCGCCCACGCGCAGGCGTTCATGCTCGACGAATACGTCGGCATCGCCGACGACCATCCGCAGCGCTATCGCAACGTCATCGACGCCGAGATCGCCACTCGCGTCGATTTCGCCGAGGGGGCTGTCCATGGTCCCGAGGGATCCGCCGACGACTTGGCGGCCGCCTCGGCGGACTATGAACGGAAGATCGCCGAAGCGGGCGGGATCGACCTGCAGATCCTCGGGATCGGCAGCGACGGTCACATCGCGTTCAACGAACCCGGATCATCCCTGGCCTCGCGGACACGGGTGAAATCCCTGACGCACCAGACGCGGCTCGACAATGCGCGGTTCTTCGACGGCGACGTCGAGCAGGTGCCGAAGCTGTGCCTGACCCAGGGGCTTGGCACGATCATGGAGGCGAAGCATCTCGTGCTCGTCGCGACTGGCGGCAACAAGGCCGAGGCCGTGCATCAGATGGTCGAGGGACCGATCTCGGCGATGTGGCCCGCGACCGTGCTCCAGATGCACCCGCATGTCACGGTCATGCTCGATGATGCGGCGGCGTCGCGGCTGCAGCTCGGCGACTATTACCGCCACGCTTACGAGAACAAGCCTGAGTGGCAGAGCCTCTGAACGATTTCGGCCCGGGCCGGTAGCTGGCGGACTCAGCCCGGGCCGCCTACCTGCGAACGCAGCTTGGGCTGCTGACTCGCGAACTCAGCCCTCGACGGCTTCGGTGAACCACGAGGTGATCGTTGCGGGATGCGTGATCGCGGTGCCCACGACCACGGATTCGGCGCCGGCTTCACGCGCGGCGGCGGCATGCAACGGGGTGTGGATGCGGCCCTCGGCGACGAGCAGCGCAGGCAGCTCGGCCGCTCGGATCGCGCTGATGAGTTCGAGGTCGGGACCCTCGGTTCTCGCACGTTCGCCGGTGTAGCCAGCCAGGGTAGTTCCGATGATGTCGGCCCCGGCATCTGCCGCCGCTTTCGCATCGTCAAGGCTGCCGCAATCGGCCATGACCAGGGCGTTCGTCTGTTCGTGGAGGCGTTCGACCGTCTCGGCCAGGCTCAGTCCGTCAGGCCGTCCACGTCGCGTCCCGTCGAGGGCGACGATGTGGGATCCGGCCAGAGCCACTGCAGACGCGTGTTGGAAGGTCGGCGTGATGACAACTCCGTCCTTGCCGTCCTTCCACAGCCCGATGATCGGGACTTCGACGGCCGAGCGAGTTGCCTGAATGTCGCCGAGTCCCTGCACTCGCACGGCCGCAGCTCCTCCGCTGACCGCCGAGGCCGCCACCTGCGCCATCGTTCTGGGGTCGCGCATCGGCTCGCCCGGATAGGCCTGAGCGGAGACGATGAGCCGTCCCCGCAGCGCCTCGAGGATCTCGGTCTTCGACAGCATCAGTGAGTCTCCTTCTTCTGGCGGTTCTTCTCGCCGTTCGGCGCGTTCGTCAGTGTGTTGGTGTCACGGGAGGGAAGCGTCTCAGTGCTTCTGGCCGGGCTCGTCATTCCAGAGGCCGGCAGCGCCGATGAGCGCGGCATCCTGCCCTAATTCTGCCTTCACCAGCGGGGCTCCGGAGGCAGCGGGAATGAGTTCTGCGGTGAAAGCCTCGTGGAGCGGCCCCCACCAGGCGTCGTCCATTTCGGCGAGCCCGCCGCCGATGACGACGACCTCGGGGGAGAGGACGTTGACGATCCCGCCGAGTGCCGATCCGAGGGCACGCGCCCCTATGTCGAAGGCGCGAAGCGCCAGTTCTTCCCCCGCCGAGGCGGCCGCCGCCAATTCTCGGGTGTTCGTTGGGACCGGCGCATTCGCAGAAGCGGGAGTCGGGGTGGGGGAGTCGGACGGTGTCGCCGGCGCCGATTCGTGGGTCTGCCCTTGTGCTGCACGTTCCGATTGCACGAGGTCGGGATCGGCGGATCCACGGACCAAGCGCCGGTAGGTCGCGAGAATAGCCGGACCCGAAGCAATGGCCTCGACGTGGCCGGTTCCGCCGCACGGGCAGTCCAGCCCGGCCGCAGCCGCGACGGGCACATGCCCGATGTGACCGGCGGCAGAATTCCTGCCAGTGAGCAGGTGGCCATCGGTGATGAACCCGCTGCCGATGCCGGTGCCCGCCGCGACAAGCAGCGAACTCCGAGTGTCGTTGGAGGCTCCGACGGCCGCCTCGCCGAGGGCATGGGCGTGCACATCGTTGACGACGCGCACGGGAAGGCCGGTGCGCGCGGTGAGTTCAGCGACCAGGTCCGTTCCGGTCCACCCGGGCAGGGAATCCGTCGCCGAGACCACAGTCCCCGTCACAGGGTCGATGACCCCGGCCGCGCCGATGCCGATCCGCCACACGAAGTCGGAACCCGAGCCGTCCCCGCCCCCGGCGAGACCGCCGGATCCGGCACTGCTACGGCCGCCGGACTCGGCGCCACGCGAACCCGACGTCTCTGCGATGACGGCGGCGGCTACCTCGGCGATGGTGTCGAGAACCGCCCGGGCACCTGCGATCGCGGGCGTCGGCACGCTGCGCACGTGCGCAAGTTCGCCGTCGATGACGGAACCGGCACGGATCTTCGTGCCTCCGACATCGACGGCGACGGTGGCGGGCAGCGTCACAGCAGTCCTGCGGCGGCGACGATCTCGCGGACGTGCTCGGTCTCATCGGCGTTGAGCACCTCCATCGGTTCGGCCATCCGGTTAGAGCCGATGATGCCCAAGAGCTGCAGGGCGGTCTTGAACCCGCCGAGGCCTGCCGCACCTGCGGACACGCGTCCCGGGGTCGCGGCTCCGGTGATATCGAACAGCGCCGCCACACGATCCTGCTCGGCGGCCGCTGCCTGCCAGTCCCCGGCCTTCGCGGCATCATAGATGCGCACATATCCGGCGGGGTCGACGTTGCCGAGCCCGGGCACGATGCCCGCCGCGCCGCCGAGCATCGCACCGTCGGTGACCACCTCGTGGCCGGTGAAGACGGCGAAGTCCGGCAGGTGCTTCGTCGCGAGCAGCAGACGACGGAAGCCGACATCGTCGCCGGAGGAGTCCTTGACTCCGGCGATGACACCATCCTCGGCGAGGCGGACGACGACGTCGAGCGGCATCTTCATATGCGTGCGCACCGGCACGTCATAGGCGAACAGGGGCACGCTGATATGGGCGGCGACGGTGCGGAAGTGGCGCTCCACCTCGGCGGCGTCGGACAGCGCATAGAACGGCGTGGTCACGACGGCTGCGTCACCGCCGATGGCCAGCAGGCGGTCGGCCTCTTCGAGGACCCGGGTCGTCGTCTGCTCGCTGATGCCCACGAGGACAGGCACCCGGCCGGCGGCGGCCTCGATCGCGGTGGAGAGGACGAGGTCACGCTCGGCGTTCGTCAGGTACGGGACCTCGCCGGAGGACCCGAGGACGAAGATTCCGTGCACACCGCCGGCGACGAGGTGGTCGACGAGGGCGGCCAGCCCGGCGCGGTCGATCTCACCGTCGGAGGTGCGCGGGGTCAGCAGCGGCGGGATGATTCCGTGGAAGTCAGTCATGGTCGTGTCCTTACTTGTCGTGCTTGTCATTGTTCGCCGAGGCGGCCCCGGAGTCGGCCGGAGCCGATCCGTTCGTCGGGGCAGAGTCGGC
Source organism: Brevibacterium permense (assembly GCF_025506275.1). GTDB lineage: Bacteria > Actinomycetota > Actinomycetes > Actinomycetales > Brevibacteriaceae > Brevibacterium > Brevibacterium permense_A. The sequence continues at coordinate 189,450 of NZ_QYCP01000093.1, forward strand.
GGAGATTGCGGGGGAGGGGGCCACGGATGCGGCAGGCTCCCGGGCTGGTTCGGTGGGGACTCGGCGAGTGTAGGCCGAGCGCTTTCCATAGATCGTCAGCGGCAGCACATCGTGGTCGCCGCGGCCGCTCTGCATCGCTCCGGTGAGCAGGGAGATGAGGTAGCCGAAGAGCATGGCGCCGATGAACGCGACGGTGGAGACAGCGAACGGTGTGAGTCCGGCCTGCTCCTGGACGATCCAGGCCAGTGCGGCACCGAGCAGGAGGCCGGTGAGCACTCCCGAGGAGTTCGCCCGCTTCGTGAAGATGCCGAGGGCGAAGACGCCGGCCAATGGGACGCCGAAGAGTCCGGTGATCGAGAGGAAGAGGTCCCAGGTCTGGGCCTGATCGGTCGCCGAGAGGTAGAGCGCGACCCCGACGGACAGGGCACCGACGATGACGATGACGGCGCGGGAGAAGCCGACTCCGGTGCGGGGCCTGCCGTCCTTGGGCGGGAAGAAGCGGTCGCGGATGTCGACGGTCACGCAGGCCGAGATCGAGTTGAGGCTCGAGGAGATCGTCGACTGTGCGGCGGCGAAGATTGCGGCGATGAGCAGACCCGAGACACCGGCCGGCAGCGCGGTGACCGCGAAGTAAGGCACGAGCGCCGAGGTGTTGAAGCCTTCCGGCAGAGCCTCCGAGTGCTGGTAGAAGCTGTAGAGCACGGTGCCGATGCCATAGAACAGCGGGATCGTCAGCAGGGCGAGGAAGCCGTTGACGATGAGCGAACGGGCCGTCGACTTCGGAGAATCCGTGGTCTGGTAGCGCTGGACGACGTCCTGGCTGGCCGTGTACTGGTGCAGATTGTTGAAGACCGAACCGAGGAAGACGATCGGGATGGCCGCCGCGGCCCCGCCGAACTTCCAGTTGTCGGCGGAGATGAACTTGTCATCGGCTGCGGCGTCGGCGGCGACCGTGCCGAGACCTCCGTCGATGGCCATGACGCCGAAGACGAGGATGACCGCAGCACCCACGAGGAGGATGATGCCCTGGACGACGTCGGACCAGATGACGCCCTCGATGCCGCCGAGGAAGGTGTAGACGACCGAGAGCACGCCGACGGCTCCGGCGACGAGCGCCGGATTGATGTCCGTGACCGAGCTGATGGCCAACGTCGGCAGGTAGATGACGATGGCGACGCGACCGATGTGGAAGAGGACGAAGAGGACCGAGCCGAGCACGCGGATGCTCGGGCCGAAGCGCTCCTCGAGGTACTCATACGCCGTGGTGACGTCGAGCTTGCGGAAGAACGGGATGTAGAAGAGCACGAGCAGCGGGACGATTGCGAAGATCGCGATATTGCCGGCCGCATAGGACCAGTCGGTGAGGAAGGCCTGCTCGGGCGTGGACATATACGTGATCGCCGACAGCGTCGTCGCGTAGATGGAGAAGCCCGCCGCCCAGGCCGGGATCCGCCCGCTGGCCTTGAAGAACTCCTCTGTTCCGCCACTGGCTCGCCTGGTGAACCAGACTCCGATGCCGAGGGTGGCCAAGAGGTAGATGATGATCACGGCCCAGTTGAGGCCGCCGAGTCCCGGAGCGTCCATGCTCCCTCCTCACGTGGATGAACGAACGTAGGGGACCGGCGCGGGCGTGAGTGCGAGCGGAAGTCCCATCTGACTTATAGAACCAATACGTAAGACGTATGATGTCCTATGTTGTGAATGTACGGGAATGTGCGGCACGACACAACCCGGCAGACGGCGGATGTGCTATCCGCGCTGGTGAGAGCGTGGGGGCCTCGACGGTCCAGCGATATTCGGGCGCCGCTTATTGAACACTCTTTCAGTTTCCAATACATTCGGTGAAAGACGATGATGTGCAGCAGTCATGCTGTGAGCCGATTCCATGGCCGAATACGAGGAGACACGGTGCCCGACCAGCCACCACTTGCCGGAGTCACGGTGATCAGTCTCGCCGTGAACCTCCCTGGCCCCTTGGCTGCCGCCCGATTGAGTGCCCTGGGGGTCGAGGTCATCAAGATCGAACCGCTCACGGGCGACCCTCTCGATTCAGCTGTGCCCGAGTACTACCGAGAACTGACCGTCGGTCAGGACATCCGCAGGCTCGACCTCAAGGATCCCGCCGGCAGGGCAGAGCTCGACGCCCTCGCCGCCGAGGCTCAGGTGCTGCTGACGGCGATGCGGCCGCGAGCCGCGGTCGCGCTCGGTCTGCCCGAGCTCGTCGAACAGCACGGGCTCGTCCACGTCGAGATCGTCGGCTTCGCCGGAGACCGTGCCGATGTGCCCGGTCACGACCTCACCTATCAGGCAGCACATTCCACGCTCGTACCCGGCGCGATGCCGACCGTGCCCATTGCCGACGTCCTCGGCGGAGAACACGCCGCCCTCGAGGCGCTCGCCGGTCTGCGCCAGAAGGAGCAGCAGGGTGCCGTCGGCGGCATCGTCAAGCGGGTCGTCCTCGATGATGCTGCCGCATGGGCGGCAGGGCCGGCACGGCACGGTCTGAGCTCACCCGGGGGCCACCTCGGCGGGGGATCCCCGTTCTACCGGACCTATCCGACGTCCGATGGGCACATCGCCGTCGCCTGCCTCGAACCTCATTTCGCGAGCGCGCTGGCCGCGCACATCGGCACCGAGGAGGCCGTACTCGAGCGCACGTTCGCCGAGAAGCCGACCTCGCACTGGGTGGAATTCGCCGCAGAGCACGACCTTCCGATCGAACGAGTCGCGCTCGGTTCCGGTCAGAATCTAGGTCGCTATCGGACACTTTCTGCGAACAGAAATATCCGATGTTGACCTAGATTCGAGTGCTGGTGTCCGATGGTGACCTGAAGTCGGGGTGTGCGGTCGAATGCGGCGGGGGAGTCTCAGCTCGACAAAGCCCACCTGTATGCCCCCTCAAGACCGAGCATTCGCGGGTGTGGGAAGATTGAGGGCGTGTCGACAGTACTTGAGATCCTGACCCCGGAGGGCCTTCCGCCGCTGGCCGAGAAGCCCGGTGTCTCCTTCATCATGCCGGTCCTCAACGAGGCCGAGCACATCGAACAGGCGATCACGACGATCCTCGCGCAGGAGTATGACGGAGACAAGGAGATCGTCCTTGCCCTCGGCCCCTCGACCGATGAGACGAACGCCATCATCGAATCGATGGCTGCGCGTGATTCGCGGATCCAGACGGTCGACAATCCGCAGGCCGCGACCCCGATCGGGCTCAACCTCGCCATCGCCGCGACCCGGCACCCGGTGATCATCCGCGTCGACGCACACTCCGGGCTCGGCGCCGACTACACCAGACAGGCCATCGACACTCTGCGCGAGACGAAGGCCGCGAACTGCGGCGGACTCATGCTCGCCCGCGGCAAGACCTCCTTCCAGAAAGCCGTGGCGAGAGCCTACATGTCCCCGGTCGGTCTCGGCGGTCCCGCCTACCACTCCGGCGACGAGGCGCAGGAAGCCGAATCGGCCTACCTCGGCGTCTATCGTCGGGAAGTGTTCGACCACCTCGGCGGGTTCGACGAAGGCATCAAACGCGGTCAGGACTGGGAACTCAACCTGCGTATCCGCACCGCCGGCGGCCGCATCTGGTTCAACCCCGACATGGAAGTCACGTACTGGCCGCGCGGCACCTGGTCGAAGATCGCGCAGCAGTTCTGGGCCACCGGAATCTGGCGCGCCGAACTTATCCGCCGCTACGGATCGCAGAACTCCATCCGCTACTTCGCCCCGCCGCTGCTTGTGCTCGGCATGAGCGCAGCCGTGGTCGAAACCCTGCTCCAACTGTCCGGATCGACGAAGCGGTGGCCGAAGTTCCTCCGCCGCTTCACCTCGCTGATCCACGTGCCCAGCTTCGGCTACATCGCCGGAATCGTGGCCACCGCATCGGCGGCGAAGGACTGCGGACGACGCGAGCGATTCTGGTTCGGCATCGTCCTGCCGACCATGCACCTGTGCTGGGGTGCCGGGTTCCTCCGTGGACTCGTCACCGGAGCCGGAACGACGAAGGACAGCAGCCGATGAGCAAGAAGAAGCCGAATCGGGCCCACCGGGACCGCTACGGTCGCGGCACCAACGATCCGCTGCCGAGCGTCGATCCCGAATCCCGCGAACGGATTCCCGTGCCCGACCGTCCCGAGCCGAAGAAATTCAACGCACCCCTGTGGGCCGGCGCCATCGTCGTCCTCCTCGTCGCGGGAGTGTTCGCGATGAACATCTTCGGCTCCGACGACCAGCTGACCGTCGATTCGCTCAACCCACCGGCCGTGGGCGCCCTCGACGGCGGATCCTCGGTGTACCCGGCGAACTCGAAGCTCGCCTTCACCGAGAACGTGAAGTTCGGCTACCTGCCCGCGCCCACACTCACCGCGCTGGGCGACGGCACGATCGTGGCCGCGAACCCGGAGACCGCAGCCGAGGACATGGGCCTGAAGAAGGGCCTCGACGAGCTCGACTCCGCAGAATTCCTCGACCAGACCATCAAACCGGCCCGCAAGGACACGAGTCCCGGCGATCCCATCACTTGGGATCAGATCGTCGACGAGTTCGGCGGGGACACCGTGTTCATGCCCGCCATCGACTCCGCCGAGGTGGCCACCCCGGCGTTGAAGACCATCACCGAGGCGGGGCTCGAGGATTCGACGCTCGTGCGCACCGATGACCCCGAGGTGGCCCGTGCCGCCGCCGATGCCGGAGTCGGCGCCATGTTCATCGGGGACTACACGGTGAGCTCGGCTGAGGCCCTCGACTCCAGCGGGTACACGGCAACGGCGGTTCGTGCCGATGATGCGTCGACCTGGGCCGAAACGGACCTGGCCGTCTGGGCGACCGATGTCAAAGACAAGAAGCAGCTCGAGAAGCTCGCCGACGCCGGGGTCACGGGAGCACTGAGTGAGAACCCGTACAAGGTGCTGCCGTCCGAAGTGAAGAAGAACTGACTGCGGCCCCGAACCGAACGTGCTGCTGGGGGCGGACAGCCGCCTCGGCGAAATGATGTTGACAATGACCCCGACTACGAAGGAGACGCAATGACCCAGCCCATCGGCAACCCGTCACACATCGGCAATCTGGATGCCAGCCAACTCGGCCCGCAGCCGACCTATCTGCCCGACGACCACCCGGACGTCGATGCTCGCAAGCGCATCGACGCAGGTGAAGAGCCCATCGATGTAGCGACCGCACTGCCGGCCTCGTCCCTGGCGTGGGCAGAACTCGCCGATGAAGCGCACCGGGAAGGCCGCCTCGTCGACGCCTATGCCTACGCCCGCGTCGGCTACCACCGCGGACTCGATGCCCTGCGCGCCGCCGGTTGGCGCGGCGCGGGGCCGATCCCGTATTCGCACGAGGTCAACCGCGGATTCCTCCGCGCGCTCTACGCGCTCGGCCGTGCCGCCGGAGCGATCGGCGAAGGCGAGGAAGCCGCACGCATCGAAGAATTCCTGCACTCGTCCGACCCGAAGGCTGTGGAAGCCATCGGCCGCGGGGAGTAGCCCCGCCGCAGCTTTTTCGGACACATCGGCCTTCGTGGTGCGTGAGCAAACGCACCACGGAGGCCGATTGTGCTTGTCGGCAGGGCGGCGTAGAACTATATGAATGGGTAATGTTTCCGAGACGGTCATGACGGCAGAGCAGCGCAAGATCCTGGCGGTGATGCTCGTACCGATGTTCATGTCGCTGCTGAGCGTGTCGATCGTCAACGTCATCCTCCCCGACATGCAACGCTCGATCGGCGCCTCGAACTCGGCGATCCAGTGGGTGCTCTCGGGCTATACGCTCGCATTCGGCGTGCTCCTCGTGGCCGCCGGTCGAGCCGGCGACCTCTTCGGCCGTGGTCGGCTCTTCGTCATCGGCGTCGGCGTCTTCGCTCTCGGTTCCCTCATCTCAGGACTGTCCCCGGACCCGCTCGTGCTCAACATCGCCCGTGTCGTCATGGGCCTCGGCTCCGGCCTGCTCAGCCCTCAGGGCGTGGGGATGCTCCAGCAGTACTTCCACGGCCAGGTGCGCGGTCGCGCCTTCGGGATGTTCGGCACGATCGTCGGCGTCTCCGTAGGCATCGGCCCTGTCCTCGGCGGTGGACTCATCGCTGTTCTCGGCGACGAGTGGGGGTGGCGTTCGGCGTTCCTCATCAACGTGCCGATCGCCCTGGCCGCGATCATCCTCGGCCGGCTCTGGCTGCCGCAGAGCGCCTGGGTCGGCACCGGCACCGAGTCCGACACCGATTCCGAGTCCGGCACCGAGTCCGACTCGAACGGCAGAAGTCGGGCCGACTTCGATCCGGTCGGGCTCGTTCTGCTCGGCGTGGGCACTCTGCTGGTCATGCTGCCCTTCCTCGAGCGCAGCGCAGGTGCTTGGATCTATGCCCTCGTCCCGGTCGGCGTCGCCGTCGTCTGGCTGTGGGCGCGATGGGAGAACCGATACTCTCGCCGAGGCGGATCACCGATGGTCGACATGCAGCTGTTCCGGACACGCAGCTTCGCCTACGGGGCGTCGCTGACGTCCATGTATTTCGTCGGTATGCCCGGCATCTGGGTCATCGTGGCGCTCTATTTGCAGAACGGTCTCGGATTCCCTGCCCTCCACGCAGGCCTCGTCGGTCTGCCCTCGGCGCTGCTCTCGGCCATCGCCGCACAGGCGGCCGGCCGTGTCGTGCTCACCTTCGGTCGGAAGATGGTCGTCCTCGGGGTCGCAATCGGTCTGACCGGGGTCGTCGCCTCGGCGCTCCTCGTGCTGGCACATGAGGCCTGGGGGATCAGCATCTGGTGGCTGCTCCTCACGCTCGGGGTCACCGGCCTCGGGCAGGGCATGGCGATCAGCCCGAATCAGACGCTCACTCTGGCTGAAGTGCCCGTCGAGTATGCGGGCAGCTCCGGCGGCGTTATGCAGACCGGGCAGCGGGTGGGCACGGCCATCGGCATCGCGATCGTCACTGCTGTGTTCTTCGTCGTCCAGCCTCTGGCCGGCTACGGCGCCGCCATCGTTGCGGGCTTCGGGTTCATTGCGCTCGTCATCGTCTTCGCCGGAATCATCGGACTGGTCGATCTTGCTCGCGGTCGGGCCAGGGCCCGGCAGGAGGGGCAGACGGTCAGGAGCTGAGCCCCGCCTCGTCGGTCCAGCCGGCTCACAGCGATGTGGGCGTTGTCTCGTCTGGGGGATGGGCGGGCTTGAGCGAGGACGGAGCTATGACGTCGGTTTCTCGATGTCCTGGGCGGCGAACACGGCGTCGAGGAGGCCAGGGAAGCGGGCGTCGAGGTCATCCTTGCGCAGGGTGTTCATGATCTTCGTGCCCTCGTACTCCTGGCGGATCACTCCCGCTTCGCGCAGAGTGCGGAAGTGGTAGGTCGCCGTGGACTTCGACACCGGCAGCTCGAAGGTCGCGCACGCGTGATCGCCGAATGCGTCGTTGAGCTTGCAGGCGACGGTGCGGCGAACCGGGTCGGCGAGTGCGGCCAGCACGGTGTCGAGTCTCATCTCGTCCTTGCTGGGGTGGTCAAGTGTGCGCATAAGGAGCCTCCCTTCTCGCCATCGTGTCGGTCTGATGTCGTGCCCCTCTATTGTACGAAACATTTGGTAGTACGAAATTCATCGTAGTAAAGTGCGAACTCGAAGTACGAAGAATCTCATACTTCCAATCGACTACTTTCGACGAGATCACGAGGTGCCATGTCTCATCTGCTGTTCGAACCGCTCACACTGCGCGGCCTGACCTTCCGCAATCGGATCTGGGTTCCGCCCATGTGCCAGTACTCCGTCGAGACTCTTGACGGGGTCCCCGCTCCTTGGCACACCGTCCACTACGGCGCCATGGCCAGAGGAGGAGCCGGCGCCGTCATCGTCGAAGCCACTGGGGTCACTCCGGAGGCACGCATCTCGGCCAAGGATCTGGGACTGTGGAACGACGAACAGCGCGACGCCTTCGTCCCCGTCGTCGACTTCCTCCACTCGCAGGGCACCGCTGCGGGCATCCAGCTCGCCCACGCCGGTCGCAAGGCCTCGACCTATCCGGAATGGGGAACTGACCACGACGGCAGCCTGCCCGTCGACGAAGGCGGTTGGCAGACCGTGGCTCCATCCGAACTGGCCTTCGACGGACTCGCCGAACCGCGTGCGTTGACTGAGGCAGAGATCGCCGAGGTGGTCGAGGCCTTCCGGTCCTCGGCTTGCCGGGCGATCGAGGCAGGGTTCGACTTCGTCGAGATCCACGCTGCACACGGATACCTCCTCCATGAGTTCCTGTCGCCCCTGAGCAATTCGCGCACCGACTCCTACGGCGGAACCTTGGAGAACCGGGCCCGACTGCTGCTCGAGATCGTCGATGCCACCCGCGCCGAGGTGGGCGAGGACGTTCCCGTGTTCGTGCGCCTGTCCGCGACGGATTGGACCGACGGCGGGCTCACACTCGACGACACCGTCCAGGTCGCCGGACGGCTCAAGGAGCACGGCGTCGACCTCATCGACGTCTCCTCCGGCGGCAATGTGATGGCGTCGATTCCCGTCGGCCCCGGCTATCAGACGACCTTGGCCGCCGGCGTGCGTCAGGGATCGGGACTGCCGACCGCGGCCGTCGGCCTCATCAGCGAACCGTTCCAGGGCGAGCACATTCTGGCCACTGGCCAGGCCGATGCGATCCTCGTGGGCCGTGAGTACCTGCGCGACCCGAATTTCGCGCTGCGCGCCGCCGACGCACTGCGCTTCGACATCGACTATCGCCCGGCTCAGTACCACCGCGCCTATCGGTGAGCTGAGCTCAATTCGCTGGAGCGGCTCGGCGCTCACACGCTGACGGTCCAGTTGAAGTCGCACGGCACATGTTCAAATGTGTGCTGTTCGACTTCAACTGGGCCGTTCGGCATCTGCGTGGACAGCGCCGCGCCGAGGGTGGGCGTGTGGAGATGCGGCCGAGCCCGGAACGGTCGGTCGTATCTAAGCCAGGCCGCCGAGCCACATTCCGATCGCAGCAGACGTCGTGGCGAGGACGAGGGTGCCGAACCCGTTGACCAGGCCCGCCGCCCAGCGACGTTCCTGGAGAAGTCGAACTGTTTCGAAGCTCGCCGTCGAAAACGTCGTATAGCCGCCGAGGAATCCTGTGCCGAGCACCAGGTGCCAGGCTTCCGGCAGCAGATTCGCCCCGGCCAGTCCGGTCAGCAGTCCGAGCACGAGCGATCCCGAGACATTGATGATGATCGTTCCCCACGGCAGGGCCGTGCTCACGCGGGACTTGATGAGTCCGTCGATCAGCATTCGTGATGAGGCGCCGAGTCCGCCGGCGGAGGCAAGGGCGATGAAGACCAGCGGGGTCATCGGGCACTTCCCGGGTGACGGTCCGTAGAGACACCGGGACCGGCATCCGCGGCGTCCTCGTCCCGGACATCGGGTTCGATCGGCAGATCGTCGGTCCCCTCGTCGACCTCACCGGCGCCTCGACGCAGCGTCGTCGCCGTGGCGATGCCGGCGAACGTGGCGAGACCGCCGATGAGTACCGTGCCCACCGCGTAGGCAAGACCGATGCCGGGGCTGCTCGCACCGCCCGGATCCGCGCCGAGGAGGCCAGCGGTATCCGCGGTCAGCGCGCTGTACGTGGTGAAACCGCCCATGAAACCGGTGCCGACCAACATCCGCGCTCGGCGACGCCACCCTTCATCTGGACCGCTGCGCGCCAGGAAATCCAACAGCAGGCCGAGCAGGAACGCCCCGAGGATGTTCACCGTGAAGATCGCCCACGGCACATCGCCGAGGGGCGGCAGGCTCAGGCTGATCGCCTCACGTGCCGCGGTTCCGAGCGCGCCGCCGAGGAATGCGAGCCCCAGATAGGACGGGCGCAGGTGGACCGGCCGGGTCACTGCTCGCCCTCGCCGGTTTGAGGCTCAGCAGTGGGGAAAGCGCCCGGGGGCGGCGACGTCGCAGGAGCTTCGGGGTCGTCCATGCCGCCGGTGCCTGTCGCCAGCGGAACGACGACGAGGGGGCGATGCTGGAGCCTGGACAGTTGGATCGCGACCGAGCCGTTGAAGAACTCATGCAATGAGCCGCGAACACCTGCGCGACGGACGCCGAGGATGATCATGCGGGCATCGAGCGCCTCGGCGAGTCTGTCGAGTTCCTGTGTCGGTGACCCGGCCAGTGCTCGGGTCGACCAGGCGACATTCGTGCCTTCCAGAGCGGCAGCGATGCGGTTCTGGAGTTCTGGGTCGAACTCGGTGGCCGCCTCGTCGGTGGTGTCCGGATCGATGGGCATCGAGAGCGCGGAGCCGTCGGGACGAGTCTCAACGGTGTAGCGGGAGTCGTCGACACGGGCACAGACGAGCTCGGCGTCGAAATGGGCGGCGTAGTCCGCAGCGGCGGCGATCACCTCGGTGGGCTGATCGGGGACGACGCCGAGGACGATGCGGGCGCGTGGCGGCCCGTCGTATTTCGGAGCGGGGCTGGCGGTCATGGTCTCTCCTACCTTTCGGGCATGCTGAAGCCGGTCGAGGTAGGGACTGTTGTCGACTGCGGACTCTTGAACACCATCACGAGTCCTGCGCCGAGGTTGGGTACGGCGAGCCCCACCGCCGTGCCGCGACAGGCGCGACGTCTTCATTGTGCCACAGAGTGGGAGTGCAGGCGGGTGCGCCTGATCGAGGTTGGCAAAAGTGGTGGCACTGCACCTGACATGGTTTCGCGGCATCCGGAAGCACGCTAGGTCATGGAACGATAGAGTACTGACGTTTCTATGCCCGCTGGCGCACAAGAAGATTGGATGCCTTTATGGACGACGCCCCGCATGTAGAAGGTGGCGCGAGCACTCAGCCGCTGCAAATAACCGAGCTTCTCTCGTTCCGAGTGCGGCGTCTGGCTAACCTGCTATCAGCCAGCGCGGGGCCTCGATTCCGACGGGAGTTCGACGTTAGTCTTCCCGAGTGGCGGACCTTGGCCCTGCTCGGTCAGACGCAGCCGATGACTGTGAACAAGTTGGCTCGTTTGGCTGCGCTCGACAAAGCGCAGATGAGTCGCGTGATTTCGGGACTTGTGGATCGCGGCCTAGTCTCCAAGTCGCTGGGGCCTCGCCGGTCGAGTCAGCTCACTCTTACAGATAGCGGGCAATCGCTATTCGAGCAGATTATTGCAGCCGCAAATGAGCGAGATCAGACGGTGCTTGCGATCTTGGAGCCTGAGGAACGTGAGGTTCTGGACCGAGCTCTCAACAAGCTTGCCGACGTCGCAATCGTCCTCGAGCACCATGAGCACGAGACCCCAGGGTGAGGTGACCTAGTCAGAGTTTCGGAGACGAGCTTCTTTGTGTTGATTTTAGTGTTGACAAACTCAACACTGATGGTGAGACTTGAACCACTTAGTTGGAATCAAGGCATTGGGGGCTTGTCCATGGCGATTGACGCTGCGACAGAGGTGTCGCTGACAGAGAAAAAGCGCATCTACCGAAAGGTGGCTTTGCGGCTAATGCCGCTTCTGGTCATCTGCTATTTCATCAGCTTTATCGACAGGACGAACATCGGCATCGCCCAGATCGGACTGGAGCGTGACCTGGGGTTCAGTGAGGCGGTCTATGCATTAGGGGTGAGTTGCTTTTTCGTTGGATTTATCATCTTCGAGATTCCGTCGAACGCGCTCATGTCCCGTATCGGTGCACGAAAGACCATTGTGCGCATCATGATGCTTTGGGGTTTGGTCACCATTGCCACGATGTTCATCACTGGACCGGTGACCTTCTATATCGCACGGTTCCTCCTCGGGGTTGCTGAGGCGGGCTTCTTTCCGGGGTGTCTGCTCTTTCTCTCATACTGGTTCCCCTCTAGTCGGCGAACCGGGATGACTGCGATCTTCTTTATGGCTATTCCGATCTCGGGTGCCGTGGGGTCCGCGATGTCCGGATGGATCATGAGCGCTTTCGGTGGTGTTGCGGGTCTGGCTGACTGGCAGTGGCTGTTCGTTATCGAGGGCATCCCTCCGCTCATTCTCGCGGGAATCGCTTGGCTGGTGCTCTGCGATAGGCCGTCGCAAGCTAAGTGGCTGAGTGGCGCGGAAAAGGCTGTTATTGAGCGGGATCTTGCTGATGACTCAGCGACGAAGGGCACGGGGCGCGAATCGCACGGTGGACTGCGCGTAGCGCTGCGCGACCCAAGGGTGTGGATCCTTGGTCTTGGCGCCTGTGCAGCGTATACGTTCGCCAACGCGGTCTCCTTCTGGACGCCGCGCATCATCCATCGCTCCGGTATTGATGATCCGCTTTCGTTGGGCCTGCTCTCGGCCATCCCGCCGATCGGCGGAATCATCGTGATGCTCCTCGTGGGGCGCCATTCGGACAGAACTCGCGAGCGCCGCTGGCATACGGCTGTGCCGTGGTTGACGGGCATTGCAACGATGTTCATCCTCGCGTTCACTCTTGATACGCCGCCGCTTGTGGTTGTCCTGCTCACTGTGATGGCATGCGCGCATTATTCAGGTCTTACGGTCTTCTATTCGATCCCCTCGATCTATCTGTCGCCGAGGACCGCTGCTACCGGCATTGCCTTTGTCACGGCTGCTGGATCGGTCATGGCGGCTGTGGCTCCGGCGATGCTGGCTGCAATCCAGGCAATCACCGGCGACATATCCGTGGGCCTAATGGCCAGTGGGCTCATCATTCTGTGTGGAGTCTTCGTTGTGCTGATCGGTATTCCGGCGAAGTCGCTGCGGGAGGCTGATACCAGGCAGGCGACGGAATTGAATGCTGAGGGCGAGCCGACTGTTGGTCAAAATGGCTGTGGTGATGAGGCTGTGTCGGGGAGCGTGGCATCAGGCGATGGAGAACGGTGAGTCCGAATTGCCAACTGTTGATTAAGTCAACAGTTATGCGATAGTCTGCAGCAACGACAAAGGAGAATCACCAGAATGAACGACAGAGTGAGCATCAACGAGTGCTTCGCCCGAGATGGTCTGCAGCACGAAAGTGCTTTCGTGCCGACATCAAAGAAGCTTGCCGTGCTCAAATCTTTCACTGCTGCCGGATTCCGGCGCATTGAAGCCACCAGTTACAGCCACCCGAAGCAAGTGCCAGCATTTACCGACGCCAGTGACCTGCTGAAAGCGCTGCCGCGGAGCGAAGGTGTCGCCTTCAAAGCCACGTGCCCAAATCAGAAGGCCGTCCAGCGCGCTGTGGCTGACGCCGCGTCCGGGTACGGAGCCGAGGAAATCAGCCTGCTCACCTCTGCCAGCGACTCGCATTCGCAGGTCAATCTCCGTGCGACTCGAGCAGAACAATGGCAGAAAGTCGAGCAGATGGCTGAACTTGCCGCAGGGAATTTCACACTGGTAGGCGTTGTCTCGGTTGCCTTCGGTTGCCCATTTGAAGGAACGGTCGACCCGCAGAGAGTCATCGATGATGTGGCTCGCTTCCGTGACCTGGGTGCCGCCTATGTGACCATCGGGGATACGACCGGTTTGGCGGACCCGGCAGGTGCCAAGAGTCTCTTCGCGGAGCTGGTCCCAGCTTTCCCTGAACTTACCGTCGTCGCTCACTTCCACGATACGCGTGGCCTCGGCATCGCGAATGTTGTGGCTGCCTATGAAGGAGGCTGCCGTAGCTTCGACTCCGCAATGGGCGGTGTCGGGGGGCACCCGAACAAGATCAACTACGGTTCCGGGTCGACGGGCAATGTGGCTACCGAAGACACGGTCAATCTCTTCGACTCGCTCGGGGTGGATACGGGTCTTGACCTCGACGCACTGATGGAGGCCGCTGCCGAATGTGAAAGCGTGCTCGGCCGCACGCTCCTAAGTAAGACGTCCAAAGCTGGGCTGTCGAACTCAATCCTGAGAAAGGCTGACGCAGTATGACCAGTGACACACTCATCGTCACGGACTCTGAGGGAGGAGTCAGGACCATAACTCTCAACCGCCCGGACAAGCGCAACGCGCTCACCACAGAACTGACAACAGCCCTCCGAGATGCCCTGCTCGACTGCGATAGTGACCCTGAGATACGGGCAGTTGTCCTCGCCGGAGCTGGGCGCGGCTTCTGCGCAGGTGCTGACCTGAGTGAGTTCACGGAACTCACCCCTGATCACGCCGAACGCGTGGTTGCCCGAGCGGCGCTCACCGCTGAGCTGCAGTCGCTACCGACCAGCCTCTCGGTGCCTGTGGTCGCTGCGGTGAAGGGCCATGCGGTGGGCGGAGGCGCTGGACTTGCTCTGGCATGCGACATGATCGTCGTCTCCGATGACGTGTCGTTCGGGTACCCCGAGATCAAGCATGACATTGTTCCTGCGCTCGTGATGACAGGTCTGCAGCGGCACCTGGGGCGCAAGCTCGGGTTCGAGTTGATCTCGACTGGTCGTATGCTCGGCGCGAATGAGATGTCAGAACTCGGGCTGGCAAACGAGGTCGTTGAGACCGGCGCCGAGGTCGCTCGTGCACAGGAGATTGCGACCAGTTGGGCCGGACGTTCGTCTAGGGCGTTAAGCGCCATCAAATCTCTGTACTACCGGGTTGCCGATCTTCCGACGGCAGCGGCGATGGATGCAGGGCAGGACCTCAATGCGCTTATGCGATCGTTCAGGAGCTGAAATGACCAAACCGCTGGATGGAATCCGCATTCTCGACTTCTCACGCGTCCTGGCCGCGCCGATGGCCACTCAGATCCTTTCTGACATGGGCGCCGAAGTGATCAAGGTCGAGCGTCCTGGGAAGGGCGACGAGACTCGATCTTTCGAACCGAGAGTCGGAGACCAGAGCGCCTACTTCTTCGCTTTCAATCGCGGCAAGAAGTCCGTCACGTTAGATCTCAAAAGCGATGACGACCGACACATCGTCGAACGCCTTATCACTGAGGTCGACGTCGTCGTCGAGAACTTTGTCCCAGGCACCATGGATCGCTACGAACTTGGCTGGGAACGTCTGCATGAACTCAATGAACGACTCATCTACGTCGCCGCCAGCGGCTTCGGTCAGACGGGTCCTGAACGCAACCGAAAAGGCTACGACACAGTGTTCCAAGCTCTGTCGGGAGTTATGCACCTGACAGGCGAGCCCGAGTCAGGGCCGTCGAAGGCAGGCATTCCAGTGGCCGACATGACAAGTGGACTGTGGGTAGCGATCGCGATCCTCACCGGGCTTGTCGGGCGTGGCACTCACGGAATCGGCACCTTCATCGATGTTGCGATGATGGACGTCCAGACTAGCCTGCTCGCGCTCGCTGCCGCTCGGACGTTCGCTCTCGACGAAGATCCCGCGCGGACCGGTACCGCGCACCTCGGTCGGGTGCCCTCTGCAGCATTCGAATGCCGAGATGGGTGGGTGCAGATCAGCGGCAGCGACCAACACTGGCCGCTTCTTTGCAACGTTCTCGGTCTCGACGAGCTTGCGCGAGACGCGGAACTGGCTGAGAACGCCGGCCGAGTCAACCGTCGTGAGGAAGTGACTCAGGCGCTGTCCGAAGCCATCTCCTCGTGGATCCGAGACGAGCTGGTTGCCGCACTCACCGAGATTGGCATCCCGGCGGGCGAAGTTCGCTCGGTCAAAGAGGCCCTGAACGCACGACAGACACAGGAACGCGGAATGGTCGGTACCTTCGAGCATCCCACAGTCGGCAGGTTCAGTGCGCTGCGCACCCCAGTGAAATTCCACGGATATGAGGACCCGACGATCTCTGCTCCTCCACTCCTGGGAGCCGATAACGAGGAAGTGTTGGGAGCCTTCAAGCCTGTCGGGGCCATGCACGCGGGTGGCGCAGCCGAAACTGCCGGAGCGGAGGGGCAGGCATGAGCCAGTCGCTGACGACGAACACGGCAGCCGTTGCTGGACCGGCGCCGAGCCCGCGGAACACGCTGACGACCGAACGCCTCGGCGACGTCCTCATTGTCATGCTCAACCGCCCTGAGGCCCGGAACGCCGTCAACCTCGAACTCTGCCTTGACCTCATCGATACCTTCGGGGCCATCGACGCCGAACTGCCGGGTGTTGTGGTGATCGGTGCTAACGGGCCCACGTTCTGCGCCGGTGCCGACCTCAAAGAACGACAGGAAAAGGATTCTGCATGGATTCGACAACGGCGGCTTGCCTCGTTTGCGGCATACCGTGCAATCGTGCGCTGCCGTGTTCCGGTCATCGCCTATCTGCAGGGAGCCGTTGTCGGTTCTGGAGGCGAGATCGCACTTTCCTGCGACTTCGCCTACGCGCAGGATGACGTCAGCTTCCGGTACCCCGAAGTTCACTGGGGCACGATCGGCGCCACTCAGCGACTGCAACGCGTGGTCGGGGTCCGAAAGGCCAAGGAACTTCTCTTCACCAATTCGGTCCTGGATGCCGCCGATGCTGTCGACCTGGGGCTTGTGCAAAAGGTGATCAACTGCGAGGACGGGTGGGACTTCGTGCTGCAAACGGCAAAGACGATTGCGGAAGCGCCGACCTCCGCAGTGCAGCTGACGAAGAATGCCATTGATGCGGGAAGCGAAGTCAGCCTTGACCAAGGCCTCGATATCGAACTGCGCGCGATCGAGACGAATCTCGCCCAGGGCGAGTGGAAGAAGGGCCTCGCAGACTTTGCAACCCGTAATGACACAACCACCACGGAGGTGCGTAAGTGACTGCTCTGAATGACGTCCCGGATACGTTTGACACCGATCCCTTCGACCGCACCGAGGTGCCGGTAGACGCCTGTCCTCTGACTACCTCCGCAGTGCTTGCTCGAGCAGCGGCCACTGTCCCGGACCTCGAAGCCGTCGTCTGCGGCGATGACCGTGTCACCTATGCAGAGCTCAAGCGCAGAGCTGATTCCGCCGCTGAGGTATTGCGTCGAATGGGTGTTCGTGCAGGAGACCATGTGGCGCTGTGCGTTGGCAACGGTCCGCGCTGGGTGGAGCTGTTCTACGCGATTACGGGCATCGGTGCGGTGGTCGTTGCGGTCAACACGCGGTACCGTTCAAGCGATCTGGCATATGTGCTCAATGACTCGCAGGCGTCATTCCTCATCACTGCTCCACGCGTGCTCTCGAACGATTTCCTCTCCACGATTCGCACCATCGGACCAGGACCGAATTCAGAGCTGCCGCACCCCGAATTGCCCTACTTGGCGTCAATTGTCGTCCTCGAAGATTACTCCGCGACAGAGATCGAAGCGGGTTGGACTCGCTGGTCCGAGTTCTCCGACACCTCTGTCGGCAGTCGCCCAGAGGATGTGGTCGTGGAAGGTGACGCAACCGATGGAGCGGACGGAATCGCTGGCGATGATGCCGCTGTCGTCAGCCCGACGAGTATCTCACTTATCCAGTACACGTCGGGGACTACCTCTCGTCCGAAGGGAGTCCTTCTGACTCACAGGGGAATGTGCGCCGACGCGCACTTCTCGGCCGTGAGAATGGGACTGCGGGCCGGCGACAGGTTCCATTCAGTCCGCCCTTTCTTCCATGTTGCAGGCAGCACGCTTTCCGTGCTCAGCAGTGCACAGTCGATGGCGACGTTGGTGACTATGGAACGGTTCTCTGCAGGTCCCGCGCTCGGTATTCTCGAACGGGAGCGGTGTACTCACTTCTCCGGCAACGACACAATCGCGCTCATGCTCCTCGACCACCCGGATCGTCCGCGACGAAATCTTGTCTTGCGGGGCGCTTGGGTCGCGGCTTCTGCCGCGGTGCTCAAACGAGTGGCCGAAGAACTCGGTGCCAGCGAGGTTGTCGCTGGGTACGGTCAGTCGGAGGCCTCACCGAACGTCGCTCAGTCAGCGTGGTGGGAGCCCGAGCACGTGCGGCTTGCCTCGGCGATGCTTCCGCAGCCTGGAGTTGAGGTGCGGATCTGGGACGATGCTGCCACCGAGCAGGCGCCGACCGGGTGTAAGGGAGAGATTCAGGTGCGCGGTTGGAACGTCATGAGCGGGTATCTGAACAATCCTCAAGCCACACGCAACGCCTGCACTTCTGATGGGTGGCTGCGCACGGGGGATCTTGGCGTCTTGGACGAGGACGGGCGACTGACTTTCGTCGGTCGGCTCAAGGAGATGTTCCGCGTGGGCGGTGAAAACGTTTCGCCTGTTGAGATCGAAGAGGAACTGCTTCATCATCCTGCAGTACGGCAAGCTGTGGTGGTGGGAGTGCCGGACCCGCGCCTCATCGAAGTGCCGTTCGCATTCATCTCCCTGTCCCAGGGACATTCGTTGGAAGAAGCGGCATTAGTAGCATGGTTGCGCGAACGTGTGGCTGGATTCAAAGTACCCAAGTACGTCCGATTCATGGAGGACTTCGAGGAACTGGGCATGACGGCCAGTTCGAAGGTCCAACGCGGGGGTTTGGGTCGACAAGCACAGAAGTATCTCGATGAGATGGCGGCGATCTGAGATGCGCATCGACACACCCCTGACCCGTCTCGTCGGTATGGACCTGCCCATCGTCCAGGCAGGAATGTCCTGGGTGAGCTCCTGTGCCGAACTCCCCCTGGCAGTGTCCGAAGCCGGTGGTTTGGGAGTTGTCGCTGGCGGTCCTATGCGGCTGCCCGACCTCGATGAGTGCCTCACGCGCATGCGGGCCGGCACGGACCGACCATGGGCTGTCAACATGCCCCTCTACCGCAAAGGAGTCGATGAGGTGATGGCTCACCTCATCGACCAAGCGCCGCCAGTGATTATCGCCTCGCAAGGCGGGCCGAAAAAGTACCTCGGCGCTCTCCACGATGTTGGGACTGTTTGGCTTCACGTCGTCACGAGCCTCACTCACGCGGCCAAGGCCGTCGGGGCCGGAGTCGATGGTTTGGTCGTCGTCGGTGCGGAGGCAGGCGGCCATCCGCCCGAGCACGGAGTGACTAGTCTCGTGCTCACCCGTCTGATCGCGCGAGAATTCCCTGAGATCCCGGTCGTAGCGTCCGGCGGATTCACCGATGGTTACTCGCTCGCGGCTGCGCTGTCGTTGGGAGCCGCCGGAGCACAATTCGGCACTCGGTTCATCGCTACCCCAGAGGCGAACGCGCACCCGGCGTACAAGGACAGGGTTCTCAGCGCGAAAGTCGAGGACGCTGTTCTCGTCGGACGTGGGCTCAATCCGATTCGCACCCTGCGCAATCAATTCACCGAACGGATGCTTGATCTTGAGACTGCAGGTGCGTCGGTGGACGACCGACGGGAAGTGTTCGCGTCCACCGTGCTTCGGCAGTCGGCAAAAGACGGTGAGGTCGAGACTGGGAAGGTCGAAGCGGGTCAGACAGCAGGTTTGGTGACGGAGCTCCATTCCGCCGCTGAGGTTGTTCGCCGAATCGCAGTCGAATACGGTGCCGTTGTGAATGGACTTCCCCGGGCAGCCGGCGGTGACAGTGCTCCCCAATGCGCACAGGCAGACGGGAATGTGGCAACCGCCGTGTAGCCTGGCGGGCCACCTCGGTGATGGTGCCGCGAAAGCGAACGGCGAGCCCCACCGCCGTGCCGCGCAGGCGCGACGCCAATATTGTGCCACAGGGGCCGCAGCGAAAGGGCCGTCGGATGGCCGACATCCGAAGATGGCCGGCATCCGACGGCCCTTTCGCTGGGGTGTCAGCGCTCGCTGGGCCTCAGCCTTCGCGGATCGTCATCCGGCTCAGTTTGTCGCCGTCGGTGACGAAAGCGAATGATGAGCGGCCGTTAGCATGCGTGGAGCGCCAGTCGCCGATGACGGTCACGCTATTTCCGTCGACGGTGACCTCTTCGGGTGTGAGGACACCGGTTGCGCCGATGAATTCCTTGTCGCTCCACGCCCTGATGGCCTCTCGGCCCTGGAACTCACGGCCCCAGTCATCCACGACTCCGTCAGAGGTGAATGCGTCGATGAAGCCCTGGTCATCGTGAGCGTTGACGGTGTCGATGAAGCCGGCGACTGGTTCGGGAATCTGCAGATCTGACATGTGTTCTCCTGTGGTTTCGGGAGGTGGTTGTTGGACGGGTGCCGAGGGGGACTGAAGTGTCGTGTCCGCCTCAGCGAGTGGTGTAACCGCCGTTGGCGAAGATCGTCTGCCCGGTGATCCAGTTGCCCTCTGTGGCGAGGAATCGCACGATCGGTGCGATGTCCTCGATGCGAGTCAGGCGATTGCCCATACCCTGCGACTTGTGGAACTCCACTCGTTCCGGGGTCTCCTGACCGTAGAAGAAGGGAGTGTCCATGGGCCCGGGGGCGATAGCGGTGACGGAGATGCCGCGTTCGGCATATTCCTTTGCTGCGGCTCGGGTGAAATGCTCGACCGGACTCTTGCCGCCGGCATAGGTCGAATAGCCGTCGGTGAACGCGGCGAGCAGGGCGGTGACGATGGTGACGATCTTCCCATTGTCGGCAAGGTGTTTGCCTGCTTCCTTGATGAAGAAGTACGCGGCCTTCGCATTGATGTCGAACATCGCGTCGTACTCGTCCTCGGTGGTCTCCGCAATAGGCTTGCGCAGAACCCTGCCCGTCGTGTTCACCGCGATATCGATGGACCCCAATGCCGAGACGGCATCGTCGAAGAGCCTCTCGACGATGGCGGGCTTGGTGAGATCTCCGGTGAGCAGGACGCCCTTCGAGCCGCTGGATTCGACGGCTGCGAGTGTCTCTTCGGCCTCCGGGCGCGTTGAATCCGAGTTGTAGTGGATGGCGATATCGGCTCCGGCTGCGGCGGCCTGTCGAGCGATGAGCCCGCCGAGGTTCTTCCCGCCTCCTGCTATAAGGATGGTCTTGCCTTGCAAAGTCTGTTCGGTCATGGTCTCAACCTCCGTATCGTTGTTACATCGGACTATATCGACGGTACACTATAATATAGCGATATGACAGAAGTTGAGGGAACGGATACACGGACCCGCCTGCTCGAAGCGGCCGCCGACCTCATTGCCGCGGCGCCCGGAGAGGACTTCTCTCTGCGCGCGGTCTGCGACGCGGCGGGGGTCAAGATGCCAACTCTGTACCATTTCTTCGGCAATAAGCAGGGGCTGATCGAAGCCGTCGTCGAACGCGGCTTCGACATGTATCTCTCGGCCAAATCCTCAACCGAATCCAGTGGCGACCCGATTCAGGATCTGCGACTGGGCTGGGATGCTCACGTTGCCTTCGGCCTGGAGAATCCGGGTTTCTACACCCTCATGTACGGCAAGGTCAGGCCCGGCTATTCTCCGGAGGCGCAGTCGAAGCCGAGTGAGATTCTGCGCGGTCTGACGCTCAAAGCGGAACAGGATGGACGGCTCGTCGTCGGCTACGAGCAGGCGGCTGCTCATGTGCTCGCCACGAATATCGGCGTCACCCTGCGATTGATCATTCAAGGCAAGAACGATCCCGAACTTTCAGCAGGCGTCCGTGAAGGCGTCCTCGCCGCCATCACCGGAACCGGACAGAGCGAACCGGGCGACGGTCGACTGGGTCATTCTGTCATCGAACGTGCTGCGGCGAATCCGGGCATCCTGGGCGAAACGGAGACTCAGCTCCTCATCCAATGGATCGGCCGCCTCGGCGAGGTCTGAAACCGGACGTCGAACAGGCGCCGCGCCCGCCTCGCTCGGCCGAGGCGGGGCCGTCGGTTCGGGAGCGCTAGGACGTCGTGGTCGGGCGAGGTCAGAGACGCCTCGGCGAAGGTGTCGTCGTGGTGATCAGCGCTCTGCGCGGTATCGGTCGACGGCGCGGCGGAGGCGCTGCAGGCCATCGTCGATGCGGTCGGGAGCCGCCGAGGCGAAGCACAGGCGCAGTGCGTTCGAGAAATTCCCGGCCGGCGAGAACGCGGGGCCAGGGATGTAGGCCACCCCCTCCTCGAGCGCGGTGGTCATGAGGTCTTCGGTGTTGATGGATTCGTCCTCGAAGGTCACCCACAGGAAGAATCCGCCGTCGGGATCGGTGGCTCGGATCTCTCCGGGGAAGAGCCTCTCCAGTCCTTCTGACATTGCGATCTTCCGTTCGCGGTAGGCCTTGCGCAGGACCTCGACGTGGGAGTCGGCGCCGCCTTCCTCCATCCAGCGGGCGATGAGGTGCTGGTTGGGGACGGGGGCGCAGGAGTCCATCGTCTGCTTGGCGTTGACGGCGAGTTCGCGGACCTCGGGATCGACGTCGATCCAGCCGACCCGCAGGCCCGGGGCGACGAATTTCGAGAACGTGCGCACCCCGAAGATGAGGGGATCGTTCGGGCTGAGGTCGCACAGCGCGGGCAGGGACTGACCTTCGAAGCGCAGCATTCCGTACGGATTGTCCTCGATGATCACCGACCGGTGGCGGTGAGCGAATTCGAGCAGGCGCTCGCGACGCGGAAGCGACATCGTCACGCCGGCGGGGTTCTGGAAGGTCGGGACGGTGTAGATGACCTTCGGGGCACGCCCGGTGCGCTTCGTGTGCTCCTCGAGGACGTCGATCTGCATGCCCTCTTCGTCGACGGGGATCTCGAGGATCTCCGCCTCATAGCTCATGGCCGTCGCCGAACCGTTCGTATAGGTCGGCGACTCACAGGCGACGAGGTCGCCTGGGGTGACGAAGAGTTTGAAACCGAGGTCGAGGCCCTGCATTCCTCCGGAGGTGATGAGGAGACGATCACGGTTCCCCTGTTGTTCGGGCGGGATCTGATCGGTAGAAGCGAGGTACTCGTGCAGCGCCTCGATGAGGATCGGCTCGCCCTTGGTCTCCCCGTACGTGAAGTTCTCCGGGGAGAAGACGTCGGAGGCGATGCGGGCGAAGTCCTTCGCCGGCAGCATGTCCGGGGCCGGTGCGCCCATGCCGAACTTGACGATGTCATGGTGATATTGGGCCAGCACCGTGGTGGAGGCGTCGATGACGGATCCGACGAGCTGATCGCGGCGGCGGGCGTAGGGCAACGCGGGGGACTGCGACTGGTTCTCGGGTTGGTTCTGCGAAGCACTCGTGGCCGGATGCATTGACGTGGTGGACATGAGCGACCTCCTCTGAGCGGTGATGCCCTGAAGTCGACGGCTCCGGCGACAATGCCAAGGCTCCTGCCCGAACGACGGGTTACGTGGGTCACTTCAGCATAGGGGTGGGGGCCGGGGCGAACAAGGATGCTGAGCGCCTGCAATTTCGGGCGAGTCGGCGATCAGGTCTGTCCACCCTCGCCGTGGCGGCTCTAACTTGGATCCATCACGGACAACGGAGTCGACGCCAACAGCACCTTCGTCATGTGTTTGGTCGAATCCGTCTGGTTCGGTGAGGCGGTCACCGATCGTAGCCGAGTCGACTACGGGCTGCCGCGGGTCTCGAAGGACTCATTTCTCCTCGACTCCTCGGACACGATCGCCAGCGTGTCGGCTGACTATCGGGCGGCCGTGGAGCGCTCGCATTCCGCGATCGAGGGGGATGGACCTCGACACCGTGCTCACCGGTGATCGGACCGGGCCGATGCGATGGATCCGCCTTCGACGTGCCCGCGGGGACGGCCCTGGTCAGCGGCGCCGATGCGAACATCCTTGAGGAGTCGGCCGGCCACGAAGTGCAGGAACGGACCTGCGCGAAGATCGCCGATGACGCTTCGAGTTCGCAGATCGAGGCCCTGACCTCAGAACTCGACGCTGTCGGCGCATCAAGCGATGCGGCTGCGGCACAGCATAGGGCAAGTCCGCCTCGCTGTTCCAAGCCGCGCTGATCGTCGGAGCCGGAGTCGGCACGTTCTTCGGGATCGCGACACGCAGCGGGAGTTGGGGCTGTCTCAGTCCGCCCAGTCGGTGCAGGTCATGGTTCCGTCGAGCGTGGCCGAGCCGAGCTCGGTCCCGTCGAAGGTCACGCTCTCATCGCCGATGGCGATGCCTTTGGGGTTGTTCGTCTTGTAGGGGCGTCCTTGTCCGACCTTGACCATGACGAAGTCGGTGCCTTCGGTCTTGACCAGGGGCAGCTCGTTGTCCGTCTTGCCGATGATGTGATGGAGCTTGCCCGGTTCGCCGGAGCAGTAGACATCGGTGGGTTCGATCGTGACAGTTTTCTCGCCGGTGTCGAGAGTCAGGGTCGAGACTGCAGAATCGTCTGCTGCTGTGGTGCCCACTTCGGACGAATCGTCTGGGGCCTCGGCCGGTTCATCGGCATCGCCTGTCGTTGCGGAGGTCGACTCGTTCGGTGCCGAATCGGTGTTGTGCGACGCCGAGTCATCAGGCCGGGACTCGTCGGTTTCATTCGCGCCGGAACATCCGCTGAGAGCGAGCAGGCCTGCGATGGCAATGGTGGTGATCGATCTGGTGCACATGGGTCCATTGTCTCCGACGTCTGTAGTTGCATCCAGCGCAAACCGGGCGCCACGGACGTGCGATTGCACACTTTGGGGCTCGGAGCAGCCTGTGAGGTGTGAGCGCTTCTCATCCGCAGTGACGGTCGACGCTCGTCTGCTGACGGTTGCGTCAGTGTGACCCAGTAGACTTGGGGAGTAATGACATCCCCTTTTCACTTCGAGGTGAAGCACTCTCATGCCAGCAATCGTTGTCGTCGGCGCTCAGTGGGGCGACGAAGGTAAAGGTAAGACCACCGATATCCTCGGCACCAGCGTCGATTACGTGGTCAAGCCCAATGGTGGGAACAACGCAGGCCATACGGTTGTCGTCGGAGGCGAGAAGTACGAACTCAAGCTTCTGCCGGCGGGCATCCTCTCACCGAATGTCACCCCGGTCATCGGCAACGGCGTCGTCGTCAACCTCGAGGCGCTCTTCGAGGAGATCGACGCCCTCGAATCCCGTGGCGCGGACACGTCGAAGCTGCGCATCTCCGCGAACGCCCACCTCGTGGCTCCGTACCACCAGACCCTGGACAAGGTGACCGAGCGATTCCTCGGCAAGCGGGCCATCGGCACCACTGGTCGCGGCATCGGACCGGCCTACATGGACAAGATCGGGCGTCTGGGCATCCGCGTCCAGGACGTCTTCGACGAGTCCATCCTGCGCCAGAAGATCGAAGGATCGCTGCGGCAGAAGAATGAACTGCTCGTCAAGGTCTACAACCGTCGGGCGGTGTCGGTCGAAGAGATCGTCGAATACTTCGAGCCCTTCATCGAACGCCTGCGCCCCTATGTCGCCGAGACAGAGCTCATGCTCAATGAGGCACTCGACCGCGGTGAGGTCGTCGTCATGGAGGGTGGTCAGGCGACCATGCTCGACGTCGACCACGGCACGTACCCGTTCGTCACCTCGTCGAACCCGACCGCCGGCGGATCCTGCGTCGGCACAGGCATCGGTCCGACCCGGATCAACCGCGTCGTCGGCATAGTCAAGGCCTACACGACCCGTGTGGGCGCCGGACCGTTCCCGACCGAGCTCTTCGACGAGATGGGCGAGTACCTGCAGAAGGCCGGCGGGGAATTCGGCGTCAACACCGGTCGTCCGCGCCGCTGCGGCTGGTACGACGCGGTCATCGCCCGCTACGCCGCCCGCACCAACGGCTTCACTGACTATGTGCTGACCAAGCTCGACGTGCTCACCGGCATCGACCGGATCCCGGTCTGTGTGGCCTACGACGTCGACGGAGTGCGCCAGAACGAGATGCCTGTGTCGCAGACCGAGTTCCACCACGCGAAGCCGATCTTCGAATACTTCGACGGCTGGACCGAGGACATCACGAAGGCTCGGACTTTCGACGACCTGCCGGAGAACGCGCGGAAGTACGTGCTTGCGCTCGAGGAGCTCTCTGGCTGCCGGATGTCGGTCATCGGCGTCGGCCCCGATCGCGAACAGTCGATCGTGCGTCACGACTTACTGGACTGAGCAGGCTCCCGGAGACATCCGGATCTAATCAATTGCGAAAGGGCGGAACCAACGATCAGTCGGTTCCGCCCTTCGGCATCTGCCCGCGAGGTGGGAACAACTGGCAAAGTACTCAGACTGCTTGTCTCATTCTTGCAGGAATTTTTGAGGTTTGAGGGCTCCAGTAGGTAACGTGCCGGGCATGCTCCACATCGGATTCCCAACGGCGAGAACATCCACAACGAGACGAACTCTTCTGCGCGTGACAGTTGCGTCTGCGGGTCTGGCGCTCGTCGCGTCCACGACGGCATGTATGCCCGACATTCACAGAAACGATGGCTTCCCGCCGCCGCGTGTCACGGCTATCGCCGCAGGATCCCCGGGCGGTGGCCTCGACCTGACGACCCGCATCACAAACGACGGTTTCGAAGCCGCGGGAATCGACACCTTCATATTGATCGAGAACATGGGAGGCGGCGGAGGCAATCCGGCTCGTGCCGCCGTTCTCCAGCGGGAGAACGACGGAACATCCGTCGTGTTCGAATCGAACCGAATCTTCCTCTCAAAAGTCACGGGAACTACCGACATGTCCCTGGACGACTTCACACCACTGGCCCAGCTAACGACCGACTATGAAGTGTGGATCGTGAAATCCGGGTCGAAGTACGACTCCGCGGAGAAAGTGCTCGATGACATCAAGAAGGATGCAGGTTCAGTCAATTTTGGAATCGGCACCGTCCCCAGTGACGACCAGCTCAACGTCCTTCGTCCCGCGAGTGAATACGGAGTCGAAGACCTGTCCAAGATCAATCTCGTGGCGTTCTCCGATGGCGGTGACCTCAACAACGAACTGTTGGGCGGACGTATCGATGTGGCATCGACGGGGATGTCGGAGGCGATGGAACTCGTCGACAGCGGTGACGTCGAAATCATAGCAGTCTCGGCTCCCGAACCTGTCGATTCAGCGCCAGGGGTTCCGACGTGGCACGACCTCGGAATGGACATCACGATCAACCACTGGAGGGGAGTCTTCGGTCCGAAGAATATGCCGCAGGACGCAGTCAACTGGTGGCGGGAGTCGTTGAAGAAGTCAGTGGAGACGGACGAATTCGCCAAGCAGGCAGAGGCGTTGGGGATCAACCCCGAATATGTCGCCGGTGACGAATGGCTCGACACGGTGATTCGCCCCGAACAGGAGGAATCGACGGAAGTGCTGGAGAAAGTGGGGTTGGTGAAATGAGTGCGGATACAGATCCGACCGCAACTCGACCGGTCGACGAACCACACCATGAACCCGGAAGTCGGACCACCTCGGCGATGCTGTCGAGCATTGTGCTCGGTTTCCTCGCAGTCTTCTACCTCGTCAACGCCATACTCCTGCCGGACGCTGTAGGAGAGGATGGAATCGGTCCGAAGACGTTCCCGCTGGTTGTCGGCATCGTCCTGTTCTGCACAACTGCTCTCGGAATCATCGCGATTCTGCGCGGCCATGTCGACGTCAGGCTGGTCGAAGGACGGGAGATTCTGCGTGTTGTGTGGTGCATCGTCCTCTTCGGTCTGTATGCGGCCTCGATCTTCCTCATCGGATTTGTCGAAGCATCAGTTCTCTTCTCGATGCTGGTCTCGATGACTGTGTTCGGAATTCGACTCAGTGCGGCACGAGCGGTCGGGCTCTTCGTCATCAATATTGCGATCGCGATGATTCTCTTCCTCGTGTTCGACGTCTGGCTCAACGTGCTTCTGCCTGTCGGCTGGTTGGAGTACCTGGTATTCGGAGGTCTGCAGCTGTGAGCACCATCAACGATCTCCTCTCGGCTCTCGGCGGTATCGCGGCATCGCCGACACTGCTGCTGGTCATCCTGGGCGGCGTCGTCCTCGGAACCATCGCCGGTCTGCTGCCCGGTATCGGTCCGTCGACTGCCATCGCTCTCCTCCTTCCGGTCGCGATCACGGTTCCGGCCGAGATATCGCTTCCACTCATGGTCTCCTTGTATCTCGGTGCAGAATACGGCGGGAGGATCTCAGCGATCCTGTTGAACATCCCAGGTGACCCGGGCGCCATCATGACCACTCTCGACGGGCATCCGATGGCGTTGAAAGGCAAGGCGGCCACCGCGCTTTCCATCTCTGCCCTCGCGTCATTCGTCGGCAGTGTTCTCGCGTTCCTGGGGCTGGCGTTCATCGCTGGGCCGATGTCGGAGCTCGGGCTTGCGTTCGGACCCGGAGCCTATTTCGCAGTCGTCGTCATGGCGCTGGTCCTCAGCGCCACCCTCGTCGGATCGGCACCGATGTTGGGGCTCACAGCAGTCGCCATCGGAGTGGCAGTTTCGACTGTCGGCATCGAACTTCAGTCCGGGCTTCCTCGCTTCACCTTCGGCAGCTTCACCCTGTTGGAGGGGGTCGACTCGATCGTCGCCATCATCGGCGTCTTCGGCGTCGGTGAGATCTTGGCCAGCACCACGATGGGCAGGGACTCCCCGGTGATGTCGAAGCTGTCGGGACGTTTCCTTCCGACGAAATCCGATCTCAAGCAGGGGACCTTCCCCAGCCTGCGAGGATCGGTCATCGGATTCGTCGCCGGAGTGCTCCCGGGAGCAGGAACGACGATCGCCGCATTCTTCTCCTATGGACTGGAGAAGAGACTCGCACCTGCATCGGCAGGCATGGGCAAGGGGTCAGTCCGCGGGCTGGTCGCGCCGGAGTCCGCGAACAATGCTGCAGTGTCGGGTTCGATGGTGCCTCTGCTGACCCTGGGAATTCCGGGATCAGGCACGACGGCAGTTCTGCTCGCCTACCTGATGATGTACGGCCTCAATCCCGGACCCGGTTTCTTCGACGCGAACCCAGAACTCG
Organism: Brevibacterium permense; assembly: GCF_025506275.1. Classification (GTDB taxonomy): domain Bacteria; phylum Actinomycetota; class Actinomycetes; order Actinomycetales; family Brevibacteriaceae; genus Brevibacterium; species Brevibacterium permense_A. The sequence goes on from NZ_QYCP01000093.1 coordinate 217,885, forward strand.
GTTGGACGATCATCGGGGCACTGCTGTTCAGTGCGATACTCGGTGTCGTCATCAACATCGGCGCGTCCCCGCTGCTCGCGAAGATCCTGGCCATTCCGATGCCGTTCATGGCTCCGGTCATCCTCATCCTCGCACTCATCTCCTGCTACAGCATCCACAACTCAGTGACCGATGTGTACATTGCACTGGCTTTCGGTGTGCTCGGCTACGTCATGCGACTGGTCGGAATGGCGCCCGCACTTCTGGTCATCGGACTGGTTCTGGGGGAGATGCTCGAACGCAACCTGCAACAGGCATTGGGTCTGACCGGAGGAAACTTCTGGGCCGTCATCTCTGACCCGCTCGTAATGGTCTTCCTCATCATCGCCCTGCTCGCGCTCGTGTCGTTCCTGCCCTGGAAGCGAGTGCTGGGCAAGAAACACGACGAGAAGACGGCCAACGTCTGAAGACTGGTCCGACCAAATCCGTCCAAAAAAGGTGCGTAGCCGACACGATCGTGTCGGCCCCGCACCTCTCAGTCGGATCAGCGGTGTTCGGACGAACTCAGTCCAGGTGTTGGTGGGTGCTCACTGCCAGACGGTTCCAGACGTTGATCGCCGAGATCGACATCAGCAGTTCGACCAGCTCCTGCTCGGAGTAGACCGCCGAGGCCGCCTGCCAGGTCTCTTCGGAGACGCCGCCATCGGCGATGAGTGTGACCTCTTCGGTCATGAACAGCGCGGCCTGCTCGCGGTCACTGTAGACGGACGTCGCTTCCTTCCACCCGGCAAGGACGTCGACCTTGACCTGGTCGACTTCGGCCTTGCGCGCTTCGCCGGCATGCATCTTCAGGCAGTAAGCGCAGCCGTTTATCTGGGAGGCACGCAGTTTGATGAGTGAGAGCAGAGCTTCACCGAGGCTGCCTCGGTGAATGTACTTCTCGAGCGCGTAGAGCGGTTCGTAGGCCTTCTTGTCGACGGCGAGAATATTGAGTCGTTGAGTATCTGACATATGAATCATCTTCTTCTTCACGAGGGTTTCCTGCGCCCGCCGAAGCGAGCAACCGCATCCTGCTGCTCGCCGTGATGAGCAGCGCTAGAGGGCAGCCTGTCCATTACTTCATCCGCCGAGGCGGGATGTGGTCATCCCCGCAGTCTGCGGATGGACTCGATAGCTCCGTCGTAGGCGGCGGCGATGTCGACGAGGTCGATCCGGTCCGGCAGATCTCCGGGAGGCTGATGGCTGAGAAGGAATTCCACGGTCGCGCGGACGGTGGGCTCGTCGTTGCCCAAGAGTCCGTCGGAGACGTCTTCGGCATCGTCGAACATCAGAACGATCTCGTCGATTCCCGTCGCTGAGTGGATGCTGGCCAGGAATTCCCCCGTGTCCTGCATCTCGACGTCGATCCTCTCTCCAGCCATTCCGACCTCCCACTGCTCGGTCCACGCGGTTCGGTGCATCCGACGGCGCGGCCCAATCGACTGCGTCCATTCCTGCTTTTCAGCATAGACCTGGTTGACAACCCCTTGGGCAGACGGGCAGAAAGCTGGCATCGTTGCAGGCAACACAGCTACGGAGGAGGATGCGTCCAATGACTCAGAGCCGTCTGCAGGAAGCCGCCTATCAGGGCGCCGCGCTCGAGGTCGACAGAAACTACTACTCACGGATCGGTGAAGACACCCAATCCCGGGAAATCATCGACGAATTCACCATTCCCATCCGTTCCGGGCAGGCTTGGGACGTCCCCGCCGACCATGTCTGCCGCATCTCCACCGTCGACGGTCCGCAGGTCGGCGACCTGAACCTGTGGGACCGATCTCGTCCGCGCGATCCTGCCTTACGGCCTCACCGAATTCGACGTCCACGATGTGCTCAACTTCTTCCAATGCACAGGACTGAACGACAACGACGAATACTTCATGAAGACCTGTCCAGCACGACCAGGAGACCACTTCGAATTCTTCGCCGAACAGGACCTGCTCGCGGCCTTGTCCACCTGCCCCGGCGGGGATCTCTCCGCACCGATGGTCGGGGTCGGCTCGTCAGATCCGGTGGAGAACTGCCACCCGTTGAAGGTCACGGTCTATCGGATCGCGCAGAGCCTCCTCGGCGATTGGAGCTAACCGACCTCGCCGAACTATCGAGGAGCCGATGGTCTCCGACCTCAACCGTGGGCGTGAACTTGCGCCCAGAAGGGAAGGACTCGTAATGGCATCGTCAACGCTCGTCGCCCGGTACGTCGACCGACTCGGACTCAACAGTTCGGAGGATGTGCTGCGAGTTCGGGCACGTGGGTCGGCCGACGAAATCGTCGATCTCATCGATGTACTGCTGGCCGCCCACGTCCGGTCGATCTCCTTCGAGAACCTCGACGTCATCGCCGCACGCGCAGCAGGGGAGTCGCGGGGCATCCCGACCGACCTCGACTCACTGACGGCGAAGCTGTTGGACGCAGGCCGCGGCGGCTACTGCCACGAACACGCGACACTCATCCGCGCCGTGCTCCGAGAGCTCGGGCTGAGCGCGCATCCGATCCTTGCCCGAGTCCACCTCGGCGAGGGGAGAACAGCGCCGGGAGGGCTGACGCACCAGGCGACGATCCTCGATCTCAGCGGACGGCGGTTCCTCGTCGATCCGGGGTTCGGCGGTGGGACGCCGCAGGTCGCACTCGCCCTCGATGTCGAGTCGGAACCGCGGACGACCGAGCACGGAGAGCACAGGCTGGTTCCGGCCGACACCGTGCTTGAGCCTGCATTGCGAGCGGAGGCTGAATGGGCATTGCAATCCCGCACCCGCTCTGACCAGGAGTTCCGCACCGTCTATGCTTTCGCGGACGTCCCGCGAGAACAAGCCGACCTCGAGGTGTCGAACTGGTTCACCGCGACGAAGCCGGGCACGCGCTTCACCGGCGCACCCGTGGTGGCCAGGACGCTCGGCAACGGCGGCAAGGCATCGCTCGAGGGCCGCCAGTTGCGCTGCGTGCGACCCGGTGACGACCCCGAACGCCTCGAGCGGACGGTGGCCGATGCCGCCGACTTCGCTGCCGTTCTCCGCGAGGAGTTCGGTATCGACCTCGACCGAACCTTTACCGACCCGATCTGGGTCGTCGCCTTGGAACACTGACAGTGACACGACTGTGCTGGATGTGCCCGTGACGAGGCGCCTAATCAGCCATGCAGGGATTGTCGGTATTGGCCCGGGCTTGTGCCGACCAGCGCGGTGAATACGGAGATGAACGAGCTGGGATTCGCCCACCCGCATTCGGCCGCGGTGTCGTAGACACTCCACCCGTCGGTCAGGAGCAGCAGCGCCCGGTGGATGCGCAGCTCGGCACGCCATTGACGGAACGTCATCCCGGTCTCCTGCTGAAACAGCCGAGTCAGAGTTCGCTCGCCGGCTCCCACCCGGCGCCCTAGCTCAGCCAGAGACACGGGATTCGCCAGATCCTCCTCGACGATCTTCGTCAGGGCCAACAGCCGAGGGTCGACCGGTTCGGGGAGGTGCAGCGGCTGTTCGCCGGTGACCGTCAACTCGTCGATGATGACGAGTCGGAGTCGGTCGGCGCTTGCCTTCGTCCGGTGTCGTGTACCGGTCAGCCCCAACATCGCCTCTCTGGCCAGCGGGGTCGTCGCCAGAACGGCGGGCCGGTCGACGAGCGAAGCAGCCATGTGTGCGGGGAGGAAGACGACGCGCATGTCAGCGGCCCCATGCGCGCGGTGCTGATGCTCGAACTCTGCGGGCACCCAGACGACACGATTCGATGGTGCGATCCACGAGCCCTCGCGAGTGACCAAGGACAGCACCCCAGTCGCCGGATACACCAAGTGACCGAGGCCGTGAGTGTGTGCCGGGGTCCATTCATCGTGCCCGAGCAGGTGGACGAGTTCCGGCCTCAACGAAGTGTGGCTGAAAACGGTCATATCGAGTCAGTTTAATGGTTCCCCGCCGAAGCGGGTGGCGCTTGAATGAGAAGTATCAGCACCCGCGCGAAACGACAGGACGCAATGAAGAGACTCGACCAGAACTTCGAACAGGACTTCGACCAGGACCTCGCATCCACCGACGAGGGGCATGCTCCCGGCGAATTTCCGAGCCGATCGACGTCGCACGGGAAACGGAGTCGGAGGAGCCTGCTCCTCCTCGGTGCAGGTCTCATCCTCATCGGTCTCAACCTGCGCATCGGCGTCGCCTCGGTCGGTCCGGTGCTCGGGGATATCCTAGGCGATCTGCGTCTCACTGCCACAGAGGGCAGCCTCCTGACGACGATCCCAGTCTTCTCCTTCGGGGCGTTCGCGTTCCTCACGCCCGCGCTCACACGACGCTTCGGCATGCATCGGGTGCTCGGGATCCTCATGATCGTCCTCGCTGTCGGGATCTCGTTGCGGCTGCAGCCGAGCCTGCTCGCTCTCTTCGGGGGAACGGTACTCATCGGTGCGGCCATCGCGGTCGGCAACGTACTGCTGCCGACAGCAATCAAAAGCGACTTCTCTCATCGAGCGGGTCTGATGATGGGCCCGTACTCGACGTCGCTGTTCCTCGGCGCCGCGCTCGCGTCAGGTCTGACAGTGCCGATCATGTCCGCCTTTGACGGATTGTGGCGTTGGGCCCTCGGAATCTGGGCGGTCCCGGCAGTTCTGGCGGTGCTGCTGTGGCTCCCGAACATGCTGCGCCGCTCGGCGGACCTCCCGAAGCCCCGGCGGGTCACTGTCGCGGACTCCGCCGACGATGCTTCCGCAGATGCTTCGATCGAGACCGGGGAGCCGCCTTTCCGCTCGATCCTCACTGATCCCATCGCCTGGGCGGTCACCGGATTCATGGGATTACAGTCGCTGAGCTACTACGCTGCGCTGACCTGGGTGCCGGTGATTCTGCAGGACGGCGGCATGGCTGCGGGTAAAGCCGGCTGGATGCTGTCGTACTCCGCATTCCCTGCGATCCTCACCTGCCTCTTCACGCCAGCTCTGGCGCAGAGAATCCGGCCGCGCTGGATCGGTGCTGCCGCGGCCTCGATCCTCATCGGTTCCGGAATCGCAGGGCTCCTCATCGCTCCCGCGGCTGGAGCGCCTGTATGGATGACATTGATTGGTCTCGGACAGGGCGCGGCAATCAGTCTGTCGCTGTCCTATATCGTGTGGCGGTCTCCGGACGCACATCACACCGGACACGTCTCGACGATGGCGCAGGGTTTGGGATATCTCTTCGCCGGGCTCGGACCCTTCGGCCTCGGTTGGCTGCACACGGTGACCGGTTCGTGGACGGTGCCACTCGTCACCCTCCTCGTGCTGCTCGTGGCTCAGCTTCTCATCGGCGGAATCGCAGCCCAGGACAAACATGTGCGCGCCCGTGGCGTCGGCAGCCGTGAGGTGCTGCTGCGCGGTTGAATAGTCAGAACGGCGTGGCGTCATTGCAAGACGGCACCTCGAGTATCCGACTGTTGGCCGAGGGCGCGGGTTTACACTGTGGACATGTCTGCGGCACCCGTCGGCCCGCTCACCCGCGCTCCGCATCCGAGTCTGCGGCGATTCGTGGGTGATTACGCCGGCTACGACATCTCCGGCGTCCCCGCGGGGACGCATCTCGGGTTGCCTTCGGGCACGCTGACCTTCATCGTCTCGATCGACGAACCACTGTGCCAGGTCGATGCGGTCTCCGGCAGTCGCGAACATTTCGATGTGCTGCTCGCCGGCCTCCACCTGCGTTCGACGCTCATCGCTCACTGCGGCGCGATGTCCGGAATCCAGATCAACTTCAGTCCGTCGGCTCCGCGCGCGTTCTTCGGAATCCCCGCTGCCGACTTCGCCCATCACAGCGTCGACGTCGCTCGGATCTCCCGGCCGCTGGCCACGGAACTGCACGAGCGGGTCAATCTCGAGACCGAATGGTCCGCCCGATTCGCCGCCATCGACGACGTGCTCATGCGCACGATCGATGATGCGAATCGCCCCCGCGCCGAGGTGGCCGCCGCCTGGCGTCGGATCGCCGACAGCCACGGCGGTCTGCCCGTCTCCCTCGTCGCCGACGACATCGGATGGAGCAGGCGCCACCTGGGCAGCCAGTTCCGGTCCGAATACGGGATCGGGCCGAAGGACGCCGCCCGCATCATCCGCTTCGATCGAGCGCGGCGGCTCATCCCTGCCGGCCGGGGCAGCTTGGCGGAGATCGCTGTGAGCTGCGGTTACGCCGATCAAGCACACCTCAACCGGGACTTCCGGGACTTCGCCGGCCTCAGCCCCAGCCGGTGGCTGGCGGCTGATGACATGGCCCGGTCACGGACGGCGAGAACAGATTCGGCGGGGGTCACGTCGGCGAGAGAATGAGCTGTTCCCATTTGTCCAAGACCGGGTAGGGATCGCTCTTCGATGATGGAGGTCCAGAACACCCAGAGAAAAGGAGTCCTCATGTCCGTCGATGCCGCACAAACTCAGGCCTGCAACATCTGGCCCACCTTCCGCTACCGCGATGCCAAAGCCGCGATTGCCTTCCTTCAGGAGGCGCTCGGCTTCGACGTCGTCGCCGAGTACACGAATGCCGACGATCCGAACCGCGTCGATCACGCCGAACTGGCCTGGCCAGAGGGCGGGGGAGTGATGCTCGGGTCCGTCCGCGATGACGGCGGGGTCATGACGAAGACCGGAGTTGCCTCGGGGTCGGTGTATCTGGCCTCCGGCAACGTCCGTGAGCTCCACGAACGTGCGCTCGCCGCCGGTGCCACCGAAGTCATGGGACTGACCGAACAGGACTACGGATCGCTCGACTTCGCCATCCAAGACCCCGAGGGAGTGCTGTGGTCGGTCGGAAGCTACCGCGGGGCGTCCGCGTAGGGCGTGCTGCCTGGTCGCGGTCAGTTTCCGAGAACGGCGTCAGCGGCGATATTGAGCGTTTCGGTCTCCAGCTGAGCCAGCGAGTCCTCTGACGGCAGAGCACGTTCGAGGGCGAGGCCGTCGAAGACGGTGTTGAGGAAACGCGCCGACCGAGGGATGCTGCCGGCGTCGGTCAGGGCTCCCTCGTCGGCGAGGACCTGGAAACCGCAGTGTCGCGGATGTCTGCGCTCGGCAGATACCTGTCGTAGACATGTCGCATGACTTCATCCCGAAGCAGCTGCAGGTCTCCTCTTATTGCGTTTCCCTGATCCACTGCCACTGACCAATACTCCGAGTTGGTTTGCTCGTGCCCATTCCAACACGCTGTGTTGGAGCTATGTTGAGTGTCGAGGCGATACTCAGATGCTTCGACAGTGGAGGCGTCGTCGAGCAAACGAGCGGATCGAACAAGGTGACGGGAGGATTCTGCCGGCGTTCCGATGGAGGCAGCTGCTCGGGCGCTCGCAGTTCCACCTCGAGCGGGACGGCGCCGAGGGCGGGCTCGTCAGCTAAGCGATCGACGTCCGCCAATGGAGAACCGATGAGAACGGCTACCTCAAGGTCTTTCTCTATAGCAATGACCGGGAGCATGCGGTCTCGCGTGTGCCAGCCGTCTTCCCTGTCGAAGGCGGCAATATCGAGGCAGCCGCGAGCAATTTCGGTTTGAAGCGCTGACTTTTAGTCTCCGCCGACGGAGCCGAGGAGCAGCTTCGGCCTAACCACCGATCCGCAGTGGGCCGCCGGGCACCGCTTGATGGGCGTCGGCTCCGCCTCAGCCTCGCGCTGGGGATCATTTCAGCTCTGGAAATGCTGGTCGGGGTTGCGCTGCTGCAACAGGAGATCGCCGTGCCGGTCCTGCGGACTCCTCCGATCGCTGAGCGGATCGGTCCGGTCTAGCCTCTGTTCACGATGCCTCGGTGGGTCACAATCGGCATCGGCATAGTGACAGTCTTGGCGAGTACCGAGCGGGCGCTGCGAACGCGCTATCGCTGGTGGCTCGATGCGGCGGGGAACCAGCCGTCGTTCAGGAGTGTTCATGCAGATCGGCTCGGCAATGAAATATACGGTTTCATCAGGTGATATAAGGGTTCAACTATCTGTTGCGCGAGCCTAACGTGGACCTCGGAGCGGTGATCACCGCCCCAATCCTTTCGAAAGGAACTCGAACCATGAAGGCGATCGTATTCGAAGACTTCAAGACCTTTCCCACGCTCAAAGACGTCGAGAAGCCCACACCAGGACCAGGTGAAGTTCTGCTCAAAGTCGCCGGAGCAGGAGCATGCCACTCCGACGTTGCCGTGTACAACGAATTCGAAGAGGGCGGCCCCGGAGCAGTACCGCCGCCTTTCATCCTCGGACACGAGAACTCGGGCTGGGTCGAAGACCTCGGCCCCGGAGTGTCGGGATTCAACAAGGGTGACGCCTACCTCGTCTACGGCCCGATCGGCTGCGGCCGCTGCCGAGCATGTTCGCGTGGACAGGACACCTACTGCGAGAACGCCGCGACCAATCCCTACCTCGGCGTCGGGCTGGGCCGTGACGGCGGTATGGCCGAATACGTCACTGTTCCCGCACGAAACCTCGTCCCGCTCGGCGACGCCGACCCTGTCGCCGCAGCACCGCTCTCCGACGCGGGGCTGACTCCCTATCACGCAATCAAGCACTCGCTGCCGAATCTTGCAGGGGGCGGACGCTATGCGCTGGTCATCGGTCTCGGCGGATTGGGCCAAATCGGCGTGCAGATCTTGAAGGCCCTCACCGGTGCGACGGTCATCGCCACAGATATGAAGCCTGAGGCGATGGCGAAGGCCCAAGCAGCCGGTGCCATTACCGTGAGTGGAGGAGATGATCAGGTCGAACGAATCCGTGAGATCACCGGTGGCAAGGGCGTCGACGCCGCGTTCGACTTCGTCGGTGCCGCCTCAACGGTCAAGGTCGCCGCGCAGTCAATGGCCCGCATGGGTCGTTGCACAATCGTCGGCATCGCTGGGGGCGCGTATGAATGGTCGTTCTTCACCAATCCCTACGAGGCAACGCTGACGAACACTTACTGGGGAACGATCGAGGACCTCCATGAGGTAGTCGACATGTACCGGGCAGGTCAGATCATGCCAGAAGTCGAACGTTACAGCCTCGACGACGGACTGGAAGCCTATCGCAAGCTGCAGGCCGGTGAGCTCTCCGGTCGAGCGGTCGTCGTTCCCCACGGCAACTGACCCTCAGTCCACGCGCGCGTCGACGCCTTCGGCCCATCGGTAGGGCCGGGTGGCGAGCAGGGCTCCGACCGATCGGCGCAGACGCGAGACTTCTGCGCGGACGGTGACCACATGGTCGCCGTCCCCGTAGAGGCGCTGGCTGAGGTCGGCGGCACTGATCCCAGCTGCCCCCGCCGAGGTGACCGCCGCCAGAATCTGTGCCCGCCGTGGCGTGAGCGGAACGACCAGAGGTTCGGTGCCGGAATGGATATCCAGAACGGGCGGATCTTGCTTCGTCCGCAGAGTCACAGAAGCTCGACGATCGCCGGTGGGCCGCAGCAGCCATCCACCGGTGATCTTCTCCGGCAGGCACAGACCGGCACCGGGGACGAGGATCGAACGGTCGGCGGCCGGCACCTCGATGCGGTCGCGGCTGCGCACTCCCTGCTGATACGCCACCCATCCTGCATCATCGACGACGAGGGCCGGGCCGGACGTGCCGGCGAGCATCGCCGACATCCGATCGCGGAGAGTGTTCAGCGCCTCCTGCTGAGCGATCATCAGCCGGGCCTCGGCCAGACGCACCGCCGTCGTCACCAACGACTGCACTGCAGGATGAAGCGTCATCGCCGGGCCACTGATATCGACGACTCCCAAGAGAGTCCCATCGTGCGGGTCGTGCACGGGCACGGCGCTGCAGTACCAGGGGTGCTGAGACGCCTCAAAATGTTCGGCGGAGAAGAGCTGGACGGGTGCCTCCTCGGTCAGCGCCGTGCCGATGGCGTTCGTGCCGACCTTGGCCTCAGACCAATGTGCTCCTTCGACGAATCCGAGTTCATCGGCTTGCCGTCTGGCGGACGCTGCACCATCTCGCCACAGAATGACTCCATCGGCATCCGTGACGACGAGGATGAACGGCGCGGCGTCGGGAGCCCGCAACAGCACTGAGCGCATCTCATCGACGACCAGTCGCAACTGGGACTTCCGGCGTCGAGTCTCCAACTCAGCCTCATCGGCGACGATCCGCGCATTCGTGCCATCGGGGTCCAGCCCCAAGCGCAGCATCCGATCCCACGAGCGCCTGACCAGCGCGCGCGGTTGCACCGGCGGCGACGCCCCGGTGATCACGGCATCGTGAATGCGTGTCAGATCTCTGGCGAGATGCGCCAGATCCGGCTGAAGCATGCCTTGAGTATAAGTCGGGAACGCACCCCTGGCCATGGGGTCGAGGCGTCGGTGAGAATCCCGACACAGCGTGGACCATGCAATCCGATGCAACTCTTCCGAGCCGTGAGAGCCCGGCCTAGTTTGGAGTCACTGAACTCAATGAGGAGGAGTGACATGACAACGACGCTCGACCGTCCCCAGCTGACCGCCGACGACATCGCTATGAGGTGGCTGCAGGACTTCGAATCGGCGCTCGGCCGCCGGGACATCCCGGCTGCAGCCGGACTGTTCGCCACCGACAGCTATTGGAGGGACCTCGTGTCCTTCACCTGGAATCTCAAAACGGTGGAGAACCCCGACGGAGTAACCGACCTGCTCACCCACAATCTCGACCGGGTCTCACCGGAGGAATTCGAACTCAGCGAACCGGCGGCAACCGCCGACGGTGTGACGGAAGCATGGTTCACCTTCACCACCTCGGTGGGGCGTGGCAAGGGACTCGTCCGCCTCATCGATGAAGACGGCATCAAGGCCTGGACCGTGCTCACCTCGCTGCAGGAGATCACCGGACACGAAGAGCCCCGCGGCACCCGCCGGGTCAAAGGTGCCGAGCACGGCGTCGATCCCGAACGGAAGAGCTGGTCGGAGAAACTCGCCGAGGAGGACGCCGCCTGGGGCGCGACCGCCGATCCCTACATCCTCGTCGTCGGTGGCGGACAGGGCGGGATCGCCCTCGGCGCTCGCCTCCGCCAACTCGGAGTGCCGTCCCTGGTCATCGACCGGTGGGAGCGGCCGGGTGATCAGTGGCGGTCGCGGTACAAGTCGCTGTGCCTGCACGACCCGGTCTGGTACGACCACCTTCCGTACCTGAAGTTCCCAGACAATTGGCCGGTGTTCGCACCGAAGGACAAGATCGCGGACTGGTTGGAGTTCTACACGAAGGTGATGGAGATTCCGTACTGGTCGTCGACCACAGCTGCCTCGGCGAAATACGACGAAGCGGAAGGCCGGTGGACGGTCGAGGTTGACCGGAACGGGGAGAAGGTCACTCTGCGGCCGACCCATCTGGTGATGGCCACGGGCATGTCGGGCAAACCGAGCATCCCCACGTTCCCGGGGTCGGACATCTTCAAGGGCGAGCAGCAGCACTCCTCGCAGCACCCAGGTCCCGACGCTTATGCAGGCAAGAAGGTCGTCGTCATCGGCAGCAACAACTCCGCCTTCGACATCTGCGGTGCTCTGTACGAGAACGGTGCCGACGTCACGATGGTGCAGCGATCGAGCACGCACATCGTCAAGAGCGATTCGCTCGTGGAGATCGCGATGGGCGACCTGTACTCCGAACGCGCGTTGGAGAACGGCGTGACGACGGAGAAGGCGGATCTCATCTTCGCATCACTGCCGTACCGGATCATGCACGAGTTCCAGATCCCGCTCTACGACCAGATCAAGGAAGCGGACAAGGACTTCTACCAGCGGATGGAGGCCGCCGGGTTCGATCTCGACTTCGGCGACGACGAGTCCGGCTTATTCCTCAAGTATCTGCGCCGCGGTTCGGGCTACTACATCGATGTCGGATCCGCCGAGCTCGTCGCCGACGGCAAAGTGAAACTGGCCAAAGGTCAGGTCGACCACCTCACCGAGGATGCCGTCGTCCTCTCCGATGGGACTGAACTGCCGGCTGACCTCGTCGTCTACGCCACCGGTTACGGTTCGATGAACGGCTGGGTCGCGGACCTCGTCGACCAGGAGACCGCAGACAAGGTCGGCAAATGCTGGGGACTGGGGTCGGAGACGACGAAGGACCCAGGCCCGTGGGAAGGCGAGCAGCGCAATATGTGGAAGCCCACCCAGCAGGAGAACCTGTGGTTCATGGGCGGCAATCTGCACCAGGCCAGGCACTACTCGCTGTATCTGGCGCTGCAGCTCAAGGCCCGGCACGAAGGCATCGAGACTCCGGTGTACGGGCTGCAGGAGGTTCATCACCTGAGCTGAGCTCGGGGTGAGGCCGGCTCTTGGCGATCGGGTGGACGCTCATAGGTGTGCGAAATGGTCACGTCCTGTTGCTCGGGACGTGACCACTTCGCCCACCTAGCGCGTCCGCTGGGGTATGTCCGCAGAAGAACGGGAAGGGAGCTGAGCGGTGGGTATTCGAGAGGCGGAGGCGCGTAGGCGTCTCAGAGCCCCAGGCGCGAGAGCACTCGCTTCACGTGGTCGAGGGCTTCGTCCTGTGACAGCCCGAAGTTTTGGTTGAAATACATTCCGTCACCGATGAGCTGGATCGTCATCGCCAGGTCGGCATCGCCGAGGTGGTTGTTGAGAGCGTCGAACCAAGCTTCCCGGGTTCTACGCAGAGCCGCCTTGGCGTCCTCGTTCTCGAGTGCAAGACAGCCGGCGGCGATGAGGCTGCGGTCCAGGGGAGTGCCGACCTCGGCGGAGGTCTCGAGATAGTAATAGTGGAGGCGCTCGCCAGCAGCGTTCATCTCCTCGACGTCTTCGGCGACCAGTCGGTCGAGGCGTTCCAGGCTGCCCTTGATGAGCTCGGCCTTCGACCCGAAATGATAGAGCAGACCGCCTTTGGAGACTCCGGCCTTCGCGGCTACTGCGTCCAGAGTCGCCCCGGCAGTGCCGTGTTCGTCGAGGAGCGTATCGAATGCGTCGAGCAGCTTCTCCTTGGTTGCGGTCGGATTGCGTGCCATAGCCACGAGCCTAGTCCATAGCTGTACTCACGAGACGGACGTGTGCCTGGTGTACTGCCGGCTGGGCATGCAGGAGGCCGCTCGGATTTCTCGCGCGGCCGGGCCTGTATCTGCGCAGTACCTGAGCATCTCGATTGCAGCACGCCAACCGCTTTTCAACTGTACCGTCCAGACGGTACAGTTTATGGTATGACGACGACACTGACTCCACAGCTGCGTGCCGGCCGGCGCGAATGGGCCGGACTCGCGGTGCTCATGATCCCCGTGCTGCTGATCTCGATCGACAACACGGTCCTCGGCTTCGCGATCCCGGCCATCAGCACCGGCCTGCACCCGACGGGCACGCAGCTGCTGTGGATCGTCGACATCTACGCGCTCATGCTCGCCGGTCTGCTGGTGGCCATGGGCAGCCTCGGTGATCGGGTCGGACGTCGCAAACTGCTCATCATCGGGTCCGTCGGCTTCGGTGCGGCCTCGCTGCTCGCAGCGTTCTCCACCTCCGCCGAGATGCTCATCCTCGCCCGCGCCCTGCTCGGCATCTTCGGTGCCACCCTCATGCCCTCGACGCTGTCGCTCATCCGCAACATCTTCGACCATGACAAGGACCGTCGCATCGCGATCGCCACCTGGGCCGCGATGTTCTCCGGTGGTGCCGCACTCGGGCCCATCGTCGGCGGCTTCCTGCTTGAGCACTTCCATTGGAGCTCGGTCTTCTTCATCAACCTGCCGCTCATCGCGCTCTTCATTCCCGCTGCCGCCATTCTGCTGCCCGAATCGCGCGACCCGAACCCGGGTCGATTCGACCCGTTCTCCATCATCCTGTCGATGCTCGCCCTGGCCCCGCTCGTCTTCGCCATCAAACACAGCATGGCGTCCGGCGCTGACTTCCTCTTCTGGCTCAGCCTGTCCGTGGCGATCGTCGCCGGTGCCAGCTTCGTCCTCCGCCAGCTCGCCACATCGAATCCGATGCTCGACGTCCGTCTGTTCGCGAACTCCGTGTTCACCTCGGCGGTGGTGTCGAACCTGCTGAGCATCATGGGACTGGCCGGGTTCCTCTACTTCGGCACCCAGCTGCTCCAGCTCGTGCTCGGACTCTCTCCGATCGACGCCGCCCTTGTGCTCATCCCGGGACTCATCACCTCGGTCGCGGCCGGCTACCTGGCAGTGCCGCTCATCGCCCGCTTCGAACCGCGCGTCGTCGTGCCTTGTGCTCTCGCGCTCAACGCCATCGGAATGGGCATCATCGCCTTCACCTCCGAGCACTCCGTGATGGGAATGCTGCTCGCCTTCCTCATCCTCGGCATCGGGCTCGGCACCGCGGAGGTCATCACGAACGACCTCATCCTCGCCGCGGTCCCCGCTCACAAGGCCGGAGCGGCCTCGGCGATATCGGAAACCGCGTACGAATTCGGGTCCGTCATGGGAACGACCGTGCTCGGCGGACTCTCGACCTTCATGTACGGATCCGCGCTGCAGTCGGCGATCGGGGACAAAGCGGACAGAGCGCAGTTCGATACGCTCGGCTCCGCCCTCGAGTACGCGTCCGGGTTGAGCGGCGGAGCCGGCGAGCGGATCACCGAGGCGGCCGTGACGGCCTTCGACTTCGGCGTGCAGTGGGCCGCCGGTGCGGCCGTCGTCCTCGTCCTCATCGCCGCCGTGCTCACGAGCTTCGGCCTCAAAGGCGCCGGGAGGCTCCTGCCGGGAGCTGCCGCCAACGCCAACGCCGACCGCTGAGGCCGGGACGGAACCTGACCACTGATCCGGCGGAGATGCCCTACACTCGCAGCCATGGGCTCTCCCTCCCGATCCGCATATGAGCGGGCGCTCGGCGCTCGAGCGGCAGAGCTCCACCCGGTCCTCAGGGGATACTTCGCGGTGATCCCTCCCGGCGCGGTGGGTGTCGGTGAGGGAGTCTTCGAACGGTTCGGCACCCAACGGCGGTGGCTGTGGCCCGTCCTCGCCATTGCGAAACTGTGCGGTGTGATCGTGCCGGGTCTGCACCGCAATGTTCCTTTTCGCGTAGAGAACCGAACGGAAGACGGTGAGCAGACGGCGTCGCGGACGTTGAAGTTCAATGACGGTGATTGGTCGATGGTCGATGCGGTATCGTTCGTCTCGCGCGGATCCCGATCCGAGGTAGGTGGAGAAGTTCCGTGCGACTCTCAGGGCGGAGTCGTCGACGTGCTGGGGAAGCCGTCCATCGTCGAGGCGGAGTTTGCTGTTGACGTAGTCGACGGGGGATTGCGACTGCGCAGCCGCCGAATCGCACTACGGGCAGGTGGGTTGCGGTTGCCCATGCCGTTGGCGCTGCGACCGGTCATCGAACTGAGTGAGCGATTCGACGACACCCTCGACCGGCAGAGAGTCGAGCTCTACGTCGACGTACCGCTGATCGGACGTGTCTACGAGTACTCCGGCACTTTCACCTACCGCATCTTGAGCGAATACCTGCGTTCGACGATGGGCAATTGAGCGATTCGGGCAGTCGGCGAAGGCCGTAAATGCCCTCGATCAAGCAGAAGCGCGGATATCGGGACGTAGACGTCTCGATATCCGCGCTTGGGCTTGAACGACGGTTAGTTGGCTGGCGAACCGCGCTGCGCCTTGAACGACGGCTGGGCGCTGCGCCAGGTCAGAGGCTGATCGACTCCGTAGAGTTCGATGAGACCGACATCGTCTGCTTCTGCCGCCTGCGGGCCAGCACTCGGCCGATGCCGGTGTAGACCAGAGCGGCGATGAGCACGACGTAGATGACGACCGTGATCGGCGAGGACACGAGCGTCGACGCCTCACCGCCGGAAGCCAGCAGAGCATCGCGCAGGTTCGACTCGGCCAGGGGGCCCAGCACCATGCCGATCATCAGCGGAGCCAGCGGCACGCCGTAGCGCTTGAGCACGAAGCTCAGCACGCCGATACCCAGCAGGATGAGCAGTTCGAACGTCGAGGCGGACGTCGCATAGATGCCCAGGCCGCAGAACACCGCGATGCCGCCGTAGAGGTACGGGTCCGGGATCTTCAGCAGCTTCGCCCACAGGGGAGCGAACGGCAGGTTGATGATGAGCAGGACGATCATCGCGACGAAGAAGCTCGCCAGCAGACCCCACACGAGCTCGGGGGAGCGGTCGAAGAGCAGAGGACCGGGCTGGATGCCGTACTGACGGAATGCCGCCAGCATGATCGCCGCCGTCGCCGAGATCGGCAGACCCAGAGCCAGCAGGGCACCCATGGCGATGCCGGTCGTCGCCGATCCGGCCGCCTCGGGGGCGGCGAGACCGCGGATCGAGCCCTTGCCGAACTGCGGATCCTTCCGGCGGGAATCGAGCTTGCGCTCCAGGCCATAGGCCATGAACGTCGGCACATCGGCTCCGCCGACGGGGATGACGCCGAAGGGCAGACCGATCGCTGTTCCGCGCAGCCATGCCGGCAATGCCTCGCGGACCTCCTTGCGGGAGAGGAAGGGCCGACCAGAGGAATTGATCGTGTTGTCCTTGGTCTGACGGCGGATGCGGGAGGCGATGAAGAACACCTCGCCCAGCGCCAGCACGCCGACGGTCACCGTGACCAGGGAGACTCCGTCGAAGAGCTCAGGCACGCCGAGCGTGAACCGCTCGGTACCCGAGACCGAGTCGATGCCGATGACGGTGAAGCCGATGCCCAACACCAGTGCCGTGAGTCCCTTGAGCACCGAATCGGCGACCACCGAGGATGTCGCGACGAAGGCGAAGAGCGCGAGGGCGAAGAACTCCGCCGGACCGAAGCTCGTCGACAGGTCGGCCAGGGCCGGGGCGACGAAGACGACGAGGAAGCAGGAGATGAACCCGCCGATGAACGCACCGATCGCGGCCGTTGCCAGGGCCTGCGGGGCCCGCCCGGCCTTGGCCATCTTGTGGCCTTCGAACGTCGAGGCGATCGCAGAGGCCTGACCCGGGGTGTTCATGAGGATGGCCATCGTCGAGTCGCCGAAGAGCCCACCGAAGTAGACGCCGGCGAACATGATGAACGCGCCCGTGGGGTCGAGCGCAAAGGTCATCGGCAGAAGCAGAGCCACGGCCATCGACGAGCCCAGACCCGGCAGCACACCGACGGCGGTGCCGAGGAAGCAGCCGACGAGCACCCACAGCAGGTTCATCGGCGTCAGAGCGTGTGTGAACCCTTCGAAGAGGAATATGAGGGCGTCCATATCAGAAGCCACCTCCCAGAATTCCCGAAGGAAGATTGAGTCCCAGCATCACTGAGAAGGCGATGTAGACCAAGGACGAGAACGTCAGTGCCAGAGTGAGGTCGAACAGCGGCGTCTTCGAGCCCATCGACCGGGCCACGCACCAGAACAGAAGAGCTGCGGCGATGATCCACCCGGCGAATTCGAGGATCAGCGCGAATGCGGCGAAGCCGCCTGCGCCCCAGGCCAGGGACACGAAGTCGCTGTGCGTTCGGTGCTTCGCGTCGGCCCTGCGGGCCGCAGCCAGAGCTGCGCGGTCGTCTTCCGGCTCGTCCTCCTCATGAGGGGAGAGTCGAGAGGCCGCGACCGCCGAGGTGACCGGGGTCGAGAACGCCTTGTCCTCTTCGACCTCGGCCGGGACCACCTCGTCGATGTCGACGGGTTCGGGATTGCGGAGATAGGCGATGACCAGCAGGACCGTCAGCGCATAGCCGACGACCATGATGATGGTCGGGAAGAATTGCGGACCTGGTTTGTCCGCATCCGCTGGCACCTCCATGGTGAGGATGCCGACGAGCAGATAGGTCGAGAACGCCCCCATGATGAGGGGCACGATGAGTCCCGACCGCCCCTGCCACCAGGTGCCCGCGCCGAGGTGGCCTGTCCGTTCCGTGTTCATCGTCGTCTGTGCGCTCACAGTCCCAACTCCTTCAGCAGCTTCTCCACTCGTGACGTGTCCTCCTTGACGAACTCGGCGAATTCGTCGCCGGTCAGCCACACATCGGTCCATTTGTTCCGGTCGAGAGCGTCTTTCCAAGCCGCGCTGTCACGAGTCTTCTGCAGGATCTCGAGCAGCTGAGCGGAGTCGTCGCCGGTGATGTCCGGTGCTCCGAGCCAGCCGCGCCAGTTCGTCAGCGTGACCTCGTAGCCCTGTTCGGACATGGTCGGCACGTCATCGAAGCCCTTGACCCGATCGGGGGCGGCGACGCCGATGGCCTTGACGCGTCCGGCCTCGATCTGATCGGAGACCTCATTGAAGCCGCAGGAGGCGAAGTCGGTGGTGCCCGAGAGCAGAGTCTGGATGGCCTCGCCGCCGCCGGACTTCGGGATATAGGTGATATCGGAGGCAGGGATCTTGCCGAGCAGCGCCAACTGAGCGATCGTCAGGTGGTCGACTGAGCCGGCCGAGCCGCCCGTCCACACGAATCCCTTCGGATCTTTCTTCCACGCGCCGATGACATCGTCGATCGTGTTGTGCGGGGAATCGGCGGCGGCGATGAGGACGTCATAGTCTTCGGCCACCCGGGCGAGCAGCGTCGTGTCGTCGAAGCCGACCGGGGACTTGTTCAGTGCGATTCCGCCGACCATGGCTGTGCCGGTGGCCAGGATCGTGTCCGCCTGGCCGTGCATCGTCGAGAATTTGCCGAGGCCGATCGTGCCGCCGGCGCCGGGGATGTTGACGACCTGGGCGTTGTTGGCGAGCCGGTCGACGCGCATGGCCTGCTGGGTCTCGCGGGCGAATCCGTCCCAGCCGCCGCCGGCTCCGGCCGGAGCGATGAGGGTGAGATTCGACGACAGGTCGCCCTTCGCCGAGGCGGCCTTGACCGAGTAGGTTGTCGCCGTTCCGATCGCCGCCAAGGCGATCGCCCCGTAGGCGATGCGACCGAAGGTTCGTCGCGAGGGATGAGAGGATTCCGCCACGGAATCCCCGGAAGGTGGCGCCTTTGGCACGGACTTCTCCTTTGAAGGCAGGTGTGATGTGAGACTCACCTTAGAGGTTCCTGAGTGTCGGCTGCGAGGTTGTGCTCACTCTGCGCGTTCTGCTCATTGAGCGCGTTGAGTGCATTCTGCTCAAGAGGTGGCGCGTGGAGCGCGGAGCGGGTGGAGCGGGGGCGAGGAGCAGGTGCTGCGGGAAGGGCCGGCACCGACGTCGCGGCCGGGCAGCGAGGCGGCGCCGGTGCCATTGATTCTGCCGCTAGGCTGGCGATATGAGTGAAACTTCCGGCAACGACTCCGCAGCTTCGACGACCGCGATTCCGACATCGGCGCCGGTGGCGAAGAAGGTCCCATTCGAGCGCACCCACCACGGCCATACTTTCGTCGACAATTACGAGTGGTTGCGTGAGAAGGAGTCGCCCGAGGTCATCGCCCACCTCGAAGCAGAGAACGCCTGGACGAGCGCGCAGACCGCCCACCTCGAAGGACTGCGGAACTCGATCTTCACGGAGATCAGAACGCGCATCAAGGAAACCGACATGTCCGTGCCCAACCGGCGCGGGAACTACTGGTACTTCTCCCGCACGAAGGCCGGGCTCGACTACGGCATCAGCGTCCGGGTCCCCATTTCCGGACCCGATGACTGGACTCCGCCGGAGGTCGGTGAAGAACCTCTGCCCGGCGAAGAAGTCGTCTTCGACTCGAACATCGCTGCTGACGGTGAGGAGTTCTTCTCCCTCGGGTCCTTCTCACTCTCGGACGACGGCAGCCGGCTCCTCTACGGTGTCGACACCACCGGCGACGAACGCTTCACCCTCCGTGTCCGCGACCTGACCACGGGAGACGACCTCGCCGACACGATCGACGGCACCTTCGCCGGAGCTTCCCTCGATCCGAGCGGACGCTTCATCTTCTACACCACCGTCGACGACGCCTGGCGACCCGAGAAAGTGTGGCGCCACGTCGTCGGCACCGACAGCAGCGACGACGTGTGCATCTTCCACGAACCCGATGAGCGCTTCTTCGTCGGCTCGGGCTTCTCACGTTCGGGCCGAATGATGTTCGTCGTCACCGGATCGAAGATGACCACCGGATATTGGAGCATCAGCGTCGACGACCTCGAAGCCGAACCGCAGGAGATCTGGCCCCGCGTCGACGGCGTCGAATACAACGTCGAGCACGCCGTCATCGGCGGTGAGGACCGCTTCCTCATCACCCACAACCGCAATCGCGCCGACTTCGAACTCGTGGATGTTCCGGCCGCCGATCCGACCGGAGCCGGTCGCGACATCATCGCAATCGGTGCAGACTCCGAGGGGAACACCAAGACTGAGGCCGACGCAGAGTCTGGGGCTGAGACGGAGTCTGCGGGGAAAGCGGAGCTGAGCATCAACGATCTGCGCATCGAAGACGTCGACGCCTTCGCCGACTTCATCGTGCTCAGCTACCGTCGCGGCGGCTTTGCGCGCGTCGGCATCATCCGCTTGGGCGATTCCTCCTCGCCGTTCGGACCGCTGCAGGAGCTGCCCTTCGGCCGGGAGACCGGGTCACTTTACGTGGGCAACAACCCCGAGTTCGTGCAGACGGGGATCCGACTGCACTTCACCTCCATGTCGACGCCCGCCGTGATCTATTCCCACAGCGTCGCAGACGGCACTGACACAGTTCTCAAGCGTCAGCCTGTTCTCGGCTCCGTCGACCTGGACGCCTATACCGAAACCCTGCTGTGGGCGACAGCTGAAGACGGTACCGATATCCCGATCTCGGTCGTCTTCCGCAAGGACCTGCACCGATCCGACGGCCACGGCGGTCCCGCCTCGGCGAATGCGGGCACAGGTGACGGTGGGGACACAGCGAACGGAGCCGCCTCAGCGAAGGTCGAGCCGGCACCGCTGCTCCTCTACGGATACGGGTCCTACGAAGCGAGCATGGACCCGTACTTCTCGGTCTCCCGGCTGTCCCTGCTCGACCGCGGCGTCGTCTTCGCCATCGCCCACGTGCGCGGCGGCGGCGAAATGGGCCGACACTGGTACGACCAGGGCAAGACCACAGCGAAGAAGAACACCTTCACCGACTTCATCGACGTCGCCCGCCACCTCATCGACACCGGGTGGACGAGTCCGGACCGGCTCGTCGCCAGCGGCGGATCGGCCGGCGGCCTGCTCATGGGCGCGATTGCGAATATGGCCCCCGAGCTCTTCGCCGGAATCAGCGCCGAAGTGCCGTTCGTCGACGCGCTGACCTCGATCCTCATGCCCGAGCTGCCGCTGACCGTCATCGAGTGGGAGGAGTGGGGAGACCCGCTACATGACCCGCAAGTGTACGAGTACATGCGCTCGTACTCTCCCTACGAAAACGTCACCGAGGCGGCCTACCCGCAGATCTTGGCCGTGACCTCGCTCAACGACACCCGAGTCCTCTACGTGGAACCCGCGAAATGGGTCGCCCGACTCCGCGAAGTCGGTGCGAACGCCCTGCTCAAGACCGAAATGGTCGCCGGGCACGGCGGAGCATCGGGGCGGTATGACGCATGGAAGGAGATCGCGTTCGAGTACGCGTGGATCCTCGATGTGCTGGGACGATCGGATATCGAAATAGAGCCCTGAGGGGACGACTGTCGCCGCAGATAACGATACTGGGACGATTGTCTCCAAAACCCGGATTCGGCACCCGGCGTCAGTGCCGGGCCATAAAGTGGATATCATCACATTCGACGTGATGCGCGTCATGGTCTCAGAACGGTCTGAGTGAAGGCGACGCATCATTCATCTGCATTGCCGTCACCTCCTTGCGTGCGAGGAGCGGCGGTGTCGAATGCAGAATTCGTGACGGATCCGCACCGGCGGACCGAAATTCCGAAAGGGAGAAGAATGCGTCTCAGGAAAGTGGCCACAGCGATGGTGGCAGTCGGTTCGATTCTTGCGGTTTCGGCCTGCGGAGGCGGCGAAGGCGGTGGCGGTGAGAGCGACTCGTACTCCATCGGCGTCTCCCAGCTCGTGCAGCACCCGGCACTCGACGCCGCGACCGAAGGCTTCAAGAAGTCGTTCGAAGATGCCGGCGTCGACGTCGAATGGGACGTGCAGAACGCCCAGGGCGAACAGGCCAACGCGACCTCGATCGCCCAGCAGTTCGCCAACGACGACCTCGACCTCGTGCTCGCCGTCGCCACCCCGGCCGCTCAGGCCGCGGCCCAGGCGATCACCGACAAGCCCGTGCTCTTCACCGCCGTCACCGACGCCGAAGAGGCCGGACTCGTCGACGCCGATGACAAGCCGGGCGGCAACGTCACCGGCACCTCCGACCTCAACCCGGTCGAAGAGCAGCTGAAGCTGGTCAAGGACGTCAAGCCCGATGCGAAGACCGTCGGCATCGTCTACAGCTCCGGTGAGGTCAACTCGCAGGTGCAGGTCGATCTCGCGAAGAAGGCCGCCAAGGACCTCGACGTGAAGATCAAGGAAGCGACGATCGCGAACTCGGGTGAGCTCGCTCAGGCCGTGGATTCGCTCGGCAAAGTCGACGCCTACTACGTGCCCACCGACAACAACGTCGTCTCGGCAGTGTCGACCATGGTCCAGGCGGCAGAGAAGAACAAGGCTCTGCTCGTCGGGTCGGAAGCCGGCCAGGTCGAATCCGGTGCGGCGATCACCCGCGGCATCGACTACACGAAGCTCGGCGAACAGACCGGCGAAATGGCTCTGAAGATCCTCCAGGACGGAAAGAAGCCCGCCGAGATGCCCGTCGAGACCAGCTCGAACCTCGAACTCGTCGTCAACCCGAAGGCCGCCAAGGCCCAAGGCGTCGAGATTCCGAAGAAGCTCGTCGACGAGGCCGACAAGGTCATCGACTGATCGGGCCCTGCTTCACCCCGTGACCCGGTGCCCGAAGTCATCGACTCCCCAGCGGCACCGACGTCACCGGCCCCGAGGCCGTCGGCATTGAAACCGACGGCCTCGAGGCCACCACGAACCACACACCAGAAATGAACGGAAACCCATGTTCGGAGCATTGGAGCTCGGGCTCATCTACGGCGCTATGGCGCTCGGGGTCTATCTGACCTTCAAGGTCCTCAACTTCCCCGACCTCACCGTCGACGGAAGCTTCACCACGGGCGGCGCCACCGCAGCCTCCCTCATCATCGCCGGGGTCAACCCCTTCCTGGCCACTGCCGCAGCGATCGGTGCCGGACTCATCGCCGGCTACATCACCGGTCTGCTCCACACGAAGGGCGGCATCGACGGACTGCTCGCCGGAATCCTCACCATGATCGGCCTGTGGTCGATCAACCTGCGGATCATGGGGAAGGCGAACCTGCCGCTCCTGCGAGAAGACACCGTGTTCACCCCGCTTCGGGAGAACCTGCTCATGGGCAGCTGGGCATCGATCGCGATCCTGCTCGTGTTCGCCCTCATCCTCAAATTCGCCATCGACTGGTTCCTCACCACCGATCTCGGACTGGCCATCCAGGCCACCGGCAACAACAAAGAGATGATCCGCAGCCTCGGCGTCAACACCGACAACTCGACGATGCTCACCCTGGCACTGTCGAACGGCTTCGTCGCACTCTGCGGTGCACTCGTCGCCCAGTACCAAGGGTTCTCCGACATCAGCATGGGCATCGGCCTCATCCTCGTCGGACTCGCCTCGGTGATCCTCGGCCAGGCAGTGTTCGGCAGCCGCAACATCTTCATGGCCAGCCTCGGCGCGCTCCTCGGCTCGGTCGTCTACCGACTCATCATCTTCCTCGCCCTGCGCGCGGGCTTGGATACGAACGATATGAAGCTGACGACCGCGCTGCTCGTCGTCATCGCACTGCTGCTGCCCAGATGGGGCTTCCTCAAACGAATCCCCTCACTGCGCGGACGCGGAAACCGCGCGGCCGCCTCGGTGCCGACAGGAACGACCGATATGAAGGACCCCGCGGAGATCGCCGACATCCCCGCCGGCGCGACCGGCGCCCGAACCGGGAAGGAGATCTGAGACCCATGCTCAAGATCGACAACATCTCCAAGACCTTCTTCCCGGGCACCGTCAATGAACGCAAGGCGCTGCAAGGACTCTCGCTCGAACTCGACGAATCCGACTTCGTCACCGTGATCGGCTCCAACGGAGCCGGAAAATCGACGCTGCTCAACACCATCTCCGGTCGTCTGCCCATCGACTCCGGTTCGATCACCATCGACGGTGCCGAGGTGTCGCGGATGCCCGAGTACAAACGGGCGAGATACCTGGGCCGCGTCTTCCAGGATCCGATGGCCGGCACCGCTCCGGACCTCACGATCGAGCAGAACCTCTCGCTCGCGCTCAGGCGCGGAAAACCGCGTGGGCTGGGGCGGGGGACGACCTCGGAGCGGCGCGAGCACTTCAAGGAGGAACTCGCCACTCTCGAACTCGGTCTCGAGAACCGACTGAAGACGAAGGTCGGGCTGCTCTCCGGCGGTCAGCGGCAGGCGCTCAGCCTGCTCATGGCCGGATTCACCCAGCCGCGGATACTGCTGCTCGACGAGCACACCGCCGCCCTCGACCCGCAGCGCGCGGCCCTGGTATCAGCTCTGACGAAGAAGATCGTCGAGGCCGACGGGCTGACCACGCTCATGGTCACCCACAATATGGAGCAGGCCATCGCGCTGGGCAACCGGCTGATCATGATGCACGAGGGACGGATCATCTACCAGGCCTCCGCCGAGGAGAAGAAGGACCTGACCGTCGAGACGCTGCTCGGCGAATTCTCGAAACTCAAGGGAGCGACCCTGGGCGATCGGGCACTGCTGAACTGAACCGAGACTTCGCCAGAAGCCAGGCGAACGCTCGCAGGCAGGCCGACGGTCTGCAGACAGGGATGAGAGGGCGGTTCGCACCGACAGGGTGCGGACCGCCCTTTCTTCCGCACTGGCGTACTTTACCAACCGGTTGGTAAAGTGAAAGTATGGCGAATGATCGACGGATGCGGATACTCAAGGCGGCGAAGGCTCTGGCTGAATCGCATGATTCGGTGCAGGGTGTGACGATCTCGCTGGAGTCGGTCGCACAGCAGGCGGGCCTGACGAAGCCGGGCCTGATGTATCACTTCCCGTCCAAGGAAGCGCTCATGCTCGGGCTCGTCGACCATGCCGCAGAAGACTGGGCACGGCGACTGCGCGAGCACACCGGGCGCCCGAGTCAGGAGCTGTCGAGCTTCGAGCGGCACCGTGCCTATGTCACAGTGGCCACCACTGCCGAGGTCTCTCGCGCCGACTATTGGATCTTCTCCGATGCGCTCTACCACCCGAAGCTGTCGCGGGCATGGAGTGAGCACCTCGGTCCGTGGTTCGACACCACCGGACTCGACGATCGTGCGGTATCTCTGCTGACCGCGGCTCGATTCTGCGCCGACGGCGCGTGGATGTCAGAGGCGACGGGAGTCTTCCCCTCCGAGGACCTCGCCGCCGTCCGCGAGCACGCCCTCGCTCTCATCGACGCCGCTGAGACCGCCGACGACGACGCTGAGAACACGTCCGACAACACCGAACCGGAGGTGAGTGAATGAATGCGAAACGTCTGCTGCTGCTCGTCACGGCCATCCTCGCCGAGGTGGCCGCCACCCTGATGCTGCGCGCCTCGGTTGCCGATCCCAGGTGGATCCCCGGTGTCGTAGTCCTCTATGCCACAGCCTTCTTCATCCTCGGGCTCACCCAGCGGCTGGGCATGCCGCTCGGCGCTGTCTACGCCACTTGGTCGGCCAGCGGAGTCGCCCTCGTCGCCGTGCTCGGCGTCGTGTTCTTCGGTGAGCTCCTGAGCATCGGCGCCATCATCGGCATCGCCCTCATCATCATCGGGGTCATCCTCGTCGAATCCGGCACTCCCGAGGAATCCGAGACCGTCGACGCGGAGGTGACCGAATGAGCTGGATGTGGTTGGCCCTGTCGATCCTCAGCGAAGTCGCCGGCACCCTGTGCCTGCGCGCCAGCGCCGGACTGCAGCGCAAGATCTGGTTCATCCCCGTGGCGATCAGCTACACCGCGGCCTTCTTCTTCCTCAGCCGCACCCTCGCCGAGGGCATGCCGCTCGGCGTCGCCTACGGTCTCTGGGCGGCGTGCGGAGTCGCACTGGTCTGCCTGCTCTCTCGAGTGATCTGGAAGGATCCGCTGACGCGGAAGGCGCTCCTCGGGATCGGCTTCATCACCGTCGGCGTCATGCTCGTCGAAATCGGCTGATCCGGTCTTTGCTGAGAATTTATTGTGAAGCCGCAAGGAAGCTGTTATCGTCCGAAGACATGATCCCTCTTCGATTCGACGACCTCCACCGCGGGGGATGGTCGACCCCGAATCGAGAGCGCCCGAGCTGCGGCTTCGCCAATGATTCCTGGGAACCCGTGGCCGTCGGCTGGTGGGGCGGAGAGCCCTAGTCCCTGATCGCCGATCCGCAGACCATCTGCCCGATCGTCGGCCGCCGACCGGCCGCATCACCTGATTTCCCACTCGTACCCGATGTGCGTTCATGCCATCGGGCCATGATGCGTTCGTCTCCGTGTACGGCACCGATCGATTTCGGCAGTCTTCCGCAACTATCGAAAGAGTGTGAACCGACACATGACAGATGACTCCACCCGTACCGACGAACACGATCCGAGCCCGGATCTGGAGTCCGACACCTCCACCGAGGCGGCCCGACGAGCATCACGCGAGAGGATCATGGCCGATGCCCGTCGGATGAGGGACGACGCCAAACGCGTGGGTCGCGAGACCGGACGCAACCTCGGCCAGTTCGACTACCGTCGCCCGCGCGGTCCAGTGAAGGCCGATCTCGAAGATACGCACGGCCACTACCCGCACGACACCCATCCCATCCTCGTGCCCGGAATCGCCATCGACGAACAGCGGCGCAAATACTCGCTGGACACCATCATCTTCGCGATCGCCGGCGGCCTCACCGTCGCCTTCGTCATCTGGGGCATCTCCAGTCCGGCCAGCGTCGCCAGCGTCGCTCAGACGGCCTACGACTGGGCCACGCTCAACGTCGGATGGCTGTTCAACCTCGTCGCGATCATCATCCTCGTCTCCCTGCTCATCCTCGCGTTCTCTCCCTACGGCAAGATTCCCTTGGGCAAGGACGGAGAGACCTCCGAATTCTCCACCTTCTCGTGGGTCGCCATGCTCTTCGCAGCGGGCATCGGCATCGGCGTCCTCTTCTTCGGACCCTCCGAACCGCTGACCTACTTCATCTCACCGCCGCCGCTGACGAACGATCCGGGGACGACCGAGGCGCTCCATGGGGCGATGGCCCAGACCTACTTCCACTGGGGCTTCCACGCCTGGGCGATGTACGCCCTCGTCGGCGGTGCCATCGCCTACGCCGCCTACCGCCGCGGTCGTTCGCTGCTGCTGTCCTCAATCTTCCAGACTCTGTTCGGCAAACGCCAGACCGAGGGCTTCGCAGGAAAGCTCGTAGACATCTTCGCGATCGTCGCCACTCTCTTCGGCACCGCTGCGGCCCTGGGCATCGCGGCCATGCAGATCGGAACCGGTGTCAGCATCGTCTCCGGAGCGGGACCGATGACGAACAACATGCTCGTCGTCATCATCCTCGTCCTCACACTCGGCTTCATCATCTCCGCGGTCTCCGGCGTCTCCCGCGGAATCCGCTACCTGTCCTCGATCAACATCGTGCTGACCGTCGGCATCGTCGCTCTCGTGCTGTTCCTCGGGCCCACGCTCTACCTGCTCAATCTGCTGCCTTCGGCGTTCATGGAATACCTCGGGTCGATGTTCGACATGATGGGTCGTTCCCTGTCCTGGGGCGCCGAGACCCAGGAGTTCCAATCCCTGTGGACCGTCTATTACTGGGCGTGGTGGATCTCCTGGTCGCCGTTCGTCGGCACCTTCATCGCCCGCATCTCCCGCGGCCGTTCGATCCGCCAGTTCATCCTCGGCACGATCTTCATCCCCTCGACTTTGCTCTTCGTCGCCTACGGCATCATGGGCGGAACCTCGATCTGGATGTACCGGTCCGGAGCATCGGGATTCACCGACAGCATGGAAGCCCCCGAGGTGTTCTTCACCCTCATCGACAACCTGCCCTATGTCGAATGGCTGCCGTTCGTCGTCATCATCGTCCTGGCGATCTTCTTCATCACCTCCGCGGACTCCGCCTCGGTGGTCATGGGCATGCTCACCAGCCGCGGTGATCAGGAGCCGAAGAAGTGGGTCGTCGTGTTCTGGGGTCTGGTGATGTCCGGCATCGCAGTGGTGATGCTCCTCCTCGGCGACGCCAGCGCACTCGAAGGGCTCCAACAGCTCGTCATCGTCACCGCGGTGCCGTTCGCGCTCGTCATGCTCTTCATCATCGTCGCCTGGTTCAAGGAGCTGCGCACGGATCCGCTGGCGCTGCGTCGTCAGTACGCGCTCAACGCGGTCGACAACGCTGTGGTCGCCGGTGCCGATGCCTACGGTGACGACTTCGCCCTGCAGGTCGTGCCCACCGAACCCGGCGACGGCGCGAACGGCGGAATCGACTCCGAGCATGGAGATTACACCGATTGGTACCAGCGCACGGACGAGAACGGCGAACCCGTCGGCTTCGACTACGAAACCGGCGAATGGGCCGACGGCTGGACCCCGGACGACGATTCGACCACTGCCGAGGATTCCGCATCAACTGAGGAATCCACCGCCGCCGAGGCGGACGCCGCCTCGACGACCGACGTGGACTCCGGGACCGCCTCGGCGAGCGAATCCGACCCGGATTCAGCGACCGATTCCGAAGCCGACTCCGGCTCCGACCGCAGAGAGGACCACTCATGACCACCCCGAACATCGTCGTCATCCAAGCCGATCAGATGGCCGCCCAGGCTCTGGGTGCCTATGGCGATGCGGCCGCGCTGACGCCGAATATGGATGCCCTGGCTGCCGACGGAGCCGTCTTCGACCGTGCGTACTGCAATACTCCGCTGTGCTCGCCGTCGCGGGCGTCGATGATGACCGGGCGGATGCCCTCGGAGATCGACTGCCTGGACAACGGCGACGACTTCGCGGCCTCCGTGCCGACGTTCGCCCACCGTCTGCGCAAGCTCGGCTACCATACGGCGCTGATCGGGCGGATGCACTTCATCGGGCCTGATCAGCACCACGGTTTCGAAGAGCGCCTGACCACGGACGTGTACCCGGCCGATCTCGATATGGTGCCCGACTGGAACCGTCCCCTGGAGCAGAAGCTGCAGTGGTACCACGAGGCGGACCCCGTGTTCACCGCCGGTGCGGCGACTGCGAACGTCCAGCAGGACTTCGACGACGAGGTGATCTTCAGAACCCTGCGCCACCTCAACGACCGCAAGCGCGCGAACCAGGCCGCCGGGTGCGATCAGCCCTTCCTCATGGTCACCTCGTTCATCCACCCCCACGACCCATACGAGCCGCCGAAGGCCAACTGGGATCGGTTCGCCGAGGTGGACATCCCGGACCCGGCCCACCCCGAGGTCCCCGATCCGGCCGTGGACCCGCACAGCCACCGTCTGCGCACGATGTGCGGCTTCGACGAACGTGAGCCGGGAATCGAGGACGTGCGGCGGGCCCGCCGTGCCTACTATGCGGCGGTGAACTACATCGACGACCACGTCGGAGCGATCCGGCGCAAGCTCGAAGAGCTCGACCTCGCGGACAACACCGTCATCGTCGTCACGAGCGACCACGGTGACATGCTGGGGGAGAAGGGGCTGTGGTTCAAGATGTCGCCCTACGAGCAGTCCTCCCGAGTGCCGCTCATCATCAACGGACCCGCCGAGGTGATCGCCCCGGGCCGGTATGCGACCCCGGTCAGTCTCGTCGACCTCGCGCCGACCCTGCTCGAGATCGCGCAGGGTTCGGCTTCGTCCGGGCCGTCCGGGGGCACGGGAGATGCAGGTGGAGGAGCCGCCTCGGCGATCGACGAGGGACTGACCGGAACCTCGATACTCGAATCTGCCGGGCGGGAAGCCGCCGGCGAACTCGGGAACGAGTACCGCGACGTCGTCATCGAGTACTTCGCCGAGGGCACCTACCGGCCGCAGGTCACACTGGTGCGCGGCGATCTCAAGCTCACGGTGTGCCCCGGCGACCCGGAGCTGCTCTTCGACCTGGCGGCGGACCCCGACGAGCTGGTCAACCGCGCCGCCGATCCGGCCTATGCCCAGGCGCATGAGTCGATGCGTGCAGAACTCGAATCCCGGTACGACCTCGAGCACCTCGAACAGCATGTGCTCGCCTCGCAGCGCAGCCGTCAGCTCGTCGCCGATGCGCTCAAGGTCGGTCGAGTCCGCCACTGGGACTTCGACCCGGAGCCGTCGCACGGATATGTGCGCGGAGACTTCTGGTCGGCGTTCCGCTTCGGCAAGATCCCAGCGGCCGACTGAGCAACCGGCTGCAGCGCACCGCGGTGCCCTTGCGGCCGGTTGCGCTGCACCCGCGGGGTCGAAGTGTGAGCGTACTGATCGAGATCGATGCGCTCACACTTCAAACCAGCGGATACAGGTTTCGGACCCCGCCGGACGGCTCCGGCGGGGCGGCCGGGAGGGTGAGCCGCCTCGGCGAGAACAATTCACTTGGACTTAGGTGAGTTGCGGGTCACATTCTCAGAAACCGGTGGCATCATTCGAGGGAGGAGGGATGCCATGACCATCTTTGAGTCGACATCTGAAGTTCCGCTCGGTGCGGAGACCACATTCGACTGGCATGCTCGGCCAGGAGCGCTGACCCGCCTCTCACCTCACTGGGCGCAGGAGATCGTCGAGGAGAGCTATCCTCCGATTGCGCCGGGCTCGGTGGCGCAGGTGAAGACGAGCGTTCCCGGCACTTACGGCCTTGTGCGGCGGCCGTTCAGCTCGGTGCATTCGGAGGGGCCGTCTCGGTTCTCCTTCGTCGATGAGCTGAAGAAGGGGCCGCTGAGCCAGTGGAAGCACACGCACGAGTTCACCTCGGTTGCCGGCGGGACGAAGATCGACGACCACATCGAATTCTCCATGGCTCCGCAGGGCTTCGACGTCATCGACCGGGGCCTCACCCACTACCTTGAAGCCACCTTCGACGCCCGCCGCAAGCGGATGCTCATGGATATCGACTTCCTTGAATCCACGAATGCGCCCCTGCTGACGCGGAAGAAGGGCAAACACATCCTCATCGCCGGTGGCAGCGGAATGATCGGACGCCAGGTCGCCGCCCTGTTCTCCACCGCGGGACACTTCGTGCGACTGCTTGTGCGCGAAACCCCGAAGTTCCCCTACGAGGTGCACTGGAACCCGGACCTGGGGATCCTCAATCCACGGGACCTCGCGTGGGCGGATGCGGTGGTCCACCTCGGTGGGCGATCCATCGCCACTCGGTTCACCAAACACGCGAAGGACGAGATCTGGTCGTCTCGAATCGACTCGACGAGGCTGCTCGTCGAAACGATGCGCGGCTTGCCCGAGGCGAAGCGTCCGTCGGTCTTCGTCTGCGCCTCCGCGGTCGGCTACTACGGGTCGAAGGCCGACGAACCAGTCGACGAAACCGGACCCGCCGGCGACGGATTCCTCGCCGAGGTATGCCAGAAGTGGGAAGAGACGGCGGCCGGCGTCGAGGATGCCGGGATCAGACGTGTGTCGATCCGAACCGGAGTCGTGCTCAGCTCCTTGGGCGGTCTGCTCAAACTGCAGGCGCCGCTGTTCCTTGCCGGTGCGGGCGGTCGATTGGGCAACGGGGAGCAGGCCCTGGCCTGGATCTCGCTTGACGATGTGGCGCGGTCATATGTGCACGCGGTCCTCTATGACTATGTGCGCGGGCCGGTCAACGCTGTTGCGCCGGAGCTTGTCACGCAGGCGGAATTCGCCGAGGCGCTCGCCGCTCACCTGCGCAGACCCGCGTGGATCCCGACGCCCGGTTTCATCACTGAGATCATGCTCGGCCGTGATGGGGCGAAGGAACTCGCGTTGGCGGACCAGCGAGTGGTGCCGGAGAAGCTGCAGGAGACCGGATACCAGTTCGCCCACCCCACCTTGAGCGACTGCTTCGACGAGGAGCTCGGCGGCGGGGCGTAATACAGAAGTCCCCTCCGCTCGGCAGACGTGCCTAACGGAGGGGACCGGTGTTTCTGCTGTTTCCGCAGTACGGGGTCAGAAGCGCTTCGAGGCGATCTCCGCACCCTCGGTCAGGGACTGCAGCTTCGCGACGGCGATGTCCGGGTGGACGCGGCCGCCCAGGCCGCAGTCAGTTGAGGCGACGACGTTCTCGGGTCCGACGAGACCGGCGAACCGGCCGATGCGCTCGGCGACGAGCTCGGGGTGCTCGACCACGTTCGTCGAGTGGGAGACGATGCCGGGAATGATGTACTTGCCCTCGGGCAGCTTCTTCTCTTCCCAGATCCGCCATTCGTGTTCGTGGCGGACGTTCGCGGCTTCGAAGGTGATGCCGGCGGCGTTGATGGAGAGCACCTGGTCGACGATCTCGATGAACGGCAGGTCGGTGACGTGCGGTCCGTGCCACGAGCCCCAACAGGTGTGCACGCGCACCTGCTCCGGGTCGATTCCGCGCAGCGCATGATTGAGCGCATCGATGCGGACCTGGATGAACGCGCGGTAGTCATCGAACGACGGTTCCGGGTTGATCTGGTCGAAGTTCTCCGCGAGGGAGGGATCATCGATCTGGACGGTCAGCCCCGCCTCGGTGATGGCGAGGTATTCCTCCCGGAGCACATCGGCCCATGCCCA
Organism: Brevibacterium permense; assembly: GCF_025506275.1. GTDB lineage: Bacteria > Actinomycetota > Actinomycetes > Actinomycetales > Brevibacteriaceae > Brevibacterium > Brevibacterium permense_A. The sequence goes on from NZ_QYCP01000093.1 coordinate 250,347, forward strand.
GATGAACTCCTCATCGCTTGGGTAGTACTCGTTGGCGATGCGGGAGGCCGAACCGGGGGAAAGCGCATTGATGTAGCCGGCACGCTCGTCGTAGCCTGCGGCGGCCAGACCTGCTTTGAGGTTCGCGACATCACGGTTGACCTGATCCTGGCCGATGTAGCTGATCGGGCCGGTGGCCTTGGGGAACTGGGGCTGCTCGCCGGTGTCGGTGCCGGCGTCGGCATCGGAGTAGACGTTGGGGAAGAGGTTGCGATCGCGGCGATCGCCGAAGCTGGTGAGAACCGTCTTGCCGGGCTCGGACCGCACAGCTGGTGCATCCCACTTGTCGACATCGTCGAGCTCGAGCCCGCCGGTGCGGGCGAACGAGTAGTGCCACCACGCGCCGTAGTCGAAGTCGGCGGCCATGGCGTGACCGTACTCGCCGTCGTTGGGCAGTGAGATGCCCAGGTTCTTCTGCCGCTTGACGAGGTCGGTGACGCTGGCGGCAAGGAGCTCGTCGAATTCCTGCTCCTGTTCCTGAGACACGGACTCACCGGCCAGGCGGGCGGTGTTCTGCGCCTGCTTGACCTTGTTGGCCTCGATGAGTTCGGGAGTGCGGGGTAAGGACCCCGCGTGGGATGTGCGAATCGTTGCCATGACTGGCTCCTCTTCCTTGAATGTGGTGTCGTTCTGCTGCGCTGCTGAGTCCCTGGCCGTGGAACGGCTGAGGCTCATCGTTCCCCTTCAGGCAATCACATTCGCAGTCGTGCATGTGCGGTCGGCGTCATCTTCGGTCACGTCGCGGGCGGGCCAAGCGGTTATGTCAGATGTCGCGGTACAGGTGTCAGCATTGCCACTTCAGCTGGCGCCGCAGTCCGCTGATCGATCCTAGAGTGAAGATATGAGTTCAAGATGGCCCCAGGGATCCGACGTGAACCGGTCGCCGCCGTACCCACAAGATGCCGGACGCTTCGGCGATCCAGGGGCTTCCGTTGCGGGCGCTGCCCAAACAGAATGGTCCACCAGGATCATGCTCTGGTGTTCCAGGGGCCTGATGCGTCTCGCGGTTGCACTCTATATCGTGCCCCCGCTGTTCTCTGCGGCAGTGGCGGCAGTAATCCCAATTTTGGTGATCCTGAATGCCCAGGCCATCATGGGACTGCGATCAATGTCATTGTCGTTGGAGCCATAGCTCTGATGCTGGTGAGCAATTCCTCGTGGCCTCGAAGAATTCTCGCTGCTGCCCTCTTCGCCGCCGTCTGGTGCGTTCCTTTGGTTGTCGTGCCGATTCTGTCGCCGCCCTTCGACCCAGCAGAGTCGCAGCTGACGATGTCAATCCTGCCGGACTTCATCCGCGTGCCTGCCGGCCTGACTCTGTTCTTCGGCGTGACTTATCTGGCGTGGAACATCGTTCGCATGCGCCGGTGGTGGATTCTGCTGCTTTCGTTCGCCTGGTCCGCCATCGTCGGCGTGGTTCAGCAGCTGGTCTTCTTTGCGATGACGTCGTTCGGCGCGTCTCCTCTACAGTCTCGGGACGGTCGTCTCATCATTGCTGCGTCTCGTCATCGGCACTATCGCCATGCTGCTGGTGAAGAATGTGAGTTGGACACGCCGGTTCATTGCCACCGGAACCTACCTGTTCGGCTGCATCTGCCTTTTGGCGGTCACCCCGGTCGTGAGTTCCATCTTCAGCGTCGCCGGCACCGGAGTCGGCACAGATTCGACGCTTCGTGCGAGTATTGCCCAGGTCGTAATCAGCGTCGTGTACCTCGCCGCTGTGTTCTGCGCATGGAACATCGTCCGCCGCCGCAGGTGGTGGGTTCTCATCGTCGGAGTCATCATCGCCGTGGTGATGAATGCGGGAAGCTACGTTGCCGGCCTGGGCCTGAACGCAAGCCCACTGGATCAGGCACTGTCGATGATGATCGTCCAAGGAGCCTGGCTCATACTCCTTTTCATCGTTCTCGGTCTCTTCCACATGCTCGGCTTCCCGCCGGCTGGAACGGTGCCGATGCCAAGCCGGCCGGCTTCGACTCAGCAACAGTTGTACTCACAGCAGATCTACCCGCAAGCTGGTCACCTGGCACTGGCTCACCCGAATCAGTGGCATCCCGGAGCGGGCCAGCAGCCATTCCCACACCACTAGACGGTTCTCCTCGCATTCACCCCGCTCATCGACATCGTCATCATCGTCCTGACTTACATCGATTTGCACCGGGGGAGCGGCAGCGGACTTCAGCCACGGAACGGCCGCGTTCTACGTCGGCTTCTCCGTCGTCTTCGGTCCGGAGGCCATCGCCCGCTTCGACCGCCGATTCGCCCGTCGCCATACGGATCTCAACGAAGCGGAACTGCCTGCCGTACCGACCCGCACCGGTCTCGAGTACCGGCTGCGCTGCCTGACCGCCTCGGCGATCACCATCGCCCTGCTGGCCGTGGGAATCGCGATTGCGGGCTTGGCCGATTCCTTCTGGCTGATCTATCGGGCGATCGTCGCCGTCTTCACTGCTCTCGCCTGGGGCATAGTCGGACCGCTGCGTGACGGCTGGCGCCGCAGCAAGCGCGAAGGTGAGAAGTCTACCGACCCGCCTTCGCGACCGTCACGCCCAGCAGGGCGATACGGACACAGTGCGACAGCGAAACGGCCTCTCAGCCTCGAGAGAACCAACCGCTGCTGGTCTTGTCGAGGCCGAGAGGCCGTCTCACTTCAGTCTTCGCCGGTCGTAGCTCAGACCGCGGTTTCGGTCACCGCCGCGACGCTGCCGCCGAAGCGATCTGCCAACGTACCCTCGTGGGCCTGGCCGAGTTCGTCGAGTCCGATCGAGAAGTGGTCGACGACCTCGAGCGCAGGAGCTCCGTCGCCGGCATCGGTCATGCCGATGCGCACGAACGGGAACCGGCGTGCCGTGCACATGTCCTTGAAGCGGACCTCTTCCGACCGCGGCACGGCGACGATCGCGCGCGCCGCCGATTCGGAGAACAGTGCGGTGAATACGTCGATGCCGTCACGCTCGCAGACCTCGTCGAGCCAGATCCGGGCGCCGGTGCCATAGCGCAGCGACGATTCGACGAGCGCCTGGGACAGCCCGCCCTCGGACAGATCGTGCGCGGCATCGATCATGCCGTCGCGCGAGCAGTTGATGAGGATCTCGCCGAGTTCCTTCTCTGCCGCCGGTTTGTACTGCGGAGGAACCCCGCCGAGGTGGCCCGCCGTGACGTCGGCCCACGCCGAACCGTCGAGCTCCGCCTCGGTGGCGCCGAGCAGATAGATGGTCTGGCCCGGCTCCTGCCAGCCGCTCGGGGTGGCGCGGGTGACATCATCGAAGACACCGAGCACACCGACGACCGGAGTCGGGTGGATGGCCACTCCGCCTGTCTGGTTGTACAGGGACACATTGCCGCCGGTGACCGGGATTCCCAGGTCCTGGCAGGCGCCTGCGAGGCCTTCGACGGCCTGCGCGAACTGCCACATGATCTCCGGATCCTCGGGGGATCCGAAGTTCAGGCAGTCGGTGACCGCACGCGGAATGGCACCGGAGGTCGAGACATTGCGGTAGGCCTCGGCCAGAGCCAGCTGGGCACCGCGCGCCGGGTCGAGGAAGCTGTAGCGGCCGTTGGCGTCGGTGGCGATGGCCACACCGAGACCGGACTCCTCGTCGACGCGGACGACACCGGCATCATCCGGATATGCCAGTGCTGTGTTGCCCTGGACGTACTTGTCGTACTGCGAAGTGATCCACGACTTCGAGGCGAGGTTCGGCGACCCCGCGAGCTCGAGCATCGTCGACCGCAGCTCATCATCGGACTCGGGCATCGCCAAACCAGCGGCCTCAACGGTGTTCGCAGCCACCTCGGCGGTCCATGACGGTTCGGTGAACGGACGGTTGTACACGGGTCCGTCGTGGGCGACCGAGCGCGGGGGCACGTCGACGATGACGTCGCCGTGCCATTCGATGACGAGACGATCGGAATCAGTGACCTCGCCGAGCACGGAGGTCTCGACCTCCCATTTGCCGACGATGCGCAAGAATTCGTCGAGGCGGTCGGGACGGACGACGGCCATCATCCGCTCCTGCGACTCCGACATGAGGATCTCCTCAGGGGTGAGGGTCTCGTCGCGCAGCAGCACGTCGTCGAGTGCGATGTGCATTCCGCCGTCGCCGTTGGACGCCAATTCCGAGGTCGCACAGGAGATGCCGGCAGCGCCGAGGTCCTGAATGCCTTCGACGACTCCGGCGTGGAAGAGCTCGAGGCAGCATTCGATGAGCACCTTCTCGGCGAACGGGTCGCCGACCTGCACGGCGGGGCGCTTCGAGGGCTTCGAATCGTCGAAGGACTCGGAAGCGAGGATCGAAGCACCGCCGATGCCGTCGCCACCGGTGCGCGCACCGAAGAGCACGACCTTGTTGCCCAGTCCAGACGCGTTGGCCAAACGGATGTCCTCATGCCGCATGACACCCACAGCCAGGGCGTTGACCAGCGGATTTCCCTGATAGACGGAATCGAAGACGGTCTCGCCGCCGATGTTCGGCAGGCCCAGGGAATTGCCGTAGTTGCTGATCCCGGCGACCACGCCGTGGACTACACGGGCGGTGTCCGGATGGTCGATGGCTCCGAACCGCAGCTGATCCATCACGGCGACCGGGCGCGCACCCATGGAGATGATGTCGCGCACGATGCCACCGACTCCGGTGGCCGCACCCTGGTGGGGTTCGACGTAGCTGGGGTGGTTGTGCGATTCGACCTTGAAGGTCACCGCCCAGCCGTTCCCGATGTCGACGACGCCGGCGTTCTCGCCGATGCCCACGAGCAGGTGCTTCTTCATGTCCTCGGTGACCTTGTCGCCGAACTTGGACAGGTGGACCTTCGAGGACTTGTACGAGCAGTGCTCGGACCACATCACCGAATACATGGCCAATTCCGCCGAGGTGGGGCGACGTCCGAGGATCGCCTTGATCTTCTCGTATTCCTCGGCCGTGAGACCGAGATCGGCGAAAGGCTGCTCGACGTCGGGGTTCGCCGCTGCGAACTCGACCGTCTCCTTGACCTTCTTCGATGCATTCTGCGGGGAATCGACCTGCGTGGAATCCGCAGAGCTGAGGTTAGACGTCATGTCCTCTTCGGGGCCCTTTCATACGACACGGCACTCACGGCCAATCTTAGCCGTGTCTCTGCGGCGCGAGCGAAGCGCGTCCACGGGCGGACCGCCTCGGCGCGGGTGCGGGACCGTTCCCCGCTGGGAATCGGACGGCTGCACTCCACTTAGAATGGGGGCCATGGCAACTCCCAAGATCGTTCTGTTCTATGTCTTCACTCCGCTGCCAGACCCAGAAGCGGTCAAGCTGTGGCAGTACACCCTGGCCGAGAGCCTCGGGCTCAAGGGGCGGATCATCGTGTCGAAGGACGGGATCAACGCCACAGTCGGCGGGGACATCTTCGAGGTGAAGCAGTACGTGCGGGCAACGAAGTCGTATGCGCCTTTCAAGGGTGCGGACATCAAATGGTCGAACGGTCAAGGCGATGACTTCCCGCGGCTGAGCGTGAAGGTCCGCGACGAACTCGTCACCTTCGGCACTCCCGATGAGATCACAGTCACTGAAGACGGAGTCCAAGGCGGCGGCCAGCATCTCAAGCCCGGAGCCCTGCACAAGCTCCTCGACGAACGCGGCGAAGAGGTCGTCTTCTTCGACGGGCGCAATGCGATGGAGGCGCAGATCGGGAAGTTCCGGGACGCGATCGTTCCCGACACCGACACCACGCGTGACTTCATCGCCGAGATCGAATCCGGCAAATACGACGACCTCAAAGACAAACCCGTCGTCACCTACTGCACCGGCGGAATCCGCTGCGAGGTCCTGTCCGTGCTCATGAAGAACCGCGGGTTCGAAGAGGTCTATCAGCTCGACGGCGGCATCGTCCGCTACGGCGAGACCTTCGGCAGCTCCGGCTACTGGGACGGTTCGCTGTACGTCTTCGACAAGCGCATGCACGTCGAGTTCGGTGACAACGTCGAATCCATCGGGCACTGTGTGTCCTGCGACAGGAAGACGCCGGAGTTCGTCAACTGTGCGAACCTCGAGTGCCGCAGACAGTACCTGCGGTGCGCCGACTGCACGGACAGGGGTCTGCAGCCCTATTGCGCCGACTGCGTCGAGCAGGGAAACCCCGCCGAGGCGGCTGTCGGCTGAGCTTGTGATCCTGCCGTTCCCCGGAGACCGGGGAGGCATTCCCCGAAGACGGGGGAGTGCCGTACCGACACTTCAGCGCAGCAGGTGCTTCGTCGCCGCCTCGATGTCGGTCCACCTGAACTCGAACCCGGCCGCTTCGAGTCGTGCCGGCAGCACCCACCGACTCTTGAGCACGAGTTCCGACTCCTGACGCAGGACGACCATCCCGATCTCGAGCAGCCACCTGGGAGCAGGAATCCCCACGGGCATACGCACTGCCTTGCGCAGCGCTTTCATCAGTGAGCGATTGTCCGCGACCTGTGGGTTCGAGACGTTGATCGGGCCACTGAGTTCGTCGTGTTCGTCGATGAACCGGATTGCCCGGACCACGTCGTCGATATGGACCCAGCTGAACCGCTGTCGTCCGTGAGTCGGCGGGTGTCCTCGCCAGACGGTCGGCCCGGAAGCCGCGGGGCCGATCCCGCGATAGCGCCGGTGCGGGAACCAGCGCCCGTCATGCTGAGCTCCACCGGCACCGAACCTGGCCGCGGTGGCCAACATGTTCAACGCCGCTCCGTCACCGAGCACGATCGCCATTCGCAGCGCGACTCGTCGGGTCTCGGGCAGGTCCCCGGCGAAGAACTCCTTCTCCCAGGCCTTGGCGATGTCGACCGAGAACCCTTCGCCGATGTCGCCGTCGTCCTCGGTCTGCGGTCGGTCCATCGCGTGGCGGTAGATGGTGGCCGTGCTCGAATTGATCCACACACGCGGCGGCACCGAAGCGGCTGCCACCGCCGTATTGAGAGCGCGGGTCGTATCGACTCGGGAGTCCCAGATGACCTGTCGGTTGGCGTCCGTGTATCGACATCCGACGCTGCGACCGGCGAGGTTGATGAGCAGGTCGGCACCGTCGATGAGTTCGGCGATTCGGTCGGGACGGTCCCAGGTGGCGTCGGCGGAGGCAGGGGAGCGGCCGATCGTCCGCGTCGCGTACCCCCGAGCGCTGAGCGCATCGAGCAGCTCTCCACCGATGAACCCCGATGCTCCGGCGACGACGGCGATCGGGGCCTGGGCGCTTGTCAGCGATGTGTCTGTGGGCTCCGTGCTCATACAGGGACGCTAACACCCCTCATTGGTGGGGCTGTTGATGCGGCACCGAAGCCGTGTGGTGGGTGTCACGTGGAGAAAGTCGGTTTTGGATTTGCGTGGTGCCTCTGGGGTGGTCTAGAGTTATATCTCGTTGCCCCGCCGGAAACACCGTCTTCGAGACAGAGTTTCCACCGGGTCTGACCAGGACAAACACGGTTTGATCCGAGGGTTCAGGCGATCGGGTGGGTGACACGAAAATGAAACTGATACCCCCAGTGAACACACGCGTTTTGTGTGGTGTGGTGATGGGTGTGTGTTTGTGGTTTGAGAATCCAATAGCGTGTTTGTTTGAACAAGTTGTGATGCCAGAACATTTATTTTTCTGG
>NZ_QYCP01000038.1 GCF_025506275.1 Brevibacterium permense
CCTATAACCTTAACTATATCTTGCATTGCACCCATTTCAGGAGGTAGGTTGGGATTGGTATCAAACATATTTTGTGAAATTTCTATCTCTATGGTGCTTTCATCAAGATCGCCATTTCTTAGTTTAGTTCTCATTTTTTCAAGACTGTTTTTATATTCTTCTTGTTTTTCATCGCTGATACCCTTTGGTAAAGGTGGTAAAAGTTTTTCTAAAATTTTATTTTCTATAAATTCATCGATTTTATCTTTGTTTTTTTCTCTTTGCTCATTTTTTACCAAATTTAAAGCCGCATTGGCAAGATCTCTTACCATGCTTTCTACATCACGACCTACAAAACCTACTTCCGTATATTTACTTGCTTCGATTTTGATGAAAGGAAAGCCCATCATTTTAGCTAAACGCCTAGCGATTTCTGTTTTTCCTACACCTGTAGAACCTATCATCAAG
>NZ_QYCP01000037.1 GCF_025506275.1 Brevibacterium permense
AAGCAAGTAATGGCCAAGAGGCTTATGAACTTGCAATGGAGAATAATTATGCTTGCATACTACTAGATTTAATGTTGCCTGAAATGGATGGTATCCAGGTGGCAACTAAATTGCGTGAACATAAACAAACACCGATTATTATGTTGACTGCTAAAGGTGAAGAAACAAACCGTGTTGAAGGTTTTGAATCTGGTGCAGATGATTATATCGTCAAACCATTTTCACCAAGAGAAGTAGTCTTAAGAGTTAAAGCACTTCTAAGAAGAACGCAATCTACAACTGTAGAACAAAGCGAACCTCACGCACGTGATGTGATTGAATTTAAACATTTAGAAATAGATAATGATGCACATCGCGTACTTGCTGATAATCAAGAAGTTAATTTGACTCCTAAAGAGTACGAATTATTAATATATTTAGCTAAAACACCAAATAAAGTATTTGAC
>NZ_QYCP01000036.1 GCF_025506275.1 Brevibacterium permense
GTCTCTACCGCACTAACCTTGATTCCTGCGTCGGAGAGCAGTTCCACATAATCTTCTACGAGCCCTCTTGGGGCTGCGAATACCAGAAGATGCGTATTCTCCTCATCTTTCCCGGTGGGAAGGTAATCATAGACCGGATTCTCAAAAGGAAGATGAAGCGCGGTCTCCACCTCAAGCTTCACAAGCTGCTCCACCTGCTTGGCATTCGTGCTTGGAATCGTCATGCGGCGGATAATAATCTGGGAAGGAGGTATAGACAGCGAGACCTCGCTGCCCTTGAGACCGTTCTCCTGGACCCAGCTGTGCAGCTGCTCGCTGAAGTTCATTTTATCGGCGATTTCATTTTCGACAATCATTCCAGGCTGAAGGGGAAGGAAGCATCTTTTCTCAAGTTCCCAGGACTTGTTCTTCTTCAGCTTGATGTAGCGGACCCCGTTCTGCTC
>NZ_QYCP01000035.1 GCF_025506275.1 Brevibacterium permense
GTATATAAGCTCTACTAATTAATGGTCCGTGGAAGAATTGGCCATGATCAAACGTAACCTCAACGATCTCCTGTCCTTCGTTGCCGTCGCCCGCGAGGGCACCTTCACCCGTGCCGCCGCCCAACTGGGCGTGACGCAGTCGGCATTGAGCCAGTCGATAAGCGGCCTGGAGGCGCGCCTGCAGATCCGCTTGCTCACCCGCACCACCCGCAGCGTTTCGACCACGGCGGCAGGGGAGCGCCTGTTGAATGCCATCGGCAATCGCTTCGACGAGATCGAGGCGGAACTGGACGAGCTGTCGGCGCTGCGCGACAAACCAAGTGGCACGGTTCGCATTACCTGTGGCGATCACATCCAGCGAACCCTGTTGCTACCCAGGCTCACCCCGTTGCTGCTGGAATATCCAGACATCAAGGTGGAGTTCGACATCAACTATGG
>NZ_QYCP01000034.1 GCF_025506275.1 Brevibacterium permense
ATGTTCAGGAATAACATGTTTAAGTTTTTGACCATTCAAAGCTTCCATTTTAATACCTAAATCCGCTCTAAAATTGACAGCATCAATGATTTCTCCTAATGTATCTGCCAATACTTCATCCATATCAATCGCGATTGATTTACGGGTCATTTTAATCTTCTCCTCAAAATATCAGTATTGATTCAGTATAGCAAAAAAGCAATTGATACAAAACAATATCATCTATTGTTGCTTTTTACACTGAATACTCTCACCTCATCATTCACACTGCATTGAGCTTGAGACATAAATCAATGTTCAATGCTCTACAAAGTTATATTGGCAGTAGTTGACTGAACGAAAATGCGCTTGTAACAAGCTTTTTTCAATTCTAGTCAACCTTGCCGGGGTGGGACGACGAAATAAATTTTGCGAAAATATCATTTCTGTCCCACTCC
>NZ_QYCP01000033.1 GCF_025506275.1 Brevibacterium permense
GGCCAGGCGAGCGGCAAGGCGAGCTGGCCCGTTCGGGAGTGTCCGGTCGGCGGCCCGTCGCCTCCGGCGTGCGGCGGGGTGGCGAGCGGCAGCGCGAACTGGGTCATTCGCCGGCTGGCGCGGCGTCGGCGGGCCGGGGTTGGACCGGAGGTTGGGCGGGCGGCGCCCCGCGCCGGATGCGGAGCGACTGCCCCCCGCCCGACACCTGGAACCCGCGCGCCTGGAGCGCCGCCGCCAGCGCCGCCGGATCGCCGTCATAGGTGAGCCGCATGAGCGACACGCCGCCCAGCGCGAGCGAGGTGGTGACCGCGGAGCGCACGGCGGGCACTCCGCGCACCGCCGCCTCCGTCGACGCGACCGCGCCCGCGTCGGGCGTCTCGAACTGGACGGTGACGGCGATTCCCGCCCCGGCCGGGACCGATCCGTCGCCCGGC
>NZ_QYCP01000032.1 GCF_025506275.1 Brevibacterium permense
TTTGATGAGAGTAAAACCGCTCTTTTAAGCACACCAAAAATCTTTAATGATAAAGATTTAAAATTCATTTTAAACCAATTATTAAATTTTAAAGATAAAAATCTAAGCTTTAAAAGAGATTACAAAACTTTAAGTGTAGAACATTTAGGCACGATTTATGAAGGCTTGCTTTCTTATTTTTTTGAAATAGCAAATGAAGATATTTACTATGTAAGCTATAAAGAAAAATCAAAAGAAATAGAATGTTATTTTGATAATTATGATTTTAAAATTTTAGAAAAATCAAAAAAAGTAGAAAAATACACCTTTTACAAAAAAGGACAAATTTATCTTAAAAATTCTAGTAATTCAAGAAAATCAACAGCAAGCTTTTATACACCTCAATTCATAGCTAATTTTTTAATCCAAAGTGCTTTGAAAGACAAACTAAAC
>NZ_QYCP01000031.1 GCF_025506275.1 Brevibacterium permense
GTACACCACATCTTGAAATCCTCCAACAGAATAAGCTATAAGCACCAGTGGAATACAGGAAATAATCACTCCTGCAACTGGGATTAATCCTAAGACGAAAACCATAATAGATAAACTAAGCAACTGTGGAAAGTCCATTAAATAAAGCGCGATTGTCGTAATAAATGTGTTTACTAAAGCAATCATTAATTGCGCCTCTAAAACTACTCCAAAAGTCGAAACAAATTTCTTTCCAAAAAACGCAGCCTCTTTAAAAATGAAGCCTACCTTACTTGTCATAAACTGCCCAGTAAAAGAAGTTACTCGTTCTTTTTCCAAAGAGAAAAATAAACTAAGAATTAATGCTAGGAAGAAAGACAATCCGACAGATCCAATACCGGAAAGTGAAGCGATAATAAAATCGACCCCAGCTTGTAAATATTTTTGTATGTT
>NZ_QYCP01000030.1 GCF_025506275.1 Brevibacterium permense
GTTGTTAACTCTGTAATAACGCCATGTAAAGTATTCCTGCCCCCTCCATGATCCTCCATAGTATTTCTTGAGTTAATTTTCAAAAAGCTTCTGATATGTGATTTATTGTTGATAGACAAAATGACAGATTTCTTCTTTCAGAATATCAGCCATAGAAAGATATAGGTGTACCAATCCCCACAAAATACTCAGGCACATGTCCTGCACCACCTTTTGTGAGTTGCGATGCTGGTTTTTTTATTTGTATAACCCCCTTTGCAGGAGATGGAACATTATTTTTTTTACCAGAAGACAGTTTATTAAAATAAAAATGCTTAATCATTTTTACGTTCCTTATTTGATGAAAATAGTATGATGATTTTTACAGAGGAACCTCACGTCCTTCTGTTAGAATTTTATTAGCACAAAATACAATTGAGATCAATAATCA
>NZ_QYCP01000029.1 GCF_025506275.1 Brevibacterium permense
GTTGAGAATTACGTTGATCTCGTCCGCATCCGCGATGACGTGATTGTTCGTCACAATAACGCCCGAGGCGTCGATGATAAAGCCGGACCCGAGCGAGTTCACCTTGTGCGCCGAATTGCCCTTCGAGTTCGGCCCGCCGCGCCGATTCTTGAAAAACTCGTCGAAGAATTCGCTGAACGGCGAATCCGGGGGGAGCTGTGGATTTGCGCCGCGCTTGCTGCCGCGATCCTGACCGCCTTTGCTGTCGTCGCTCTTGTCGCTATCCGACGTCTTGGAATCGACGTTCTGCGACGTGGAAATATTCACGACAGCGTCAATCACCTTTTCGGCAACATCCGCGATGCCATCTGGTCCGCGCGCCTGCGCCGGCGCGGCAATCACGGCAAGACTGATCGCCGCAGCAAAAGGCAGCAGGCGGCGGGTCAGCG
>NZ_QYCP01000092.1 GCF_025506275.1 Brevibacterium permense
GCTGATCTCTTCCTTCAACACCTCGTCACGCTTGTCACGGGCCGAGGCTGGGCGATGTTTGCGCGCATAGTAAGTACTCGGAGCGATCTTCACGCCGGCAGCACGCAGCGTGGCACAGATCGGCTCGTGCTGGTCGGAGTTTCTGCCCACAGCTCGCGTGTTTTCTTGGCTTCCTCAGCGGTGTCGATAATGCGGACAGCGAACTTCTCGTGTGCCACATCGTGAATCGCGGGGTACTCGATGAGCAGATCGAGATCTGTATGCCACTCGTCCCATCGAGCCATAGTCGCGTTGTGGCGAGTGACAGCTATTGCAGGTTCACTCCACACCTCGGCGGTACGCGTCTTGTTGAACGAGCGATGCAGGCGAATCTCGGTGAGGTGGGCGGTCAAGAGTAGAAGAACTGACCCCACCGCCAGAATTGCGACGAAACCAATTAGCAGCGTCAAGAAGTCGTGGCCGAGACCGGACGTCATGAATGTAAGCCAATCTTTGACTTCCACCTGCTCTGAGGTACTGGCGATTGTGTCCGTGGTCATGACCGGTCACCCGTGATCATGCTCAGGTTCTTGACCGCCTTCCGCATGGACCCGGCCGTATCCTGGTCGGTCAGCACTGACCGGACACTTGGTCCGCTGCTGTCCAGCGCGGTCAGTAGGTCGGTCAGCACGGCGACCGTGTCCGCGACCTCCTGACCGAGGTCCGTGATCTGCTCCAACTCGAACTGGTCACTGTTGGCCAGGCCGGTCGCGAAAGCTTGCTCAAGGAGTTTGGACTTCTTCTTGACCAGCGGCAGAGGTGCCCGTGTGCCTGCGTTCAGTTCGTTGACCACCCGGACAATGTGCGCCCCGGACAAAGGAGCGTCCGTGCCGGTCATGGTGACCGTGATCGGCTCGATTCCCAGGTCCGAGGCCAGCCGGTCAGTGTCCGGCACCTGACCGGTCATGCGCCACGACTCTTCGTACTCAATGACCTCGGCATCCACGATGTCTTCTGACCGGTCAGCCGGGGGAGTTGGACGCTGAGGCTGGTAAGACTTGCCGTCCAAACCGATGACCGGGGCAGGGGCCGCAGGTGAATCATTTGGCTCACCTGCGCGGCCTGTCGTCTCAGGTGTCCCATTTGGGACACCTGCATCAGCTACCCGGCGGTCAATTGTTGACTTACTGATATCAGTGGCGGCAGCGATGCCCCGCACGCTCATTCCTGCTGCGCGAAGTTCCCCGATCACTTGATCCTCGAGATCCTTCGGCGGGCGAAGGCTTACATCTCTGAATTCTTCGTCGAGGTAGTCCTGCCATGATTCGTAACCAAGAGCTAACCAGATGCGCCCTTGCCATGCAGTGGAAATTTTAACTTGCAGGGAACCGTAGTCGCCCTTTAGCTCTTCCGTCAGTTCGCGTGCCTCAGCTTCCGTGAACTTCGACTCCAGTGTGATGCTCATTGATTGACACCTCGATCCACGGCAGCCAGCTCATCGGCTTCATCCAGGTCTACGAGGAAGTTCGAAATAGGAATGTTGAGACCTGCCGCGAGCGATATCAGTTCACCAACTCGGAAGCCTTCATTGCGTTACATGCGATCCGAGAACGTGGCTTGAGAGACACCGGCCATTTCGGCGGCTTCTCGTTGAGACTTGCCAGCTCGGGCTAGTTCGATCCGTATGTTCCGTCTGACTACTTCAATCCATCTCATGAAACGCAGACTATCGGCTCACACGATACTTTGCAACGAAAATGATCGCGTGTCCCGAATTTTGCACGCCTCATCCGTTGAACATCGTCTCAGGCTTGATAGGGTTGGAGTATGACGATTTCAGAGATGGATTCCCAGATGACCACGCACGATACTCCTGCGACGGACGCCGCCATGGAGGTCAAGCTCTGGACGGTGCGCAAGCGAGTAACACAGAAGAGGCTCTCTGGATTGCTGGGGTTGCCGCAGAGTTCGGTCTCTGCGCGCCTGAACGGGAAGAAGCCGTTCAGTATTGACGAGCTCTATAAGATCGCAGGCTTGATGGAGCTGAGCCTTGGTGAGCTGCTGGGAGAGCGGTTGGTGAATGAGAAGAACCCCCAGCCAGTTGAACTGGCTGGGGGTTCTGCCACCTTGGTGGCGGGGGAGGGATTTGAACCCTCGACCTCCGGGTTATGAGCCCGGCGAGCTACCGAACTGCTCCACCCCGCGTCGTGGTCTTAACTTTACATGAGGGGTCACCTCACGGCCAAACCGAATACAGGTGACCTCCGACACATGGTCACCGGCTGTTCACTCGCAGGGGTTGCACATGGTTGAAAATTGAACTATATTCTATCTCGTACTTCAAATTTCAAGCAAAAGGAGAAATCATGACTGCTCTGCCACAGGGACTCATCGCCGGAACCTGGAACATCGACCCCGTCCACTCGGAGTTCACCTTCACTGCTCGCCACGCGGGCGTCTCGAAGGTCCGCGGCCACTTCGAGGAGATCTCCGGCAGTGTCAATGTCGGAGAGACTCTCGAAGACAGCGTCGTGTCCGCCGAGGCTTCCGCGGATTCGATCAACACCCGCAACGAACAGCGCGACGGTCACCTCAAGAGCGGTGACTTCTTCCTGGCCGAGGACCACCCGAAGCTGAGCTTCAAGTCGACTGCGATCAAGGCTGATGCCGCTGATGAGTTCGCGACCGTCGGTGAGCTGACGATGCGCGGCGTGACCAAGGAAGTCACCTTTGCAACCGAATTCGCCGGTGTGGCCACCGACCCGAACGGCAACCAGGTCGCCGGCCTCTCAGCCACCGCCACGGTCAACCGCAAGGACTTCGGAATGACCTTCGAAGCCGTCCTGGGCGGGGGAGAACTCCTCGTCTCCGACAAGATCAAGATCGAGCTCGAACTTGAGCTTGTCAAAGCCTGATCTTTCCTGAGCAGCACTGCCGCTGACCGGCCGGTGTGCCGTCAGCAAAAGCCTGAGTCAGCAGGCCGGAGTCGGCACGCCTGACTGTCGAGGCGGCGTGGCTGCCCGATGCAGAAGGGGCGAACCGCATGTGCGGTTCGCCCCTTCCCTCATATCTCGGCAAAGCGCTTCCTGCGCGCTGTCGTCTGGCGTGTTCTCAGCGCAATCGACCAGAGGCCCGATAGCTGTTCAGGGCCTTCGCCGCAGAGCCGCCGGGTTCTCCCGCAGATGCCGGCCGAGGGACATGAACAGCTGCGCACCCTTGTCGACGTCGGCGTCGGACTTGCAGAAGGAATACCGAATCGATGCCCGATAGGTCTCGTGTGCCGGGCTTCCCTGCCTGCACAGTGCCGGTACGGGAATCCCGACCAACGAATATTCCCTTGCCAGCAGATCATTGAGCTCAAAGGCATCGAGGTCGGTCAGCGCAGAGAAGTCAACCACTGTGAAATAGCCGGCGCGCGGAGTGGACACTTCAGCGCCCGGCACCGAGCGACAGGCGGGCACGAGAACCTCGGCGCGTGCCCGCAGCGAAGCTCGGTTCTCGGCGACGAACTGCGAATCGCCGACCAGCATATCGGCCATTCCGATCTGCATCGGACCGCCGGCCGTGAACGACAGGAACTGCTTGACGGTCTGAACGGCCTGGCGAACCTCGGGAGAGGCGATGACCCAGCCGATCTTCCACCCCGTCGTGTTCCATGATTTGCCCGCCGAGGAGACCGTGACGACGCGTGCAGACTCCTCGATGGCAACTGCGGGAGGGACATGCCCCAGATCAGTGAGGACGAGCTGCTCGTAGACCTCATCGGAGAGCACCCAGGCGTCGACCGCCTCGGCGGCTCGACCGATGCGAGCGAGATCAGCGGCAGAGAAGATGAACCCGGTGGGATTGTGCGGAGTGTTGACGAGGATGATCGCCGGATCGACCTCGGCGATCACTCGGTCGAAAGCCTCCCAGTCCGGGGAGAAGTCACCACGGCCATCGGGGAGGATCGGCACCGTGTGCAGAGTTCCGCCGGCAGCGGCGACCGCCGCCGGATAGGAGTCGTAGAACGGTTCGAAGGCGACGAGGGAGCCGCCGCGCGGCAGCAGTGCGAGGATCGCAGCGGTCAGGCCCTCCGTGGCGCCTGCAGTGTAGAGCACCTCGTCAGGATCGACGTGCTGGCCGAAATCGCGTCCGCGTTGAGCGGCCACAGCCTCGAGCAGCTGCGGGTATCCCTGACCGGGGGCGTACTGATTGAAACCGGCCCGCATCGCCTCTTCCGTTGCGGCGATGAGCTCGTCCGGGGGCTCCGTGCCTGGAGCGCCCTGCCCCAGGTTGACGGCTCCGACCTCGGCGGCGAACTTCGTCATCTGCCCGTAGATCGTCTCACCGATCGACCCATCAGGATTCGTCAGACCGGCGGCCCTGGCCATCTCATGCCACAGCGGGGCTCCCATCATGTCCGGCATCAGGAGGCCTCCGCGGGAGCGACCCGACCGAGTCGATCGAGTGCGGCTTCATGGAGTCGAGAATTGCTGGCCAGCGCATTGCCGCCGAACGGCCCCGGAACACCGGCCGTGTTCGTGAAGGTGCCTCCGGCTTCGAGGATGATGGGTACGAGCGCTCCCATATCGTAGAGCGCGAGCTCGGGTTCGCAGGCGAGGTCGACAGCCCCCTCGGCGAGCAGCATATAGGAGTAGAAGTCGCCGTATCCGCGAGTGCGCCACAGCGAATCGCAGAGATCGAGGAACTCATCGAGGATGCCGAGTTCCTTCCAGCCCGAAAGCGACGAATATGACAGGGACGCATCGGCGAGAGAATCGACGGATGACACAGCGATGCGTTCGGCCGGGGAGCCGAGCTCGGTCGCGTAGGCGCCTTGGCCCGTTTCCGCCCACCATCGGCGCCCGAGCGCTGGAGCGGAGACGACTCCCAGCAGCGGCTGATCACCGTCGTAGAGGGAGATCAGCGTCGCCCACACCGGCACTCCGCGCACGAAGTTCTTCGTTCCGTCGATGGGATCGATGATCCACCGTCGCGATGACTGCCCGTGTGCACCGAATTCCTCACCGAGCACGCTGTCATCGGGTCGAACCTCTGTGAGGTGATCCACGATCGCCTTCTCCACTGTTCGGTCGCATTCGGTGACCGGGGTGAGATCGGGTTTGGTTTCGACGGCGAAGTCCTGTGCCCGGAAGTGCGGGTGGCTGATGGCATCGGCGAGATCGGCGAGTTCGATCGCCAGGTCGAGGTCGTTCATGCCTCCAGCCTATCCAGTCGAGGGCAGCAGCCGGCGCAGAGACTCCAACCGTGAGACTCCTCCCGGTCCGGCCTTGCCATCGGCCACCCATTCATCGAGTCGGCAGCCGGGAGAGTCCGTGAGGTGAGTGCATCCGCGGGGGCAATCGGCCGTGGCCTCGACGAGCTCGGGGAAGGCGGAGAGCAGGGTCTCCCGGTCCACATGGGCCAGGCCGAAGCTGCGCACTCCCGGGGTGTCGATGAGCCATCCGCCGCGTTCCAACGGCAGGCACACGGCCGAGGACGAGGTGTGACGTCCGCGCCCGGTCACATCGTTGACATGGCCCGTCGCGCGGTCGGCGGCGGGAACGAGAACGTTGGTCAGCGTGGATTTGCCCACCCCGGAATGGCCGACGAGGACGCTGATGCGTCCACGGAGACGCTCGGCCACCTCGGCGTGGGGTTCTGTCTCGTCGCGGGCCGCAGCGTTCGCGGTGATTGTCGCATCGGTCGGCTCAGAATCGGGAACGATGGAGGATTCGACGATGTCGATCCCGGAGGCGGAGAAGCGTTCCTTCAGTTCCGTCGCCGGGTGCAGATCCGTCTTCGTGACGATGATCACGGGGGTGATCCCCGCGTCGAAGGCCGCAACGAGGGCCCGGTCGATGAGGCCGAATGAGGGCTCGGGATCCATGGTGGCCGTGACGATGCCCATGACGTCGACGTTGGCCACGAGGACGCGCTCGGTCGGGTCGGTGTCATCGGCGCTGCGGCGCAGCAGGGTCTGCCGTTCGGTGATCTCCACAAGCCTGGCCAGGGATCCTTCCGTCCCGGAGGTGTCGCCGACGAGACGGACGACGTCTCCGGGAACGATTGCCTGTTTGCGCAGGTGCGAGGCGCGCACCGCCGTCACCGAGGTGGCCCCCCGTGACCGTTTGCCCTTCTTCCGAAGCGGGGGACTCGACGGGAAGTTTCCGTCGTCGTCAGCGAGGATGACGCGGTACCGACCCCGGTCGACCGCGGTGACCAGGCCGGATACGGCATCCTTGTGGTCGGGGCGGTTCTTCGTCCGAGGGCGTGAACCGCGGCGGTTCGGTCGGGGACGGTAGTCCTCGTCGTGGAAGATCTTCGCCATATCAGGCTCCGGGGGTGAGCATGGCTTCCCACAGCTGAGTGAAGGCAGGCAGGGTCTTGGCCACAGTGCCGGCGTTCTCGATGACCATCCCGTCATTGCGCAGGGCAAGGACGGCACCGGCCATGACCATGCGGTGGTCGTGGTAGGTATGCCACAGCGCCGGGCGAAGGTGAGTGGTGCCGGTGATCGTCAGGGCCTCGGCATGTTCGACGACATCGACGCCGATGGCACCGTACTCTCTGGTCAGAGCCGCCAGACGGTCGGTCTCGTGCCCACGCAGATGCCCGATACCGCGCAGCTGCGACGTTCCCTCGGCCAAAGCTGCGAGAGCCGAGACCACTGGGGTGAGTTCGCCGACGGCCGACAGGTC
Organism: Brevibacterium permense; assembly: GCF_025506275.1. Taxonomy (GTDB): domain Bacteria; phylum Actinomycetota; class Actinomycetes; order Actinomycetales; family Brevibacteriaceae; genus Brevibacterium; species Brevibacterium permense_A. The sequence continues at coordinate 6,663 of NZ_QYCP01000092.1, forward strand.
GAGATCGACCGCGGTGAGCCGGTCCGGGCCCTGCACATGCAGACCTTCCCTATCGAGGCGCACCGTGGCTCCGAACGCCTCGGCGATCCCGCGGAAGCCGTCGCCTGCCTGCGTCGTGTGCACGGGCCAGTCGGCGATGGTCACGGATCCGCCGGTGGCCACAGCCGCCGCTGCGAAGGCAGCGGCATTGGACAGGTCGGGTTCGACCTGCACGTCGAGACCGCGCGGAAGTCCTGGTTCGACGATCCAGCGCTCGGGTTCGGGCTCGCTGATGTCGACGCCTGCGTCGCGGAGGACTTCGATCGTCATATCCACGTGCGTCCGGCTGGGCACCGAGTTTGCAGTGTTGGTGAGTTCGAGTCCCAAAGGCATGACGGGAGCGGCGAGGAGCAGACCAGAGACGAACTGGCTGGAGGCGCTGGCGTCGATGCCGAGGTGGCCGCCGCGCAGCTGAGAGTCGGCGTGGATCGTTATCGGCAATGTGCTCGCGGCGGAGGTGATCGACGCACCGAGCTCCCGCAGCGACTCGATCGTCACCGACATCGGCCGCACCCGGGCCTGCTCATCGCCGTCGAGGAGGACCTCACGGCCGGTGAGCGCGGCAAGTGGGGGGATGAAGCGCATCACGGTTCCGGCGAGACCGCAGTCGATGGTGATCGGCGCGGAATCCTGCGCAGCTGCGTCTGTGGGCGCGTGCCCGCCTGAGAAAGGGATCGGCTCGATGTGGAGCGCATCGCCGTCTTCGTCGATCACGGCGCCGAGGCGACGCAGGGCGTCCACCATGAGCAGGGTGTCGCGGCTGCGCAGCCACCCCTTGAGATCGGATCCGGAACGGGCGAGAGCCGCAAGGATGAGATAACGGTTCGTCAGGGACTTGGAACCGGGAACGGACACTGTGGCAGAGACGGCGGAACCGGCGACCGGCGGCTGCCAGTCGCCGGTCGCCGGGGGAGTGTGCGTGGAGATGTCAGTCAACTCCGAGTGCGCTCAGAGCCTGTTTCGAGGTGTCTTCCACGCTCGACCACAGGTCTTCGGCGGCATGCTGGGTCCGCCACCACAGGCCGGGGCGTCCAGCAGTGTCGACGGCGGCGAGCAGGGCACCGCCGAGCATCGAGGTGCGCAGCAGAGTGCGCTCGTTGCGGGCTTTCTTCTCTTCCTTCGACGTCGTCTTGTCAGCAGACAGACGCTCACCGACGGTGTCGAGCAGGTAGGTGCCGACGAGGATCGATGCGCTGAGGCGGGGGAAGCGTCCGATGGCGAGCATCGAACCGGCAGCGACCTGTGCAACACCGGTGGCTCGGGCGAGAGTCACTGCGTCGACGGGGACGTCGACCTGCTTGCGAGCCTGGTTGAGGAGCGGGCCGACCGATGCGGCCGCTGCCTCCGGCTTGCGCAGTCGTTCGACTCCGTTGAGGATGTAGCCGGCGGCCAGCATGGGCCGTGCGATAAGACGAATGGGAGACACAGTGGTCCTTCCTACGTGGCGGGCATCTCACTCGCAAGCATAACTGCTGCGGTGGGAATAGTGGGACGTCAGTCCGATGTTGTACGGGGTGAAGCCATTCGACGGGTGCACCCGTCTGGAAGTCGACAGGCAGAAGGAGAAGTCTATGAGCGCCACTGCCGTCCTGGAGAGAACGGGCGTACCATTGACTGCGATGACCGAATCAGTCAAAGAAGCCCCCGAAACCGACGCCGAGAGGTCGGCGCGTTTCGAACGGGATGCTCTGGAATATGTCAACCAGCTCTACGCAGCTGCTCTGCGTATGACCCGTAACCCGGCAGACGCCGAAGACCTCGTCCAGGAAGCCTATGCGAAGGCGTATGCCGCCTTCCACCAGTACAAGCCCGGAACCAACCTCAAAGCCTGGCTGTACCGGATCCTGACGAACACCTTCATCAACAACTACCGCAGGAAGCAGCGTCAGCCGCAGGAACACGGCAGCGAAGACATCGAGGACTGGCAGATCGCACAGGCGAACAGCCACTCGTCCTCCGGCGGTCGTTCCGCCGAACTCGAAGCCCTCGACCACCTTCCCGACTCCGACGTCAAGGAAGCACTCTCTGCACTGCCCGAAGACTTCCGCATGGTCGTCTACTATGCCGATGTCGAAGGCCTGCCGTACAAGGAGATCGCCGAGATCATGGAGACGCCGATCGGCACTGTGATGTCCCGACTGCACCGCGGTCGCCGACAGTTGCGGGAGATGCTGGCCGACTATGCCGCCGAGCGCGGTTTCGTGAGTCCTGAGGGAGGTGCGAAATGAGCGACGAAGGCTGCTGCGAAAGCGTCAGAAGCGAGTCTCTGATGCGCATCTACCACTACCTCGACGGGGAACTGACGACGACGGAGATCCGCGAGATCTCGATCCACCTCGAACAGTGTCCGTCGTGTCATGACGAGTACGAGATCGAAGCGCTGCTCAAGGAGCTCGTCCGTCGATCGTGCAGCCACGACCGTGCCCCGATGGGACTGCGCGAGAAGATCCGCCAGCGGATCGCACTCGAACAGAACTCCTGACCGGAGGCTCGAGTGCTGTCCGGGAGTCCGGACACAGCGAAGGCGGGAAGAGAATGAATTCTCTTCCCGCCTTCGTCATTCACCGAACGTATCAGCGAATCATGAGTTCGGACGCTTGCCGTGGTTTGCTTTCTTACGACGGCGATCGCGACGCTTCCGGCCACGCTTGCTCATTGTGCCCTCCTTTGATAGACGGTTAATTCTCTCATGATCGCCCGAGCAGAGCAAAGTCGAACCAGGTCACAGACCTCGCCGGTCGGGCGCCTCGGGACGTCGCGGTTCGTCACCGAGCTTGCTGTGCGGCATGGAGCCGCACAGGGGCCTCAGCTGTCGCCGAGGACGTCCTGGACTCCAAGCCAGTTGAACCAGCCGCGGTGGAGTACCAGCCAGGCCAGCAGGCCATAGCCTTCCTGCGCCGGCAGATGGTCCCGCGACGAAGCGACCTCACGCTGCCATACGGGATGGCCGAGGAGCGGAGTGAACGTGTCGACGTAGGTGATGCCGCGCCTCTTGGCCACATCGGAGAAGCTGGCATTGAGCTCAGCGATGCGACGATTGCGATCCCCGTCGTGTTCCGGCGGCGGCCCCAGCACGAACGTCGGGACCTTCCGGGTCAGAGCCTCGTCGAGGATATTGGCCACATCGAGGCGAGCCCTGGCCACGGAACGTCCCGAATCGAGATCCCCGGATCCCAGAGCCAGCACCAGGCGGTTGTCTCCGTCCGGAGTGAATCGCAGAGACGCCTCGGCGATCGTGCGCGCATGCAGGCCGGCGGAATCCTCGGTCGGCACGGCCAGCGGGTACACCTTGAGTTCCGGGAGGCTCGGCAGGGTCCTCGCCGTCACCCGACCGACCCAACCGAGGCCACGGCCATCGCCGTGGCCGGCGACCAGGGGGCCTCCGACCACGGCGACGGTTGTGGTGATGTCGCTGCTCACCGGCTGAAGATCCGGTCGACGAGTTCCTTCTGCTGACCATCGTGGAAGTGCTTGAGCCCGGTCGAGGTGGCGGCAGAAGCCGCACGAGAAATGACCTTGACCTCACGGCCACCGAGGAGCTGGGGGAGGTGCAGTGCCATGAACGGCCATGCTCCCTGGTTCTCCGGCTCTTCCTGAGCCCAGACGATCTCGGCATCGGCCGGGAAGCGATCGAGCACGGCGGTGATGGCCGCCTCATCGAGCGGGTAGAGCTGCTCGAGGCGGACCAGAGCCATCCTCGTGTCGTTGTCCTTCTCGCGCTTGGCCTTGAGGTCCCAATAGAGCTTCCCGGCGACTAGGACGACACGCTCGACCTGCGAGGCATCGACATCCGTATCGTCGACGACGGCCTGGAACTTACCCGAAGTGAAATCCTCCGGTGAATTCGCAGCGGCCTTGAGGCGCAGCATTGACTTCGGGGTGAACACGATGAGCGGGCGTTTGTTCGTCGTCGAGGCGTGGCGGCGCAGCAGGTGGAAGTACGAGGCGCCCGAGGACGGGTAGGCCACCGTCATGTTGTTCTCCGCGCACAGCTGGAGGTAACGCTCGATGCGACCCGAGGAATGGTCGGGTCCCTGCCCCTCGTAGCCGTGGGGCAGGAGCATGACGACACCGGAGTTCTGCTGCCACTTCTGCTCGGAGGAGGAGATGAACTCGTCGATGACGGTCTGCGCACCCTGTGCGAAGTCACCGAACTGAGCCTCCCACGCCACGAGGGCGTCCTTGCGTTCGACGGAGTAGCCGTATTCGAAGCCGACGGCGGCGTACTCGCTGAGCAGGGAGTCGTAGACCCAGAATCGAGCCTGCTCCTCGGTGAGGTTCTGCAGCGGCGTCCATTCGTTGCCGTTGACCGAGTCGATGAGCACCGAGTGGCGCTGGACGAAGGTCCCGCGACGGGAGTCCTGGCCTGCCAGCCGCACCGGCACGCCGTCCATGAGCAGCGAACCGAAGGCCAGCAGCTCGGCGAAGCCCCAGTCGATTCCGCCCGACAGCGACATCTCCTTGCGCTTCTCGAGCAGCGCCCGCAGCTTCTTGTGAACCGTGAAGCCCTCGGGGATCTCGGTGAAAGCCTCGCCGATGCGCTGCAGCGTCTCGGGACTGATGGCCGTCTCGGCATCGGAGAAGGCCTCGATGTCGCTGGGCTCGTAGGGAGCGTTGAACGCCTCTCCATCGTAGGGGCCGGTTTCGGCCTCCTTGGTCTCGGCGAAGGCCGATTCCAGCTTGGCCTGATAGTCCTTGAGCGCTTCGGCGGCCTCTTCGTCGGTGATGCACTTTCTGCCCACGAGCGATTCGGTGTAGAGCTTGCGCACCGAACCCTTCTTCTCGATGAGCGAGTACATCGTCGGCTGGGTCATCGACGGATCGTCGCCCTCGTTGTGGCCGCGACGGCGATAGCACACGAGGTCGATGACGACGTCCCGGTTGAACTCCTGGCGGTATTCGAAGGCCAGGCGGGCGGCCCGGACCACGGCTTCGGGATCATCGCCGTTGACGTGGAAGATCGGAGCGTTGATCGACTTGGCGACGTCCGTGCAGTAGAACGAGGAACGCGCCGAGGCAGGGGGAGTGGTGAACCCGACCTGGTTGTTGATGATGACGTGGACCGTTCCGCCGGTGCGGTAGCCGCGCAGCTCAGAGAGGTTGAGCGTCTCTGTGACCACGCCCTGTCCGGCGAATGCGGCGTCGCCGTGGACGAGGACCGGCAGCACGGTGAAACCGGACTCGCCCTGGTCGACGAGATCCTGCTTGGCGCGTACGATGCCTTCGAGGACCGGATCGACGGTCTCGAGGTGGCTGGGGTTGGCCGCGACGTAGACGCCGGTGGTGTTGCCTGCCGGCGAGGTGAACGAACCCTTGGTGCCCAGGTGGTACTTGACATCGCCGGAGCCCTGGACGCTGTCCGGAGACATGGTTCCGTCGAACTCACGGAAGATCTGCGCATAGGACTTGCCGGCGATGTTCGTCAGCACGTTGAGGCGACCACGGTGGGCCATGCCGATGGCGACCTCATCGAGGCCGGTGTCGGCGGACTGGTTGAGGATCTCGTCGAGCAGGACGATCGCGGACTCTCCGCCTTCGAGGCTGAAGCGCTTCTGTCCGATGTACTTCGTCTGGAGGAAGGTCTCGAAGGCCTCGGCGGCGTTGAGACGGCCGAGGATGTGTCCCTGCTCCGAACGGGTGAGCTCCTGATGCGGGACCTCGATCTTCGACTGGAACCAACGGCGCTGGACCGGGTCGGCGATGTGCATGTATTCGAAGCCGGTGGTCCGGCAGTAGCTCTCACGCAGCAGTCCGAGGATGTTGCGGAAGGGCATCATCGGCTTCGATCCGAACCCGCCGGTGGGGAACTCGCGTTCGAGATCCCACAGGGTCAGACCGTGCTGATTGATGTCGAGATCCGGGTGGGACCGCTGACGGTAGACCAGAGGATCGATATTGGCCATGAGGTGACCGCGCGTGCGGTAGGCATCGATGAGCTCGATGACGCGTGCGGTCTTGTTGACGTCGTCCTGGTCTTCGGCCGAGACGTCGGGAACCCAGCGCACCGGCTCATAGGGCAGGCGCAGGGATTCGAAGACATCGTCGTAGAAGCCGTCTTCGCCGAGCAGGTAGCTGTGGACGAGCTTGAGGAACTCGCCCGAACCGGCTCCCTGGATCACGCGGTGATCGTAGGTCGAGGTCAGGGTCAGCACCTTGGACACGGCCAGAGAGTTGATGGTCTGCTGGCTGGCACCCTGGAACTCGGCGGGGTAGTCGAGCGCGCCGACGCCGATGATGCAGCCCTGGCCCTTGGTCAGACGCGGAACGGAGTGGACCGTGCCAATTCCGCCGGGGTTCGTCAGCGAGACGGTGGTGCCGGCGAAGTCGTCGGCGGTGAGCTTGCCCTGCCGTGCCTTGTCGACGAGGCCGTCGTAGGCGTCGACGAACTGGCGGAAGGTCAGCGTCTCGGCCTTCTTGACGTTGGGCACCAGCAGGGTGCGTGATCCGTCCTTCTTCGGCACGTCGATGGCGAGGCCGAAGTTGATGTGGGCGGGGGAGACCATCACGGGCTTGCCGTCGCGGACGTCGTAGGAGACGTTCTGCGAGGGGAAGTTCTGCAGGGCGCGGATCACGGCGAAGCCGATGAGGTGGGTGAAGGAGACCTTCCCGCCTCGGGTGCGCTTGAGGTGCGAGTTGATGACGATCCGGTTGTCGATGAGCGCCTTGGCAGGCAGGGCCCGGACCGAGGTGGCGGTCGGGACTTCGAGCGACTCATCCATGTTCTTGGCGATGAGCTTCGCGGGGCCGCGCAGGGGAGTGATCGTCTCCTCCGGTGCGGGCTTCGGTGCGGCTTCCTTCGCGGTGACCTTCGGCACGGACTTGGTCTCTGCCTTCAGCGTCTCGGACTCAGCCGAAGACGGGGAGACGCCGCGAGAGGTCTCACGGGAGGTCGCCGGGGCTGCAGCTGAGGCAGGGGCCTTGGCATCCGACTTATTCGCGGCCGGCTTCGCCTCCTGCTCGGCGGCTGGCTCGGCAGCGGACTGAGCGCCTCCGCCGTTCTTTTCGTACTTGTCGAAGAAGGGCCACCAGGACTGGTCGACCGAATTCTTATCTGACTTGTACTGCTCATACAATTCCTCGACCAGCCACTCATTCGACCCGAAGTCTTCAACGGTGCGGTTCGGAGTATTGACGGACACGGCGTTGATCGCCTACTTCCTGATTCAAGACTTGCTGCTTAACGACATCTCCAAGCCTAACGTGATGTGCCATCGAATGTGCAGTTAAGGGACAATAGTGTTATGCGTTTCATCTCAAATGACCCGAACACCGATCTCACCTACTCCGATGTCTTCCTCGTGCCGAACTCGTCGGGGCTGACTTCGCGCTTCGAAGTCGACCTCACGACGACCGATCCGACCGGGTCGACGACGCCGCTCGTGGCAGCGAATATGACCGCGGTGTCCGGTCGACGGATGGCGGAGACGATGGCACGTCGCGGAGGACTGGCGGTGCTGCCCCAGGACATTCCGCTGAACGCTGCGCAGGAGACCATCGCCTGGGTCAAGAGCCGCGACCGAATCTTCGAATCCGCGCTGCGCTTCTCACCCGAGGACACAGTGCTCAATGCTCTGCACGTGCTGGCCAAGCGTCCGCACGGCTTCGGCGTCGTCGTCGACGACGCGGGAAGGCTCGAAGGCATCATCAATGCCGCAGATCTGCGCGGAGTCGATCGCTTCACCTCGGTGGCGGAGCTGTTGGACTCCTCACCGCATGTCATCCGCGCCTCCGAGGTCGACTGGGAGGACGCTGCGCAGCTGGAGTCCCTGTTCGAGTCGATGACGGAGTCGCGTGCCGATTTCGCCGCCGTCGTCGACGATGAGAACACGGTGCTCGGCAGCCTGACTCCGAAGTCGCTGCTGCGCTCGTCCATCTACACGCCCAATGTCGACGATCGGGGACGGCTGAAGATCGCCGTGGCCATCGGCGTCAACGGTGCCGCGGTCGAACGTGCCACTGCGCTGGTCGAGGCCGGTGCGGACGTCCTCGTCGTCGACACCGCCCATGGCCATCAGGTGAAGATGCTCGACACACTGTCGGCGATCGCGGATGACGAACTCGGGGTGCCGATCGTGGCCGGAAACGTCGTCACCGCCGAAGGGGTCCGCGACCTCGTCTCTGCCGGTGCCGACATCGTCAAGGTCGGAGTCGGCCCGGGCGCCATGTGCACGACCAGGATGATGACCGCGGTCGGTCGTCCCCAGTTCTCCGCGGTGCTCGAATGCGCCGAGGCGGCTCGCGAGCTGGGTGCCCACGTGTGGGCCGACGGCGGGGTCCGCTACCCCCGCGATGTCGCTCTGGCCCTGGCGGCCGGGGCCTCTCAGGTGATGGTCGGATCCTGGTTCGCCGGGACCCACGAATCGCCCGGCGACCTGCTCGTCGACGGAGAGGGCCGGAAGTACAAGGAGAGCTTCGGCATGGCTTCGGCTCGGGCCGTGGCCAACCGGACCAGAGCGGAATCGGCCTTTGCGCGCGCTCGGAAGGGACTGTTCGAAGAGGGCATCTCTTCGTCAACCATGTACATCGACCCTGAATCTCCTGGGGTCGAGGACCTGCTCGACGGCATCACTTCGGGCGTCCGCAGCTCCTGCACCTATGCCGGAGCCGGTGATCTCGGAGAATTCGCCCGTCTGGCCGCGGTCGGTGTCCAGAGCGCCGCCGGCTACGAAGAGGGCCGACCGCTGTCGGGAAGTTGGTAAGATCTCTTCATGCACAGTGACAGTCCCGGCCGGCGGGAAGCCGGCGCCCCAGATGACGACCCTCACCCCGCGAGGGTCTCACACCTCACCTGCTCTGCTGAGCAGATAGCGAACGGCGGGGACAGCCACTGATGGAATGGATACTCCTCGCCCTCGCACTGCTGCTCATCCTCGGCACCGGAGTCTTCGTCGCAGCCGAATTCTCGCTGTTGACGCTCGACCGCCACACAGCCGATAAGGCGGTTGAAGAAGGTATCGTCGGCGCGAAGACGCTGCGGCGTTCGATGACCCACTTGTCCACCCAGCTCTCGGCAGCGCAGGTGGGCATCACGATCACCACTCTGCTCACCGGTTACCTCATGGAACCGTCCTTGGGCAGGCTGCTGGCGCCGCTGTTCGAGGCCTGGGGCGTCGGCCCCGGCCTCGCGGCCCCGCTGGCGCTGACCATCGCCCTCATCGTCTCCACCGTGGGATCGATGATCTTCGGAGAGCTCGTGCCGAAGAACCTCGCCATCGCTGTGCCGCTGGCGACCGGTCGCATCGCCGCACCGATGCAGTACGTCTTCTCGATCGTCTTCAAGCCCGTCATCGCCGTCCTCAACGGCACGGCGAACAAGATCCTCATGTCGATGGGCATCGAGCCGCAGGAAGAAGGTTCGGTGGGGCGTTCCCCGGAGGAGCTGACCTCACTCGTGCGGCATTCCGCCGAGGAGGGCGTGCTCGATGAGCAGACAGCAGGTCTGCTGGAGAGGACTCTGAGCTTCTCCGATCGCACCGCGGAAGACGTGATGACTCCGCGCACGCGCATGTCCACGGTGGACAAGGACACCACGGCTCGACAGATCATCGAACAGGCCCGGGACACCGGATTCTCCCGGTTCCCCGTGGCTGACGAGGACAAGGACCACATCGTCGGAGTCGTTCACGTCAAACAGGCCTTCGCCGTGCCTCCGAGCAACCGCGACGACGCCTACGCAGGAGGGCTGATGACCGAGGTCCGTGAGATCCCGGAGACGCAGCGCCTCGACCCGCTGCTCTTGGAGCTGCGCGCAACCGGCCTGCAGATGGCTGTGGTCGTCGATGAGTTCGGCGGCACAGCTGGAGTGGTCACCCTCGAGGATGTCGTCGAGGAGCTCGTGGGAGAGGTCGCCGATGAGCACGATCGGATGCGCGTCGCGGCACGACCGGCTCGCGACGGCTCCTGGATCGTGCCCGGTCAGCTGCGACCCGATGAGATCTCGTCGACGATCGGGGCCACCATCCCGGAGGACTCGGACTATGAGACTCTGGCCGGATTCGTCCTCAAGGAGCTCGGACGGATTCCCGAACCGGGTGACGAGGTCCGCATGGAGGACGCCCGCATCGTGGTCGAACGGATGCACGGACGACGCATCGAACGCCTCCGGGTCGTGCTGCGCGCCGCCGACTCAGGGGCATTCGAAACCGGAGGTGAGACTCGATGAGCGCCGATTGGTTCGGACTGGTCTGGCTGGTCGTTCTCCTGCTGGGCAACTCCTTCTTCGTCGCCGCCGAATTCGCGGTGGTCGCTGCCAAGCGATCACAGATCGAACCGCGAGCGGCCGAAGGCTCCGCGGCGGCCAAGACCGCTCTCTATGCGATGGAGCACGTGTCACTGATGCTGGCGATCTGCCAGCTCGGCATCACCGTGTGCTCCCTGCTTCTGGGCAATGTGGCCGAACCGGCCATCCACCACCTGCTAGCCGGTCCCCTCGAGGGCCTGGGCATTCCCGCCGGACTGTCCTCGACGATCTCCTTCGTCCTGGCGCTCGGCGTCGTCACCTACCTGCACGTGGTCATCGGTGAGATGGTGCCGAAGAACCTGGCGCTGGCCGCCTCCGGTCAGGCCGTGATGCTGCTGGCGACACCGCTGGTGTTCCTGGCGCGGGTCTTCGGTTTCGTCATCCGCCCCCTCAACGGCCTGGCCAATGGGGTCCTCCACCTGTTCAAGATCGAGGCCCGTGACGAGGTCAACGAGGCCTATACGATCGAGCAGGTCGAATCGATCGTGGCCGAGTCGAAGCGTGAGGGACTGCTCAGTGATGACACGGGGCTGCTCAAGGGTGCCATCGAGTTCAGCGACAAGACTGCGTCCGACATCATGGTCCCGATGTCCGAACTCATCACGATCTCGGACAAGGTGACCCCGAACGAGCTTGTGACCTTGGTCGGCAAGACAGGCTTCTCCCGATACTTCGTCGTCGGTGACGACGGGTATCCGCAGGACTACCTCCACATCAAGGATGTCCTCTACGCGGACACCGAAGAGGCCTTCGACGCTCCTGTACAGAGCAAGCGATTCCGCCCCCTGTTCACGGTCACCGCCGATGACGAGGTCGAGGAGGCGCTGGCGCAGATGCAGAAGGCGGGAATCCATGTCGCCCGCGTCATCGACTCGCAGGCGCAGGTCCTCGGCCTGCTGTTCCTCGAAGACGTGCTCGAGGAGCTCGTCGGCGAAGTCCAGGACGCGATGCAGCGGGGACGATTCGACCTCCGCCGCTGAGCATTCTGCGCCGGCCGATCCGCCCGGCTCACCCATTCGCCTCGACGCCGGTCTACTGATTGCGGGGAAGCGGCCGTCGAGGCGTCGCGTCCGCACCCGGCGCTGTGCCAGTGCGCGGGGCCATGCGTTCGGCCGTGAGGCCATGCCTGTGCTCGTGGGAAGTGCCGTCCGGCGCGGAGTTCCAAACGTGACCGACTGTGTAACGGTTCGTAACGAAACAGTGATTCAGGACACCTGGAGTGGGGCGCCTGTAGTGATTTTTGACCACACATCGTCAGAGAATGACCTGGTCACACGCTGAGTATGAACTTAAAGTGACATTCTGTAACGATGTCGTTATAGTGTTGTGACATAAGCTTTCGGGCGCCCGGCAGAGGGCTTCCACCGCACAATCTTCACCAACAGTATGGAGCACTATGTCGAGTGAGCTCTCGACCGTCGAGGCGCCGCCGGTCCGCCGACGTGATCTGCGGAAGCAGAACGCCTCTTCGCAGGTTTCGACGATCAACTCTTCGCATCCCGTGACATCGCAGTCGCGGAACAGCGCATCCGCAGCCCTCTCGCCTCGTCGCGCGGCGATGGCCGCCGAGGCCCGCGCAGCTGCGGGCTCACCGCGACGGGCAGCGATGTCCAAAGAGGCTTCTCGGCCGATGACCCCTGCAGGTCATACGTTGACGCTGGCCGCGGCTCAGCTCGGCAACCGCGGTTCCGACGGTTCGCTGCTGCGTTCGGTCCGCCGCCGTCAGGTCACCACCTTCTCCGCTCTGGCCACCGTCTCGGTCACCGGCACCGCCATCGCTGCCGTGATGGTCGCCGGCAACATGAGCGGCAACCAGGAAGTCAAGGTCGATGACACGGCCGCACAGTCCCAGCCACGTGCGATCAACGCCGAATCGGTGTCCGCCGACCTCAAGGTCGACGACGATGACAAGACCTCGATGACCATCGGCGCTCCGAGCGCCAAGCAGACCAAGGTCGACGCGGCATCTCGCGCGATCACGAAGACCGTTCTGCCCGGCTGTGACGAAGCAGCACCGAAGGGCGAGGCGAGCAACGGCGAGCTGCCCGACGGATGGCTGTGCGAGATCGGCGTGGGCAACCACAAGCTGCGCTCCGATGCGGCCGTGTCGTTCGCGAAGATGAACGCTGCCTTCAAGAAGGACACCGGCAAAGACCTCGCAGTCACCGACTCCTACCGGTCGCTGGAATCACAGGTCTCCGTCGCCTCACGCAAACCCGGCTTCGCAGCTCGTCCCGGAACCTCCAACCACGGTTGGGGCCTGGCGCTGGACCTCGGTGCGGGAACGCAGAACGGAACCGGCCAGCAGTACGAATGGCTCGTCGCCAACGCCGAGAAGTTCGGGTGGGAGAATCCGGACTGGGCCAAGCGCAATTCCTATGAGCTCTGGCATTGGGAATATGTGCCCGGCCGCAAGGCTATGAAAGGTGCCTGATCTGCTCGAACATCGCTGATCACAGCCCCTCGACACCGCGGGCAGTCCTCGAAGGGCTGCCCGCGGTGTCGTTTTGGGAGGTGGTGCCCAACGGTGATAGAGTTGCATCCGTTGCCCGCGTAGCTCAGTGGATAGAGCGTCTGCCTCCGGAGCAGAAGGTCGTAGGTTCGAATCCTGTCGCGGGCACCGCGACGCCGCCCATCTCAACTTCTGAGGTGGGCGGTTCTGCATAGGCGGTCCGAGTGGTCGGAGGCGCAGACAGGATCTAAGGTAGTCGGAGACGAGACCCGGACCGCGATGTGAGGCATACGATGTCGGAACCTGCTGAAGAGCCCGTCCAGACCAGCGCGGCGGATGATGAGATCGTCCTCCGAGCGCAGGGACTGCGCAAGAGCTTCGGTCGCGGTGATACGGCAGTCGACGCTCTCGATGACATCAGCGTCGACTTCGAATCGGGACGCTTCACCGCAATCATGGGACCCTCCGGATCCGGAAAATCGACGTTCATGCATGTGCTTGCCGGGCTCGACCGTGTCGATTCGGGTTCGATCATCATGCGGGGCCAGGACATCACCCGTCTCAACGACCGGCAGCTGACCCAGCTGCGGCGTGACCGCGTCGGCTTCATCTTCCAGGCCTTCAACCTCGTCCCGACGCTGAGCGCTGAACAGAACATCGAACTGCCGGTCTCGCTGGCCCGGAAGAAGATCGATCGTGAGTGGAAGGCCGAAGTGGTCGAACGCCTCGAACTCGGCGATCGTCTGCAGCATCGTCCGCACGAGCTCTCGGGCGGTCAGCAGCAGAGAGTCGCCGTGGCCCGGGCTCTGCTGACGCGGCCGGATGTCATCTTCGCCGATGAGCCGACGGGAAACCTCGACTCCCATGCCGGAGCGGAGGTCTTGTCCCTGCTCGGTCGGGCCACGACTCTGTACGGGCAGACGATCATCATGGTCACCCACGACCCCGTCGCGGCATCGCACGCCGGCCGGGTCGTTCTGCTCAAGGACGGGCGAGCCACGGGTGAAGTTCGTCAGCCGACGCGCGAGAGCGTGGTCACGGCGCTGAGTGAACTGAGCTCTCTGTGATCGCAGTCGCCTTCGCGCAGATTCGGATCCACTGGGCCCGATTCCTCGCAATCGGCCTCGGCATCGCATTGGCTTCCGGATTCGTCGCAACCACCCTGATCATCAACTCCTCGCTGCAGGACAGCCTCGAACACGCCGTCGGCCGTTCTTTCGAGAAGGCCGACCTCACCGTCGTCCCGGACAGAGACGTCTTCGTCGGGGGAGACGAGGCCTCTCCGCTACTGCGCCCCTTGGCCGAAGTCGACGGGGTCGCTACCGCGTCGTTGTCGGCCCGCACAGTGACCACGGGCCGAAGTGCCGCATTCTCCGAAAGCTCTTTTGCGCTGTCTCCGGTGCCTGCCGATGAACGGCTCGACACGTTCGATATGGTCTCCGGTCAGCGACCGGAAGCGACGACGGACCTCGTGCTCGACACTCGCACGGCCAGCGATCTCAACGTCGGAGCCGGCGATGAGATTCGCTTCACCGTCGATGCGGTGCCAGTGGAGAGCGGAAACGATGACATGCCGATCTACCGGGGTCCGAGTCAGAGCAGCGTCACCTTCTCCGTCGTGGGCATCGCCGAACTGGGGCAGGATCCGGCCCTGCCCGGCGCCACTCGAGCGCTGACGACAGCATCGGGCTATCAGGAGTATTTCGCCCAGCAGGGCGATGTCATCGCCATTCAGATCGCCCTCGAGAGCGGCGCGGACCCAAAGGCTGTGCGTACTCAGCTGCAGAGGGTCATCGACGGTTCGGAACTGAGCGGCAGCCTCGAAGCGCTCTCCGTGGACGATGCCGTGAAAGCGAAGACCGACCGCCTCTCCGGCGGCAACGCCGTCGTGACCGGTCTCCTGCTCGTCTTCGCCGGAATCTCCGTCATCGTCGCCATCCTCGTCGTTTCCAACACCTTCTCCGTCATCGTCGCCGGACGCCGTCGGGAATTCGCTCTGCTGCGCTGCCTCGGCGCAACCCGCCTGCAGATGTACGGCTCGGTCGTGGCCGAAGGGCTCTTCGTCGGATTGCTCGGGTCGATCTTCGGTGTGCTCGCCGGGGTCGTCGGCAGTCGCGGACTGATGGCTGTGGCGGTGCGCTACTGGCCGCAGGAGTTTCCCTACGACACTCTCACCGTTCCCGTCTCCGCCTTGGTCAGCGGTGTCGTCGTCGGGGCCCTGCTGACGATTGTGGCCACCATCCGACCGGCTCGCAGTGCCATCGCTGTGACACCGCTCGAAGCACTCCAGCCCTTCGACGTCTCCACCTCGCCGAGCACCCGCGCCCGTCCCCGCCATCTCGTGGGTTTCGGCTGCATCGGGCTGGGAGTGGTTCTCGTTATCGTCTCGGTCTATGCGGTGTCGGCTTCGCAGCTCTGGATCCTCGGCGGAGCGCTGGGTGGGGGACTCGTGGTCACTGGGCTGGTCATCAGCGCGGCGAAGATCATCCCGCCCGTCGTCGCATGGACGGGGGAGGTGCTGTTCAGCCCTTGGGGCGTTCCCGGTCAGCTGGCGACCCTGAACACATTGCGCAATCCGCGTCGCACCGCGGCCACAGCCACGGCGCTCATCATCGGTGTGACCTTGGTGGCAACGATCCTCGTGGGCGGCATGTCGACGAAAGCGACGATCAGCCACGGACTCGACCAGCGTTATCCCGTTGACATCTCCGTGCCGCTGTCGGGCCTCGTCGATGATGATCAACTCGACGATGTGCGCGAGATCCCCGGCGTGTCCACCGCGGTCATCGCCCACCGCGCCGAGGCGGTCGAAGACTTCAAGGGCTCCCGCCCCGAGATCTTCGTCATCGACCCGGACAGCGCCGAGACTGTACTCGGAGGCGGGGCCGCGAATATCGTGTCCGGACGAGTCACAGTCCCCGAAGATTATCCTTCACCGACAGTGCGGGTGAAGGGGCTCAACGAGATGAGCGTGCCCGTGCACAGGGACGGCCTCTCCAGTCTCGCTTTCTTCACCACCCCCGACGTCGGCAACGATCTCGGCATCTCGGCGACGACGACGGCCGTGCTCGTCCGCCTCGACGAGGATGTCGACGTCGACGAGATCACCCGCATCCGTCAGTCCGTGGCCGAGACGCTCGACGTCTCCAGCGACGAGGTCGGCGGCTCGGCCGTCGCGCGGGGCGCCTATTCCGAACTCATCGATGTCATGCTCGCCGGGGCCGTGGCTCTGCTCTTCGTCTCCGTGGTCATCGCGCTCATCGGCGTCTCGAACACGGTCAGCCTCTCCGTCATCGAGCGCCGCCGGGAGAACGCGCTGATGCGGGCGCTGGGGCTGAGCATTGCGCAGCTGCGGACTCTGCTGGCGCTCGAGGCGGTCCTCATCTCATCGGTGGCCGCACTGCTGGGACTCGTGCTCGGCGGTGCCCTGGGCATCGTCGGCACACGGTTGGTCACCCACGACTACTCCACCGACCTCATCGTCCACTTCTCTGCCCCGTCCTTCCTGGGCATACTCGGAGTGGCGGTCGTCGCCGGCATCCTCTCCGCTCTGGCACCGGCCAGGCGAGCGTCCCGACTCTCACCGGTCGAAGGTCTCAAACTCGACTTCTGATGGGCCCCGGCCACCGAACCAGGCGTCGGTGTCTGATAGGAAAGAGCTCATGAACTCCGCGCGCATCCGCATTCTGATCGTCCTCGGAATCGTCTTCGCTGCCTTCAATCTGCGCCCCGGAGTCACCGGGCTCTCGCCTCTGCTCGACGCCATGGGCGAAGAGATCGAACTGAGCGCGGTGTTCCTGGCCGTCATCGGAATGCTGCCGCCGCTGCTCTACGGCATCAGCGGTTTCATCACCCCGCGGCTCTATGCCCGCTTCTCCGGACTCGCCCTGACCTTGGCTGCCATGGTGATGGTCATGATCGGACTGAGTGTCCGCGCGGTCATCGTTTCGCCGTCGCTGTTCCTGGCGCTGAGCGTGTTGGCCCTGCTGGGAATGGGCATCGGCAACGTCGTCCTCCCGCCTCTGGTGAAATCGTATTTCCCCGACAGGGTGGCCCTCATGTCTACCGTGCACGTCGGGCTCCTTCAGTTCGGGACGTTCATTCCGCCGCTCGCGGCGGTTCCCCTCGCCTCCGGTGCCGGTTGGAGAGGCTCACTGCTCGTCTGGGCCGGTTTCGCAGCTCTGGGTGCGGTCGTGTGGATCGTCATCCGCATCGTCAGGCCCGCACCCGCCGCCGAGGTGGCCGTCGCCGTCGTCGGGGGCAGTGAGCTCTCCCGCCTTCTGCACAGCCCTCGGGCCTGGGCGCTGATGACGATGACGGGTCTGACGTCATTCAACAACTTCATCCTCTTCACCTGGCTGCCGGGCCTGCTCACCCGCTCCGGGTTCGATGCTGCCTTCGGCGGGGCGATGCTGGCGCTGGTCACCGCCATCCCTCTCGTCCTCGGATTCGTACTGCCGACCCTGGCTCAGAAGATGACCTCGGCCTATCCCATCGTCGTCGGCTTCTGCCTCAGCCTGGCCGCGGGGTACCTGGGTCTGTGGCTGCTGCCGACAGCGGCTCCCGTGCTGTGGACTGTGCTGATGGGCATCGGCATCTCCACGTTCCCACTCGCTCTGACGCTCATCACCCTTCGCGCGCGAAATGCCGAGGCGGCGGCTTCCCTGTCCGGCTTCGTCCAGGGCGGCGGTTACCTCCTCGCGGCCACCGGCCCGCTGATCTTCGCCTTTCTCCTCCAGAGCTTCGACAGCATGTGGCCGGCATTCGTCGTGGTGCTCGCCTCGGTGGCCGTCAAATTCTTCGTCAGTCACGCCGCCTGCCGACCCGGCGCGATCTGAGGCCCAGCGGGCATCCGTCTCGTCATGAGAGCGAAGATGACATCGGATTCGTCGTCGCCGTCCGGGCCCGAGTACTCTGTTCGAGTGACCCCGGAAGACTTGCAGACTGCACTCGCGCGCGCCTTGGCGACGGCCGAGGCAGGCCTCGTCGCACCGGGGTTCATCATGCAGATCGATGTCCTGGCTCCGAACCGTTCCGAACTCGGTGACTGGACGACACCCGTGGCGCTGCGCGCCGCCGCTGCACCCGAGCAGCGGACCGAGCTCGCCGCACATCTGTGCATCGAACTGCGTGCCCTGACCGGGGTGGCGGATGCCGTCATCGCCGGGCCCGGCTTCGTCAACGTGACCCTCACTCCCGCTGGCCGAGCACATGTGCTCAGCGACATCATCACCGCAGCGGGGGAGACCGATTCGATCGTGGGAGCGGAACACGACGAGTCGCCGCTGCGCACACTGCTCGTCGCTGCGGACCGGGAATCGGCACAGGCGCCTGTCGCCGGTGATCTCGACCGTGACGTCGACCCGGTCGCGGTGAACAGCCTGCAGCGCAGCCATGCCGCCGCCTGCCGGGAGCAGCGGCGGGCGCACCGGGCGGGAATCCTGTCCGAGGCCGTCGACGCGGCGAGACTCGACGATCCGAGCGAAACTCGATTGCTCAATGCCGTGGCGGGACTGCCGTCAGCGCTGGAACGCTCGCGCCGCCTCGGCGAGAACGATCTGTTCGTCAACGCTCTAATCGAGCTCGGCGATGCCGTCGAGGACTGGATCCGCCGCTGCCCGGTCACTCCGACGGTCGATGAGGACATCACCGTCACCCATGCCTCCCGGCTCTTCGCTCTGAGAGCTGTAATCATCGTCCTAGCCGCAGGACTACGACAATTGGGCGCTTCGGCCCCGGAGAGGATCTGATGCCCGCACATATCGCAGGGACACTGCACGCGACACCTGCCCCGGTGTGGCTGCCCTATCCCGATGACGTCAATGCGCTGCTGCCGAGTCTGTGGTCGGACAACGTCACGAAGACCGACGACGGAGTGCTCACGATCGCCGGTCATTCCGTGACGGACCTGGCCGAACGCTACGGGACCCCCACTCTCGTCATGGACGCCGCTGACTTCCGCAGCCGTGCCGAGGTCTACCTGAGCACGTTCTCCAACGCCTTCTCCGTGGAGAAGGGACTGGCCGGAGCCGATGTGTTCTACGCCGGGAAGGCCTTCCTGTGCACAGCTGTGGCCCGCTGGGTGCATGAGGCCGGGCTCGGCCTCGACACCTGTTCCCTGGGCGAGATGATGATCGCCCGCGCCGCCGGTGTCCCCGGCGACCGCGTCGGGCTGCACGGAAACAACAAATCGGCGGCGGAGCTCGAATACGCCCTCGACTACGGCGTGTCCAGGATCTTCGTCGACAGCCTCGATGAGGTCGCACGTCTGGAATCCATCGCTGCGGCCAGAGGAACGGTCGCCCCGGTCATGCTGCGAGTCACGGTCGGCGTCGAAGCGCACACCCACGACTTCATCGCCACGGCCCACGAAGACCAGAAGTTCGGGCTCTCTCTCGCCGACGGCACCGCCGCCCGGGCCGCCCGTCTGGTCGTCGAATCCGAACATCTGCGTCTCGACGGTCTCCACTCCCATATCGGTTCGCAGATCTTCGACATCTCCGGATTCCAGGTCGCCGCCGCCCGCGTACTCGCCTTCCGAGCCGAGATCATGGGTGAACACGGCATCGACCTTCCCGATGTCGACCTCGGCGGCGGCTTCGGCATCCGCTACACCTCCCAGGACACCCCGATCCCGGTCGCGGAGATGGCCGCAGAGCTCGCCGCCGTCGTGGCCAAGGAATGCCGGGGCCTGGGCACGAGCGTGCCCAGGATCTCCATCGAACCAGGTCGCGCCATCGTCTCCCCGGCGGTGTTCACTCTCTACGAGGTCGGCACCGTCAAACAGGTGAGCACGGACAGCGGCACCCGCACATATGTCGCTGTCAACGGGGGAATGAGCGACAACATCCGCACGGCGCTCTACGACGCGGACTATTCGTGCACCCTGGCCAACCGGAACTCGAACGCCGAGCCTGCGATCGTGCGGGTCGTCGGCAAGCACTGTGAATCCGGTGACATCATCGTCCGCGACGAATACATGGGTGCAGACGTCACCGCAGGCGATCTCGTCGCGGTCCCCACCACCGGGGCGTACTGCCGCTCGCTGGCCAATAATTACAACCATCTGCCCCGGCCGGGCGTGCTGGCCGTCGAGGCCGATAGAGTTGAGTGGATCGTGACCCCCGAAGACCACACGCAGATGTTCGCCACGGATCCGGGAATGGCCGGGGGAGAGGCGTCGAACTGATGAGTGTGAGAGACAAGAGCGGAAAAGGTGAGGAAATGCAGGCACTGAAGGTTGCCATGCTCGGATGCGGAGTCGTCGGCACGGAGGTCGCCGCCCGAATCCAGAATCGTGCGGAGGGCCTGGCCGAGCGCATCGGCGCTCCGTTGGAGCTGAGCGCCATCGTCGTCCGCGATGCCTCGAAGGCCCGTCCGGGAATCGACGAGAAGCTGTTGACGACCGACGCCGAGGCGGCCATCGCCGGAGCCGATATCGTCGTCGAGCTGATGGGCGGAATCGAACCCGCCCGCTCGCTCATCACCGCAGCGCTGCGCCAGGGTTCATCGGTCGTGACCGCGAACAAGGCTTTGCTGGCCGCCAGCTACGGCGAGCTCATGTCCGCTGCCGACGCCGCTGGTGTTCGCCTCGAGCACGAAGCGGCGGTGGCAGGGGCTATCCCGATCATCCGACCAGTCGGCGATTCGCTGGCCGGCGACCGGATCGAACGCATCATGGGCATCGTCAACGGCACGACGAACTACATCCTCGACCAGATGGACTCTGAGGGCTGGGATTTCGACCAGGCGCTCACCGCCGCCCAAGGGCTCGGATACGCAGAGGCCGATCCGACCGCTGACATCGGCGGACACGATGCGGCGGCGAAGGCTGCGATCCTGTCGTCTCTGGCATTCCATGCACCCGTGTCGATCGACGACGTCCACGTCGAAGGCATCGAAGGCGTCACCGCCGAGATGGTCGAGACCGCCCGGGACCAGGGCTTCGTCATCAAACTCCTCGCCGTGTGCGAACGTGTGGCCTCATCACCGGCGGGCGCCGGACTCTCGGCGCGCGTCTATCCGGCGCTTCTCGACCAAGGGCACGCACTGGCATCCGTCCGCGGTGCCTTCAACGCCGTGTTCATCGAGGCCGAAGCCGCCGGCGAGCTGATGTTCTACGGACAGGGAGCCGGGGGAGCACCGACCGCTTCCGCCGTGCTCGGCGACCTCGTGTCCGTGGCCAGGCGCAAGGTGCTCGGCGGACGCGGACAGTACGAACGCCCCTTCCACGAGGACTACCCGATCCTGCCGATCTCGGCGATCACGACCAGGTACCACATCACCCTCGACGTGGTCGACCGTCCTGGTGTGCTCGCCGCGGTCTCCGAGGTCTTCGCCGATGAAGGGGCATCCATCGAACTGATGCGACAGACGATCGGGGACATCGACGACAACGGCGTCCAGCACGCGAAGCTCGTGCTGGCCACCCACTCGAACACCGACTCGACTCTGCAGAAGACGGTCGATCGACTCGTCGATCTGCCTGTCGTCCACACCGTCAAATCCGTGATCCGCGTAGAAGGACAGTGACTATGAACTACCCCAGACACCAGTGGCAGGGCGTCGTCGAGGAATATCGCAGCCTCCTCGACATCTCCGCTGATACTCCTGCCGTCACACTCGGTGAGGGCGGGACCCCGCTGATCAGGGCGGAGAAGCTCAGCGCACGCACCGGTGCCCAAGTGTGGGTGAAGTACGAGGGCCTCAATCCGACTGCGTCGTTCAAAGACCGTGGTATGACGATGGCGATCACAAAGGCTGTGGCCCATGGTGCCAAAGCCGTCATCTGCGCCTCGACGGGCAATACCTCGGCCTCTGCCGCCGCCTATGCCACGAAGGCCGGACTGACCTGCGCTGTGCTCGTGCCCACCGGGAAGATCGCGCCGGGGAAGATGAGCCAGGCCATCGCCCACGGAGCGACTCTGCTCGAAGTCGACGGAAACTTCGACGACTGCCTGACGCTGTGCCGCAAGCTCTCGGAGTCTTACCCGGTCCATCTCGTCAACTCGGTCAATCCCGATCGTATCGAAGGTCAGAAGACCGCGTCCTTCGAAATCGTCGACGTCCTCGGCGACGCTCCCGACATCCATGTTCTGCCCGTCGGCAACGCCGGCAACATCACGGCGTACTGGAAGGGCTACAACGAATACCGCGAACACGGGATCTCCAAACAGCTGCCTCAGATGTGGGGCTTCCAGGCCGCCGGTGCCGCACCGCTGGTGCTCGGTCACCCCGTCGACGAACCGGACACGGTGGCGACCGCCATCCGCATCGGCAACCCCGCCAGCTGGACGCAGGCCGAAGCGGCGCGTGACGACTCGGGCGGTCTCATCGATTCGGTCACCGACGACGAGATCCTCGCCGCCCACAAGATCCTGTCCAGCGAAGAGGGCATCTTCGTCGAACCCGGTTCGGCCGCCTCGGTGGCGGGTCTGCTGAAGATGGCCGACGCCGGTCGGGTCCCTGCCGATGCGACGATCGCGGTCACCGTGACCGGTCACGGACTCAAGGACCCCAGCTGGGCACTGCACACCGCCGATGGGTCCGATATCGAGACCAAGCGGGTCTCCGTCGACGCCGTCAGCGCCGCACGCGCCCTGGGACTCGAGGACAGCTGAGGGTGCGCGTCCGACTCGAGGTCCCGGCCACCTCGGCGAATCTGGGACCTGGCTACGACTCGTACGGGCTGGCCCTCGACATCATCGACACCCTCAGCCTCACCGTCCACGACGCAGCGGTCGATCCTCACCGCTGCGTCGAGGTGACGGGGGAGGGCGCCGAGGTGCTGCCCCGGGACGGCTCGCACCTGATCATGCGCATCATCGGTGAGGTGCTCGACTCGGAGTTTCCCGCCGTCGCGGCGGATTTGAAGCCGCGTCTGTCGCTGGAGTGCGACAACCGGATTCCTCATTCCCGCGGACTCGGCTCCTCGGCCGCGGCCGTCGTGGCCGGCATCGGCCTCGCAGCGGAACTCGGAGCCTGGTCGACCGGAGTCGAGCTGAGCCGGGACCGGATCCTCGAGATCGCCACCGCCGTCGAGGGGCATCCGGACAACGCTGCCCCCGCAATCTTCGGCGGACTCACCGTCTCTCTGTCGGAGCCTGTGAAGTCGTGGCAGGTGCCAGTGCGCACCGTCGAGACGGTCACTGTGCTCGTGCCGTCGTTCCGCCTTGACACCGAGGTTGCACGTGGACTCATTCCCGCCGGCATCGATCACGCGATCGCGGCTGACAATTCGGCTCGGGCGGGCCTGCTCGTCCACGGGATGAGCAATGACTCCCAGGTGCTCTACGAAGCCACCCGCGACCAGCTCCATCAGGAATTCCGTCGCGGCGCCTATCCGGAGTCGATGGCGCTGGTGGACGCACTGCGCGCCGAGGGTCTCCCGGCCGTGGTCTCCGGCGCCGGACCGACGGTGCTCGTCCTCGCCGAGGCGGTGCCCGACGCACTCGTGGCAGAAGGCTTCGTCGCTCAGCGCACCGCGATTGACCTCGGTGGTTACCGGGTGCGCCGAGAAATCTGAGGAAACGATTCGCCAGATCGTCTCCGAACAAGTAGACTGTGGGTGTTCCGACAGGGCACGGCTTCCCGCTGTTCTACACAGGTCCGTCGCCGATGTCATACATTCTGGAACATCTCCTGCTCATTCTTTAGCAGGTTTTCTTTCACAACGCACCGTCAATGGTGTTTCCGTCGCCGTGAGCAAACGGCACATGCCGCACGGCCGAAAGAGGGAGAAGGACCTTCGTGTCTGAAACCACCACTCAGGATTCCACCCCGCGCACAGGCAGCCTCACAGCGCTGCGGCTGCCTCAGCTCCAGGAAATGGCTGCCGGGCTGGGAATCAAGGGTTACCGTCGCCTTCGCAAGAGCGAACTGATCGACGCCATCAACAGCCACTCGGGCGGATCCGCTGAGAAGAAGTCCGCCCCCACCGAGAAGAAGCCCGCCGCGGAACCGGCCGCCCAGACCGAGAAGCCGGCGGTGAAGCAGGACGAGAAGAAGCAGGAGTCGACGAACCGTCGCTCCTCGCGTCGCTCTGCCGCTTCCGCGTCCGAGGACGCCCCGGCGCTCATCATCGAACCGAACTCCGAGTCCTCGTCGTCTTCGACGGCGAACGAGTCCGGTGCGGACCAGTCAGGGGGAGCACCCTCCGAGGAGAACGGCGGCGACCAGGATCGTCAGCGCTCTCGCCGCAGTCGTTCTCGCTCCCGGGGCTCCGAGCCCCAGACCGAGGGCCGCGACGGCAGCGGTGAGGAAGCGGCCGACCACGGCGGCCAAGATCGCTCCGGCGACCAGGACCGCTCCGACCGTGACCACCGCGGAGGGCGCGACAACGACCGTCGCAGCCGGAACAACGACCGTACCGACGACAACCGAGGCGGCAATGACCGCAGCGGCGGCAACGGTCGGGGCAACAATGACCGGGACGGCGGCAACGATCGCGGCCACCGCAGCGAACGGGGCGGCAACAACGACCGCAACGATCGTCGCAACCGCAGCAACGACGATGACGATCGCGGCAACAACCGCCGCGGACGGGGCCGTGACCGGAAGCGCCGCGGCCGCGGCAACGACGAGCCGGACATCCGCAACGACGATGTGCTCATCCCCGTCGGCGGCATCCTCGACGTCCACGACAACTACGCCTTCCTCCGCACCTCGGGTTACCTGCCGGGACCGAACGACGTCTATCTTTCGGCATCCATGGTGCGGAAGAACGGTCTGCGAAAGGGCGACGCTGTCGCCGGTGCGATCCGTCAGCCGCGTGAAAACGAACAGCGTAACAACAAGCGCGAGAAGTTCGATGCTCTCGTCCGCCTCGATTCCGTCAACGGGCTCACCGTCGACGATGCCCGCAGCCGTGTCGAGTTCTCGAAGCTGACTCCGCTCTACCCGCAGGATCGTCTGCGCCTCGAGACCACCTCGAAGCTGCACTCGACCCGTCTCATCGATCTCATCACACCCATCGGCAAGGGTCAGCGCGGACTCATCGTCGCGCCTCCGAAGGCCGGCAAGACGACGATCATGCAGCAGATCGCCAACGCGATCACGGAGAACAACCCCGAAGCGCACCTCATGGTCGTCCTCGTCGACGAACGTCCCGAGGAAGTCACGGACATGCAGCGTGCGGTCAAGGGCGAAGTCATCGCCTCGACCTTCGACCGTCCGGCCGACGACCACACCACGATCGCCGAACTCGCCATCGAACGCGCCAAGCGTCTCGTCGAGATGGGTTCCGATGTCGTCGTGCTGCTCGACAACATCACGCGCCTGGGACGTGCCTATAACATCGCCCAGCCTGCATCCGGTCGGATCCTCTCCGGCGGTGTCGACGCCAATGCGCTCTACCCGCCGAAGAAGTTCTTCGGTGCTGCACGCAACATCGAAGGCGGCGGCTCGCTGACCATACTCGCCACCGCTCTCGTCGAGACCGGCTCCAAGATGGACGAAGTCATCTTCGAAGAGTTCAAGGGCACCGGCAATATGGAGCTGCGTCTGAGCCGTCAGCTTGCCGACAAGCGCATCTTCCCGGCCATCGATGTCAACTCCTCGAGCACCCGCCGCGAAGAGATGCTCATGACCAAGGAAGAGACGAAGGTCATGTGGCAGCTGCGCCGACTGCTCTCGGGCCTCGAGCAGCAGCAGGCTGTCGAACTGCTCATGTCGAAGCTCAAGGAGACCGGCTCGAACGTCGAGTTCCTCATGCAGGTGCAGAAGACGACCCCGCTGCCGAAGTCGTCGACCGACAACAGCTGAGATGGTCGACGACACCCTCACGGCCAGCGTCAGCGCACTGCTCGATGAGCACGCCCGGGTGCAGGAGGAACTCTCCGACCCCGCGGTTCACGCTGACGCCGGCCGGGCCAAGAAGCTGACCAGGCGGTACGCGGAACTCGACAAGGTCGCCGCGGCCGCCCGGCACTTCGCCCAACTCGCAGCCGACCACGCAGCCGCCGTGGAGCTGGCCGAGGACGACGCCGACTTCGCTGCGGAGGCCAAGCGTCTGTCCGCAGAGATGGAGACGGCCGAGGGTGAGCTCAAAGATCTCTTGGTACCCAGCGACCCGGATGACTCCCGAGACGCCATCATCGAGATCAAAGCCGGCGAAGGCGGAGACGAATCCGCACTGTTCGCCGGAGACCTGCTGCGGATGTACCAGCGGTGGATCGACTCGCGCGGCTGGTCGAGCCAGATCCTCGACGCCACGCATTCGGACCTCGGCGGATACAAGGACGTCACCATGGCCGTCAAGGCGAAGAACGACGGCGCCTACGGCTGGGTGAAGTTCGAAGGCGGAGTGCACCGTGTCCAAAGGGTGCCGGTCACCGAATCGCAGGGACGCATTCACACCTCCGCAGCCGGGGTGCTCGTCTTCCCCGAAGTCGATGAACCCGAAGAGATCCAGCTGGACGAACACGATCTGCGCATCGACGTCTACCGCTCGTCCGGACCCGGCGGCCAGTCCGTGAACACCACGGACTCCGCGGTGCGCATCACGCACCTGCCGACCGGTATCACCGCGAGCTGCCAGAACGAGAAGTCCCAGCTGCAGAACAAAGACGCAGCGATGCGCATGCTCCGTGCTCGGATCTTGGCCAAGCAGGCCGAAGAGGCCGCAGCGGAAGCAGCAGACATCCGTCGTTCGCAGGTGCGCACCGTTGATCGCTCGGAGCGCATCCGCACCTACAATTTTCCGGAGAACCGGATCACCGATCACCGCACCGGGTACAAGGCCTACAATCTCGATCAGGTGCTCGCTGGCGAACTCGACCCGGTCATCGGATCCTGCCGCGACGCGGACAAGGCCGCACGCCTCGACGCACTGGGGGACTGACCTGGACACCGTCAGGCCGACTCTCGTCTCCGACCTCCTCCGCGGGGCGACCACACTCTTCACCGAAGCAGGCATAGCGAGTCCCGAAGCCGATGCGCTCGTGCTGCTCGCCCACGCATGGTCGATCGACCGGGCAGCGCTGAGCCGCCGCCGTCTCTTCGACGAACCCGTGCCGGAGTCGGTGAGCACACGATTCGCCGAACTCTGTGACCAGCGGCGGCAGCGGACACCGTTGCAGCATCTCACCGGCATCGCCCACTTCCGGCATCTGCAGCTGCAGGTGGGCCCCGGAGTCTTCGTTCCCCGGCCGGAGACGGAGCTGCTCGCCGGAGCCGTTCTGACCGAATTGTCCGAACTCGCCGAAACTGACTCGACGACGAAGAACGACAAGGCTCGGCGCCCCTTCGTCATCGACCTGTGTTCCGGTTCGGGAGCGATCTCCCTGTCCGTGGCCACCGAATTCGACCGCGTCGACGTCCTCGGCGTCGAACGCGAACCCGCCGCCCTGGAATGGTCGCTGAAGAACCTCGGGCAGTGCCGCCTCGGCGCGTCGACGGTCGAGTTCATCTCCGACGATGCGACGACGATCGCGAATGCTCGGCCCGATCTGTGCGGGCGTGCCGACATCGTAGTGACGAACCCGCCCTATGTTCCCGATTCCGCCGTGCCGCGGGACCCGGAGGTCGCCGAACACGATCCCGGGGCCGCGCTCTATGGTGGGGATTCAGGCTTGGAGATTCCGGGACTCATCATCAGTCAAGCCGAACAGCTGCTGAGATCCGGCGGACTCTTCCTCATGGAACACAGTGAGGAACAGGGTGAAGGGGCACGGGAACTCCTGGCGGCCACGGCCAGTCTGAGACACGCTGCCACATTCCAGGACTACACTGGACGCGACCGCTATACAGTGGCGCGCCGCGAGGCGTAGGAGACCGCGGAGACCAATCCGGTGCCCCCCCCCACGGCCCAGCACCGAGATCACACCGAACATACGAAACGGAGAACTCGTGTCGAGACGATTCGACGTCAGCCAAGAAGAGATCCGTGAACTCGTCTTCGACGAGTGCGCGCGAGTCGTCGACACAGGCAACCTGCTCGTCATCCCCACCGATACGGTCTACGGGATCGCCGCCGATGCCTTCAGCGCATCGGCTGTCGCGGCTCTGCTCGCGGCCAAAGGCCGGGGGCGGGACATGCCGCCTCCGGTTCTCGTTCCACGCGCGGAGACCATCTTCGGACTCGTCGACGGGGTCGATGAGACCGTGCTGGCACTGACCGCGAAATTCTGGCCCGGACCGCTGACGATCATCGCGAACGCTCAGCCCTCCCTCGATTGGGACCTCGGTGATACCCACGGAACCGTGGCCGTGCGCATGCCCGACGACGAATCGGCGCTGGCCCTGCTCGGCCGCACCGGGCCGCTGGCCGTGTCGAGCGCGAACATCTCCGGACAGCCCGCCGCCCGGACCGCCGACGAAGCGCAGGAGATGCTCGGCGACGATGTCGACATCTACGTCGACGGCGGAGTGCGGGAGTCGGGAATGTCCTCGACGATCATCGACCTCAGCGGCGACGTGCCCCGCATCCTGCGCCGCGGCCCGATCACCGCCGAGGACCTGCGTGAAATCGTCCCCGAACTCATCGACCTGGACGGCTGAGTGCGCGCCTACCTCTTCATCCTCGTCGTCTCCGCCCTCGTGGCGTACCTGCTGACCCCCATGGTCAAGCGGGTGGCCGAACGAGGAAAGATCTTCTCACCGCTGCGTGACCGCGACGTCCATTCCGTTCCGACGCCGAGGCTGGGCGGAGTCGCGATGTTCGGCGGTCTTCTGGCCGGCCTCATCTTCGCCTCCCAGATGCCCTTTCTCAATCGGATCTTCGTCGAATTGGGCCCGATCATCGGAATCGCCGGAGCCGCCGGCCTGCTGTGTCTGCTCGGAGTCATCGACGACATCTGGGACCTGCATTGGATGGCGAAGCTCGCCGGTCAGGCTCTCGCCGCAGGCTTCATGGCGATCAAGGGAGTGGCGCTGCTGTCGATTCCCTTCGGCGGAGTCATCATCGGCTCCCCGCGGATGTCGATCATCGTCACGGTCCTCGTCGTCCTCGTGACCATCAACGCGGTGAACTTCGTCGACGGACTCGACGGTCTCGCCGCGGGCGTCGTCGCCATCGGCGGCAGCGCCTTCTTCATCTACTCCTACTGGCTCGCTCGTGACGCTTCACCGGAGTCGTATGCGAACCTCGCCTCGCTCATCATCGCGATCCTCGTCGGCGCCTGCCTCGGTTTCCTCCCGCACAATTTCAATCCGGCGAGGATCTTCATGGGCGACTCCGGGTCGATGCTCATCGGTCTGCTGCTCGCCGCCTCGACGATCAGGGTCACCGGCCAGGTCGACCCGGCGCTGATCGGTCAGGAGCGAGCGTTCGCCACTTTCATGCCGATCATTCTGCCGGTGGCCGTCATGTTCCTGCCGCTGCTCGACCTCGGACTGGCCGTGGTGCGCAGGCTGCGTGCCGGACAGTCTCCGTTCTCCGCCGATGCCAAACATCTCCACCACCGGATGCTGCGTCTGGGACATTCCCACGCGCGTGCGGTGCTCATCCTCTATACCTGGACGGCGCTCATCGCCTTCGGATCGGTGCTGCTCCTGTTCAAGGGTTGGCTGTTCTCGGCCTGCGTCATCGGCGGCCTCGCTGCCATCACCCTGATCTTCACCTTCTATCCCCTTCGCATGCGTCAGAAAGCCAGAGAGGAAATCGCGTGACCGACCCGATACCGCGCCGAGAGACCGAAGTCGAAGCAGCCTGGACCCGCGTCTGGAGGACCCTGCTCATCCGCGGCATCATCCTCGTCCTCGTCGTCGCGGCCCTCGGAATGGGCATCGGCTGGCTGGTCTCGGGGATGACGGGACTCGTCGGCGGAGCCGTCGGCGGGGGACTGGCTGCGGTCTTCATCATCATCACCCTCGTCGTCATGTACGTCGGACGGAACATGGGACTGACCGCGATCGCCGGGTTCCTCGGCATCGGCTTCCTCTTCAAGGCCTTCATCTTCATGATCGTCATCTGGCGCATCAAGGATGCGGCTTGGCTCGACGGCACGGTCGCCTTCTTCACGATCGTGGTCGCGGTGATCGGCACCTCGCTCGTCGAGGCGATCACCGTGGTCAAGGGACGCGTTCCCTATGTCGATCCGGAGGCGAGATAGTCGAGCGGAGACCAATCGTCGCACCCATCTGAGACGCGTCATCGGGTGAGGCGCAAGACGAATGACGCGTCGTATAAAATCGTTGACAGAAATTGCACAGAGAAGCCTGATGAATTTGTCGGTCACTCTCTACAGTTGGTAGAGTAGACCCGGTGCTTGGGCGGATCTTCGCCCTTTGTCGCTCCTGAACCTCAAGCCTCGCCATCAGTGTGGGGCCAAGGCCAGGCCATCAGGGCCCTTGACCATGGGAGAGTAGTAAAAACGTGGGAACACTCAACGCCGCGAACACAACAGTCAGTGCTGCAGAAGGCGGCTTCCACGCACCGTCGATGGCTGAATTCTTTCCAGCCTCGTTCCTCTTTGAGGGCACACCGTTCGAAATGAACCGCGTGATGCTCATCCGCATCATCGCCACCGTCGCCGTCGTTGTGCTCCTGGCCGTCTGGGCCAAGCGCATGAAGCTCATTCCGTCCCGCTTCCAGTCGAGCATGGAGCTCGCCATGGAATTCGTGACCGTCGGCATCGCCGAGGACACGATGGGCAAGGAGAAGGCCAAGAAGTTCATGCCGCTGATCGTGGCGATCTTCTTCGGCATCCTCTTCTGGAACGTCACGAAGCTCATTCCGTTCCTCAACATGCCCGGCACCGGCGTCATCGGCATGCCGATCGTGCTGACCCTCGTGGTCTATGTGACCTACCACTGGGCCGGCATCGCAGAGAAGGGCCTCGGCCGCTACCTCAAGGATTCGCTCATCCTGCCCGGCGTCCCGCCGGCGATGCACATCCTGCTCATCCCGATCGAGTTCATCACGAAGTTCGTCACCCAGCCGTTCACTCTGGCGATCCGACTCTTCGCGAACATGATGGTCGGCCACCTCCTGCTCGTCCTCTGCTTCTCCGCCACGAGCTTCTTCCTCTTCGACGCCGCCAACGGATTCCAGTTCTTCGGCATCGTCACCTTTGCCGGCGGCATGTTCGTCTTCATCCTGGAGATGCTCATCGTCGTGCTGCAGGCCTACATCTTCGCTCTTCTGTCCTGTGTGTACATCAACGCCGCGATCTCGGACGAACACTGAGATCACACCCCTAGATCCGTAACTCACGAGTTGCACGGTCGGGCCAACCACCCGACTTCATTATGAAAGGAAAAGCATCCTATGGATATGCTCGCCGAAGTCTCAGGTAGCGTTTCGACGATCGGTTACGGCCTCGCCGCAATCGGCCCCGGTGTCGGTGTCGGCATCGTCATCGGCAAGACCATCGAGGGAACCGCCCGTCAGCCCGAAATGGCCGGCGCCCTGCGCGGAAACATGTTCCTCGGTATCGCTCTGATCGAGGCCCTGGCCCTCATCGGTATCGCCACCCCGTTCTTCCTGCCCTGATCTCGAAGAGGACTGAAAGATGACTCCGGTAAACATCGTCGCCTCCGCGGAGAACCCGCTTCTCCCGGCGGCCTACGACATCCTCTGGAGTGCCGTCTGTCTGCTGATCGTCTTCCTGGTTGTCTGGAAGTACGTCCTTCCCGCCTTCAACAAGACCCTCGACGAGCGTGCTGAGCGCATCCAGGGTGGAATTGAGAAGGCCGAGAAGGTGCAGGCCGAAGCCGATCAGGCTCTGGCCGAGTATCAGAAGCAGCTCGCCGACGGTCGTGCCGAAGCTGCACGACTGCGCGCCGAGGCTCAGGAAGAGGGCGCCCAGATCATCGCCGACATGAAGGCCCAGGCTCACTCCGAGGCTGATCGCATCATCGCTCAGGCACAGACTCAGATCGACGCCGAACGTCAGTCCGCCATGGTGCAGCTGCGTTCCGAGGTCGGCACTCTTGCCACGGACCTGGCATCGCGCATCGTCGGTGAGTCACTCACCGATGACCAGCGTTCGGCCAATGTGGTTGATCGCTTCATCTCCGATCTCGAGTCCAACTCGTCCGCGCAGCCGGTCAAGGGGGCGTGATGCTCCAGTCGAGCAGATTGTCCCTGCAGGCTGTCCTCGAGACCGCGAATTCCGAGATCTCCGGGGGAGACTCCCGACAGATCGGTGAGGAGACTCTGGCACTCGTCGGCGTCCTCGCCGAGAATGTCGGGCTGCGCAAGGCTCTGGCAGACTCCTCCGAGTCGGCCGAGAGGAAGCAGCAGCTGCTGCGGACTCTGTTCTCGACTCGGATCATGGATGCGGTTCTGCGTATCAGCGACAAGGCCGTCGGTCACCGTTGGGCGCGGACCCAGGACCTCGTCACCAGCCTCGAAGTCGCAGGTGTGACAGCGATCGCCGCTGCCGCACAGGCCGACGGAAAGCTGGGGCAGGTCGAAGAGGAGATCTTCCGCTTCGCGCGTCTGCTGGAATCCAACCACGAGCTGTCCCGCGCGCTTGATTCGCAGGCCACCGATGAGAGCAAGCGCGCTCTCGTCTCGGACCTGCTCACCGGCAAGGCACAGCCAGACACCATCAAGCTGGTCGAACAGGCTGCCCTGCACCCTCGCGGACTCCGCGTGGCGAAGGCGCTCGACCAGTACAGCGATATCCTCGCCGCCCGCCAGCAGCGGTCGGTTGCGGACGTCACCGTCGCCCGGCCTCTGAGCGAGTCGCAGACCGAAAGGCTGCAGGCGGCATTGTCGGCCAGCTATGGTCGCGACCTCGTCCTCAATGTCCAGGTCGATCCCGATGTTCTCGGGGGAGTCCGGGTGCAGGTCGGCGACGAGATGATGAACTCGACCGTGGCCGATCGACTGGCCGATGTGCAGCGCAAGCTCGCAGGTTGACACTAGTGGCCGGCTTCTCCGGCATCGGCGGCCCACCGGTCGTCGGACGCAAGATTTGAGTAAAGGAAGCAGGGAAACCAGATGGCGGAACTGACAATTCGCCCGGAAGAGATCCGGGACGCTCTCGGGAAGTTCGTTGATTCGTACAACCCGGAGAGCTCGGAAAAGACCGAGGTCGGCAAGGTCGTCACCGCTGGTGACGGTATCGCTCACGTTTCGGGCCTGCCCGGCACCATGGCCAACGAACTCCTGCGGTTCGAAGACGGCACACTGGGCCTGGCACAGAACCTCGACGAACGCGAGATCGGCGTCGTCATCCTCGGTGAGTTCTCCGGAATCGCCGAAGAGCAGAACGTGTACCGCACCGGCGAGGTCCTCTCGATTCCGGTCGGCGACGGCTACCTCGGCCGTGTCGTCGATCCGTTGGGTCGTCCCGTCGACGGACTCGGCGACATCGAGACCGTCGGCCGCCGTGAGCTCGAGCTCCAAGCCGCCGGCGTCATGGACCGCCAGGAAGTGCGAGAGCCTCTCCAGACCGGTTACAAGAGCATCGACGCGATGATCCCCGTTGGCCGTGGCCAGCGTCAGCTGGTCATCGGTGACCGCAAGACCGGTAAGACCGCTCTGGCGATCGACACGATCATCAACCAGAAGGCCAACTGGGAGACCGGAGACCCGAAGAAGCAGGTCCGCTGCATCTACGTGGCCGTCGGCCAGAAGGGCTCGACCATCGCCGGCGTTCGCCGTTCGCTGGAAGAGGCCGGAGCGCTCGAGTACACGACCATCGTGTCTTCGCCTGCCTCGGACCCTGCGGGCTTCAAGTACCTGGCTCCTTACTCCGGTTCCGCTATCGGTCAGCACTGGATGTACGACGGCAAGCACGTCCTCATCGTGTTCGACGACCTGTCGAAGCAGGCTGAGGCCTACCGCGCCGTGTCCCTGCTTCTGCGTCGTCCGCCGGGCCGTGAAGCCTACCCCGGCGACGTCTTCTACCTGCACTCCCGTCTGCTGGAACGCTGCGCTAAGCTCTCCGATGAGCTCGGCGGCGGTTCGATGACGGGTCTGCCGATCATCGAGACGAAGGCCAACGACGTCGGTGCGTTCATTCCGACCAACGTCATCTCGATCACCGACGGTCAGATCTTCCTGCAGTCCGATCTGTTCAACGCCGGCCAGCGTCCCGCTGTCGACGTCGGTGTGTCCGTGTCTCGAGTCGGTGGTGCCGCTCAGACGAAGGCTCTCAAGGGAGTCTCGGGCACGCTGAAGATCTCGCTGGCACAGTACCGTTCGCTCGAAGCCTTCGCGATGTTCGCATCCGACCTCGACGACGCGACCAAGCGCGATCTGGCCCGGGGTGCGCGTCTGACCGAACTGCTCAAGCAGGGTCAGTACGCTCCGATGCCGTTCGAGAAGCAGACCGTGTCGATCTTCGCCGGAACCAACGGCTACCTCGACGAGATCCCTGTCGACGACGTGCTCCGCTTCGAGTCCGAACTGCACGATCACATCGAGCGCAAGACCGGTATCTTCACGACCATCCGTGAGACGCTGAAGCTCGATGACGACACGACCGAAGAGCTGAAGAGAGTCCTGGCCGAGTTCACCAAG
This sequence comes from Brevibacterium permense, assembly GCF_025506275.1. Lineage (GTDB taxonomy): Bacteria > Actinomycetota > Actinomycetes > Actinomycetales > Brevibacteriaceae > Brevibacterium > Brevibacterium permense_A. The sequence continues at coordinate 40,812 of NZ_QYCP01000092.1, forward strand.
AATTTCGCCAGCTCGGACCAGAGTGGTTCGAAGGTCGGCAGCGAAGACACCGCAGCCGCGTCCTCCGACGAGGTCGAGCAGGAGCAGATCGTTCGGCAGAAGCGTTGAACCTGTTCCGTAACGGCGAAAGGAAGAACTGATGGGAGCCCAGCAGAGGGTCTTCAAACAGAAGATCCGCTCGACTCAGTCCTTGAGGAAGATCTTCAAGGCGATGGAGCTCATCGCTGCTTCGCGGATTCAGAAGGCCATTGCCCGCTCGCAGGCCGCAAGTCCGTACGCGAACGCCCTGACCCGGGCCGTGTCGGCAGTGGCCAGCGAGTCGAACGTGGACCACGTTCTCACCACGGAGTCGGACAGCGTCAAGCACGCTGCCGTCCTCGTGATCGGACCCGACCGCGGATTCGCCGGTGCCTATTCGGCGAATCTGCTGCGCGAAGCCGAGGAACTCATTCGGCTGCTGCGCAACGAGGGCAAAAGCGTCGACCTATTCACGATCGGCAGCAAAGCCAAGAACTACTACACCTTCCGCGATCGCAAGATCGAGAAGTCCTGGACAGGCATCTCCGAGAATCCGCTGGCCGAGCACGCACGCGAGATCGGCGAGGCGCTGTTGGAGAACTTCGATCCGGAGTCGGCCGACTCAGGGATCGACGAGATCTACATCGTCTTCACCCGTTTCGTCTCCAGCGTCACGCATGATCCGGAATACCGGCGCCTGCTTCCGCTGGAGGTCGTCGACGCCGAAGAGGCATCGACCGGCGGACAGGCTGGGGAATCGTCCGACGCACCCGCGTTCCCGCTCTATGAGTTCGAACCGAGTGCGGAGGCTGTGCTCGACGCACTGTTGCCGCGATACATCGATTCGCGCATCCTGTCGGCGCTGCTCAGCGCAGCAGCATCCGAGCAGGCCTCGCGACAGGCGGCGATGAAGACAGCCACGGACAACGCGGATGATCTCATCAAGACCTACACCCGGTTGGCCAATACGGCTCGCCAGGCGGAAATCACCCAGGAACTCACCGAGATCGTCGGTGGGGCGGATGCCCTCGCGGCATCGGCAGCCGGCGACTGACCGGCGAGAGCAGAGAGAAAGAGACCATGACTGCCACAGCAACGGAAACCTCTCCGGCACAGGGCACTGCCCTCGGCCGGATTTCCCGAGTCATCGGCCCGGTTGTCGACATCGAGTTCCCGCTCGACTCCGTGCCCCAGATCTACAACGCACTGACCGCGTCGGTGGAACTGTCCGAAGGAACCCGGAAGCTGACCTTCGAGGTCGCACTTCACCTGGGCAACGGACTGGTCCGCGCAGTGTCGCTGCAGCCGACCGACGGACTTGTCCGCGGACAGGAAGTCGTCGACACCGGCGCACCGATCTCCGTTCCCGTCGGAGACGTGACCAAGCACCACGTGTGGAACACCACCGGTGACTGCCTCAACCTCGCCGACGGCGAGGAGCTGGAGATCTCCGAGCGGTGGCCCATCCACCGTCCGGCACCGTCCTTCGACGAGCTCGAGTCCAAGACAGAGATCCTCGAAGTCGGCATCAAGAGCATCGACCTCCTGACCCCCTATGTCCAGGGTGGAAAGATCGGTCTGTTCGGCGGCGCCGGCGTCGGCAAGACCGTCCTCATCCAGGAGATGATCTTCCGTATCGCGCACAACCACTCGGGCACCTCGGTGTTCGCCGGTGTGGGCGAGCGTACCCGTGAGGGCAACGACCTCATCATGGAAATGGATGAGGCAGGAGTCTTCAAGGACACCGCGCTGGTGTTCGGCCAGATGGACGAGCCGCCAGGCACCCGTCTGCGCGTGGCGCTGTCGGCACTGACCATGGCGGAGTACTTCCGCGATGTGCAGAACCAGGACGTGCTGCTGTTCATCGACAACATCTTCCGTTTCACCCAGGCCGGTTCCGAGGTCTCGACCCTGCTGGGTCGCATGCCCTCGGCCGTGGGCTACCAGCCCAACCTGGCTGACGAGATGGGTCTGCTGCAGGAGCGCATCACCTCGACGCGTGGTCACTCGATCACGTCGATGCAGGCGATCTACGTTCCCGCCGATGACTACACCGACCCGGCGCCTGCGACGACATTCGCCCACCTCGACGCGACCACGGAGCTCAGCCGTGACATCGCTTCGCGCGGTCTGTACCCGGCGATCGACCCGCTCGCGTCGTCCTCGCGCATCCTCGATCCGCTGATCGTCGGTGACGAACACTACCGCGTGGCCAACGAGGTCAAGGCGATTCTGCAGAAGAACAAGGAGCTGCAGGACATCATCGCCATCCTCGGTGTCGACGAACTCGGTGAAGAGGACAAGCTCGTCGTTCACCGTGCACGTCGCATCGAGCAGTTCCTCTCGCAGAACACCTACACCGCTGAGAAATTCACTCAGGTTCCCGGTTCGACCGTGCCGCTGGCCGACACGATCGAAGGCTTCTCGAAGATCTGCTCGGGCGAAGTCGACCACATCCCGGAGCAGGCATTCTTCAACGTCGGCGGCCTCGACGACGTTATGCGCAACTACGAAGAGATGCAGAAGTAAGCCATGGCGACGCTCGAAGTGAATGTCGTGGCTGCTGATCGCGAGGTATGGGTCGGTGAGGCCAAGCGCGTCATCGCCCGTACCCTCGACGGCGAAATCGGCATCCTGCCGGGCCACGAGCCCGTGCTGGGTGTCGTCGCCGACGGCGAAGCACGGATTCTTACCCCGGGAGAGGACACCATCAGGGTCAAAGCCGATGGCGGATTCCTCTCGGTGGAGAACAACCGTGTGATCATTGCCGCTGATCAGGCCGAACTTCTCTGATCCGCAGGTTACACTGGCAACCGTGAACCCTTCTGTCCTGCTGATCGTTCTGCTCTCGTTGGTAGGACTCGCGCTTGCTCTGATCGTGGTCGTCACGATCCGACGCAGGTCGATCTCGAAGCTCTCGGGTGCCTTTGACTGTTCCATCAACGTGGGCGAGGAGTATTCTTCTCGCCCACGTTGGCGTTTGGGTGTCGCCGTGTTCTCGGTCACTTCCCTGGACTGGTATCCGGTCTTCGCACTGACGCGGCGCGCCGCGTTCCGATTGCCGCGCGCGGATCTCGACATCCTCGTTCGGCGTAAGCCCACCTCCGGTGAGCAGTACTCGGTTCTGCCCGAAGCGGTCGTCGTCGACTGCTCGTATGGCAAGGCGGACGGTCGTCCACGTTCCGTGTCTCTGGCAATGGACACCGAATCCCTGTCCACGATGGCTTCGTGGCTCGAATCATCACCTCCTGGCTTCAATCCGACGATGGGACGTTTCACTTAATGGATGTCTTCCGCTTGACCGGGCCCGCACAGTTGGCGGGAACCATCGATGTCAGAGGCGCCAAGAACAGCGTCCTCAAACTCATGGCCGCGAGTCTCCTCGCCGTAGGACGCACGACCATCACCAACGTTCCGGCCATCCTCGACGTGCGGATCATGGTCGAACTGCTCGTCCGCCTCGGCTGCGAGGTCGACTATGACGCCGAAGAAGGCGTCGTGAGCATCGACGTCCCCGCCGAAGTCGGCATCCAAGCCGACTACGAACTCGTCCGCGCAATGCGGGCTTCGATCTCCGTCCTCGGCCCGCTGACCGCACGGATGCGAGCCGCACATGTGGCTCTTCCCGGTGGTGATGCCATCGGATCCCGGGGACTCGACATGCATCAGGCCGGTCTTGAAGCCCTGGGCGCTGTCGTCCACCTCGACCACGGCTATTTCGTCGCAGAGGCTCCGACGGGTCTGCGCGGTACCGAGATCGTCCTCGAATTCCCCTCCGTCGGAGCCACAGAAAACCTCGTCATGGCGGCGACTCTCGCCCATGGCACCACGACCATCGCCAACGCCGCGCGCGAACCCGAGATCGTCGACATCTGTACGATGCTCGTCGAGATGGGGGCGCAGATCGAAGGGATCGGCACCTCTGACCTCACCATCACCGGTGTCGAATCGCTGCAGCCGGTCACCCACCGCACCGTCGGCGACCGCATCGTCGCCGGAACCTTCGCCTTCGGCGCCGCATTGAGCGCGGGCGATGTGACCATACGCGGAGTCGGGCTCGACATCATGCCCAATATCGGAATGAAGCTTCGGGATTCGGGCGCCACGGTGGAAGATCTCGGCGAGATCATCCTCGGTGACGGCACGCAGGGCAGGGGATTCCGCGTCATCGGCGCGTCGCGTCCTCATGCCATCCGGGTGGCCACCATGCCGTTCCCGGGATTCCCTACGGATCTGCAGCCGTTCGTCATCGCATTGAATTCGGTGTCCGACGGTATCGGTCTGCTGTCTGAGAATCTGTTCGAAGCGCGCTGGCGGTTCGTGCAGGAGATCGCCCGCCTCGGTGCGAAGGTCCGTATCGATGGCAACCATGCACTCGTCACCGGCAGCGAGAGTCTTTCCGGTGCCGAAGTCGAAGCTTCCGACATCCGCGCGGGAGCGGGCTTGGTCATGGCCGCCCTCCGGGCCGGGGGAGTGACCGAGGTATCGGGAATCGATCACATCGAACGCGGCTACGAGAATTTCGTCGACAATCTTCGCGCACTCGGTGTCGACATCGAACGCGTCGAGAAGCGCGACGTCCTCAGCTTCGACTAGGTCTCTCCAGACGAACTCCGCGGACCCTGGCTGTCAGGAGTTGCCTCGTTCGTGCAAGTCGGCCCTCGGCTTTCGGTAGTCGTCGCGCTCGTTCCAGCCGGCCCCCGTCTGTCCGAGGTTCGCTCTCTCGTTCAAGGTCGCCCTCGTCTGTCGATAGGTAAACGGCGCGGAATTCGCGCTTCGCCTTGAACGGCGACTGCGACCGAACGCCGTTCGAGGGCCTGCGCGGTGCTTCCGCGGGCCTGCACGTCGGCCGATCCTCATTACGATGCGGTCTGTGCGGAGGAGTCGAGGGTTGTCCACGGCCCGACTTCTCATCCTGGTTCTCCCGCGTCTCGTCACCCATGTTTGAAGGCATGTATGGATGTCTGTCGACTGTCGCACTGCTCGCGGCCGGGTGGGACTGTCACCGGATCAGAGCCGCCGAACGATGCTGTCTGCGACGATTGGAACGCGGGCGATATGTTGTCACCGCAGAATGTTCTGATCCGGCACTCAGTTTCGTCAGTGCGATAGCGGCGGCTCACACAACCACACTGCCGATAGAGTCGTCGCGCCTGCGCAAACGCGTGGTGGATCTGAGAATCCTCGTCCGGTCGTACGTCGATCTCCTGCTTCCGGACGCAGTATTCTCTCACCGCAGCGCACTCATCGTTCTCGGCCTTCCAAGTCCATACGTCGAGCGGGACGACGTCTTCGCCGTATCGGTGAGTCCGCGCAGCGGTGTTCGTCTGGCGAAGGTGCTTGTGCGGCGACGCGTCTTAGAGCGTGCAGAGCACGAGTTCGTCGATGGGATCCCGGTGACGACGGTCCTGCTGACGCTGCTCGACATTGCTCGGGACTGTCCGCTCGCATTCTCTGTCGCAACGCTCGATGCAGCTGTGCGCAGCTCGGTCGTGACTATCGACCAGATGAGTTCCTTCAGCGAAGCGCATCCTGTTTGCACAGGCACACGGAAGATCGTCAAAGTATTCGAGAACGTCGATGCACGCCACGAGAGCGTCGCTGAGTCGATCTGCGCGGTGCGGTTCGGCGAGCATTCGATTCCGGGGTTCGAGCCGCAGGTCGACATTCGCGATGGAAACGGCAAGCACTTGGGCCGTACCGATTTCGTCAATAGACGGGCGAAGGTCATCGCAGAGTTCGATGATGTAGGAGATTACCACCTCGACGGAGCGGATCCGCAAGTGACTTTCGAACGTGAACGGCGCCGCGAGTATGCGTTGCGCTACGAGGGTTGGTTGGTGGTCTTCCGCGTCCGGTGGAGCGTTCTCTTCTCCGCCGATCTCTTCCTGCGTATCGGAGAGTCAGCGCGACGACGACTGGTCATGGACGACAGCCGTCACGAAGCATGATCCTGACGCTCTATCAAGGCGGACAGCGTAAGTCGCTACGTAGACGGGGCGATAGACGCTGTCCGTCTTGATCGACGGTGTGGGCCTGCGCTGAGGAGCTATGGACGCTGCACGAAGGGAGCACCACGGCTCGGCTTGATCGGCGAGGCTGGAGTGGGCGGAGGGGTATTCCGCGGGTTGATCGGCGAGGTGGGAGTGGGTGGCCGACTATCCCGCGGGTTGACCGTGAGCTTATACGCCTGCTGACCGTGGGTGATCAGAAGAGGCGCGTCTCGGGGTCGTCCATTCCGCGGAGAGCATCGTAGTCGAGAACGACGCAGCGGATGCCGCGGTCCTCGGCGAGAGTGCGTGCCTGCGGTTTGATCTCCTGAGCAGCGAAGACTCCGTTGACTGGGCTGAGGAGAGGATCGCGATTCATCAGCTCGAGATAGCGGGTCAGCTGTTCGACACCGTCGATATCGCCGCGGCGCTTGATCTCCACCGCCACAGACTTCTGTCCGTCGTCACGAGCCAAGATGTCCACCGGACCGATCGCGGTCATGTATTCGCGGCGCACCAGACTGTAGCCTTCGCCGAGGGTCTCGATATGCTCGGCGAGCAGTTCCTGCAGATGCGCTTCGACTCCGTCCTTGACCAGCCCGGGATCGACACCGAACTCATAGTAGTCGTCAGCGAGAACCTCGGCGATGGAGATGACGAGACGGTCTCCGGTCTTCGTCTGCGAAACCTCCCACAGCTCCGTCAGACCGGCCTCTGCCTGCTCCGCGTCGGGCTCGATATGCCGAACCGTGCACGGGGGAGTCATCCAGTTCAGCGGCTTATATGAACCGCCATCGGAATGGATGAGCACCGAGCCGTCAGACTTGAGCATAATGAGGCGGGTGGCCATCGGAAGGTGGGCGGTCAGACGACCGGCATAATCAACGGAGCATTGGGCAATGACTAGACGCACGCGCTTCAGCCTACGTGAGACAATGACTCAATGCCACGATCTTCATCCTCGCGTCGCAAGAACAAATGGCAGCAGGCTCCCCGCGATCTGTCCGACTCTGTGGCAGGCATGAGGACAAGCCGTTCATTTCCGGACGGAACCTGGTCCGTGCAGACCGTCAAAGGAAACGAATCCGGCAAGGTCTATGTCTGTCCTGGCTGCGGCCGTGATGTCAGTGCTGCCTCGAGTCATATCGTTGCGTGGCGTCAGGACGCTCCCTACGGTATCGAGATCGGGGTTGAGAGCAGGCGGCACTGGCACCAGCACTGCTTCGACCGTTTCCGGTGAGGGCAGGGTGAGATCAGATGATCTCTGGGCTGTCGGAAACAGGGCTGGAGTCGACTGAGACCTCAGACAGCCAACGTGCCTCACTATGACGAAGGGACCCGCATCAGCGGGTCCCTTCGTCATAGTCGATTCGGCCGGTCTCAGTTCGATTCGTCTGGACCCAGTCGGTCTCGACTCAAACGATCTCAGCGCAGCGAGTTGCGCGAGCGCGAGGTCTTCGAGCTGTTGTCGTTCGAGCCGGAGACCTGAGCGTTGATCGAGATGGTGTCCTCGTCTGTGGCGCCGTTGGGCAGATCCTCGCCAGCAGTGTCCTTGTCATCAGCGGCAGAGTCAGCGTTCGACTCTGAAGCGTTCTTCGATGCAGGAGTCGACTTCGAGCTTTCGGCCGCCTCGTCGGAAGCCTTCGCAGGGCCGTTGTCCTCGGCTCCGGCACCATCGTTCTTCGCAGGACCGGTCGACTTCGAATCCCCGCCAGAAGCGGATCCGGACTTCGAGGTTTCGGCGTCGCTCGACCCTGCGTCATCGGTCGACTTCGCGGAGTCGTCGGACTTGGGCGCATCCGACGTGTCATCGTCGGCCAACAGGTCTTCGAGCTCCTGACCGTCGGCGATCTGCTCGGTGGCGTGAGACGCCGATTCGGCCTTCGCCGGATCCACCGAGTCGCCGCCCATGACTCCGGGCATAGCGAACAGCGAACGGAGCTGATCGAGCTGAGCAGTGATCGTCTTGCGCTGCTTCGTGAGCAGATCGACCTGCGACTGCGCGGAGGCGACATTGCGTTTGGCCTCCGCCGCGGATTCCTCGATGGTCGCCTCTGCGGTGGCGCGAGCTTCCGCAATGAGCGTCTGTGCGCGGGACTTTCCGTCGGCGATGATCTCGTCGGCCTTCTTCACCGCGTCGGTGCGAGTCTGCTCCGCACGCTCGGCAGCTTCCTTGGCCTCGGTGTCGGCCTTCGCTGCGCGTGCCTGAGCCTCTTCTACGAGCTTCTTGTTCTCGACCTGAGCCTCTTCGTAGCGCTTCTTGCGCTCGGTCTCAGCTTCCTTGCGCTTGTTCGCGAGCTCGACGTCGAAGTCGTTTCGGGCCTTCTTCGAAGCCTCGTCGCGAGCCTTCGCGGACTTGAGCAGTTCATCGGCCTGTGCCTGTGCAGCGGCCACTGTCTCCTCTGCCTCGGTCTTGGCCTCGGCACGCAGATCCGCAGCTTCCTTCTCAGCGGTCGCCCGCAGTTCGGAAAGCTCGAGATCGAGACTCTCACGAGCCTCCTTGGCGGAAGCGGCATTCGCCTCCTTGGCCTGATTGGTCTCGCGTTCGGTGGTCGCGCTGAGTTCGGCTGCACGCTTCTCAGCGGCTTTGATCGTCTCTTCGGCGCGCAGCTCGGCCGAGGAAATGATCGCATCGGCTTCCGAGCGAGCATTGGACAGTGTGTCGTTGCTCTCGGTGTGCATCCGAGCGCGAGCGGATGCCGCCTCGGCGCGGGCCTTGTTCCGGATCGTCTCGGCATCCGAATTGGCCTGAGCCAGGGTCTCGCGAGCCTGCGACTCGGCGATCTTGAGAAGATGGTCGATTCGGCTCCCGGGAGGCCCTGCCGCCTCTGCGTTGTCGTTGGCAGCCTTCTTCAGCTGTGCTTTGGCTTCGGAGAGCTCACCTGCGATCTGCAGCTTCGCCCGATCTGCATTGATGACCTGACTGCGCGCATCGGCCAGGGCCTTGCGGACCGACTCGACCTCGGTGCGCAGCTGCTGCAGTCGCGAATCGACTTCACTCTTCTCGTAGCCGCGCATCGCTGTGCGGAATTCTTCGGTGGGCGTCACTGAAGCGAACTCCTGTCATCTTGGAAAGGGGGTGTTCTTAGGCTGTCCTCGTCCTACTCTAACGGAGACTCCATGAGTGTTGGGTGCGAATGCGAGGGTGTGGACGAGGGCTTGATCCATGGCTGCGCGGACCCCGTGATGCAGGCCACATGGGCCTCGACTAGGCTGGTGGGTGTAGAAATGCATACGTGTTGCGGACTCGCGTCCGCAACGCGGATATCCGAGGAGGAAATATGGCTGATGCAGTGATCGTCGCCGGAGCGCGCACACCGTTCGGGCGACTGCAGGGAGAGCTGTCGAAACTCAGTGCCGTCGACCTCGGCGCCGAAGCCATCGCCGGGGCACTCGATCGTGCCGGCATTCAGGGCTCCGACGTCGACTATGTGATCATGGGCCAGGTTCTGCAGGCTGGTAATAGTCAGGGCCCCGGTCGACAGGCGGCAGTCAAAGCCGGCATTCCGATGTCCGTTCCGGCTGTGTCGGTCAACAAGCTGTGCCTGTCGGGCATCAACACGATCACCCAAGCGGCTCAGCTGATCCGAGCCGGCGAGTACGACGTCGTCGTGGCGGGCGGGCAGGAATCGATGAGCCAGGCGCCGCACATGCTGATGAAATCGCGTTCGGGGTACAAGTACGGTGATGTCGTCGCCAAGGACCATATGGACTACGACGGACTCTGGGACGCATTCACCGATCAGGCTATGGGCGGACTGACCGAAGAGGCCAATGCCGGTGACCGCGAGTTCTCCCGCGCCGAGCAGGATGAGTTCTCCGCTCGTTCGCACCAGCGCGCGGCGACGGCACAGAAGGCCGGTGTCTTCGAGAGCGAAATCGTGCCAGTGACCATCAGCTCGCGCAAGGGCGATGTAACCATCTCCGCAGACGAGGGTGTGCGTCCTGACACGACTGCCGAGTCCCTGTCCAAGCTGCGGCCGTCCTTCCGGAAGGACGGAACGATCACCGCCGGCAACGCTTCCCAGATCTCCGACGGAGCCTGCGCTGTCGTTGTCATGTCGCGTGAGAAGGCCGAAGAGCTCGGCGCTCCGATCCTCGCCGAGATCCGTTCGCATGCCTGGACCGCCGGACCGGACTCGACTCTCCAGCACCAGCCCTCACAGGCGATCAAGGTCGCTGCCGAACGTGAAGGCGTCGCAGCCGACTCCTTCGACCTCTATGAGATCAACGAAGCCTTCGCCGCCGTCGGCCTGGCCAGCGCCAAGGACCTCGGCATCGACGAGGACAAGGTGAACGTCAACGGCGGCGCCGTCGCGTTGGGCCACCCGATCGGTGCCTCGGGAGCCCGGATCGTCCTCACCCTTGCCCTCGAACTCCAGCGCCGAGGCGGCGGCATGGGTATCGCCGCTCTCTGCGGAGGCGGCGGGCAGGGTGACTCGCTCATCGTGACAGTGCCCGCTCAGGCCTGAGCCGAGTCGTTCGACCTCAATTCAGCCAGATGAACCGGTGGGGAGCCGATCGGCTCCCCACCGGACCGGACAGAAGGGACCACCAACATGCTCGCAGCTTTCTCAGTCGCTCCCAGTGGGGGAGAGGGGACCGATGCCTCGGTCCACGATGCCGTGGCAGCGGCTGTCGAGATCGTCCGCAATTCCGGTCTACCGCACCGGACGGACTCGATGTTCACGACCATCGAAGGGGAATGGGACGAGGTCTTCGCGGTCATCAAAGAGGCCACCGAGGCTGTGGGCGAGTTCGGCACTCGAGTGTCCCTGGTGGTCAAGGCCGATATCCGTCCCGGTTATACCGGCGAGATCGACGGCAAACTCGAGCGTCTGGAGAAGGCGATCGACGCTCGGGGCGAAGGCTGAGACGAATTCTTCTGAAATTCTCAGTGAGGTGAGTCTCATCTGGCGTTAGTCTTTCTCCATCGGATGCATCGATCGAAGGAGATGGACAATGAATGGTGCAAAGCTCTTCTCAGTTGCCACGGCACTCACGCTTATCGCGTTGCTGGGCTTCATGCTCGCAGGGTTCTTCCCGATCATCGTCGACTTCGCCTTCGGGATCGAAGCCGTGGCAGTCATTCTTGCGATGACAGGAGTGGTGGCCGTGTCATTCGTGACGGTGAGGAAGTCGATGGAGAACGCAGCCCGTCACTACTGAGATGTTCCTGCCGATCTTTCACGGCAGCGCGTTGGCCCCGGTTCGAGGCGACGGACGAGACAGACCGCACCGACCCGGGGCCGCTTTCTGTTCTCATCCGGGCATCGGTTACGATATTTGAGCCTCCGTAGCTCAGTCGGATAGAGCAACCGCCTTCTAAGCGGTAGGTCGCGGGTTCGAGCCCCGCCGGGGGCGCTTACCATGCCCGCACCCGTTCAACGGGTGGGTCCGTCTGATCCCTGCTGTCGCTGAGCAATTCCGCGCCGCTACGGCGTGGCAGTTGGTGCCGAGCTGGGAAAACATAGAGAGTGGAGGCGTGATGACTGAGAGCAAGAGCGCCGTGACGCCGCCGGTCGGCCAAGCGTTGAACGATATCGTCAAGCGAGTTTCGGAGACGCGCTTCACCCTGCGCAGCGAAGACTTCGCCGACGCTTGCACAGCACACTCGACACTGACTTCGGAACTCAACGACTACGTGCTGCCGCGGATCAATCGTTCGCGGACTCCGTTCCTCATCGCCGTGGGCGGATCGACAGGTGCTGGAAAATCGACTCTGGTCAACTCCCTCGTAGGGCGCAATGTCAGTCCTGCCGGCGTGCGTCGACCGACGACGGGCAACCCGGTCGTCATCTTCAACCCCGCCGATGCGAAGTTCTTCGAATCAGAGCATTACCTGCCTGACCTACCGCGCAGCTCCGACCCTCAGTCGGCCATACCCGGAGTCGTGCTCATCGCAGATGAGAACATCGAGGCGGGCACGGCCCTCCTCGACTGTCCGGATATCGACTCCATCTCGGAGACGAACCGCGCGCTCTCGCGCAGGGTTCTGCTCAGCGCCGACCTGTGGCTTTTCGTGACGACGGCGAACCGGTACGCAGATGCCGCCCCGTGGGCCCTGTTGAAGACGGCCGCTGCGCGAAGCACTTCGGTGGCCATCGTTCTCGATCGGGTTCCGCCCGAAGCCAACCGCGAAGTCAGGCATCACCTGTCGAGTCTTCTCGCCGATGCAGGACTTGCGAACTCACCGATCTTCTCCGTCGCCGAGCTCGAGCTGGAAGACGGTCTGCTGCCTCATGCGGCGATCTACCCGATTCGCTCCTGGATCTCTCAAGTCGGCACGGAGGGCACCTCACTCGAGCGCATTCGCAATCGCACGCTGACGGGTGCGATCGCTGCGCTGCCCGCACGGGTCAGGGAGCTTGCCGACTTCGCCGAAACTCAAGAACAGGCCCACATCGCCCTGGTCGGCTCAGTGGAGAAGAGGTTCCGATCGGCTCAATCCGGGCTCGCCGAAGTCTTCTCCGACGGACGGGTCCTGCACGGAGAAGTCAATGCTCGCTGGCAGGACTTCGTGGGCACAGGCCAGCTCTTTCGCGGACTGGAGCCGACGATGGCTCGAATGCGCGATCGCATCTCAGCTGCGGTGACCGGCAAACATGACGCGGCCACTCCATTGCATGTTGCCATCCTGCGCAGCGCGGCTGTGTCCCTGCGCGAACAGGCCATCGATGTGGTTGACGAAGTCAATGCCGAGTGGCGAAACACCGCTGCCGGTGCGTCACTCATCGAAGATCAGCCTGAACTGCGCACGGTGGGCGTGGGGCTCGAGGACTCAGTGAAGTCGGCGGTGGCCACGTGGTCGGACGAAGTCAACGCGCTTGTGCGCGATATCGGTCAGGGCAAGAAGTCCAAGGCTCGAATCCTCTCCTTCGGCGTTGCAGGAGTCTGCGCTGTCGTCGAATACGCGGCCTTCTGGGATCCGCGGAGCTCCCGCGATGGCGGGCAGAGCACCCGACAAGGTGCAGGAGTCGCACTCAACCTCGCGGAGACGATCTTCGGAGCCGACGAGGCGGCCGGGCTCATCGCATCGATCCGACAGCGCTTCCTCGACGCGGCTGTGGGCATCGTGGCGGGTTGCCGTACTCCTTTCGACAACGCATTGAGACTATCCGCGGTACCGGCGCGGCAAGCGGGCGCCCTGCGCGCCTCCGGTGAACGACTTGAGGTGGCATTGTGAACAGTTCCGCACAGACCGAGATCCGGCGCCTGGCCGAGGGTATCCGACATGCCCTGTCGCTGAGTGAAGACAAGCTCGGCGGAGACGTTCGCACCGATGCGCAGAATCTGCTCGATCGGGCGGAAGACCGTCTGGGCCTGGGGGAAGACTTCACCGTCGTGGCATTCGCCGGGTCGACGGGCTCCGGCAAATCATCACTGTTCAACGCAGTGGCCGGCCTCGAAATCGCCCGTGTCGGTGTGCGCAGGCCGACGACTTCACGACCGACCGCATGCGTCTGGGGCGAGGGCGGAAACGATGTCCTCGACTGGCTGCATGTGCCCGAACGCAGCCGCACCTGGCGCGAGTCCGCGCTTGATGGCGACGATCAGAGACGCCTGCACGGTCTGATCCTGCTCGATCTGCCCGACCACGACTCCACGGCAGTCGAACACCGTGTCGAGTCGGATCGTCTGGTGGGACTCGTCGACGTGGTCTTCTGGGTCGTCGACCCACAGAAATACGCCGACTTCTCATTGCACTCCGAGTACCTGACCAAACTCGCCGAGAACAGCGGGAACATGGTCGTGGTACTCAACCAGATCGACAAACTCAGTCCGGAGGAGCAGAGGGCCGCAACCGACCATCTGCGCCAGCTGCTCAACGAGGATGGGCTGAGTGAGACGAATGTGCGAATCTCCTCGGCCGTGACCCGAGAGGGCATCCCGGAGATCCGCAGCATCCTGGCCGACACGGTCGACTCGAACGACGCCGCGGCCGAGAGGCTGTTGGCCGATATGCAGGCGATGGCCAATCGGATTCGGAAGGAACTCGGAGAACCGGTCTCCTCGCCGGACGAATCGGCCGGCGCATCCCGACTGGTCGAGACGATGTCGGAAGCCGCCGGTGTCGAAGCCGTGGCACAGACCGTGCACGATGATTACATCCGCCGTTCCTACCGCAAGACCGGGTATCCCATCCTCGCGTGGGCCCAGCGCAATGCGCCCGATCCGCTGGGTGCCAAGCACGGTCAGGACAGAGACGAGCTCGTCCGCGCTTCGGTGCCGGCGACGACGAAGGCGCAGAGCTCCCACGTCCGGCTCATGGCGCATGAACTCATCGCAGAATCCGTGTCTACCATGCCGCAGGCATGGCAGAACGAGGCTGCGGAAGCAGAGAAAAAGAGCACCGACGAGCTGTCGGCGAATCTCGACTCGGCCGTCACGGCTGTGGATATCACTCGCCAGAGCCCCGGTTGGTGGTCGCTGGCACACACCCTGCAGATCATCTTCTTCGTCGCCTCGATCATCGGTCTCCTCGGCATCATCGTCTCCGCCCTCGTCGCCGCAATCGGTTCGGGAGCCCTGCCGATGTGGTGTTGGATCGTCAGCATCGGGCTGTTCGTGATCGGCTGCATCGGTTCATTCGTGACTTCTCTGGTGGCGAAGTCGGCGCGCGCCAGAGGCGCCAAGGAGGCGGCCTCCGAGGTCGACGGCAATCTGCGAGACGCGGTCGGCCGCGTCGCCCAGAGCTCGTATCTCAACTCGGTGAAGAGCGTCATCGGAGAGCACCGACGGGCATACGAGATGCTCGGCTGAGACGCAGACGCGCATCTCCGACTCGAACACACCCCGTGGGCGACTCGGACAGTGAAGCCCTGTGGACGGAGAACCTCTGTCCACAGGGCATTTCATGTTTCTGGACACTGGAGCGAAGGACCGGGCTGACTGGAGGTCCATGCGGACACAGACGACCGTATGGTTTCATCACACCGACTTGGAGACACAGATGTCCGCAATCCCGATCACCGTCACCGGCACCATCGCCACCGAGCCGAGCGCACGAACGCTGCCGTCCGGGCGAGCCTGCGCCTCGTTCAGGTTGGCCGTCAACCACTGGAGAATCGACAAGAGCACCGGTGAGTTCGTCCCAGACGGCACCTCGTGGTTCGGAGTCGACTGCTACGGCGACCTGGCGAGCAATTCCGCGATGTCGCTCAGCACCGGCGCCGCGGTGATCGTATCGGGCAACCTGAGGAATCGAGAATGGGCCACCGAGGAGCGCAGCGGAATCTCGCCGACGGTGGTCGCGGAACATATCGGCCCCGACCTGAGGTACGGAACCGCTCACTACAAGCGCGCCAAAGCAGCCGACCGCTCACAGTCGACTTCGGGAGAGACGACCTCTGAGTCATCAGGACCGAGCGATTCGGTCTGGAACGCCTTGGGCACCGCCGAAACGCCGCCGGAGTCCGAATCCGACGGCGACACCGATCATGGCGACATCGTCGATGCCGCGAGCGGCGTCGATGCCGGCATCGACACCGGTGCCGAAGATGATCCGATCGCACAGGAGACCGCAAAAGCCGCGGCGCCCTTCTGATCGCGTGAATTCCTTGCAGTCCTGGAGAATCGATGCGCCTCGCAGCTCGTGACATCCGCTAGAGTGAGACTGTCAATCGTCCCCTCTCGCCGAGGTTGCAGATGCGTCTTGTTCCTGTGCTGAGTGCTGCGGCACTGACTCTGGCATTGTCGGGCTGTTCGTTTCTCGGCTTCGGTGCCGATGATTCGCAGCCGCAGCCGAAACAGACCCAGGCGAAGCCCGTTGCCGAAGTCGACAAGGTGCTCAAGGCACTCAAACCGCTGACGGGTGACAAGGAATCGGTGCCGTCGACGAAGAAGTTCTTCTCCACGATGCTCGACGCCGGATATGAGCCCGAACAGCTGGAGGCGACGATCGACGAATCGCCGCTCGGCAATGAAGTCCCTTCGAAGATGTTCGGAGTCAAGACCGACAAGGGCTGCGTCGTCGGCGAGATCCGGAAGGGCAAAGCCACCGCCGACCTCGTCCAGCCCACCGAATCGACGGGCTCCTGCCTGTTCGGCGAAGTGGAACGGCCGAAAGGTGTCAAAGCACCGAAGGGCGAGAAGCGCGACGAAGACGGCGACTCGAACGGTGCCGGCCACCTGCCCGGCGAGGACATCAACGGCAAGGACGGTGAAACCGAGAGCCCCGCGCCGAGTGAAGACGACTCCGCGTCGGCAAGCACCGGGGGAGCGGAAGGGACTGCGGGATCAGAAGGCACCGACAGTGTCCAAGGCACCGACGGCTCTCAGGGCACCGATGGGTCCTCCGGTGAGGGCGGATCCGAGGAGACCTCGAGCGAAGGTGACACTTCGGGTGAAGCCCCGTCTCTCGGCGGTGGCTGAGCACTTCCCAACGCAGGTCGGACCGCCTCGGCGGAAGTTCGGTCATCCTCGGCGGATGCCGAGCGTCAAGTGGCGCTGGGGTGCGCCGAACCGATAGCCTGAGTGCACTATGGCCGAATTCATCTACACCATGCACAAGGCGCGCAAAGCGCACGGTGACAAAGTCATCCTCGACGATGTATCGATGTCGTTCTACCCCGGAGCGAAGATCGGTATGGTCGGCCCCAACGGCGCCGGCAAATCAACCATTCTGAAGATCATGGCGGGTATCGAGCAGCCCTCCAACGGTGAAGCTCGACTCAGCCCGGGGTACTCGGTGGGCATCCTCATGCAGGAGCCGCCCCTGAATGAAGAGAAGACCGTCCTCGGCAACGTCGAAGAAGGCGTCGGCGAGATCAAGGCAAAGGTCGATCGTTTCAATGCCATCTCCGAGGAGATGGCCGATCCCGATGCGGACTTCGACGCCCTCATGGAAGAGATGGGCAAGTTGCAGGAGGCCATCGACGCCGCTGACGCTTGGGATCTCGACTCCCAGCTCGAACAGGCGATGGACGCTCTGCGGTGCCCGCCGCCGGACGCGGACGTCTCTGTACTCTCCGGTGGTGAACGTCGCCGTGTGGCACTGTGCAAGCTTCTGCTCGAGAAGCCCGATCTGCTGCTCCTCGATGAGCCGACGAACCACCTCGATGCGGAATCGGTGCTGTGGCTCGAGCAGCACCTGAAGACCTACCCAGGCGCTGTCATCGCGATCACCCACGATAGGTACTTCCTCGACCACGTGGCCGAATGGATCGCTGAAGTCGACCGTGGGCATCTCTACCCCTATGAGGGCAACTACTCGACTTACCTCGAGAAGAAGCAGGAGCGCCTTCAGGTCCAGGGCAAGAAGGACGCGAAACTCGCCAAGCGGCTGAAAGACGAACTCGAATGGGTGCGTTCGAACCCGAAGGCGAAGCAGACGAAGTCGAAGGCCCGTCTGGCCCGCTACGAGGAGATGGCCGCCGAGGCGGAGAAGACGCAGAAGCTCGACTTCGAAGAGATTCAGATTCCAGCCGGCCCCCGCCTCGGTGATGTCGTCATCGAAGCGGACAAGATCGAAAAGGGCTTCGATGGGCGCAAACTCATCGACGGCCTGAGCTTCTCCCTGCCGCGCAACGGCATCGTCGGCGTGATCGGACCCAACGGCGTCGGAAAGTCGACGCTGTTCAAGACGATCGTCGGCATGGAAGAGCTCGACGGCGGAGATCTCAAGGTCGGAGAGACCGTGAAGATCTCCTATGTCGACCAGTCCCGCGGCGGAATCGATCCGGACAAGAACCTATGGGAGGTCGTCTCCGACGGGCTCGACTTCATCCAGGTCGGCAAGGTGGAGATGCCCTCCCGTGCCTATGTCTCCGCGTTCGGATTCAAAGGGCCGGACCAGCAGAAGAAGGCCGGAGTCCTCTCCGGCGGTGAGCGCAACCGCCTCAACCTCGCACTCACCCTCAAACAGGGCGGAAACCTGCTCCTGCTCGATGAGCCGACGAACGACCTCGATGTCGAAACCCTCGGCTCGCTGGAGAACGCCCTGCTCGAGTTCCCCGGCTGCGCCGTGGTCGTCTCGCACGATCGCTGGTTCCTCGACCGTGTGGCCACGCACATCCTCGCGTGGGAGGGCACCGAAGAGAACCCGGCGAACTGGTACTGGTTCGAAGGCAACTTCGAAGCCTATGAGAAGAACAAGGTCGAGCGACTCGGCGAAGATGCGGCCCGCCCGCACCGAGTCACCCACCGTCGTCTCACCCGAGACTGAGCTCAGTTCGGTGGGAGCCGAACCGGTTCCGACTCTTCTTTCGCATCTTTCGGATACAGTCATGCCCCGGTCATAGAGACCGGGGCATCACTGTATCCGTGCGGAACATGTGGACGATGAACGCGCCCGCACAGAATCGGTGGGAGACGTGCGCTGCATCCGCTGGCGCACCGTCCAAAACGGGCCGGCCCGAAGCCGCGACCGCGTGAGGAGAAGAGTCAGTCCTCTGAGCGGCGGGCGAGTCCGCCGAGGTTCGCGATCCCTCTGAACAGCAGACGGACGAGAATCGTGCCGATGACTCCACATACGAGGGCCAACAGCCCGCAGACCGCCATATGCAGATCCGTGCGTCCCATGAACGCCACGAGGCTGAGCAGCCCGATGACGAGAAAAAGCGCCAGGTTGACCAGTCGGCTGAGGATGGTGCCGATGATGTCCATCATCGTCGGGTCCTTACTCGTCACTGAACCTCCTTGACCCGCACCATGCCTTCCTGGGCCACAGTGGCCAGCAGGGTTCCGTCCTGAGCGAAGATACGGCCGTAGCCGAGACCGCGTCCACCCTGTGCGGCAGGAGACTCCTGCACATAGAGCATCCAGTCGTCGACGCGCACCCGGTGGTGCCACCACATCGCATGGTCGAGGCTGGCCACCCGCAGCCCCGGGGTTCGCCACGTCAGCTCGTGATGACGAAGAACCGGTTCGAGCAGGTTGAAGTCACTGGCATAGGCCAGAGCCGCGGCATTGAGCACCGGATCGTCTCCGAACTTCGAACTGGCCCGGAACCAGGAATGCTGTTCGGTGATCGAAGGATCCGAGAATTCCGAGGTGTGCAGAGACGGCTCGACAGGACGGACTTCGAAGGGACGCTTCCGCAGCCAGTCGCTGACGACCGGAGAATCCTCATCGCCGATATAGTCAAGCAGTTCCGGGCAGTCCTCGGGAGCCGGCAGACCGGTCGGCATCTGCTCGGCATGGCTGAGACCCGGTTGGTCGTCCTGGAACGAAGCGCTCAATGACAGGATCGGCGAGCCCTTCTGATAAGCGTGGACGCGGCGGGCAGAGAACGAACGGCCATCACGCAGCCGCTCGACGCCGAATTCGATAGGCTCACTGACATCGCCGGCGCGCAGGAAATATCCGTGAAGCGAATGGATCAGGCGGTCACTGGGAAGTGTGGCAGCGGCTGCGACGACACACTGTGCGAGCACCTGCCCGCCGAAGACCCGACCGTCAGGTTTGTACTGGCTGTGCCCGATGAAGAAGTCCGTTTCGCTGGACGCCGCAGTGAACTCGAGCCGGCGCAGATCGAGGATCTCGTGCAGCCGAGCTACGTTCGCCTCCGCTTCGGAGGATGCTTCGTCGGTCATGGGCTTCTCCCTCGGATGACTGGGCCAATCGTGCGTACGAGTCACGATCCTATCGCGTGCGGCACCGTCGTGATGAAGGTGGCATGATGGGAGGCATGCACTCTGGCGCCACCAACCCCCTTCTCGACGAATTCACCCGCGTACTGTTGGAACTGAGATGGGGTGATATGGACGCCTACGGCCATGTGAACAACGTCACCCAGCTCAAACTGCTGGAAGAGGCGCGCGTCCGTGCCCTCGGCTCTCCCACCCACAGCTCCGATGCACCGACCACGCCGGGACAGCATGGGGTGTCCGAGACGGTCAGCGGGGTCGAGATACCGACGATCTTCGCCGACGCCTCTGCCACCACCGAGCTGCTCGTGGCCTCCCACGCAATCGAATACCGTGCCCCGATTCCCTATCGGACCGGACCCATAGCGGTCGATCTCGTCATCAGCGATGTGCGACCCGCCTCGGTGACAGTGGGCTATGTCATCTGCGAACCGGACGGTTCGCGCACCTACACGGTCGCCGAGACCGTCATCGTCTTCATCGACATCGACAGCGGCCGGCCGCGACGCCTCAGGCAAGCCGAGACCCTAGCCATGGAATCGGTGCTCGGTACACCCGTGCCGCTGCGGAGGGCCCGACGATGACGGATCTGCAGATCAGCGACCCGCTGGCGATGCGGGATC
This sequence comes from Brevibacterium permense, assembly GCF_025506275.1. Taxonomy (GTDB): domain Bacteria; phylum Actinomycetota; class Actinomycetes; order Actinomycetales; family Brevibacteriaceae; genus Brevibacterium; species Brevibacterium permense_A. Next base: position 61,032 of record NZ_QYCP01000092.1, read on the forward strand.
TCTCCGCCTTCGCTTCTCTGGCCCACAGGGCAGATGCTGACGGAGCGATGCGACTGCAGGTCGCCTCCGACGTCCTGGCCGTCACCGTGGCACCGTTGTTCCCGCACGGACTCGGCGATTCGACACCGCTCGTGCTGGCCATGCGAATGCTGCGCCTGGGCGACCACGAACAAGACGGATTCGACGAGGCGGTGCCGCTGTCGAATCTGCTCGACCGCTTCGCCCGCGACGAGAATGGAACCACTCTGCCGGTGCCGCCGAACTCGGTGCTCGTGTCGTGGACCGGGATCGCGCCTCCGCGCGGAGGCTGGTCAGAATACGACACGATCAGCGTCGGGCGGCTCCACGAGACTGCGGAGTCAGGGATCGCCGAGATCAGCACCGGTGCGCCCGACGGTTCCGGTGGACACGCGGTCAAGGCTCTGCGTTCACGCGTGTGGTCACGTCCGATGGCGGGCGAGCAGGGAACCGGGATGCCAGGAGGATTGGCCTTTGCCGCCGCTGCGCTGCGCTTCATTCCACCCGCGGGTCGAGACGACAACCGTCAGCTGCGCATCATGGAAGCCGGAGGCTGGCTGCGACTTGTGGCCCCAGGCGGTCACCTTCTCACGCGTGCCCGCGGACTGTGATCAGCGGATGTTCGGGTTCGTATTCACCATCGCGGTCGCTGCCCGCTGGAAGTAGTCCCAGAACATCTCGTCGTACAGCGGCGGCAGGCTCACATCGTCGAGAGCCGCACGCATGCACCGCAGCCAGCGGTCCCGGGCATCGAAATCGATCGGATAGTCGAAATGCCGCATCCGCAGTCGCGGGTGACCTCGCTGCTCCTGGTAGGTCGACGGACCCCCGAAGTACTGCTCGAGGAACATCTGCAGACGTTGCTTCGCCCCCTCCAGCTCATGGCCGTCGGGATACATCGCAATGAGCTGAGCATCCGCATCGACATGCTGGTAGAACACGTCGACGAGGCGGGTGAACGTGTCGTGCCCGCCGACGGCCTCGAAGATGGAACCGTCAGTTGTCTGCGACATCGCTCGATCCTTCACTGGGGGAGTCCTCCTGCACGTTGCTGCGGATCTCCTGGTCACTGGGCAGAGGCGAGGGATTCTCGGAATCCTCGGCGACTGCCGGAGCCATCGCCTTCTCCTGAGCGGGCAGGGTGCGCAGAACCGTCTCCTGCACCATACCGATCTGTCCGCCGCGCTTGGCCAGCTGGGTCATCAGTTCGGCACGGAAGGCACGCTCGACCATCCACTGCAGGTTCGGCTTGGTCTTGACCATGGTGCGGATGACCCGGTGGGAGCCCGACAGCGACTGGACGCCGGCGATCTCGGGATCCTCCAACATCGCATTGGCCAGCTCGGGATCCTTCCGCAGAGTGCGCGTGATGTCCGCGGTCATCTCGCGGTACTCATCCATCGAGGTCCGGTAGTCGAGCGGGATGTCGAGCACGGCACGAGCCCAGCCCTGGGACAGGTTGCCCACACGCAGGATCTCGCCGTTGCGCACATGCCACAGGGTGCCGGTGAGGTCACGGATCTGGGTGCGGCGCAAACCGACGTCCTCGACTTCGCCGACGGCTTCGCCGAGGTCGACGGTGTCACCGATTCCGTACTGGTCTTCGATGACGATGAAGAATCCCGACAGATAGTCGCGGACGAGTTCCTGGGCACCGAAGGCGATGGCAACACCGGCGATGCCGGCAGAAGCGAGGATCGGGGCGATATTGAAGCTCAGCGCATCAAGGATCATGAGGACCGCAATGACGCTGACGAGGATCGTCGTCACGGACGACAGCATCCGCCCCACGGTCTTCGCCCGCTGGGCCCGGCGTGCTTTGATCGTCTGCTCATCGATTCCGGTCCGCTGAGCCTCCATCGCGGTGGCGGAGAATTTCGTGCGACCGGCGCTTTCGGCTTTCTCGCTGCCGACGGTGCCCTTGGCCACCGCTGTGGTGAACCGGCGGATGAAGAGCCGGATGACGAGGTTGATGACGATCGCGCCGATGATGATCACGGTGATCTTCAGCGGCGCGCCGAGAAGGAAGGCCCCCCAGTCGAATTCACTTGCGTTCTGAACAGTGGAATCTATTGAAACAGAAGTCATGATCGTTCGAGCCTAGCTGTGAAGGTTCAATGATCCCTTGGAAGCGCTGGACACACGCTGAACCTGCAGAGCGCGGTTCGCATCGGCGAGGTTCTCATTCATCAGACGGACCAGGCCCTTCGGCGCGGAGGGGTGATTCTCGAGCCACCGTGAGGTGGCGTCGACTGTGGCAGAACTCACCGGCGGATACAGCCGCAGAGTCATCGTCTGCGCCATCTCCAGCGTGCGCGTCTCCCACCAACCGGCGACACGTGCGAAGTATTCGTCGGCGAACGACCGCAGCGGTGACTCTGCGGTGATGAGGTCTCCGGAGGCCGTCTGCAGACCGGTTCCGAAGCCCAGCGCGAGCGCGCCGAGCTCCGAGTTCGGCAGATTCGCATCGTCGACCATTCGTATGAAGGTCTGCGACTTCGACGCCGAGGTGGGCCGGGAGGCGCGCGCGGTCGCGGCGTGGCGCACACCGGTGGCGCTGGGATCCTGCCGGCTCATCTCCTCGACGATCGAATCGTCGACGGCGTCGTTCGAGCACAGCCCGATGATGATCTCCCAGGTCAGGTCCGTGTCCAGAGCGATCCCATAGATGCGTTCCGTGTCGGGGCGCAGCCAGGACTTCAACCGGTCCAGCTGAACGGATGTGGTTGCATGGCGGATGAACCCTCGCACGAACTGGAACGCTTGGTCCGTTCCCTCCTCGGTGGTTTCGAGCAGTTCGATGAACCGGTCGGACACCTGGGCGTGCATCTGCTCCCGCTCCCGTGGGGGCAGATAGGATGCGATCGCGGTGTCGAGCTGACGCATCTGTGTGAGCAGTCCGGAGGAATGGGTGATGGCGCTCAGGTGGGTGAGCACGGTGTTGATGTAGTCGTGGACGGGCCGTTCGCCGTCACGAACCTCATCCCACAGCGTTGCCAGCACGAGGAGCTGGGTGAGCGAATCGTCGAAGTCACCCAGTCTGTTCGCCGCCGTTTCCATGCTGCGGGCGTCGAAGCGGACCTTCGCATAGCTGAGATCGGCGTCGTTGACGACGACGACATCGGGCAGAGCCAGGCCTCGGGCCTCGTCCACTTCTGCCGATTCTCCGTCGATGTCGAGGGGGAACGAATAGGTGCGTTGCAGACGTCCCTGTCCGTTGTCCTTATAGAAGCCGACGGCCAATCGGTGCGGACGCAGCGATGGGGCGGGCTGTCCCGCAATCGACCAAGGCTTCTGAGTCACGAGCAGGCGCGAGATCGTCTGCTCGTCCGTTCCCGATGCCTCTGCCGTGCCATCACCGGCCTCAGTGGTGACGACGGCTTCGAGGAGGTTGACCCCGGACTCTTCGAGCCACAGCTTCGACCAGCTCTCCAGATCGCGGCCCGAGGTGGATTCGAGCTCGGTGAGGAGGTCTGAGAGCTCGGTGTTCGACCATGCGTGCTTGTCGAAGTAGTTCTTGAGACCGGAGAAGAATTCGTCTCGACCGACCCAGGCCACGAGCTGTTTGAGCACGGAAGCGCCCTTGGCGTAGGTGATTCCGTCGAAGTTGACCTCGACGTCGGCGAGGTCCTCGATGGGGGCGACGATCGGGTGAGTGCTCGGCAGCTGATCCTGACGGTAGGCCCAGGACTTCTCGATCGTGGCGAAGGTCGTCCACGCATCGGCGAACTCGGTGGCCTCCGCTGTCGCCAGGGTCGACATGAATTCGGCGAAGGACTCGTTGAGCCACAGATCGTTCCACCAGCGCATCGTCACAAGATCGCCGAACCACATATGGGCGAGCTCGTGGAGGATCGTCACCGTCCGGCGTTCGACGAGAGCCTCGGTAGGTCGGGACCGGAACACATAGTTCTCGAGGATCGTCACGGCACCGGCATTCTCCATCGCTCCGGCATTGAACTCGGGCACGAAGAGCTGATCGTACTTCTCGAACGGATAGGCGACACCGAACTCCCGTTCGAAGAACTCGAAGCCGGCCTTCGTGATCCGAAACAGCTTCGTCGCATCGAGGTGCTCAAGCAGGGACGCGCGGCAGTACAGTCCCAGAGGAACAATCGAACCGTCGGAGGAAGTCAGCTGCGAATGCACAGATTCATACGGACCGGCGATGATCGCGGTGATGTACGACGAGATCGGCGTGGTGGGGGCGAACTGCCACACGGCCATGCCCTCCTGCGGTGTCTCTCCGAGCTCGGCGAAGGTCTCCTTCGGGTCGCTCGGTGTCGGAGTGGGGGAGTTCGAGACGACGGTCCATTTCTCCGGTGCGACGACGGTGAAGGAGAAGGGAGATTTGATATCAGGCTGCTCGAACACGGGGAAGACACGTCGGGCGTCGGGGACCTCGAACTGGGAGTAGAGGTAGATCTCGTCATCGATCGGATCTACGAATCGGTGCAGACCTTCTCCGGTGTTCATATACGTGAAATGGGCGTCGACGATGAGTTCGTTCTCAGCGGCAAGACCCGGAAGGGTGATGCGAGCCGGTGCGACCACCTTGGCGAGGTCGAGGTCGGCGCCGTTGAGGTGCACGCGTTCGACACTGGCGGTGATGGCGTCGATGAACGTCGTCGACTCCGGTGCTGCGGTGAAGCGGATGCGTGAACGGACACGGAAGCTCTCACCGACTCCTGTGAGGATCAGAGTGTGCTCGTAGCTCGAGACGTCCACGATGGCGGAACGTTCGCGCGCTTCGCTGCGGCTGAGATTGTGTTGCGGCACAGTGAGGTGACCTTCGCTTCGGGAACCGGATGTACCCGGTCATTCTTTCATGGACGCGCCCAGGTGCGGTGATAACGGCAGCACTGATCACGATTCGACCGCAGTCCCCGCATTCGGCTGGTCTTGATAGATTGAACACCGACACGAAGGGTGCCCGGCACGGGGCCCACAAGCTTGCGACAGAGGAGAGACTGTGAGCAGAGAAACACTCGATCTGTGGTTCGACACGGCCTGCCCGTGGGCATGGATGACCTCACGCTGGGGTCTCGAAGTGGCGAAGGTCCGCGACATCGAGGTGAAGTTCCACCCGATGAGCCTGAACTTCCTCAACCGTGACAAGGACATTCCTGAGGACTACCGGGCGCTGATGAACCGGGCCCTGGCCCCGATGCGCATCGTCACGGCCGCGATCGCCGAGCACGGTGAGGAGATCACCGAACCGCTCTACACCGCGATCGGCACTCGCATCCACCCTGGAGGGGAGAAGGATTTCGAGAAAGCCGTCTCCGAGGCGCTCACCGAACTGCAGCTGCCCGCCGAGCTGATGAAGTACGGCGAGACCGACGACTACGATGCACAGCTCCAGGCCTCCCATGACGAGGCTCTGAGCTTGGTCGGCGACGATGTCGGCACACCGATCTGCCGGGTTGCCGGAACCGCATTCTTCGGTCCCGTCGTCACTCCCGCTCCAAAGGGAGAGGACGCCGGACGGCTCTTCGACGGAGTTCTCGCGGTCGCCTCGACGCCGGGATTCTTCGAACTCAAGCGCACCCGTGACCAGGGCCCGAACTTCGACTGAGGCTCTCAGTCACGCTCAGCTGAGGCGTCCAGCCCAGCTGCGCAGTCCCGTCCATGCACGGGATCAATCGATCACCAGATCCCACCGAAAGGCACAGATATGAAGGTTCACCTCGGCACCGACCACGCCGGATTCGAATTCAAAGAGGTCCTCAAGGCTCATCTCGAGACCGCAGGACACGAAGTCGTCGACCACGGCGCCCACGAGTATGACGCTCTCGATGACTACCCGGCATTCTGCATCGCTGCGGCACAGGGCGTCGTCGATGACCAGGCAGCCGGTGTCGACGCTCTCGGCGTTGTGATCGGCGGTTCGGGCAACGGCGAACAGATGGCCGCGAACCTCGTCAAGGGCGCACGCACCGCTCTGGCCTGGAACCCGGAGATCTCGAAGCTGGCCCGTCAGCACAACAATGCTCAGATCGTCGCCGTCGGTGCCCGCCAGAACCCCGAAGCCGAGGCCATCGCCATCGTCGACGCCTTCCTGGCCGAACCGTTCTCCGGCGATGAGCGCCACGAACGTCGCATCGACATCATGGCGAAATACGAGGAGCAGGGCCAGCAGGCTCTGTGAGAGGGAGAGCACTGTGAAGATACAGGGCGCTGTGCTGCGAGAGATGGAACGGCCTCGGCCCTTTGCGCAGTCGAAGCCGATTGCGGTAGAGAGCCTCGAACTCGATGCGCCGGGTCCCGGTGAGATGCTCATCCGGATGACGGCTGCAGGAGTCTGCCATTCGGACCTCTCCGTCGTCGATGGCAACAGGCCCCGCCCGCTGCCAATGCTGCTCGGTCACGAAGGGGCGGGAATCGTCGAGAAACTCGGCGACGGCGTCGATGATCTCGAGATCGGGCAGCAGGTCGTCACGGTGTTCCTGCCGCGATGCGGGGAATGCGCGAACTGCCGCACTGACGGGAAGCTGCCCTGCACGCCTGGCAGTGCGACGAACGGAGCCGGGACCCTGCCGTTCGACGGACACAAGGTGCGTCTCCACGACGACTCCGGCGCCGAGGTGCTCCACCACCTCGGTGCGTCCGTGTTCGCCACTCACGCAGTGGTCAACCGGGCATCAGTGGTTCCCGTCGGCGCCGATGTTCCCGCCTCCATCGCTGCGGTGCTCGGCTGCGCCGTGCTCACCGGCGGGGGAGCGGTGCTCAACGCGGGACGGCCGGGACCGGATGACGAGGTGATGATCGTCGGCCTCGGCGGAGTCGGAATGGCCGCGCTCATCACGGCTCTGTCGATCGAGACCGCCGGAGTCATCGGCGTCGACGCGAACCCCGATAAGCTGGTGCGGGCGAAGGAACTCGGCGCCGTCGAGGTCTACACCCCCGAGCAGCTTGGCCAGAGGACAGCGCCGATCGTCATCGAATGCGTCGGGCATGCTCGGGCCTTCGAGACCGCGTTCACGGCCACAGCTGTCGGTGGGACGACTGTGACGGTGGGGTTGCCAGCCCCGGATGCGCAGTCTCACATCACCCCGGTGACCCTGACAGCCGAGGCCCGGACCGTGATCGGCTCCTATCTGGGTTCGGCCGTGCCGAGTCGGGATATCCCCGTCTATGCTCAGCTGTGGAGAGAAGGCAAGCTGCCCGTCGAGGAGCTCATCTCCGACACGATCAAGCTGAACGACCTCAACGAGGCCTTCGACGCGCTCTCCGACGGGACGGTCGTCAGGCAGGTCATCGACTTCGAGGCGTGAGCGGCGGCAGCGACATCAGGCTGACCTCAGGCAAGCGTGTCGGGACATGAAGAAGCCGCCCGGACCGATTGGTCCGGGCGGCTGAAGTCTGTCGGGATGACAGGATTTGAACCTGCGACCCTCTGTTCCCAAAACAGATGCGCTACCAAGCTGCGCCACATCCCGCGACGGCTCCTATCTAACCACAGGCGGGTCGCGACGTGCACCTTGCGAATCGCGCAAACCCGTCAATGCGACGCACCTCACAGTGAGATCGCAGGAGTGACGCAGGTCACCGAATGTGGATTTGGCGCTCGGTGAAGTTCTCGACTATAGTCGAACTCGCAACACGGGGATGTAGCTCAATGGTAGAGCCTCAGTCTTCCAAACTGATGGTGCGGGTTCGATTCCCGTCATCCCCTCCACGAACCGGTCTGACCTGATAGTCAGGCCGGTTTCTTCGTTCTCGGACGGGTAAGATCCTCAGATGACCACAGTGGATCAGCCGCCGCAGAGCACGCCCTCTCGCGATGAGCGGGACATTGCGTCCGCTATCGCGCGGCCCAGCCGGCGAGCGATGCTCACCGGAGCGGTCGCCGGGATCGGTGTGATCGGTCTCGGTTCGGCGATCACCGCAGCCCTCGCCGAGGCGGCCCAACCGGATCCCGTCCGCTCGGTCACCGCCGCCTACACCGGATCGGGTCGGCGTGAAGCCCTCGACGCCGTCGCCGCGCGACGCCTGCCCGCACAGTCACGAGTCATGCCGGATCTGTCCGATCCGGGCCCGGCCCGGAGGCAGCGGGAATTCCTCGACAGATGCGAATCGTGGCTGGGATCTCTGCCTGCCCATCGCCGCGACCTCGCTGTCTCCGCCCTGCTCGACCTATGGGTCCTCAGTGACGAGCTGCCCGCGCCGGTCGCCGGATGGGCCGATGCCTGGCGTTATGTCTGGCCGCGGGACACCGCGTTCTCTGCAGTGGCTCTGGCGCGGGTCGGGTTGTCGGAACTGTCATGGAGCCATCTGCGCTGCCTGCAGTCCGTACAGGCGGTCGACGGGTCGTTCGCCGCCCGCGTCGACCCGTCGACCGGGCTGGCCCCGGACGATCGCGAGTCGCAGTTCGACTCCCTCGGTCTCGCCCTGTGGGCGATCTCCGAAGTGCATTCGGTGTCCACAGCAATGGCCGCGCAGTTCGACCTCGGTGAGTTCGATGACCTTCTGCGACGGACCACTCGGCGTCTCTTCGATCTCACCGATCGCGGTCGCAGCCTGCCTCCGGTCGGCCCTGACTATTGGGAAGTCGGAGAATCCCAGGTCTCACTCGGCCTGGCCGGGCCGACTCTGGTCGGGATGAACTCACTCACCGCACTGACCAAGGCTGATGGGGATCTGTGGAGTCGCCTCGGCGAGGACGCGGCAGCCGTCCTGCTCGCAGCGGATGATTTTCGTGCGACCTTCGCTCGGACCTTCGGAGCCAATGGGATGCAGCGGTACCCCACCTCGGGCGGTTCGGATTCGGCCATTGCCTACCTGCCAGCGGCCGGGCTCGTGCCGGAGCGATCAGAGGGGATCTACGCGCTCGAACCCGAGCTTCTCGCCGGAGTCTGGGACCGCCTCGAACAGCCGGCCGGAGGGATCAAGCCCGGACACGGCTGGATCATCGACCGGTCCAGCTGGACGCCGTCGACGTCGCTCATGGGGCTCGGCTTCGCGCGCCTCGGGCTCAGCGAGCGGGCCGAATCGATTCTCGACTGGCTGGCAGAACACCGCACGAGCGCAGGGTCTCTGCCGGAGAAGATCAGCGGGGACGGCGTTCCGGTCTCCGTGGCGCCGCTGTCGTGGACGGCGGCCAATGTCATCATCACCCTCGACGAACTCTACGGGCACAGAGGTGGAGCGAGCTCGTGAAATCACCCCGGTTTCGCGTATCGGGCGGGGTTTCGCGTAACATAGGGGATTGCGTCTTGCGGACGTGCGCGAACTATTCGTGGACTTTCGCTCCCTCTAAGGTCACGAGATGACCGATCAGGCTGTGAGATGGCCGTTTGCGGTCACGAACCCGGATGATCAGGTCGGAGATGACCGAAATTGCATGACTGTCGAATTTGAAAGGTCACACTGTGAAGAGCTCCGTCGAGCAACTCGACCCCACCCGGGTCAAGATCAGCGTGGAAGTCCCATACGCCGAACTCAAACCGAGCGTCGACGAGGCATACAAGACCATCGGGGCCCAGGTCACCGTCCCCGGGTTCCGTAAGGGCAAGGTCCCCGCGCGCATCATCGATCAGCGCATCGGCCGTCCTGCTGTGATCCAAGAAGCCATCAACAACGGTCTTGACGACTTCTACCGCAACGCGGTCGAAGAGCACGACCTCAAGCCGATGGGCCAGCCCGAGGTCGAGATCTCCGAGGTTCCCGGTCTCGACGGAACCGAAGACGGCGAACTCGGCTTCACCGTCGAGGTCGACGTGCGCCCCGAGGTCACGCTGCCTGCCTACGACACGATCTCCATCGAGGTCGACCCCATCGAGGTCACCGACGCCGATGTGGACGAAGAGCTCGAGCAGCTGCGCACCCGCTTCGGAACACTCGTCGCCGTCGATCGCCCCGCGGCCAAGGACGACTTCGTCACCCTCGACCTCATCGCCACCATCGGTGACGAAGAGATCGACACCGCCTCCGACATCTCCTACCAGGTCGGTGCCGGAACGATGCTCGAAGGCATGGACGAAGCGCTCGACGGCCTCTCCGCCGGAGAGACCACGACCTTCGAAACCACCTTCGCAGGTGGCGAGCACGCCGGCGAACAGGGCACTGTGAAGATCACCCTGGGCGCTGTGAAGGAACGTGAACTGCCCGAGGCCGACGACGACTTCGCTCAGCTGGCCAGCGAGTTCGACACGATCGACGAACTGCGGGAGGACCTGCGCGTCCAGGCCGGCAAGGCCAAGGAGACCGAACAGGGCGTCCAGGCACGAGACAAGGTCCTCGAACACCTCATCGAGACCCTCGACGTCCCGGTCCCGGCCAAGATTGTCACCGACGAGGTCGAGCGTCACCTCGAGTCCGAGAACCGTTCGGACGATGACGAGCACCGCAAGGAGGTCACCGAGGAGACCGAGCGCAATCTGCGCACGCAGTTCATCCTCGATGCGGTCTCCGAAGCCGAGAACGTCGAAGTCAGCCAGCCCGAACTCATCGAGTACCTGATCTCCGCTTCACAGCAGTACGGAATGAACCCCAACGAGTTCGCCCAGATGCTCGACAGCTCCGGCCAGGTCAACGCCCTCGTCGGCGAGGTCTCGCGCCGCAAGGCCCTGGCCGCCGTCCTTGCCGGTGCCACGGTCAAGGACACCGCCGGAAACGTCGTCGACATGGAGGCCTTCACCTCCGCCGGTGACGACGCCGAAGAAGCCGCCGCCGAGGATGCCGACGCGAACGCGCAGAGCGCGGAAGCCGCGGACGAAGCATCTCCAGAGGCTGCCGAAGAGAACTGAGGACGAGCCGCCTCGGCGGTGGAATCCTGAAGAGACGGTGGGTACGGATCACGATCCGTACCCACCGTCTTCGCATCTGCGCAGGTCCCGATCACGCTGAGGGCGAACACAGGCCTCGCCGCGGACTAAAACCTGGGGGAGAGCGGTTAGAGTCCATAACAAGCCATCCACAGAACACAGGAGTGAAACGTGAGCGCATACGACATGACAGCTCCCGTCGGCCTCGACGCCGGTGGGGGAATGGGTCTGGACGACCACATCTTCAATCGTCTTCTCAAAGAGCGCATCATCTGGCTCGGTTCGGAAGTGCGTGACGACAACGCCAACGCCATCTGCGCGCAGATGATGCTGCTGGCCGCCGAAGATCCCGAAGCGGACATCTCGCTCTACATCAACTCGCCCGGCGGCTCCGTCACCGCCGGTATGGCCATCTACGACACGATGCAGTACATCAAACCCGACGTCTCCACCGTGGCCATGGGCATGGCCGCCTCGATGGGACAGTTCCTGCTCTCCTCGGGCACCCCGGGCAAGCGCTACGCCACCCCGCATGCCCGCATCCTCATGCACCAGCCGCTGGGCGGCATCGGCGGCACGGCCACCGATATCAAGATCCAGGCCGAGCTGATCCTGCACATGAAGAAGCAGATGGCCGAACTGACCGCTCAGCAGACCGGGAAGTCGCTCGAGCAGATCCTCCAGGACAACGACCGTGACCACTGGTTCACCGCCGAAGAGGCGCTCGAATACGGCTTCATCGACAAGATGGTCACCCGCGCGTCCGACGTCGAGAACAACTGAGCAGGAGTGAGGGAAGAATGAATTCAATGAATTTTATGCCGGGTTCGACGGCGTCGAACATGCCGCAGTCGCGTTATGTGATGCCGCAGTTCGAAGAGCGCACACCCTATGGCTTCAAGCGCCAGGATCCCTACACCAAGCTCTTCGACGACCGTGTCGTATTCCTCGGCGCGCAGGTCGATGACACCTCCGCGGACGATGTCATGGCTCAGCTGCTCGTCCTCGAATCGCAGGATCCTGACCGCGACATCACTCTCTACATCAACTCGCCGGGTGGGTCGTTCACGGCGATGACGGCCATCTACGACACGATGCAGTACATCAAGCCGGAGATCCAGACCGTCTGCCTCGGCCAGGCCGCCTCCGCAGCCGCCGTGCTGCTGGCCGCCGGCACTCCCGGCAAGCGTCTGGCTCTGCCGAACGCGCGAGTGCTCATCCACCAGCCCGCGATGCAGGGGCAGGGGCAGGGTCAGGCCTCTGACCTCGAGATCCAGGCCGCTGAGGTGCTGCGGATGCGCGAATGGCTCGAGGGCACTCTGGCCAAGCACTCGAACAAGGAGGCCGCACAGGTCTCGAACGACATCGAACGCGACCTCTTCCTCACGGCCGAACAGGCCAAGGACTACGGTCTGGTCGACCAGGTGCTCTCTTCGCGCAAGAACGTGAGCTGATCACCTGTCGGAGGACAGGGAAACACTGAGAACGGGTTCGTGCGATTTCGATCGGGCGGACCCGTTCTGGGTTCCTTCCGCCGACACACCGAGTCGTGGCTGGGGGCTCGTGTCAGCCACGTATGGGAAGCTATTGAGGTACAGGAAACACGAGCGGTAGAGTTGGGGCCAAGCGTCCTGGCGAAAGGTTGTGACAGTGGCTCGCAGTGCGGACGGAGCAGACCTGCTCAAATGCAACTTCTGTGGGAAGTCTCAGAAGCAGGTTCGGAAACTCATCGCCGGACCTGGTGTTTACATCTGCGATGAATGCATCGGATTGTGCAATGAGATCATCGAAGAGGAGCTCAGCGAATCCAGTCCGGAGCAGGCCGAACTCGAGCTGCCCAAACCTCGTGAGATCTTCGACTTCCTCCAGGAGTACGTAGTCGGTCAGGAACCGGCGAAGAAGGCACTGTCGGTAGCCGTCTACAACCACTACAAGCGCATCCGATCGCTGCAGTCCGGTGATGAGAAGACCCTCGGTTCCGACGATTCCGAAGTTGAGATCGCGAAGTCGAACATTCTGCTCGTCGGTCCCACCGGCTCGGGAAAGACCTACCTCGCCCAGTCGCTGGCCAAGCGTCTCAATGTCCCATTCGCGGTCGCCGATGCCACCGCGCTGACCGAAGCCGGCTACGTCGGCGAAGACGTCGAGAACATCCTGCTCAAACTCATTCAGGCCGCGGAGTTCGATATTCAGCGTGCCGAGCACGGAATCATCTATATCGACGAGATCGATAAGATCGCTCGCAAGTCGGAGAACCCGTCGATCACCCGTGACGTGTCCGGTGAGGGCGTGCAGCAGGCACTGCTGAAGATCCTCGAAGGCACCCAGGCGTCGGTGCCGCCGCAGGGCGGGCGCAAACACCCGCACCAGGACTTCCTGCAGATCGACACGACCAATGTGCTCTTCATCGTCGCCGGCGCTTTCGCCGGGATGGAGGAGATCGTCGCCGGCCGCAAGGGCAAGCACGGCATCGGCTTCGGTGCCCTGCTGCAGTCGAAGAACGACGAAGAGGACCTCTACGCGGATATCCTTCCCGAAGATCTGCTCAAGTTCGGTCTCATTCCCGAGTTCATCGGCCGCCTGCCGGTGCTGGCCACCGTATCCAACCTCGACCGGGCTGCGCTGATGTCGATCCTCACGGAACCGAAGAACGCCTTGGTCAAGCAGTACCAGCGGATGTTCGAGTTCGACAATGTCTCTCTGACGTTCGAGACTGAGGCACTTGAGGCCATCGCCGACCTCGCTCTGCTGCGCGGTACGGGCGCTCGAGGCCTGCGCTCGATCATGGAAGAGGTCCTGCAGCCGGTCATGTTCGATGTGCCTTCACGCGAAGACATCGCCGAGGTGGTCGTGACCAAGGACGTCGTCGAATCCAATGTCGCCCCGACCCTCGTGCCTAAGTCACGGAACAGGACGAATAAGAAGTCTGCCTGAGTCTCTTAGCGCATGAGACTCCTGGCCGACACACGCCCACTGCGCTACGCGTCGTTCCGACGACTGTGGGTGGCCAATATCGTCACCGTCATCGGTGCGCAGATGACTGTTGTGGCGATACCCGCACAGATCTTCCACATCACCGGGTCGTCCGGGTACGTCGGGCTCGCGGGTGCATTCGGGCTGGTTCCGCTCATCGTCTTCGGACTGTGGGGCGGGTCGCTGGCCGATGTCGTTGATCGACGCAGACTGCTCGTGATCTCGACGGTCGGTCTGATCGTCACGAGCGCGATACTTGCTCTCATCGCGGTGCTCAGCATCGACAATGTCTGGCTGTTGCTGTCGGTGTTTTCGATGCAGCAGGCATTCTTCGGTCTGAACCAGCCGGCGAGGGGAGCTCTGCTGCCCTCGATCATCCCGCTCGGCCTGCTGCCCGCGGCGAACTCGCTGAACATGACCGTGATGACATTGGGCGCCGTCGTCGGCCCTGTCGTCGGCGGAGCGCTGATCCCTCTGTTCGGGTACCAGCTGCTCTACGTCATCGATGCCGTGTTCCTGTTCGCTACGCTCTATGCAGTGATCCGACTGCCGTCGCTGCCGCCGCAGAAACAGCCCGATACACGGTCTGGATTCAAAGGCATCGTCGACGGATTCCGGTATCTGCGGACGAACACCGTCGTCATGGTCTCTCTGCTGGTGGACATCATTGCAATGGTCTTCGGAATGCCGCGGGCACTGTTCCCGCAGATAGCCGCGGAGACCTTCGGCGGTCCGCCCGAGGGCGGCATCGTCTTCTCGCTGCTCTTCGCTGCGCTGGCCGGCGGAAGCGCATTGGCCGGGATCTTCTCCGGGTGGGTCTCACGTGTGGAGCGCCAGGGGCTGGCCGTCATCGTCGCCATCGTCGTCTGGGGTGCGGCAATGACGGTGTTCGGACTGTCTCTTGAGCTGGCGGCTGGGTTCTGGCTGACCGCGCTCGTCGTCGCCTTGGCCGCGATGGCGGTCGGCGGCGGAGCCGATATCGTGTCCGGCGCCTTTCGGCAGACGATGCTCCAGGAAGCCGCAACCGATGCCATGCGCGGTCGGATGCAGGGAGTGTTCATCGTCGTCGTCGCCGGCGGACCTCGTATCGCGGACGTCCTCCACGGCTCCGTCGCGGCCGTCACAGACACCACGGTCGCCTCGGCGGGTGGCGGCATCGCCGTCATCGTTCTCGTGCTCGCCTGTGCAGTGGCCTTTCCGACCTTCCGGAAATACCGGGTCGAACGCGGCGGCCACGAGCACACTGTCCCCACTGCCTGATCAATCGAGTAGACCTGACGTTCGACCGAGCTCGTACTACGAGTCGTCGCTGAATCAGCGCGAGTCGTCGCTCCGGAGGGCCTGCTCCATTCCGGCCAATATCCCCGGCCACCCCGAGCCCATGCCCTTGAACGCCTGCCGGCCCAGTGGAGTGTCGACGTCGAGCCCCGAATGAGCCATAAAGAGTCGGGTGCCCGTGCCTTCGGGCACGAGGGTCCACGTCAGCGTCGAATCCAGCGTGCCCTCGGAAAACGTATAGGCGAGGAGGCACTGCGAATCGACTCGGGTGACCGTGCACGGCTGTTTCCCGAATCCGCCCATGTCGAGAGTGAAAGAATGTCCGACGACAGGGGCGATGTCGCCGGAAGCCCACCACCGTGCCATGACATCCGGCTCTGTGAGCGCCCGCCAGACGGTGGCAGGGGAGTGGGAGAGGAACTGGTCGATTTCGATCGTGCGTTCGTCGGTCATGAGCTGTGTCCTAGTCTGTGCT
The DNA here is from genome assembly GCF_025506275.1 of Brevibacterium permense. Taxonomy (GTDB): domain Bacteria; phylum Actinomycetota; class Actinomycetes; order Actinomycetales; family Brevibacteriaceae; genus Brevibacterium; species Brevibacterium permense_A. The sequence goes on from NZ_QYCP01000092.1 coordinate 76,545, forward strand.
GCGGTTGTCTGCGGGTTCCGATTCCTCGAGTTCGTCCAGTGCCAGCGACAGATCGTCGAGGCGGTCGCGCCAGTACCGTTCGAAAGGATGGAGCCAGTTCGCGAGTTCGGCGAACGGTGCGGCCTCGAGGTGATAGATGCGCTTCTGACCCTGTGGCTCCTCACGGACCAAGCCGGTGTGCCGGAGTATTCGCAGGTGCTCGGAGACCGCTGGACGACTGAGCTCGAACAGGGCGGTCAGCTCGGACACCGAACGCGGTTTTGTGCGCACCGCCTCGAGGATCGATCGCCGGGTGTCGTTGGCTACGGCCGAGAAGACATCGGAATTCACACGAACGAGCGTATGTCGGGTTTCTCCGACATGTCAAGATAACCCGACATATCCGAGTTTTCGGGTATTGTCGCGCAGCCTGCCGCGTCGCTCTCACACCGGATTGCAAGAGCCATGACGCCCCAGTACTCTCGTATCTCTCACCGTTGCTCTCACACCACCGCGCCGGTGGCATACGGCCCCGGTGTTGGCGATTCCCTCACCCGTCCTGCCGAAATAGCGTCGTGCACCAAGACGTTGAGTGACGACGGGTGAGGGGACGCCCGATGCGGCGACATGGGGAGAAGCGCGGGGGAGACGACGACACCCCCGACTCGCTGCCGAAGCAGCAGGTCGGGGGTGCGTCAGCGTAGTGATGCTGCGGACGGTCGTCAGGTGGGTCAGCTGGTGGTGGCCGAGTAGACGGCGTTCTCTGCGGGCTGGACGACGACGAATCCGGGGCCGTGGAATGCCAGCTGCACGGACTCACCGGAGCCGCGACCGAAGAATGTGCCGACGCTGACGTCGGTCTTGATCTGCGGGGCCAGCGCCGACGACCAGCAGACGGCGGCCTGCGGATCGACGAAGGTCGGCTGCTGCGAGCAGTCGAGGACCATGGGCTCACCCTTGCAGCAGATGGCGGCAGTGCCCTGTCCGGCAAGTTCGAGGTTGAACAGTCCCGAACCGCTGACCATCGCACCGACACCGCCCTTGATGCGTTTGATCTCCCAGCTGAGCACGTCGTCGAAGGCGAGCAGATTCGCGGTGTTGACGGTCAGTGCGTCCTGCGGACCTTCGAGCGCCATCATGAAGATGTTCGAGGCCTCCCTGGCGAAGAACACTTCCCCGTGTCCCTCGACTCGCATGACGTTTCCGCCCTCGCCGGTGGCTGCCTTCTTCATGAACTGGCCGACCGACTTCGACCCCTGGTGGGTGAAGCGGACATCTCCCTGATAGGCGACCATCGCGCCCTTGGTGGCGATCATCGGTGCGTTCGGCGTGACCACCGAACGCAGCATCTTGTTCGACTGGAGCGTCCACCGCTCTTGGTTCTGGACTTCGGCGTTGCGCTTGGAAAAGAGTTCGCTTCTCACGGTTCTGGGGACCTTTCGTTCAGGGAGGACTTCGGTGTTTCTTCAGTGGTCGATAACCATAGTACGGCGGAGAGAACGCAGACCCCGGTCATTTCGTGTATCCGTTCCGGAACATGAACAGAGCCCCACGGCATCCGCTGCTCCGGCGCTGCGGAGGAACGGATGTCGCAGGCCTCTGCGGGACCAGCTCGGGTCTCTCCAGTTCACCCGGTGGGGTCGGAGGCTGCTCTGGCTGGCAGTTAGGGCCGGCTGGTGTTCGGCTCAGTCCTGGTCGACGAAGTCGATCGAGGCAATGGTGATCTCCTCGCCGGCTTCCTCGGTGCTCAGGGACTTGATACGGCCCGCGGCCTTGAGGTCGCTTTCAGCCGCCGTGATCGCGGAGACGACGGCGTCCGGCGCCTGAATGGTCACGGAAGCGACCTCGGTCTTCTGCGATACCTTGGCCTCGGTTTTCGTGCGGCGGATCTCGGTCAGTGCGGCTGCCACCGAGGCCAGCAGCTCGGGATCGACGGACGATTCCGGATGGCTCAGCGCCTCATCTGCCGGCCACGGCGCACGGTGGACCGAACCGGTGCGCCACCAGGACCAGACCTCTTCGGTGACGAACGGAGTGAACGGAGCGAACAGACGCAGCAGGACATCCAGAGCAGCAGCCAAGGTGACGTGCGCCGACAGCTGATCATCTGATCCCGACGAGCCGTAGGAACGGTCCTTGACGAGCTCGACATAGTCATCGGTGAACTCCCAGAAGAAGCTCTCGGTCACACGCAGTGCATGAGAATAGTCGTAAGCGGCCATATGCTTCCCGGCCTGCTCGACGACCTCGGCAAGCTTCGCCAGCAGGGCCCGATCGAGATCGTGGGTGACGGCGCCGAGCTGACCGATGAGACCGGCATGCACTCCCTGTGCCAGAGCGAACTTCGATGCGTTGAGCAGCTTCATCGCCAGCCGACGGCCGATCTGCATCTGCGTGACGTCATAAGCGGTGTCCGCACCGAGTTTCGCGCTGGCCGCCCAGTAGCGGACCGCGTCAGGACCGAATCCCGGCTTCGCCTCGCCGAGGATGTCCGACGGAACCACGACATTGCCCTTGGACTTCGACATCTTCTTCCGGTCCGGATCGAGGATCCACCCCGACAGGCCGGCATGCTTCCACGGTGCCGCATCGTTGAGCGAGTTCGCCCGGACCACGGTGGAGAACAGCCAAGTGCGGATGATGTCGTGTCCCTGTGGACGCAGGTCGAAGGGGAAGACCTTGTCGAAGAACTCCTCGTCACGCGACCAGCCGCCGAGCAGCTGCGGCGTCAGCGACGACGTGGCCCAGGTGTCGAGGACATCCGGGTCTGCGGTGAATCCGCCGGGCACATCACGCTGGTCGTCGGTGAAGCCGGCAGGAGCCTCGGCGATGGGGTCACACGGAAGCGACTCGGGCACGATCGGGTCATCGTAATCGGGCTGGCCATCAGCGTCGAGGCGGTACCACAGAGGAATCGGGACACCGAAGAACCTCTGCCGGGAGACAAGCCAGTCGCCGTTGAGGTTCTCCACCCAGTTCTCATAGCGGGAGCGCATGTACGCCGGATGCCATTCGATCTCGCGACCGCGGGCGATGAGCGCATCCCGCAGCTCGGCCGACCGCCCGCCGTTGCGGATGTACCACTGACGGCTGGTGACGACCTCGAGCGGCTTGTCGCCCTTTTCGTAGAACGGGACCGGATGCGTGATCGGCTCGATCTCACCGATGAGGTCACCGGAGTCGATGAGCATCTGCGCAATGTCCTTGCGCGCAGAGAACGTCGTCTTTCCTGCCAGTGCCTCATAGTTGGCCACAGCATCGGACTTCGGTGAGTTCGCGATCCACTCGGGCACCTCGAGGTTGAGGCGGCCGCCGCGGTTGATCACCGCACGGGTCGGCAGATCGAGTTCACGCCACCACGTGACGTCGGTGAGGTCGCCGAAGGTGCAGACCATAGCGATGCCGGTGCCCTTATCGGACTTCGCAAGCTCATGGGCGCGGATCTCGACGCTGACACCGAAGAGCGGCGAAACGACATTCGTGCCGAACAGGGAGGCGTAGCGTTCGTCATCGGGATGGGCGACGAGCGCCACGACAGCGGGAATGAGCTCCGGACGCGAGGTGAGGATGATGATCGGTTCCGCCGAGGTGTCGGCCTGGCCATCAGCGCCCTCGGGGAAGAACTTCACCTTGTGGTACGCGCCTTCGCGCTCACGATCCTCGAGTTCGGCCTGAGCCACAGCAGTGCCGAAGGTGACGTCCCACATGGTCGGGGCGTCCTGCGAATAGGCATGCCCGTTCTTCAGATCGGTGAGGAAGGCCCGCTGGCTCACCGCACGCGAATCGTCATCGATCGTGCGGTAGGTGTACTTCCAATCCACGGACAGTCCGGTGGATCGGAAGAGGTCTTCGAACACCTTCTCGTCCTCGGCGGAGAGCTTCTCGCACAGTTCGATGAAGTTCTGGCGGGAGACCTTGACGAAGTCGCGCGAATTCTTCGGCGCCTTCTCCGGCGGCTGGAAGTCCGGGTCGTAGGGCTGGCCGGGATCGCAGGTGACTCCGTAGTAGTTCTGCACGCGACGTTCGGTCGGCAGGCCGTTGTCGTCCCAGCCGAGAGGATAGAACACGTTCTTGCCGGTCATCCGCTGATAGCGGGCGATGATGTCGGTCTGGGTGTAGGAGAACACGTGTCCGACATGCAGCGACCCCGAGGCGGTCGGCGGGGGAGTGTCGATCGAGTAGACCTGCTCGCGATCGGTGTCGACGTCGAAGGCGTAGACGTTCTGCTCGCTCCACGCGGCGTCCCATTTGTCCCGCAGCCCCTCGAGGGCCGGCTTGTCAGGAAGGTTCACTGACTCGTGCGTCGAGTCCGAAAAGGCAGGTGTGTTCATAATTGCTGATTTTCTCACCCGGTTCGCGATCGGCCAAACCGGTTCGCGCCCGTGGCCGCGCGAAGTCCCACCGGAGCTCGAGTGCAGCACTCGCCCGGAGCTTGAGTGCAGCACTCGCGCCTCGACTGCCCAGTCCGACAGCGTGGGACGGCTCACACCCTGAAGGCGCAGTGAGTCGCCTGAGCCGCGGGCAATGACATCATGGACACATGGCGCCCTTGGACCGAATTCCGGCAGAGAATCCGCCGCCCACGTCGACCGCCTGGATGAATCCGGCACGTGCGATCGCGATCATCGCCGTCGTAGCCATCCATTCCCTGGGCACCGTCGTCGAAGAGAACTTCGCGAGTATGGGGCCCGACTGGTGGCTGGCCAACACCATCGACTCCGCCTGCCGGTGGTCGGTGCCCGTGTTCATCATGATCTCCGGGGCTCTGGCCCTCGACCCCGACCGGGGCGGCAAACCGCGGAAGTTCCTGTCCAAACGTGTCTGGCGAATCGGCATCCCCCTCGTGTTCTGGACAGTCGTGTACGTTCTGTTCCGCCGCTACTACCTGCAGCCCGACGATGACACCTGGAACCCGGGCATTGCGATCCTCACCGGATCGCCCTTCGTTCAGCTCTACTTCCTCTACGTCCTTGCCGGTCTGACCCTGCTCACTCCGTTCTTCCGCCTGCTGAGCGTGCACGGGTCCCGCCGTCTGCAGTGGGGGACCGGTCTGATCTTCCTCGGCATCGGCATGGCCGACCAGTGGGTGTCGATGGTCTTCGACGTCGGCGAAGCCAATATCGCCACCCGGTTCCTGCCGATGGCCGGTTTCTACATCCTCGGCTGGGTGCTGCGCGATATCGTGCTCTCGGTCAGAGGCGCAGTCCTGGCGTGGGTCAGCTTCATCATCGCGGTCGCCGGAACCGCGGTCTGGGCCGGTCTGGGACCGGGTGAGAAACCGTGGATGTTCCCGTACGAGTATCTCGCCCCAGGAGTCGTCCTCGCTTCCATAGCCGCCTACCTCCTCCTGCATTTCCATCTGCGCGAAGGTTTCGGACTGCTGCATCGTTTCTACCCGTATTCCTTTGGTGTGTTCCTCCTCCATCCGCTCCTGCTCTACCCGGTGCGCAATGCCATGGGCCTTCCGGACACCGTGCCAGGCGTTCTTCTCCACGCCGTGATCATGCCGATCGCCTATGCGATCATCTGCGCCGCCATCACCTGGGTGGCGGTGAAGGTCCCCGGCTTCCGTGCCGTCTTCGGCGAAGGCGGGCCCCGCAACCCGCATACTCGACCGAGCGTGAAGAAACACCGACCTGGGGCGAAGGGATCCCCGACCGTCACGACGACCCCGGAAGAAGCGGCTCCGTCCGATCCCGCCCGGAGCCGACCGATCGAGACCCACCTCGGCTCAGAAGACGCCGCTCGCGGCCGAGAGCCGACTCCGTAGACTGTGACCCGAACAGGAGAACCCCGCTTCCGGAATCCAGACTCAAACCCGCCGACAGACCCGACAGAGGAGAACACAGATGGAAAAGCTCAGAGCAGTAGTCACAGGAGCCAGTTCCGGAATCGGTGCGGCCACGGTCCGACAGCTGCGCGAGCAGGGCTGGGACGTCGTCGCCGTGGCCCGCCGTGAGGACAAACTCAAGGCCCTCGCCGAGGAGACCGGAGCCGAATACATCGTCGCCGACCTCACCGATGACGCCGCTGTGGCGTCCATGGCCGAACAGGTGCTCGCCGGCGGAGTCGTCCATTCCCTCGTGGCCAATGCTGGTGCCGCCTTCGGAACCGACACCGTCGCCGAGGCATCGGTCGACGGGTGGCGGGACATGTTCGACATCAACGTCCTCGGCGCCCTGCGCGTCGTCAAGGCACTGCTTCCGGCCCTCATCGATTCCGGTCGCGGGGACATCGTCGTCATGTCCTCGACCGCGGGCCATCAGGCCTATGAAGGCGGCGGTGGCTACGTCGCTGCGAAGCACGGCACCCATTCGATGGCAGCGACCCTGCGCCTCGAGCTCGCCGGCGAACCCGTGCGCGTCATCGAGATCGCACCAGGAATGGTCGCTACCGACGAGTTCACCTTCAAGCGCGTCGGTGGTGATGAGTCGAAGGCTGCGAAGGTCTACGAAGGCGTCGAGAACCCGCTGACCGCGGACGACGTCGCCGACGCCGTCGTCTACACGCTCACCCGGCCCCACCATTTCAACGTCGATCTCATGGTCATCCGACCGATCGCCCAGGCCGCTCAGCACAAGGTCGCCCGCAACCGGGGACTGTGAGCACCCACGGCTCCTGACCGGGGCCGCCTCGGCGAGGGAGATCCCCCGCGCCGCCGAGTGGTCTCGGGCGGAGTCGACGGTATACGATTGTCTTGCGTCGATCCGGCTATCACCGGGGAGCATCCGGAAGAACGGAACAAGCGTTCGAAACGCTGCGTTCTCAGTAGACCCGGACGGGTGGACCCGTCATCGTCTGAGTGAATGAGCGATCCGCTGACCGACCTGAACAGGTCGGACTGCGGATAAGCGAGGTGGTACCGCGGCAGACTGTCGTCCTCGTGACAGTGACCGCAGTGACCCAGAAGGACGCTCATGACTCAGCCTCTCTATCCCAAGGTTTCGACCTCGACCTTCGGACTCTCGTCGTCCCCGAACTTCCCTGCCATCGAAGACGCTGTGCTGCGCTACTGGCAGGAGGACGACACCTTCAAGGCGTCGATCGCCCAGCGCGATGCCGGCGAGAACGGCGAGAACGAATTCGTCTTCTACGACGGCCCTCCCTTCGCCAACGGCCTGCCCCACTACGGACACCTGCTCACCGGCTACGTCAAGGATGTCGTCCCGCGCTTCCAGACGATGCGCGGCAAGAAGGTCGACCGCCGCTTCGGCTGGGACACCCATGGCCTGCCGGCCGAGCTCGAAGCCGAACGTCAGCTGGGTATCACCGACAAGTCCGAGATCGGCCGCATGGGACTGGCCGCATTCAACGACGCCTGCCGCTCCTCGGTGCTGCGCTACACCCAGGAATGGGAAGAATATGTGACCCGTCAGGGCCGGTGGGTCGACTTCGACAACGACTACAAGACGCTCAACGTCGAATACATGGAAAGCGTCATCTGGGCGTTCAAACAGCTCTGGGACAAAGGGCTCGTCTACGAGGGCTACCGCGTGCTTCCGTACTGCTGGAAGGACGAGACGCCTCTGTCGAACCATGAGCTGCGCATGGACGACGACGTGTACAAGATGCGTCAGGATCCGGCCGTGACCCTCGGATACAAACTCAAGGACTCAGACGAGTGGGTCCTCATCTGGACGACGACCCCGTGGACGGTTCCGTCGAACCAGGCCGTGGCCGTCAACCCGGAGATCCCGCTCGTCGCAGTGATCCCCGGAGAAGACGGAGCCGAAGAACTTCAGGGCAAGACCCTCATCCTCGCCGAGGCGCGCCTGGGTGCCTATGCCCGTGAACTCGGTGCCGAACCGCAGGTTCTGCGCACCTTCCCCGGCAGCGAACTCGTCGGCGCATCCTACGAACCTCCGTTCCCGTACTTCGAGGGCCGTCAGGAGGAGTTCGGCGAGAACATGCACACGATCCTGGCCGCGGACTTCGTCACCGTCGAAGACGGCACGGGAATCGTCCACCAGTCACCCGCCTTCGGTGAAGAGGACAAGGAGCTCACCGACTCCTACGGAATCACCGCCGCCCGTCCCGTCGACGACGCCGGTCGCTTTGATACGACCGTTCCCGACTATGCCGGCCAGCAGGTCTTCGACGCCAACAAGGCGATCATCAAGGACCTGCGCAACCACACGGGTCCGATGGAATCGCGGGGTGCTCTGCTGGTCCGCCACGAATCCTACGAGCACTCCTACCCGCACTGCTGGCGCTGCCGGAACCCGCTGATCTACCGTGCGGTGTCCTCCTGGTTCGTCCGCGTCACCGAGTTCAAGGACCGCATGGTCGAACTCAACGAGCAGATCAACTGGGTGCCCGACAACGTCAAGCACGGACAGTTCGGCAAATGGCTCGAGAACGCCCGCGACTGGTCGATCTCGCGCAACCGCTTCTGGGGCTCGCCGATCCCCGTGTGGGTCTCCTCCGATCCGGCCTACCCGCGCACCGACGTCTACGGCTCCCTGGCCGAGATCGAAGCCGACTTCGGACGTCTGCCGCGCAACGACTCCGGAGACGTCGACCTCCACCGCCCGTGGGTCGATGACCTCACCCGCCCGAACCCGGATGACCCCACCGGAAAGTCGGTGATGCAGCGCATCCCGGAGATCTTCGACGTATGGTTCGACTCCGGTTCGATGAGCTACGCCCAGGTGCACTATCCGTTCGAGAACTCCGAATGGTTCGACAACCACTTCCCGGCCGACTTCATCGTCGAATACGTGGGACAGACCCGCGGCTGGTTCTACCTGCTGCACGTTCTGGCCACAGCGATCTTCGACCGTCCCGCATTCACGAACTGCATCTCCCATGGCATCGTGCTCGGCTCGGACGGGCAGAAGATGTCGAAGTCCCTGCGCAACTACCCCGATGTCAACGAGGTCTTCAACCGCGACGGCTCGGATGCCATGCGCTGGTTCCTCATGGCTTCGTCCATCCTGCGCGGCGGCAATCTCGTCGTCACCGAACAGGGCATCCGCGACGGTGTCCGTCAGGTCGTGCTCCCGCTGTGGAACACATGGCAGTTCTTCGCCACCTACTCCAACGCGGCCGATGGTCCAGCGGGGGAGAAGACCGGCTATCAGGCACAGTCCCGCTACGACTCGTCCCAGGTCCTCGACCGGTACCTCCTGGCCAAGACGCACGACCTCATCACCGAGTTCGCCGAAGCGATGGAAGGCCTCGACATCTGGGCGGCATGCGAACTCGTGCGCAGCTACCTCGACATGCTCACGAACTGGTATGTGCGTCGTTCGCGTCGCCGGTTCTGGGACGGCGGCACCGACACGCATGAGTCCTTCGACGTGTTCTATACCTGCCTGGAGGCATTCTGCCGTGTGGCCGCACCCCTGCTGCCGTTCACGGTCGAAGAGATCTATCGCGGACTGACCGGGCAGCGGTCGGTGCACCTGGCCGACTACCCGGACGCCGAGGCGTTCCCTGCCGACGCCGACCTCGTCGCGGAGATGGACCTCACCCGCGATATCTGCTCAACGGCCTCCTCGGTGCGAAAGGCCAACCAGCTGCGGGTGCGCCTGCCGCTGTCGCAGCTGACCGTCGCCACCGACACGGACCTGAGCTCCGACTTCACCGAGATCATCGCCGATGAGCTCAATGTGCGTACCGTCGAGGTCCTCGACGTCGCCGAGGCGGAGGCCGCCGGATTCTCCCTGTCACAGAATCTCGTCGTCAACGCCCGTGCCGCCGGACCCCGTCTGGGCAAACGGGTCCAGCAGGTCATCAAGGCTTCGAAGTCCGGCGACTGGTCCGTCACCGACGGCACCGTCGTGAGCGGCGGAATCGAACTCGTCGACGGGGAGTACACCGTCGAATCCGTGGCCGAATCCGGTACCGAGGGCATGGAGCTCGCGGCTCTCGATTCCGGCTTCCTTGCCCTCGACACGCGGGTCACACCCGAGCTCGAGGCCGAGGGCATGGCACGTGATGCCGTGCGCGCCATCCAGGGCATCCGCAAGCAGCTCGATCTCGACATCTCCGACCGGATCGCCGTGACCGTCGAAGCCGGCACCGAGGTGGTCGCCGCGCTCGAGCCTCACATCGACCTCATCGCCGGTGAGACCCTGACGACCACTCTGAACTTCGGCCCGGTCGCGGCCGATGCCGAGGTCTTCAGCCCCGAAGAGCTCCCCGGCGGCACCCGTCTGGCGGTGAAGCGGGCATGACCGAGGACAACACCCCGATCGACGGGCCCCTCCCGGACGTGGACCCCACCTCCGACATGGAACCGCAGAGCGTGGACGAAGAAGCTTCGGAGCCTCTTCCCGGACCGGTCGTCGATGAGGCCACTCGGGCCGAGCTCGCCCGGGTCTATGCCCTGCTGTTGGCCCGGGCGGGGGAGACGCAGGTCGAGCTGCGCCTCGATGCGACTCGGCGGGCGTGTGAGATCCTCGGCGATATCCACACTGCGGCCCCGACGATCACGATCACGGGCACGAATGGGAAGACGTCGACGGCCCGGATGATCGATTCGCTCATCTCCGCTCATGAGCTCCGGGTCGGCCGGTTCACCAGTCCGCACCTGCATTCGGTGACCGAACGGATCTCCGTGGACGGCGCCCCCGTGTCCGCTCACGCCTTCGTGCGCATCTATGACGAGATCGCCCCGTACCTCGAGATCGTCGATGCCCAGCTCGAGGCCGAAGGACGCGCGAAGCTCACCTACTTCGAAGCGCTGACCGTGCTGGCCTTCGCCGTGTTCGCCGATGCTCCGGTCGATGTCGTCGTAACCGAGGTCGGCATGGGCGGACAATGGGATTCGACGAACGTCGCCGATGCCCAGGTGTGCGTGTTCACGAAGATCGGTCTCGATCATCAGGCGTTCCTCGGCGACACCATCGAGGAGATCGCCGCGACCAAGGCTGGGATCCTCGATCGGAGCGTCGAGGACAGCCCGGCTCCCGAACCTGTTGCCGTGTCTGCTGTCCAGGACGAGGCCGCCCAGGCGGTCCTCGACGAGGAAGCCGCCCGCCGTGAGGTTCCGCTGGCCGCTGAGGAGCGGGACTTCCGTCTCCTCGAACGGCAGCGGGCCGTCGACGGTCAGCTCATCACGGTGCAGGGCCGCAGAGACGTCTACTCCGACCTGTTCCTGCCGCTGCACGGAATTCACCAGGCCCACAATGCCGCGGTCGCGATCGTCGCAGCCGAGGCCTTCCTGGGAGCCGAAGACAAGCCGCTCAATCAGGAGACGGTGGCCGAGGGGCTGGCCCGTGTGACGTCACCGGGCCGCGCGGAACTCCTGCGCACGGGACCGAGCGTCGTCGTCGACGGTGCCCATAACACGGATGCCGCGCATGTGCTGGCCGACACCCTCGCCGAGGCGTTCGACTTCGACTATGTCGTCATCGTGCTGGCGATGCTGGCGGACAAGGACAGCGACGGTGTCATCGAAGAGCTTCATCGCAGCGCAGATGTGTTCGTCGTCAGCGAGAATCTCAACTCCCGTGCGCTGCCGGCAGGCGACCTCGCCGAGGCGGCGCGGGAATGGGTCGACGAGGATTCCGTCATCGTCGCCTCCGATCTCAATGCCGCTCTGATGAAAGCCATCGACCTGGCCAACAGCGTCGATGCGAAGAGTCCGGGGATCGTCGTCACCGGCTCCATCTACACAGTGGCCGAAGCGCGCCTGCTGCTCGGACGAGGGGAGGAACGATGAAATCGAAGTACCCCGTTCTCTGCGGATCAATCCTCATCTGCGAGCTCGTCGTCGTCTACTTCGCCGTGCTCACGACATTCGGCTTGTCGGTGAAGTCAGCGCAGACCCTGACCCTGGCGCAGCTGCTCATCGGTGCCTCGGTCATCGCAGTGTTGGCCATCATCGCCGTCATCCTGCTGCCGCGGCGGATCGGTGAGAAGCGTCCCGGTGTGATCATCGGCTGGGTCGTGCAGGGGCTGCTGCTGGCCTCCGGCTTCGTGCTCACCTCGATGTTCTTCGTCGCAGCGCTGTTCATCGCTCTGTGGGCCGTGGCCGTGTACTGGTCGGCTCGCATCGATCGTGAGGTCGCCGTGCGCGGCTGAACTGTGAGTACGCCGAGGCGGGAGCGCCTCGGTGCCCGGGTAGACTGTGGACCGACGTCCACACGACATTGGAAGGACCGGAATGGAACGTACGCTCATCCTCATCAAGCCCGACGGAGTCGCTCGCGGACTCGTCGGACAGATCGTGGCCCGAATCGAAGCCAAGGGCTATGCGATCGACGCCTTGGATCTCCGTTCGGCCACCGCCGCCGAACTGGCAGCCCATTACGCCGAGCACGAAGGCAAGCCCTTCTACCAGCCGCTGGTCGACTTCATGTCCGAAGGGCCGATCGTCTCGATCATCGCCTCCGGACAGGGCGTCATCCCCGGCTTCCGGTCCCTGGCCGGCGCCACCGACCCGACGGCAGCTGGTCCCGGCACGATCCGCGGCGATCTCGGTCGCGACTGGGGTGAGAAGGTGCAGAAGAACCTCGTCCACGGATCCGATTCCACCGAATCGGCCGAACGCGAGATCGGAATCTGGTACCCGGCCGAAGGCTGATGACAGGCAGAAGACCGATCGAGGCCGACGTCTGAGCCGAGCCGGTCGAATAAGTGAGGGTGCCCCACCGTTTGGAGGGGCACCCTCACTGCATCTGATTCATGTTCAGAGCAGACTGGAGAAGAACGCCCAGAACTGCACGACGATGCAGGCGAAGATGATGAGCATCCACAGCACAGACAGGGCGATGTTCTCCTTCGCCAGGACCCTCAGCACGGCGTTGTCGGCGGCGCGCCGACCGAAGCCGCCGGTGAGCAGATTGCGGGCGGTGACGGCCATGAACATCGGAATCGTCACGGTCCACACGATGATGCACCACGGGCAGCCGACTCCGATCTTGTAGATCGAGACGTAGAACAGGAACATCACCAGCGCCACGCCGCAGCCCAGTCCGATGTTCAGTCCCACCATCACCCAGCGGGGCAGCCGGGTGCCGGATAGGATGAGCACACCGAGCAGCAGCGGGATGATGAAGGCCGCCACGCCCATGAGCTGATTGGGAAAGCCCAGGAGCTCGGCTTCGGGATGTTCCATGACCGAACCGCACGAGAAGAACGGGTTGAGGTCGCACGAGAGCACGACGTCCGGGTTCGCCAGCTTCTCGTACTTCTCCGCCGACAGGGAGAACGAGGCGAGGAAACCGATGGCAGAGGAGATGACGAGGAAGATCCCGAACGGCACCGATCTGAGCACCCACGACGAGGCGGTGTCGGCGGACTCGAGATCATCGGATTGAGTCGGAGTGGTGTTCACTCCTCAAGAATGCCTGGCTATGTCCCGTGCGGCAAACCCCGTCCCCATCGAAACCTCAGCGCAGAGGCACTTCTGTGACATAATGGTCGGACGGATACCTGTTCTCACACCGAGCAGGAGAAGTGCCTCCACCGAGTCGAGGGTATGACCTCGCAGGTCGACAACAAGATGAGGCAGCACGGAAGGCCTACGCGCTGAGCGCGAGCCGGATGTGCCATCCACAGGTTTCGGTCCATTGCGGACCATGCAAGGATCCGAAGATCCGTACGGTGTGGACGGCGTCTTCGGACTGGGAGATACGATGAACGATACCGACGGCACAGAGTCGACAGACCCGACCGAAGGCATTCTCGCGGACCTCGCGAATCTGCAGCAGTCGGCGGGTGCCAAGAACGCCGAACACGAGGATGTCGACGACAGCGTGCGTGCGCGCCTCGATGACATCGCCGAGGCGGCCGAGTCGCTGCGTATCGGCGATGCCGATGACAGCGACGACGAGGAGGACGAAGAACCGACCCCTCGCCGAGGCGGGCAGAAGTCCGCACGCGATGCCGTGGCCAATCGGGGACTCGTCTTCGAGGAGTTCGTCCGCGGAGACTCGGACGACGATGACGATGATCACGACGACGCTGACAATGCCGATGGCGACGACGAGGACGATGAGTCCGATGCTGCGTCGCAGGCAGCGCCGAGCTTCGACCCGCGCAATCCCTTCGCGGCCCCGGCCGCTCCGGCTGCCGCACCCGAACCCCGCACCACTCCAGCCGTGCCCTATGACGGCGGCCTGATCTTCCAGGTGCCGAAGGCCGAACACGCCGAGGTCATCACGATCGAAGACGATGACTCCGACGACGACTGGGATGATTCCCACGACTCCGACGGCGACACGTCGTCCTCACAGGAGAACCGCCAGAACGACCGCGGTGAGGACGATTCCTCCAACGGTCCGCGCCGGCGGCGAGGCGGCCGCGGGCGCCGATCGCGCAATCGCGATGACTCCCACGACGATTCCTCGGACTCCGACGACGACTCGAAGGACTCCGAGGACGACTCGAAGGACTCCGCCGGCAACCAGGACGCGAAGTCGTCGAAGCGGGGATCTCGGTCGAGCAATCGCGGTTCGAAGCGCTCGGATGCGGACGCCGAGGACTCACATTCGAAGTCGGATCATCAAGATTCCGATCACAAGGAGAACGACCACAGGGACTCCGACGATTCGGATTCGGACGATGGTGATGACGACTCCGACGGCGGTTCGCGCCGTCGCCGCCGTCGCCGGTCTCGCACCCGCAGCACCGACCGCGACGAAGTCACCTCGCTCAAGGGTTCGACCCGCCTCGAGGCAAAGCGCCAGCGTCGTAAGGAGGGCCGCGAAGCCGGACGTCGCCGCCCCATCATCACCGAAGCCGAATTCCTCGCTCGACGTGAGTCCGTCGAGCGGACCATGCTGGTGCGGGAGAGCGGCGACCAGACTCAACTCGTTGTCGTCGAAGACGGGATCGCTGTCGAGCACTACCTCAAGGAGAACCGTCAGCAGTCCTCGCTCATCGGCAACGTCTACCTGGGCAAGGTCCAGAACGTGCTGCCGAGCATGGAGGCGGCATTCATCGACATCGGCAAGGGCCGGAACGCCGTGCTCTACGCCGGTGAAGTCAACTGGGACGCCCTCGGCATGGACGGCAAGGCGCGGCGCATCGAAACCGCGCTGAGCCCCGGAGATGCCGTGCTCGTGCAGGTGACGAAGGATCCGATCGGACACAAGGGCGCCCGCCTGACCAGCCAGATCTCTCTGCCCGGGCGGTTCCTCGTCTACGTTCCCGGCAATTCGATGACCGGAATCTCGAGGAAACTGCCCGACAACGAACGCTCACGACTGAAGAAGCTGCTCAAACAGCTCGTCGGCGATTCGAACGGCGTCATCGTGCGCACCGCTGCCGAGGGCGCCACCGACTCCGATCTCTCGCGTGATGTCGAACGTCTCGCCAAACGGTGGGAGACGATCGAGAAGAAGTCGAAGTCGACGAAGGTGCTGGCCCCACAGCTGCTCTACAGCGAGCCGGACATGATCGTGCGCATCATCCGTGATGTCTTCAACGAGGACTTCAGCTCGCTCGTCATCGACGGCGACGGCGCATGGAACACCATCCACGAGTACGTCGAATCCGTCGCCCCGGACCTGCTCGATCGCGTCCACAGCTACAACGAGGACGAGGACATCTTCGACCACTACCGGATCGAAGAGCAGGTCCAGAAGGCGCTGCAGCGCACGGTCAACCTGCCCTCGGGAGGTTCACTCGTCATCGACCGCACCGAAGCGATGACGGTCGTCGATGTCAACACCGGCAAGTTCACCGGCTCCGGGGGCAATCTCGAGGAGACGGTGACCCGCAACAACCTCGAAGCCGCTGAGGAGGTCATCCGGCAGATCCGCCTGCGCGACATCGGCGGAATCATCGTCGTCGACTTCATCGACATGGTGCTCGAGTCCAACCGCGACCTTGTGGTGCGCCGCCTCGTCGAGTGCCTCGGTCGCGATCGGACGAAGCATCAGGTGGCAGAAGTGACATCGCTGGGACTCGTGCAGATGACGCGCAAGCGCATCGGCACCGGGCTCGCCGAATCCCTAGTCAGCGCCGGTGAAGACCTCACCGGCCGTGGACTGCTTCTGCCGGGTTCGGAAGAAGACGGATCGAAGGCGCACCGCGGCGGCCGCTCGTCGAACCACGACAACCGCCGTGACCGCAAGCGCCGGGTAGACTCAGGCTCGAAGTCCAAGCACAATGAGTCCGAGTCGACAGATGAGACAGTGTCATCGGACGCTTCTCGGTCAGCCGTCGCCGCGATCGCGAAGGCCACCCTGAAGAAGGATGATGCCGATTCGCCCGAATCGACGTCCGACGCTCAGACTCAGTCCGATGATTCGGCGAACAACGGCGAGAACGGCAAGTCCCGATCGCGTTCACGGAACGGCCGGCGACGTTCGCGCTCGAGCCGGAGCGACGACTCGCAGGCCGAGACGCCCGACGAGAAGCCCAGTGGCAACGAGAAGTCGAACGGTGCTGAGCACACACCGGCGGAAGCGGCGCCTGCGAACGAGCAGACACAGTCCGCTGAACAGAAGCCGGCAGTCGTGCAGAAGCCGGTCGCAGATGAGCCGAAGGATCTGCCGTTGATGATCGGCGCGGACAGCGAGACGAAGGTTGCCGCCGCTGAACCGGTCAAGAGCACTCCGGCGAAGAAGCGCGAACCGGCGAAGAGGGCCCCTGCCCTCAAGCAGGAGCAGCTGCCCACCTCGTTCGTCATCATCGGTGAGGACTGAACGCCTCTCGTGAGCTGAGACAGAAGACAGCGCTCCGCCGACGGATGACGTCGACGGGGCGCTGTCGTGTGCGGTACACCCAGCTCCGGGAGCTCAGCCTGCCGACTGCTGATTGCGGGTGGTGCTGATCGTCGGCTGTGCGGCCTGGTCACCGCAGAGGACGATCATCAGGTTCGATACGAGGTCGCTTCGTTCGGTCTGTCCGAGCCTGACGATCTGGCGTCCTTCGATCTCCTCGATCGCCGTCTCGACCATTCCCACAGCTCCTTCGACGATGAGCTGACGGGCAGCGACGACGGCCGTGGCCTGTTGCCGCTGGAGCATGGCACGGGCGATCTCCGGGGCGTAAGCCAATTGGGTGATGCGCGATTCGATGATCGTTACGCCCGCAGCCATGACCCGGGCAGCGACTTCATCGGAGAGCCGCGACGTGATCTCGTCGGCGTTGTCACGCAGCGACATGCGGCCGGGATCCGACGAATCGTAGGCATAGGAGTTGGCGATGTGCCGAACCGCGGTCTCTGCCTGGATGGCGACGAACTCTTCGAAATCATCGACCTCGAACATCGCCTGTGCGGTATCGCGGACCTGCCAGACGACCACGGCGCCGATCTCGATCGGATTGCCATCGTGGTCATTGACCTTCAGCGTCGAGGTCTCATGGTTGCGGATGCGCGTCGAGATCTGATCCTTCGTGTAGAAGGGATTGACGAATCGCAGACCCGACTGCCTGACCGTTCCGACGTACTTGCCGTAGAGCTGGAGGACGACGGCATGTCCGGGCGCGACCGAGGTGCATCCCTTGAACAGGAACATCGACGCGATGAAGAAGAGGACGGCGACGATGAAGAGGATGACCCCGACGACGGCTTGGGCGAAGGTCATGACGAACCCGATGATGCCCAGCAGCACGGCGGCGAGCAGGAGGACGATGGCGCCGACGATGGCAAAGTAGCCCGAGACACCGCCTGCCGGCTTCTCTCGGACACGTTCGCCATCGGGGGAGACGATGCGGGTGGGGGCCGAATTCGGCCGGCCCGGGTCCGATGTCCCTCTGCGGGGACCCGACGTCTGAGCCGAGTGGCGACCGGGACCACGGTTCGGTGCCTGGGCTGGAACAGGTCCGGAGCCGAGGGCCTGACCTGAACCGTCGGGTTGTCCGGCCGAGCGACGATTCTGCGGCGCCGGTGGCAGCGGGGCGCCTTCACGGTGGTGGGGCGGTGCACCGGTGTTCGCCTGGGCACCGGCCGGCGGACCATACGGTGCCGTCGACCCCGAACCGCCGATCGCTCCGGACTGAGCGCCCTGCGAACCATAGTGCCCATTGGGATTCGTCACTGCCTCGGCCCCGGGGTACGCCGCGGGCTGACTGTGGCCGGTCTGGATATGCGTGCTCGGGTCACCACTGGGGACGGGGCCGCGATCGGGGGTCTGGTTCGACGGTCGATTCGGCTGCTGACCGGGCTGCTGGGCATTCTGAGTCATGCTCCCAGTCTAGGCCAGGTAATGAGACGCGAATCTCAAATAGCCGAGGAAGACCCTATTTGGTAACGGTTCGATAACTGAACGGGTGCCACTACATGGAACGCTTGAATGTGACGCAGGTCTCAGTAGGTTGTCACACTATGACTGATCTTCATATCTCAGCAGCGCCGGTCTCGCCGGTCGACGATGCCATCAATTCCTGGTTCGACCCGATCGCCACATGGTTCGGCAGCATCATCTTCTTCCCGATCACCATCGGAGCGATCTCGTTTCCCTTCGTCGTCCTGTGGCTGATCTTCGCGGCAGCCGTCTTCACCGTGTACTTCGGCTTCATCCAAGCGCGAGGTGCGAAGCTGTCGCTCGAGATCATCCGCGGAAAGTTCTCCTCGAAGTCCGACCCGGGCGAGGTCACCCACTTCCAAGCCCTGGCCTCCGCCCTGTCGGGAACCGTGGGCCTCGGCAACATCGCCGGTGTCGGCGTGGCTATCGCGCTCGGCGGCCCCGGAGCGACCTTCTGGATGATTGTCGCCGGCCTGCTCGGCATGTGCACTAAGTTCGTCGAATGCACCCTCGGGGTGAAGTACCGTGAGATCGACGAGAACGGAGTCGTCCACGGCGGGCCGTTCAAGTACCTCCCCGTTGCGTTCCGACGCTTCTCGAAGCCCGTGGCGACCGCTCTGACCGGACTCTTCGCCATCGCGATCCTCATCTTCGGTGTCGTCGGCGGCGGCATGTTCCAGGCCAATCAGACCTTCGCCCAGGTCCGCACCGCCACCGGCGGCGATGACGGCTTCCTGGCCGGCCCCTTTGCCTCACTCGTGTTCGGGCTCATCTTCGCGGGACTCGTGGCCCTGGTGATCCTCGGCGGCATCCGCTCGATCGCAAAGGTGACCGACAAGCTGGTTCCCGGGATGGCCATCTTCTACGTCGTCTCGTGCCTCCTCGTGCTCGGGCTCAACTACGCGAACATCCCGAATGCCATCGGCGAGATCTTCGCCGGGGCCTTCAACCCGCAGGGCGTGGCCGGCGGCATCGTCGGTGTCATGATCATCGGCTTCCAGCGTTCGGCGTTCTCGAACGAGGCGGGCATCGGCTCCGCAGCCATCGCGCACTCCGCAGTCAGGACTCGTCGCCCGATCTCCGAAGGATTCGTCGCACTGCTCGAGCCCTTCATCGACACGGTGATCGTCTGCACCATGACCGCGCTGACGATCATCGTGGCCAACCAGGCCTCTTACCGCAACGACCTCGGTGAAGGTGAGATCGGCGGTGTCGCCCTCGCCTCGGACGCCTTCTCCACCGTCGCCTCGTGGTACCCGATCCTGCTGGCCATCGCCGTTGCCCTCTTCGCGTTCTCCACCCTCATCACATGGGCATACTACGGAGAACGGGCGTGGAGCTATCTGTTCGGGCGTTCGAAGGCCACGATCATGATCTTCCGTACTCTCGTCTGCATCTTCGTCGTCGTCGGCTGCATCGCCAGCTTCTCCAAGGTCGTCGAATTCGCCGATGCGGCCCTGTTCATGTGCGCCTTCATCAACATCCTCGGCCTCTACATGCTCATGCCGGTGGTCAAGAAGGAGATGAAGAAGTACCTCGCCGACCGCAGGGCCGGTACGTTGAACGACCCGGACACCGCCGACGCCGTCCCGGTCGAAGAACCCGCCTGAGAATCTCGAGCTCCGGCTCGCAGCGAAGGAAGCTGCCGCGACCAAGGCTGTCTGTGCGCCGCGCCCATACGGACGCGGCGCACAGACAGGTTCGGGCGTCGATAGACTGGGGGCGTGGATGAGAACAGAGATGACAGAACACGCGCAGTCGAACGGCTGCAGGAGCTGCGAGGCAGCATCGACAACATCGATGCCTCCCTCGTTCACCTGCTCGCCGAGCGCTTCAAACTCACCGAACGCGTCGGCGAACTCAAAGCCGACCACGGTCTGCCCCCGGCCGACGAGTCTCGGGAAGCCAGGCAGGTCGCCCGACTGCGAGAACTCGCCGAGGAGTCCCATCTTGATCCGGAGTTCGCAGAGAAGTTCCTGGCGTTCATCGTCGCCGAGGTCATCCGCCGGCACGAGCGCATCGCGGAGACGCGCGAAAGCTGAGTCGAAGTGCCCGGGGAGCCGCCTATCTCCGGGAGTGAACGAGAGATGGCTCACAATGGACAGGTCTTCCCCTTGAGCATGGGCGGCGGGTTTGCCGTTGCTGTGCACTCTCGACTAGAATTGATCGTCGGTGCGCGTGACGCACCACGGCTGGTGATTCCTCTCAATGGGATGTCTGCGGGACTCGTTCTGCGGCAGCCAAGGGACAACCGCCGTTCGTTTGTTTTCAACAGAAAGAGGGTTCGACCATGGTCTATGCCATCGTCCGCGCCGGAGGCCACCAGGAAAAGGTGAGCGTCGGCGACATCATCACAGTCAACCGAATGAAGGCGAAGGCTGGAGACAGCGTCGAACTCGATGCCGTACTTCTTGTCGACGGTGAGACGGTCACGACCGATCCCGACGCTCTGGCGAAGGTCTCGGTCAGCGCTGAGGTCGCCGGTGAATTCCGCGGTCCCAAGATTGTGATCCAGAAGTACAAGAACAAGACCGGGTACAAGAAGCGTCAGGGCCACCGCCAGGACCTCACCCGTCTGAAGATCACGAACATCAAGTAAGAGGAGACTTCTCACATGGCAAGCAAAAAGGGAGTCAGCTCGACCCGCAACGGTCGCGACTCGAACCCACAGTACCTCGGCGTGAAGCGCTTCGGCGGCCAGGCCGTCAAGGCCGGCGAGATCATCGTCCGCCAGCGCGGAACCAAGTTCCACCCCGGAGCCAATGTCGGCCGTGGAGGAGACGATACCCTCTTCGCTCTGACCGCCGGTGCCGTGGAATTCGGAACCCGCAACGGTCGCAAGATCGTCAACATCGTCGGAGCCTGATCCTTTCCGGATCCGTTCCATCGTCAATATGATCTCTCCCTGAAAAGGGAGCATGAAGGGTGAGTCAAACGACTCACCCTTCATCTGATATAAGGACATTATGGCCACCGAGTTCGTAGACCGTGTCACCGTTCACCTCGCCGCAGGCGCAGGTGGGAACGGGTGTGCCTCGATCAGGCGCGAGAAATTCAAACCGCTCGGCGGGCCCGACGGCGCCGACGGCGGCAACGGCGGCAACATCATCTTCCGCGTCGACCGTCAGACCACCACCCTGCTTCCCCTGCACCACCGTCCGCACGTGCGTGCCGACGACGGCGGGATCGGCAAGGGCGATCTGCGCCACGGCGCCGACGGCAGAGACCTCATCGTCGACGTGCCCGAGGGCACCGTGGTGAAGAACACCAACGGCGACGTCATCGCTGACCTCGTCGAAGACGGAACCGAATTCACCGCAGCCGCCGGTGGCCGTGGCGGGCTCGGAAATGCCGCGCTGGCCTCGACGAAGCGCAAGGCCCCCGGCTTCGCGCTCCTCGGAGAGCCAGGGCAGACGCTCAGCCTCGTGCTTGAACTCAAGACGATCGCCGATATCGCCCTCGTGGGATACCCATCGGCGGGCAAGTCGAGCCTGATCGCTGCGCTATCGGCCGCCAAGCCGAAGATCGCCGACTATCCATTCACGACACTCGTGCCCAACCTCGGGGTCGTTCAAGCCGGCGACACGCGCTACACGGTCGCCGACGTTCCCGGACTCATCCCCGGCGCATCGGAGGGCAAGGGACTCGGCCTCGAGTTCCTTCGCCACGTCGAACGCTGTGCCGGCCTCGTCCATGTCATCGACATGGCCACCTGGGAGCCCGGACGCGATCCCGTTTCCGACCTCACAATCATCGAATCCGAACTCGCCGCCTATGCCGTCGACCTCGACGACGGGAGCGGACTCCTGCCGCTTTCACAGCGCCCGAAGCTCGTGGCGCTGAACAAGGTCGACATCCCCGACGGTCGCGACCTCGCCGATATCGTCCGGCCCGATCTCGAAGCCGCCGGATATCGGGTCTTCGAGATTTCGGCAGTCAGCCATGCCGGCCTGCGGGACCTCTCGTTCGCCATGGCCGAGCTCGTGCTCGCCGAACGGGAACGTCGCGCCGAGATCGAAGCGACACCGCAGCGCGTGGTCATCCGCCCGAAGGCCGTCGACGATCGCGGATTCGAGGTCCGTCCCGAACGCACCTCCGACGGACCGCTGTTCCGCGTCCTCGGCGACAAGCCTCGTCGCTGGGTGCAGCAGACGGACTTCGGAAACGACGAAGCCGTCGGCTACCTCGCCGACCGCCTCGAGCACCTAGGCGTCGAAGAGGCTCTTTTCAAGGCCGGAGCGAAACCCGGCGACACCATCGTCGTGGGCGGAGACGACGGCGTCGTCTTCGACTGGGATCCCACAACCGTCGGCGGAGCAGAACTGCTCGGCTCCCGCGGATCGGACGCCCGACTGGACGAGGAAGCGCGCTCCACACGCAAGGAACGCAAGGCCGCTTATCACGAGAAGATGGACGCGAAGGCCGCCACGCGGGCCGAGTTCGAACAGGAGCGGTTGGCCGAACGTGCCCACCGCGAGAGCCGCCTCGGTGCACCTGCGACAGAGTCCGGTGAAGGAGCCGGCGAGGAGTGAGCGCTGCAGCTCAGGCGGACTCTTCCGCAGGATCGTTCCGTGACGACATCGCCCGAGCCCGTCGCATCGTCGTCAAGGTCGGATCGTCCTCGCTGACGACGATCGACGGCGGACTGGACGAAGCCAAACTCATCGCGCTCACCGATGTCATCGGCGCTCACCGGTCTGCCGGTCATGAGGTCATCCTCGTCTCCTCCGGCGCGATCGCAGCCGGGCTGGAGCCGATGGGGCTGAAGAAACGCCCTCGAGACCTCGCCAGCCAGCAGGCGGCGGCCGGGGTCGGTCAGGGACTGCTCATGGCCGCATACACGCGGGCGCTGGGACGCTACGACCTCGTTCCCGGCCAAGTGCTGCTCACCGCCGATGACCTGATCCGACGCACCCAGTACAAGAACGCCCAGCGCGCCATCGACAAACTCCTGACCCTGGGCACGCTGCCCATCGTCAACGAGAACGACGCCGTGGCCACCGAGGAGATCCGCTTCGGAGACAACGACCGGCTGGCAGCTCTCGTCGCTCACCTGGCTCACGCCGATGCGCTCGTGCTGCTCTCCGATGTCGATGCGCTCTACTCCGGGCCCCCGGATCAGCCCGGCTCCCGCCTGATCAGGCGTGTGCA
The DNA here is from genome assembly GCF_025506275.1 of Brevibacterium permense. Taxonomy (GTDB): domain Bacteria; phylum Actinomycetota; class Actinomycetes; order Actinomycetales; family Brevibacteriaceae; genus Brevibacterium; species Brevibacterium permense_A. The sequence goes on from NZ_QYCP01000092.1 coordinate 99,827, forward strand.
CGGACCCAGCGACCTCGATGACCTCGCCATCGGCGGTGTCGGGACAGCCGGAACCGGCACGGGCGGAATGGCCACGAAGGTCGACGCCGCCATCATGGTCGCCGATTCGGGGATCCCGGCGGTGCTGACCTCGGCACCGCAGGCCGCCTCGGCGCTGGCGGGGGAGACCGTGGGCACATACTTCGCTGTCACCCACAGACGACGGGGCACTCGCTTGCTGTGGCTGCGCCACCTCGCCCGGACCTTCGGATCGGTCACGATCGACAGAGGGGCCGAAACGGCCGTACTTTCCCGGGGGACGTCCCTGCTCGCCGTGGGCGTCACCTCCTGCAGCGGGGACTTCGAAGCAGGGGACCCGGTCGAGATCCGCAATCTCGACGACGAGGTCATCGCCCGCGGCATGTCGAACTTCTCCTCGGACGAGCTTCCTCTGATGTTCCGTTCCACGACCGAGGAACTTGGCACCCGTCTGGGAAATGATTACCGTAAAGAGGTCATCCATCGAAACGATCTCGTTCTCACACAGGTGAGCGGGGGGAGATAGTCCATGACAGCATCAGCCGAGATCCACCCGAAGACCGTGCGCGGAGTGACCCGCATCGTCCGCAACGCCAAGTCCGCCTCGAGCCTGTTGGCAACGACCTCGACAGCCGAGAAGAATGCCGCTCTCGGCGCCATCGCCGAGGCGCTGCGCAGCAACACCGACCGCATCGTCAAAGCCAATGACGCCGACATCGCCGCCGGCACTGAGAACGGGATGAGTGAGTCTCTGCTCGACCGACTGCGCCTCGACGCCGATCGCATCGCCGCGATCGCGAATTCCGTCGAGGACGTCATCGACCTCGCGGATCCCGTCGGCGACGTCGTCGTCGGACGCACACTGCCCAACGGCATTCGCCTCACCCAGAACCGTGTGCCGATGGGCGTCATCGGCGCGATCTACGAAGCTCGTCCGAATGTCACCGTCGACATCGCCGTCCTCGCGCTCAAATCCGGCAACGCCTCGGTCCTGCGCGGAGGATCGGCTGCACAGAACTCGAACACTGAGATCATCTCCATCCTCCGCCGCGCCGTCGAGTCGGCAGGACTGCCTGCCGACTCGATCAACGGTATCGACCAGTACGGACGCGAAGGAGCGAACGTGCTCATGCACGCCCGCGACTACGTCGATCTGCTCATTCCCCGAGGCAGCGCCGACCTCATCAACATGGTCGTACAGGAATCGATCGTGCCCGTCATCGAAACAGGTGTGGGCAATGTGCACATGTTCATCGACTCCACAGCCACGGTGAAGACCTCCGTCGACCTCGTCCTCAACTCGAAGACACAACGGCCCAGTGTGTGCAACTCGCTGGAGACCCTCCTCGTCCATGAGAAGGCCGCGAAGAGAGTGCTGCCGAAGATCCTCGAGCGCCTCGATGGCGCAGGGGTCATCGTCCACGCCGACTCGGACGTCTCGGCATTGGCACCGGCAGGTATGAAGATCCGACGGGTGTCGAGACGCGACTGGGCCAAGGAGTACCTGGGACTGGAGATCGCGATCAAGCTCGTCTCCGGCATCGAAGAGGCCATCGACCATATTCGCGCCTACAGCTCCGGCCACACCGAGGTGATCGTGACAAAGGACCTCGACAACGCGGACACCTTCGTCACCGCCATCGACGCAGCGGCGGTGGGCGTCAACGTCTCCACACGATTCACCGACGGGGGAGAGCTCGGCTTCGGTGCGGAGGTGGGCATCTCCACCCAGAAGCTGCATGCTCGCGGCCCAATGGGACTCGAACAGCTGACGACCACGAAATGGGTGATGATGGGCAACGGCCAGGTCCGTTCCTGAATCCGAATCGACTCCGACACTCCGCGATCAGGGTACTCACCACCCGACCAGCGGAGACATCGGAGGGGAAGAAGTCATGTCGATGCCGGATTCCCCGATGGTTCATGAGAAACTGAGAAGGTAACGACCCCGAAGCGCTCCGCGCGCGACGGATCACTGAGTAAGGAGAAATGACGTGAACGCAGCCATTATGGCCGCCGCAGCCGAAGGTGGGGAGCACGCAGCCCACGTGGAGCTGCCGATGGATCCGATCTGGTACGGACTCATCACCCTGGCGATCTTCATCACGATGGGCATTGTGTCTCGGTCGTGGAAGGGCATCTCGCACCGCCACTGATATGGCAGACCACAGACGCAGAGTCGGTGTCATGGGCGGCACCTTCGACCCCGTCCACAACGGCCACCTCGTCGCGGCAAGTGAGGTCCAGGCGACCTTCGACCTCGACGAGGTGGTTTTCGTCCCCACGGGACGGCCGTATCAGAAAGACGTCGAAGAGGTCAGCAGCGCCGAGCACCGGTACCTGATGACCGTCATCGCCACGGCATCGAATCCGCGGTTCACCGTCTCCCGAGCCGACGTTGACAGACCGGGTCCGACCTACACGATCGACACGCTGCGCGACCTCGCCAGCAGCTACGGTCCCGATACCGAGTTGTTCTTCATCACCGGCGCGGACGCTTTGGCTCAGATCTTGACGTGGAAGAATGTGGATGAGCTGTTTTCCCTGGCACACTTCGTCGGGGTCAGCCGGCCCGGGCACGAACTCCACGGTGAGGGACTGCCGGTCGACCGGCTGAGTCTCGTGCAGATCCCTGCGCTGGCGATATCGTCCACGGATTGCAGACAACGGGTGATGGATGGTGCACCCGTCTGGTACCTCGTACCGGACGGCGTAGTGCAGTACATCGCGAAATACGAGTTGTACAGGAGTGAGAATGGCTGAGGAGCAGTTCACGTCACGTCGAGCACGGCGAGAAGCCGAAAGGCTGGCGGCGGAACAGGCGTTCGAAGCACGAGAGGTTCCTGAGCAGCCGAAGGAGGCTCCGAACTCTCGCGCCGGACTCCTCAGCCCGCTGCCCCCGAAGAAGCCCGGTGCGAAACCCGCCGCCGAGACCAGCGACAACACCGCCTCGCGCATCGACCCCGAACCCTCGCCGCGGACCAGCCACGAACGCGGCGCCCTGGCATCGGACCATCCGCAGGAGTCCCGGCCGCCGGTACATGCCGAAGACCGTCTCGACCCGACACGGACTCCGCTGCCGCACTTCCAATCGCGTGCCGAGAAGAAGCGATACCTGCGCGAACACGGACTTTCGCAGTACGGCGATCTGTCCACCGGTGCGATGCCCGTTGTGGCCGATGAGAAGGAACTGGCAGAACGCCAGGCCGCAGCCGAAGGTCGACTGACCGGACCGAACCCGGAAGTCTCGGATTCTGAATCTGCGGACTCTGACTCGGAATCAGCGACGCCAACAGCAGACTCCGCCGAAACTCAGGCCTCGGCAGCCGCCGCGAAGGAATCGGCAGCCGATTCGCAACCCGACACGAAGTCCGCCGCGACGGAGCACGAATCCTATGACACCGCCGGTTTCGGGGGAGCGTCCGACGAGGTCGCCGCCCGCGACTTCGAAGCCCCTGTCACTCCAGCCTCGGCTCCGCGACCGACGACCGTGGAGAGCGAACCCCATGACGCGCTGTCGATGCCGTACTCGGCGCTCGACGGCGACGCTCCTGCACTGGGCACCGAGGACGAGAGCGAGAAGCCTGCCGAGACCTCAGCCGAGCCGGACGCAGAGGATCAGAACACCTCAACCGACAATCCAACCACGAGTGCTGCCGCTGCAGCAGCCCCCGCGGATGAACCTGCCCCGGAAGACAAGCTGGCTGCGAAGCCTGAGGAAGATGCCGACGACGAGCCCGAGCATACGTCCCGGTCGCGGCGGATGCCGATCGTGCAGCCGCCTTCGACATCCGGAGTCCGCGTCGTCACGGCCGCCTCGGCGCAGATCCCCGAGATCGATGAACCCCGCAAGAGCGGTGCTCGCGGGCCGCAGACACATGTGTCCGGTCGAGCCGGCGAGTCGCAGTCCGGCTCAGCGTCCGAGCGGGCAGACGAATCGGCCGGCGACACAGGCTCCGATGACGCGGCACGCGCCCTGGCCGCCAATCCGGAGACCCGGCCGATGGATGCAGTGCCCGAAGCCTGGTCGCTGCCGAATGCCGACTACGAAGACGAAGAGACCGTCAACCCTCCCGGCTCACGCATCCGTGCCAGCTCGGTGACCGGGCACGACGGTCAGATCCTGATGGGCGAAGAGCCTTCGAAGATGCCCTATATCGTCCTCGGCGTGGCCGCGTTCTTCGCCCTGGCGCTCATCGTCATCGCCCTCGTCATGTTCCTCTGAGCAACACCCGGGACACACCACCTCGACAACCGCATCCATGCGAAAGGATCTTGTGAGCGAGATCGCCGAATCAACCCAGCTGCTTCGAACCGCGGCCAAAGCCGCGGACGAGAAGCTCGGAACCGACATCATCGGCCTCGATGTGAGCTCCACGCTCTACATCACCGACGCGTTCCTCATCGTCTCCGCCGACAACGAACGCCAGATCGGTGCGGTCGTCGACGCGATCGAACAGGAAGTGCAGCTCGTCCACGACCGCACCCCGCTGCGCCGCGAAGGCCGGGGAGGGGACTGGGTGCTGCTCGACTTCGGCGAGATCGTCGTCCATGTCTTCTCCGCCGAACAGCGCGAATACTACGCGCTCGAGCGGCTGTGGAAGGACGTCCCGGTCATTGATCTGCAGCTGCCCGAACCCGGCTCGGACACATGACGAAGACCGTTCTGTTCTGGCGTCACGGACAGACGGACTTCAACGTCGCCGGACGGTTCCAGGGACAGTCCGACGTCCCCCTCAACGACACCGGCCGAGCGCAGGCCGATCAGGTCGCCAGGCGGCTCGCCGATCTCGAACCGGAACTCATCGTCTGCTCCGACCTCTCGCGCGCCGCTGCGACCGCCGACAGCTTGGCGACACTCGTCGCTCTCGAACCCGTTCGCGATGAGCGGCTGCGTGAGACCGCCTTCGGCGAATGGGAAGGCTCCACCCGCGCCGAGGTGGCAGAGACCTGGCCGGACGAACTCGCCGAATGGGCCTCCGGCGCCGATATCGCACCTCCCGGAGGAGAATCGCGTACCCAGTCGGGCCGCCGCGTCGCCGACGCCATCACCGATATCGTGCAGTCCGCTGAGGCCTCGACGATCGCTGTCGTCGCCCACGGTGCGGTGCTGCGCGCCGCCGCCGAGATCCTCCTGGAGATGAACGGGACCGGCCGGCTCGGCGTCCTCAGAAACTGCGGTCACGGAGAGTTCGGGTATACCGGCGACCAATGGGTTCTGCGCAGTTGGGGCACGGTCTTTCACTGAGACTTTCGGTCGCACCGCTGCGGGCTCGGCCATCGGCTGCTGCGCCGCTGTCGAACCGGAGGCGGTCATCCGTGCATCGGTGTCCGCGCGGACTCAGCCCTCTGTCTCGCGGTTGGCAGCGACTGATCTGATGAGGTCGACCAGTGAGTCTGCCGACTTCGTCCAATCGAAGACCTGTGACTGAAGCCTGCCGGCCGCGGACTGCTCCGCCCACCTGCCTGCATCGGTGAGCCGCTCGACCGCGTTCGCGATCGAGCGCGGATCTTCCGGGTCGAAGTATTCGGCCGCCTCGGCGGCGATCTCCCGGAAGATCGGAATATCCGACACGGCCACGGGCACTCCCTTGGCCATCGCTTCGATCACGGGCAGACCGAAGCCCTCCTCCCGCGAAGCCGTGACCAGGGCAGTCGACCCGTCGAGCAGACGTGCATACTCCTCATCGCTGATTCCCCGATGGAAGACGACCCTCGCCCGGTCGGGAATGAGAGCTCGCAGCTGAGCTTCCCTCTGGCCATCGATGCGGCTGGCGATGTGCAGGGTCCACCCTGGCAGGTGCTCGAGCGCGCGGATGAGGGATTCGACGTTCTTGTACGGCAGGAACGCACCCATGTAGATGAGCGTCTTCGCATCATGACGGTTCACTGTCCGCGCCGGCGTGGCGACCGCCTCGGCGGCATTGGACACCACCTGCACCGGACGATCCGTCAGCCGGTTGGCGGCGATGAGATCTTTCGTCGTCTCGGAGACGGCCGCCACGGCATCGGCACGATTGAGCAGCAGCCGCTGCGGGACGAAGCTCAAGTGATACGCCCGCCACAGCAGCCTCACTGGCAGCGGCAGATCACCCGGCGGCTCGGGGTGGGAGTAGTAGATGAGGTCGTGGATGGTCAGGATGAGGCCGTAGCGGCGCCCGAATGAGCCCATCGTCTGCATCGTCGAGAACACGACATCGGCGCCCAGTGCATTGAGCTTCCCGGCGATGGCCACCTCGGCAGGGGAGGTGGGATCGCTCAGCTGCACCCACGAGCATTCGGGAAGCAGAGCCAACTGAGCCTCATCGCTGATGATCACGGTCACGTCGATCTCCGTGCCCTCGACGGCCGTCAGCAGGGCCGAGAGCAGACACGAACCGTACCGGGAGATCCCGTCGTGATGAGTCGTGCGGGTGAAGCGTGCGTCGAAGAAGACCGACAGCCTCCGGGATGGTTTGAGGCTCTTTGCGCTTTTGCTCATGGAACTCCGAGTCGATAGTCTGAATCTTCGAAAGTCTGTGTCTGTCAGAATGCGCACGAAGGATCAGTGAGTGAAGGAACGATCACCTGTGCCCGCGGCCGTTGAGGCCCGGTCATGATCCTAACGCTAATCGCTCTGGCCGCACTCGTCGCGCTCACACCCGTTCTCACCCGTTTCGTCGGTCGGGAGAGCGGCTGGCCGTTGGCGATCGCCTATCTCGGCGTGGCAGCCCTGTTCACTCCCACCGCCGCCGAGGTGATGGCCGGTCGGAATCCGGAAGTGTCCTACCCCTGGATTCCCAGCTTCGGCGTGGACCTGGCGCTGCGCGCTGACGGAATCGGTGTCGTCTTCACCTATATCGCACTGATCATCGGTGCGGTCGTGTTCGTCTATTCGACGCGCTATCTCAGCCCTGGACGCAATACGAGCTTCTATTGGCTGATGGTGATCTTCACCTTCTCCATGGTCGCCCTCGTGCTGACCAACGATGTGCTCGTGCTGTTCGTGTGCTGGGAGCTGACTTCCCTGGCATCGTTCTTCCTCATCGCCCGGTCCGGATCCCCCGGGCAGGCACCGGCCCTGCGGACGATGTTCTTCACCTTCATCGGCGGCCTCAGTCTGCTGGTGGCCACCGGAGTGATCGTCGCCGTGACCGGTACGACGAACCTCGCCGAGGCGATCAGCTCCCCGGTGTGGGCGGGCCAGCCCGAAGTCACGACGCTCGTGGCTCTGCTCGTCGGCGTCGCAGCCATGACGAAGTCGGCTCAGTTCCCGTTCCACCCATGGCTGCCCGACGCGATGGCCGCCGCCACCCCTGTGTCGGCCTATCTGCATGCCGCAGCCGTCGTCAAGGCCGGCATCTTCCTCATGCTCCGGTTCTCACCGACCTTCCACGCGACACCGGCATGGAATGTCCTGCTCGTGACGGCAGGACTCCTCACTGCCTGCCTGGGCGGCTGGTTCGCGCTCAACCAACATGACGTGAAGAAGCTCATGGCCTATTCGACCGTGTCCCAACTCGGTCTCATCACCGCGGTCATCGGCGTCGGCACCGAGGCTGCGATCGCTGCCGCCACCCTCCACGTCATCGCGCATGCACTGTTCAAGTCCGGCCTGTTCATGATGGTCGGCGTCGTCGACCACCTCGCCGGCACCAGAGACCTCGCACGGATTCCGAAGCTCCTGCGCACCGCTCCGGCGGCGTTCACGGTGATGATCATCGGCTGTGCGTCCATGGCCGGGATTCCGCCGCTGTTGGGATTCGTGTCCAAGGAGGCTCTATTCACTGCGCTGGGGGAGACCCCGGGCGGGCCCTGGGCCGGTTGGGTGGCTCTGCTCGTCGCCGTGGGTGCCTCGGTGCTCACCTTCGCCTACTGCGCGAAGACGGTCTGGGGCAGCTTCATCGACGGTCGCGAACCCGAGGAGCGTCGCATCCACCGCGGTTCACCCGTCATGCTCATCGCAGCGGCCCTGCCGATCCTGGCCTCGGTGCCGCTGAGCTTCGTCCTGTTCCTCCTCGACCCCCCGCTCGACCAGGTGGTGCGGGCAGCGGTGCCGACAGCCTCGGAGCATGTGCACCTGGCGCTGTGGCACGGGTTCAACATCGAACTGCTCGCCTCCGGGCTCATCATCGTCATCGGCGTGTTCATCATCCTCCGCCGGTCACGAGTCTTCGTCTTCTTCCACAAGGCCACGCTGCCCTTCGACGGTTCCGATGTCATCGACTCGCTGACGAAGACTCTCAAACGCCTGGGATACGGGCTCTCCGCCTTCGTCCGTCCCATGAACTCAGGGCCGTATCTCGCTCTGTCCCTGGGCGGACTGAGTGTGCTCGCCATCGGGGCCCTGCCTGTCGTCTACGCCGAACTGCCGCCGCTGCAGGAGAACCTCAGCCGCCCGGTGGACTTCATTCTGCTCATCCTCATCACCGTGGCTGTGCTCGTCCTCTGCACCTCGCACTCACGGCTGACCACCGTTGTGGCGCTCTCGGCCATCGGCATACTCGCGACCGTGCAGATCCTCGCCCTCGGCGCCCCCGACGTCACCCTGACACAGCTGCTCGTCGAAGCGATGACGATCATCGTCATCATGCTCGTGCTGCAGAAGCTGCCGCGCTCATTCTGGAAGTACCCGAAGCGCAAGCAGACACCGCGTCTGCTCCTGGCGATCATCGTCGGCGCGAGCGTCTCCGGACTGACTCTGGCGCTCAACGGCCGTCGGGGACGCTCTGCCCTCGGCCAGTATTACCTCGACAAGGCTCCGGAGATCAGCGGCGGAGACAACATCGTCAACACCATCCTCGTCGAATTCCGTGCCCTCGACACCCTCGGTGAGCTGACCGTCCTCGGCATGGCCGGAATCGCGATCGTCGCGGTGATGTCGACGGTCAAGGACAAGTTCATCGACCCGCCGGCCGAGAACATCCCGGAACCTCCGCGGCCCCCGTGGGTGTCGATCCGCCCCAAAGGCACCTCCGCATATCGAGCCGTCCACGAGGCGTGGCCGAACGTCATCCCTCTGCAGCTGACCCTGAAGGTTCTCGGGCCGCTGCTGGCGCTGAGTTCCCTGCTCATCTTCTGGCGCGGTCACAACTCCCCTGGAGGCGGGTTCATCGCCGCCCTCGTCGGTTCCGCGGTCATCGGTCTGGCCTACCTGTCCACGCCGAAGGACCGGGCTCTCGGTCCACCGCGTGCGCCCCTCTACCTCATCGGCTCCGGAGTCGCCACGGCTGTGGTCACAGGAATCGTCGGTCTCCTGTTCGCCGGTTCGTTCCTCCAGCCGCTGCACACGGAATTTGCCGGTCAGCATTGGACGACATCGATGCTCTTCGACGTCGGCGTCTACTTGGCGGTACTCGGCCTCATGCTGCTCTCGTTCAACCTCCTCGGTGTCTCGGACTCCGCGGCCACTCCGGCCGGAGACGATGTGCTCACCAACGGCATCATCCGCCGCGACGTCGAACGCACACGCGAACGTGCCGATGAACTGCTCTACGGTGAGCTGAGCGGTCCGATGGAGGCTATCCGCGGGGAACGCCCCGAACGCAGCCGCCGCCGCGGTGTCGAAGCGTCCGGGGAAGCGAAGGTGCGCGCGAATTCGACGCATATCCTCCACGGGGATCCACCAGCCGACGGAGATGAGGAGGAAGCATGATCCTGGCACTGACGATCGGCGTCCTCACCACAGGCGGCGTCTACCTCATGATGCAGCGCTCCATGGTCCGGGGAGTCTTCGGACTCACACTCATCTCCCATGCCGCGAACTTCATCCTGCTGTCGGCCGGAGTCGGGGCCTGGCGAGGCGAACCGCTGGCCGGACGCGGAGACCTCACCGAGGCGGCCGATCCGCTGCCTCAGGCCTTCGTCCTCACAGCCATCGTCATCACCTTGGCGGTGACTATCTTCATGCTAGCGCTGGCCGTGCTGGGCCACGATGACGATCAGAAACGCAATCCCGAGACAGGGGAGGAGCGCGACTCATGAACTCCGCACTGCTCCTCCTGCTCATCGGCATCCCGCTCCTGGCCTCGGCCCTGAGCGTGCTCATCACCTCACGCGCCTTCGACCGGCTGCTCCTGCTCGCCGTTCCTGTGCTCGTCGGCGGCAGCGGCATCGCCCTCCTCGGGGTGCACGCCTCGATCCCGGTGATCGCCCATTCGGTCGGTGACTATGTGCCCGGCCTGGCGATCGTGTTCGTCTCGGACACGTTCACCGCGCTCATGCTCGTGCTCACCTCGCTCGTGGCGCTCGTCAGCAGCCTGTTCCTCATCTCCACCGGAGAGGACCAGTACAGATTCGTCCCGGCTCTCATCCTGATGATGCTCACCGGCGTCTACGGTGCGCTGCTGACCGGTGATCTGTTCAACTTCTTCGTCTTCGTCGAAGTCATGATGCTGCCTGCCTATGCGCTGATCGCCGTCACCGGCACCTGGCGCAGGCTCGGCATCGGACGTCTCTACGTCATGGTCAACCTGCTGACCTCGACGATGCTGCTCATCGGTGTCGGGTTCGTCTACGGAGCCACCGGAACCGTCAACCTCGCCGTCCTGGCAGATCAGGGCCGCCCGACCGGACAGGCCGCGATCGCTCTGGGCGTGGTGCTGCTCTCCCTGTTCATCAAGGCCGGCGGCGCGCCCTTCCACGGGTGGCTCGTCCGCACCTATCCGAACACCTCGGCGGGCATGATGTCGCTGTTCTCCGGCCTGCATTCGAAGGTCGGGCTCTATGCGATCTATCGCATCTACACCACCGTCTACGGTGAACCTGCCCCGTGGGCGACCGTCATCCTCATCGTCGCGGTGGCCAGCATCCTCATCGGTGCGATCTCCGGGTTCGGGCAGGTGCGGGTGCGCAACGTGCTCGGATTCCAGATGACGGCCGGTGTGGGCCATATCCTCATCGGCGTCACCCTGCTGACTTCGGCGGCTCTCGGTGCCGGTGCCTTCTACATGATGCACCACATGATCACGATGGCAGGCCTCCTGCTCATCATGGGTGCCGTCGAACAGACCTACGGCACCGGTTCCTTCCGCAAGCTCTCGGGGCTCGCCTCACGGGAGCGGTGGGCGACCGTCCTCATGATCCTCGGACTCTTCTCACTCGTCGGTCTGCCGCCGACCTCGGGACTGTGGGGCAAGGTCGGACTCGTCAGGGCCTCCACGGACACCGGCGGCGGCTTCGGATGGGTCCTGGTCGCCGTCATCGTCGCGGGCGCACTGATCAGTCTGCTGGCGCTTCAGCGCACCTGGCGCAACACCTTCTGGGGACCGCCGATGCAGACGTACCGTCCGGACTCGGCTGAGACCGGGCGTGCTCCGGCCGAACCGATCACGCGCAGCGTGCGCATCCCGGGCCGACTGCTGGTGCCCGCCACGATCATGATCGGGCTGTCCGTTGCGCTCTTCTGCTTCCCGGAGCCTCTGCTCGCCCTCACTCATCGGGCAGCCGAAGGTCTGCTCGACCACAGTGACTACATCGAGGCGGTGATGGCACCGTGATGCGAGTCATCCACGGCATCTCATACGTCGGCTTCATCGTCTGGGCGATCATCACGGGCTCAGCGACCATCATCTCCCGACTCTTCCGCAGCGACTACGCCCAGCCGATGATCGTCGAACTGCCGATGCGCTGCGCCACCGACCTCGAAGTCACGCTCTTCGCATCGTCGATCACCATCACTCCCGGCACCCTGGTGACAGCGATCGCCGCCGGCACGTCGACGACCCCGCCGGTGATCTTCGTCCATGCTCTGTTCGAGGAGTCGGAGGAATCCGCTCTCGCCGGACTCATCGATATGGAATCCCGACTGCTGTCCATGACCCGCGGACGAGCACCGGGGCCACACACCGATCCGCAGGGAGGCCGTCCGTGATCGTCATCGCAAGCATCTGCGCGGTCATCCTCGCCGCCGCCATCATCATCGGCCTCATCCGCGTGCTCACCGCTCGCGATCAGGGCTCACGCGCGGTGGTCTCGGACCTCATCTACTTCTCGGCGATCGCCATCGTCACCATGCTCGGCATCACCGTGTCCTCGTCGATCGTCCTCGATGTGATCTTCCTGTCGTCCATGGTGGGCATCCTCGCCACGATCGCTTTGTCCCGAATCCTCACGAGGGGGCACCGCTGATGAATGAAGCACTCGCCACGACTCTCGTCGGGATCTTCGGAATCACCGGCTCCCTGCTGCTGCTCGGCTCCGCTCTGGCGATGTTCAGGGTCCGTGATGCCCTGTCTCGGATCAATGTGTTCTCTCCGGCCACCGGACTGGGCATGCCGTTCATCGTCATCGCGGCCTTCATCTACGACCTCTACGCGTCCGGGTTCTCCTGGAGTTCGCTGATCATGGCGGTCATCGCCGTGCTGTGCCTGATCATCGTGTCCTCGGTTGCGAGCAACACCCTGGCCAGGTCGGCGGTGCTGTCCGGACAGCCGGTGTTCCGGAAGACGTCACCGAATCGGCTGGCAGCGCCGCCCGAAGGGGTTGTCGACGTCGACCCCGACGCGAAGGACTCCTGAGCCGACTCAGTCAGTTGGGTCTGCCCGGCCATTGATCACGTGAGCTCAGTCCCGTCCGGTCGTGCGCATCGTGATGTTGATCCTGCCCCCGCCGAGGTGATTCAGTCGTCCCGCATCCGGTGCAGTTCCCGGCTGGATCGACCTGACCCCGTGGTAGGCGAAGCGGGCAGGCCCGCCGAAGACGAAGGCGTCACCCGAAGCCAACCGCAGATCCTCGAAGGGACGGCTGCGTGTCTCCGTGTTCCCGAACCGGAAGAGGCAAGTATCGCCCAATGACAAGGAGACGACAGGGGCAGGATCGAATTCGTCCTTGTCCTGGTGCATACCCATCTTCGCGTGCTCGTCGTAGTAGTTCACGAGGGCCACATCCGGGTGGTAGTCGGCGGGGTCGAATCCCCACGCGGCGGCGGTACCCGGGGCGAGATCCGGTGCGGCCTCGACGACCGCTGCTGTGGACTGCAGAACCTGGCGGCCCAGACGGGCCATCCAATCGGGGAAGGGCAGCACCACCTTGTCGTTGACGTCGACGGCGCGGCGGTCGTAGCGCCCGGGCTGCCAATGCCAACCCAGCCCGATCGTCGTGACACTCATCGGATGCCCTGCGATCATCGTCGCATGGGGAGGAACCGGACCGGACTGCCAATCGGCATAGCGGGCGATGATCCACTGCTGCGCCTCGGCGCTGAGGAAACCCGGTACCCAGACCGCGCCGGGGGCGACGATTCTCGGTCGGCGGTCGAAGGCCTCATCGGCGAAGAGCGAATCCATGTCTACCAGGATGCCAGAGCGGGATCGAGAGTGATCACGAGGCCAGAGGAGTCGCGATGAACGCAGCCAATCCGCAATTGATCTTCCTCCACGGCGCCGGTGAGCGCGCCGACGTCTGGGACGACGTCATCGCCGAACTGCGGGCCGATTGGTCGGGCAACGCCATCGACCTCGGCGAACTCGGCGTCATCGACGATGGAATGTTTGACTTGTCCGACGCCGCGGATCGAGTTCTGCAGGCGATCGAAGCGGAGCAGTCGACAGTGGTCTGCGCACTCTCTCTCGGTGCGATGGTGGCGACGGCGGTCGCGGCCCGAGCCGACCCCGGCGCCCTCGACGCGCTGATTCTCCAGTCATCCGGCGGCGTTCGCAGCGCACCTGCGCGAATACCTCTCTGCCACGTCGGCACGCACGCCGCGGGGCCGGTGACATTCGGTCACCGGCCCCGCGGAGTCGACGATGGATCGCCGATCGGTCCGACTCGGACGTTCTCGGACTCAGAGTTCGCCGACCGGCACCTGTTCGTCGGCAAGACGGTCGGCGCTCACTTCCTTGCCGATGAGGGCGCGAAGCTCGTCGCCGTAGTCCCAGACATTGACGTTCATGGCCGCGGTGACCTTGCCGCCTCGGTGCCAGAACACGATGAGTTCGCCGCTGGACTTGTCGCCGCGGATGACAACGTCGTCCTCGGATCCGCCTCGACCGACGTATTCCATGCCGAGGTCGAACTGGTCGGTGTAGAAATACGGCTGCCAGTCATAGGACTTGGTCCCGCCGCTGATCGTCGAGGCAGCGACCTCGGCCTGGCGAACTGCATTGTCCCAGTGCTCGACGCGCAGACGTTCACCGCGCAGAACGTTCTTCGCATTCGCGATATCGCCGATGGCAAGAATGCTGCCATCAGAAGTGCGCATCTGTTCGTCGACGATCACGCCGTTCTCGGTCGTCAAACCCGCCGAGGAGGCCAGATCGACGGCGGGATCCGCGCCGATTCCGATGACGACGAGATCGGCGGGAACATTTCCGGCAGACGTTTCGACGGCCTCGACAGCGGAGTCACCGGTGAAGGCTGTCGTGTCCGCGTTCTTGAGGAAGTTCACTCCGTTCTTTCGGTGCAGGTCTTCGAAGTACTCTCCGAGTTCCTGCCCGAGGACACCGGAGAGCGGGGGAGCATCGGTGTTGAGGATGACCGTGACATCGCAGTCGTGAGACTTCGCCGCGGCCGCAACTTCGAGGCCGATCCAGCCGCCGCCGATGATCGCGACTTTCTTGCCCTCGCCGAACTGGGACCGGATGGCCACGGCATCCCCGGCGTCGCGGAGAGTGTGGATATTGCCCAGTTGAGCGCCGGGGACATCGAGAGTTCGGGGCACCGATCCGGTCGCGAGGATCACCTGACCATAGGACATGTCTCCGCCGTCGTCGAGTGTGAGGGTCTGAGCATCTGGGTCGACCGAGGTCACCGAGGAGCCGAAGAACGTCTCGACGTCGTGGGCCGAGTACCAGTCTTCTCCTCGGAGGGCCGAGTCGGCGGGATCCGAACCCTCGATCATCACCTTCTTCGACAGGTCCGGGCGGTAGTACGGAGCCGCGGGATCGGTGCCGACGAGCGCGATCCGAGCGGTGTAACCGGCATCCCGCAGCGATTCGACCACGGTGCCTCCTGCCAGGCCTGCGCCGATGACGACTGTTCCGAATTCTTCTGCCATTGTGGGTCCTTTCGTAGAGGGGACTCCCTTTCGACTGTACTCGCCGAGTTCAAGTGGCTCCACCGGGTCCGCCCCAGGTGACACACTGTGCCTCACGAGGTCCCATACCGCTTGTGCGATTTTGATCAAGGGCAGGGGGCAGGCGTAAACTGAAGTCGAAAAGGGGCTATAGCTCAGTTGGTAGAGCGTCTCGTTCGCAATGAGAAGGTCAGGGGTTCGATTCCCCTTAGCTCCACACATCTCTCCGTCGACTCGTTCGATGCCGAACAGTGCGTTGTGGACCTCATGCAATCGGAGCCGGACTCCGGGTCAGGCATCGCGTCGACGCGAGCAGGAGTCAGGACGGACGTGCAATGAACACGAAGACGGCGGTCATGACCGGCATCCTGGGCCTTGCCGGGGTTGCCCATTTCACCCGACCCAACCTGTTTGACTCCATCGTCCCGCCTCGGTTGGGCAATCCACGATTCTGGACCTACGCCAGCGGCATCGCCGAACTCGGTTGTGCAGGACTGTTGGCCAACCCGGCCACCCGTCGCCTCGGCGGTGTCGCTTCTGCCGCGCTCATGGTCGGCGTCTTCCCGGCCAACATCTACACAGTGGTCAAGCAGTGGGACAATCCGAAGGGCCGAGCCATTGCCTGTGCGAGGCTGCCTCTGCAGATCCCGCTCGTGTGGGCATCGGCGGCGATTGCCGCTGAAACCGACTGATTTTCCTCCTGCGCACCCGATCCTCCCGCTGCGATCAGTCCTCGGCTGACCGGTCGCGGCGCCCCCTGCGCGCCGCCCGTCGTCCTCGTAGAGCGAAGACCCGGCTGCCAGGTTCCGCATCGTCTGTTGCAGGCCCTCACCAACCGTGACATATTCGACTCATGGTGGGGAATCTTCCAAGCAATTTCGAGACTTTGTCCGGAATGCACTTCTCTGCGGCCACAGCTGCCTTCCAGATCGAAGGGGCGCGCAGCGCAGATGGTCGCGGCCGCAGCATCTGGGATGACTTCGTTGACACTCCCGACAACATCCTCGACGGCAGCACCGCCGAACCCGGTCCCGACAGCTACCACCGCCTCGATGATGACGTCGCGATGCTTGCCGACCTCGGCGTCGACCGGTACCGGTTCTCAATCTCCTGGACCCGTGTCATTCCGCATGCCGGGACGGACGCCTCGGTGAATTCGGCGGGGCTCGACTACTACGACCGCCTTGTCGACGGACTGCTCGCAGCCGGGATAACACCCGAACCGACGCTCTACCACTGGGACCTGCCGGTCGCGCTCGAGGCGAACGGCGGATGGCTCAACCGCGACACAGCCCACCGCTTCGGTGACTACACGCAAGTGGTAGCCGGTCGCCTCGGTGACCGCGTCCGTCATTGGTACACGATCAACGAACCCGCATCGACATCGCTGCAAGGCTATGCGCTTGGGGAACTGGCCCCCGGACGTACTCTGCTCTTCGATTCCCTGCCCACCGTCCACCACCAGCTGCTGGCCCACGGGATCTCCGCTCCCATACTGCGCGGGCACGGCGCAGTTCAGGCGGTGCCGACGCTCAACCACAGTCTCGTCCTCCCCGCGTCCGAGACTGCCGCCGACCAGGCCGCTGCCGACCTGCTCGATGCGATTCACAACCGCCTCTTCACTGACCCGTTGCTCACGGGACGATATCCCGACCTCAGCACCTTCGGCGTCGAGCTGCCGGTGGCCGACGGCGATATGGACCTCATCTCCACACCGAACGAGATCTACGGCTTCAACTACTACAACCCGACTACGGTCCGTGCCTCGGCAGGACCGGTGCCGTTTGAGACGGTGCCCACCCCCGGGGCGCCCGTGACCGGGTTCGGTCCCATGTGGCCGATCCGACCGGATACGATGCGGGACTTCCTCATCGACATGGGTCGACGCTACGGGTCCGCACTGCCGCCGATCATCATCACCGAGAACGGAGCGTCGTTCCCCGAACCCGACGCCACGGATACCGAGATCGTCGATTCCGAGCGGATCGACTATCTGCGTGACCACCTCGGCGCGGTGATCGAAGCGAAAGCAGCGGGTGTGCGCATCGACGGGTACACCGTCTGGTCGCTGTTGGACAATTTCGAATGGGCTGAGGGATGGAGCCAGCGCTTCGGCCTCGTCCACGTCGATATGAACACCGGAACGCGGACGCCGAAAGCCTCGTTCCGCTGGTATCGGGATCTCATCTCCGCGGTTCGGTCATGAGCGCGGTCAGCCCTCCGCCTCACCGAGGCGGTTCCGCTTCGCGAGCACGCGTATCGGTTGGGTGGATGGTGTGGTTCACGCTCGCCTGGTTGGCGATCTGGACGGTTCAGCTGACACCGATCCAACTCCTGCTGCCGCTTCAGCTCGACACTCAGAGCGGACACTGGATCGACGGAGTCGTCTGGTCCGGACTCGTCCTCTCGGCCGGGGGCCTGGCCGGAATCGCTGCCGCACCCGTGGCCGGTCGGCTTTCCGACCGCACCCGGTTGCGGTACGGCCGGAGACGTCCTTGGGCGGTCGGAGGATCGGTGGTCGCGGCACTCGGTCTCGTCCTCACCGGCAGCGCTGAAGGGCCCCTGTTGGTCGGGGCGGCGTGGGTGGTCACCTCGGTCGGCGTGTCCGCGGCTTCTTCGGCGTTGACTGCGCTCATCGCCGATCAGCTCGATGAGCAGCGCGGTGCGGCCTCGGCTGCCGCCAGTTCGGCTCAAGCGGTCGGCGTCGTCGTCGGCGTCGCCGCGATCGTGCTGCTGGGTCTGAGCACCGGCGCGTCCTATGCGGTGCTGGCCTGCTTCATCCTCGTCATCGGCACGGTCACTGCGCTGCTGCTGCCCGATCCGCCGCTGCCGCATGCCGCCGTGCTCGAGTTCCATGCCCGTCGTGATCTCATCCGGCCGCGAGTGTCCTCACTTGTCGACCCGAGCTTCACCCGGCTGCTCCTCAGCCGCTTCATCGTCAACGTCGGCAATTCGTTCGGAACGTCGCTGCTGCTGTTCTTCCTGCTCTACGGGATCATGATCCCCGCCGCCAACGCCGAGAACCGCCTGCTCATCCTCATCGTCATCTACACAGTCTTCGTGGTGGCCGCCTCGATCCTCGTCGGCATGGTCACGGACAGACGAGGCAGCCGACGCTTCTGGGCGGCGATCTCGGCCCTGGTCCAGGCCTGTTCCGGAATCATCATCCTCATCAGCCCGAACTTCACCATGACAGCGGTGGCGGCCGGAGTCATGGGGGCCGGATACGGAGCTTATATGGCGGTCAGCCTCGCACTGGCCACGGACCTTCTGCTCGACCCGGACGACCACGCCCGTGACCTCAGTCTCGTCAACAGTTCCGCGAACCTCGGACAGCTGATCGGTCCGCTCCTGGGTGCCGGGCTCGTTGCTTTGGTCGGTGGGTTCTGGCTCCTGTTCGCGGCCGCCGCGGTCGTCTCCGTGCTTGGAGCAGGGCTGACGCTGACTGTGCACCCGACACGTGCCGTGCTGCGGGCTGCGCAGCCGGACTGATGCCCATCCGACTCGTCGGTCGGATGGGCCCTGGCTCAGGCCAGCCCGAGCAGCTTTCCGCTCTTCGACAATTCCGGGTCCGTACATGAGGACAGATCGAAGCAGCAGGGACGACGTTTGCCGGACTCGAGCTTCGAGATTGCGACGTCGACACGGCGTGCCCGTGTATCGGCGTTCTTCGTGGACTTGATCCAGCGCACCCATTCCCACCGGGCCATCGGCGTGAGTCCGGCCCAGACATCGTCGAGATCACCGGCACCGTCGAAAGCCGCACGGAGGTCCGAGGGAACCGTCACCTCCGGCCAGTTCTTCGTCGGAGTCAGGCCGACCTCGATCCCCGCTCCTTCTCTCTTCCCGAGCTTCTCCCACTGGTCGTCATCGAGACTGATCCAGTGACCTCGACGTCCGTCGGGTTCGATGACAGTGCTGAATTCGGTGCCATCGAGGGTGCCCGTAACTGCGACCTGTCCGCGTGAGGGCAGCTGATTGCTGGCGTCCTGAGGCAGGCGCAGAATCGGCCGGTCGTAGAGCAGCTCGGCGTTCGCAGTGAAAGTGACGTCGGCAGTCGTGGCGGTCATGGTGACTCCTCATAGTACGGATGCTCGGGTCGGAACACTCGGCTTCTGGTGAAGCAATGAATTTCACAATAGTGGCACGAGGCGGTGCTGGCTTCTTGATTCCTGACGTCTTTCAGCCGATCGCCCGACCGACCCAATCCGGGCGCTCCATGTCGATCTGTGAGATCCGTTCCGCCACAGTGTAAGGGAAGGGCACGACTCGGTCCTCCGCCTGGTCGACGTGGAGGGCCATGATCTCCTCGGTCGATATGAGCCGGTCACCGACGTACATCTCATAGGCCAGGTGCAGCTTCTTCTCAGCGGCACTCACGAGGTGCGGGACGACGGTGAGCCTGTCGCCGAGGGCTGCCTCGTCGAGGTAGCGGATATGGGATTCGACGGTGTACAGGGACGCTTTCGCACTTTCCCGGTAGGCGGCATCGAGGCCGAGCTGATCCATCACCTGATCGGTGGCGAAACCGAACACGAGGACGTAGAAGGCTTCGGACATGTGCCCGTTGTAATCGATCCACTCGGACACGACTCCGGTGCTGTATGACCCGAGTGTCGTCGCCGAGGCGGTCCGCGCCGGCGATGCAGATGCTGGGGGAGCGGCGGCAGAGGGTGGGGGAGAGACCGCCGGGCCTTCTGGCGACTCACCGCCGACGGAGCCTGCCGTGGTGGTGGCTAACTGGTCGGTGAGTCGACGCAGGGCGATGATTCCGGCGTCACGATGCGCCACGAGGTCGGCGATGGAGCGATCACCGGCCTCGATGTCACAGCCGGCCACGACATCGTCACGCAGCTGTTGACTGAGCTCCGGGGCGGTCAGCCGCGTCCACGGAGACTTCAGCGAGGGGCCGAAATGGTCGAGCATATGCGCCATTCCGCCCTCACCGCCGGCGAGGTGGAAGGTGAGCATCGGTCCCTGGAACGGCCACCGCAGACCGGGGCCATCGGTGATCGAGCGGTCGATCTGCTCGACTGTGGCCTCGCCCTGCTCGACCATGTACAGGGCCTCGCGCCATTGAGCTTCCTGCAGACGGTTGGCGATGAAGCCGGGGACTTCGCGGTCCATGCGGATGACGGACTTGCCGATATGGCTGAAGAAGCCGGCGGCCCAGTCGACAGCGGCTGCCGACGTGGACCGGCCCCCGACGACCTCGACCAAGGGGATGAGGTAGGGCGGGTTGAACGGGTGGCCGACGACGAGTCGTTCGGGGTGGGCCGCCTCGGTGGCCATTTCGGTCATGCTGTATCCCGAGGTCGACGAGCTGACGACGATATTCGGCGAGCACACCTCGTCGATCTGGGCGAGCAGTCCGCGCTTGAGAGCGAGGTCCTCGGGTGCGGACTCCTGGACGAATCCGGTGCCGGCGAGCGCCTCGGCGAGATCGGTGTGGATCGACCAGGCGGTGCGGTCGGCTGACTCGACCATGTCGAGTTCGGCCAGGGCCGGCCAAGCCGCATCGAGGAGGCGCGCGAATTTCTCGCCGGCGTCCGGAGCTGGGTCCCAGATCTTCACCCGGTAGCCCTGTGCGAGGAAGTATGCGGCCCAGCCGCCGCCGATCGTTCCGGCGCCGACGCAGGTGACGGTGTCGATCGCGTCGAAGCCGAGGAACTCCGGCGTGTCGGGAAGGGGCGCGGCGGGGGTGGAATCGTTCACAGAGCGCCTCCGGTGATGGTCGGTGTCTGCACGCGCAGATCGAGGATCTCGCGGGCCTCGTCAGGAGTGGCCACGGATGCGCCGAGGCCGGTGATGATGTCGACGGCGCGAGCGGTGAGGTCGGCGTTCGTGGCCTTGACGCCCTTGGACATGTAGAGGTTGTCCTCGAGTCCCACGCGGGCATGACCACCGGCGAGGACGGAGTGGGCCACCCACGGCAGCTGGTTGGCACCGATGGCAAATGACGTGAACTGCGCACCTTTGGGCAGCATGTTCACCATTGCAGCCAACAGGCCAGGATCGGCCGGGGCACCGTAGGGGATGCCCATGCACAGCTGGTACAGGGGCGGAGCGTCGACGAGTCCCTCCTCGACCAGCACATTGGCGAACCACAGATTGCCGGTGTCGAAGATCTCCATTTCGGGACGCACTCCCAGAGCCTGGATGCGCTTCGACCCTTCACGGAGCATGTCGGGGGTCGAGACGTAGAGGTTCGAACCTTCTCCGAAGTTGAGGCTGCCGCAGTCGATCGTGCAGATCTCGGGAAGCAGCTCCTCGACGTGGGGGAGTCGGTCCAGGGCGTTGATGAGATCGGTGCCCGGCATCGTGGTCAGCGGATCCTGCGGATCGATGACGAGGTCGCCGCCCATCCCAGCGGTCAGGTTGATGACCGGATCGACATCGGCGGCGCGGACGCGACGAACGACCTCACGGTAGTACGCGACCTCCCGTGAACCCTGTTTCGTCTCGAGGTCGCGGACATGGATATGGACGACCGACGCCCCGGCGCGGGCCGCAGCAATGGCATCGTTAGCGATCTCTTCGGGGCTGACGGGAACGTGTTCGCTTTTGCCTGTGGTGTCTCCGGCTCCCGTGACGGCACAGGTGAGGATGACCTTGCGGTTCAAAATGACTCCTTCAGTCGATCGGCGGATGTTGCGGTTGTGGGTTCTGTGTCGGTCGTGGGTTGTTCTGCGGCGGACGGCGCGGCTGCTGTGCTCGCAGCAGTCGCTTCCCGCGACGGATGCATGATGGCGCGATCGAGATAGGAGTGGAGACGCTGGGAGAAGACCTCGGTGTCCATCACGCCTGTGAGCACCTTGATGCCGAGTCCGTCGAGGAGGGAGGTCAGCTCGTCGGCCATGGCACGTGGATCACCGGCTCGGAAGCAGCCGGTGCGCTGACCGTCCTCGAGCGTCGTCTGGACGGTGCACGACCAGCGTTCGTAGCTGAGCGGATAATTCGACAGGGCCGAACCTTCGAGGGCCATTCGAGTCCACGTCTGCAGCCAGATCGACCATTCGCCGCGTTCCGTGCGTCCCAGCGGGGACTGCAGCTTCAGCAGACGTTCGAGTCTCTGTGCGGGGTCCGCGATGTCGTTGAGCCACGCGATCTGACGGTCGAAGGCGAGTTTGACCGAGTAGTCGAGAGCGGCATCGAAGAGCTCGGCCTTGTTGGCGAAGTAGTAATGGATGCTCGGCGAAGAGACCCCGGACGCAGCCGCGATATCGGCGATGCGCACAGCGTCGAATCCGTACCGGCCGAACAGCGTCCACGCCGCCTCGGCGATCGTGCGTTTCGGGTTGGCGTCGTCGTCGCTGGCCGCAGCGGCTACTGAGTTCGGCGGAAGCGCGGAGACTTGGGACTCGTCGCCGAGCAGCCACCGGACTGTCACACCCGTGGCGGTGGCCACGCCGAGGAGCTCATCGGCGGTGAAGCGGCGGCGACCTGACAGTGCCTTGGACAGCTTCGTCTCGTCGATGCCGATCACCGAGGCGATCTTGCGCTGCTTCAATCCAGACAGCCGGATCGCCTCCCGGACGCGGAGTCCGGTGGCCTCGGAACCCTTGCCGACCGTGCCGCGGGTATGGTCCCTGGCGTCGTTCGCCTGCCCACCTGTCATGGTGCTGAACCTACCTCAGCAACGAGTCCGTTCGCAAGTAAATATGAATAAGAATCAAAACTTGCGATTAGTGATCGTGGAGAGGACTTCGTGTCGATCCGGATCACCCGAGGCACCACAAATCGGTCCTATGCGGTTAGTCTCGTAATCGGTGGGCGATCCCCATCACCATCGACCGCGCCGAGGAGCCCCAATGACCGACAGTCTTCATTCCCGCATGCACGTTGTCTCCGATGAGACCCGAAACCTTGTCAACCTCGTGCTCGAGTACTCACGTCGCCGGACTCTGGCCGAGGACACTCCGCTCGACCATCCCACGTCCGAAACCGAGCTGCGTCGACTGGCCGGCCCCACCGTCACCGAGGAGGGGCTGGGGTCAGCTCGGGCGCTGGCGATCTTCGAACACATCTTCGCTCCCGCCTGCATCTCCACCGACCATCCGAAGTACCTCTCGTTCATTCCCAGCGCCCCTACGAAGGCAGCTGTGGCCTTCGACCTCGTCGTCTCTGCCAGTGCTCTCTACGGCGGTTCGTGGCTGGAAGGAGCCGGCGTCGTCCACGCCGAGAACGAAGTCCTGCGCTGGCTGGCGGGAGAATTCGGGCTGCCCGCAGGAGCCGGGGGAGTCTTCGTCCAAGGCGGCACGATCGGCAACCTCTCCGCGCTCGTCGCCGCCCGCAACGCACAGAAGGAGAAGCTCGGTGAGACTCGGCCGGGACGCTGGGTCATCGTGTGCAGCGCCGAAGCCCATTCCTCGGTCGCCTCCGCAGCCGAGGTCATGGATGTCGAAATCGCCCCGGTGGCCACAGGCGAGGACGGTATCCTGCGACCCGACGGCGTGCGTGAGGCCTTGCTCGAACATGGGGACGCCGTGATCGCGGTGGTCGCCACCTCGGGGACGACGAACTTCGGCACCATCGATGACATCGCCGGCATCGCCGCTCTCAAGGACGAATTCGACTTCTGGCTCCACATCGACGGCGCCTACGGTCTGGCCGCGATGCTCTCACCGCAGGCACGCCACAAGTTCGCCGGAGTGGAGAAGGCCGATTCGCTCATCGTCGACCCTCACAAATGGCTCTTCGCCCCCTTCGACGCCTGTGCGCTCATCTACCGCGATCCGAATTCGGGGAGGCGAGCGCACACGCAGAAGGCCGAATATCTCGATACGCTCACCGACGCTCAGGATTGGAGCCCCTCGGACTTCGCCATCCAGCTGACGCGGCGACCGCGTGGGCTGCCGCTGTGGTATTCGCTGGCCAGCTATGGTGCTGAAACGTATCGGGAGGCGATCGGCCATTCGATCGATCTGGCGCGTGAGATCGCCACGGAGATCAAGCATCGTGAACATCTGCGGCTCGTGCGCGAACCCGAACTCTCGGTCGTCGTGTTCGAGCGCCACGGTTGGCAGCGGTCGGACTATGACGCATGGTCGGATCGTCTGCTCGAGGATCAGCGCGCCTTCGTCGTCCCGAGTTCGCACCAGGGGCGGCCGAATGCCAGATTCGCGATCGTCAATCCGCTGACGACGTTCGACGATCTCACCGACATCCTCGATTCGATGGAGTGAATGGAAGCGTTCGGTCCGTCCTTCAGCGAGGTCCTCGAACTTCTGAGGGCCGCACAGAGGTGACGGTCGCTCAGTCTTCGGGGACATCCTCGGCGGCGGTCGTCGGCTTCGACCGGGGACGGAGTTCGACGGTGAAGGCGGGAAGCAGAGCCTGGGTGATCGGGCCGATCCCCAAGGCATAGAGCACTGTGCCGACGCCGACGACTCCGCCGAGGAGCCAGCCCACGGCGACTACGCTGACTTCGATGAGGGTGCGCACCAGTCGGATCGAGCGTCCGGTCACGCGGGAGAGCCCGGTCATCAGCCCATCGCGGGGGCCCGGCCCGAATTGGGAGCCGATGTACATCGCCGAGGCGGCCCCGTTGAGGACGACGCCCGTGCCCATGAGCGCGATGTTCCATCCGAGTTCTTCGGGCCGGGGCAGGAACAGGCGGGTGAGGTCGAGCGCCGGCCCGACGAGGAGGGCGTTGAGTATTGTGCCGATCCCCGGCTGCTGGCGCAGCGGGATCCAGATGAGCAGCACGAGGAACGCGAGAATCGTAATGATGGTGCCGAAGGTCAGCGGCACGTGATTCTGAATGCCGGAGTGGAGGACGTCCCACGGCATCATGCCCAAGCCGGCGTTGACCATCATCGCCATCGAGGCACCGAAGAGGTAGAGGCCGAGGATCAGCTGGGGGAGACGCCGCCACAGCCGTCCGCCGCGCAGCTGTGCGATGGGACCGACGTTGGCCAACTGACGCTTCGGGGCTCTCATCTTCGTCATGCGGTGGCTTTCTGAGGATTGCGATCACAGGGACAGATCCATCTTGACCCAAATTGGTCTTGTGCGAAATAGCCACTTGCTGGAAAGTGGTCCCATGAGGTCAGAATCATGAGCACACCGGTCCTGGGAGCCAAACGACTCATCGGCATCATCGGAGACGGACCGCGGAAGGCGCCCGCATACGAATCGCTGGCCGCCGCGGTGGCCGCAGCGATCACCGACGGCCGACTCCCGGTCGGCACGAGGCTGCCGAGCGAACGCGAACTCGCAACCGCGTCCGGTCTTTCGCGCACGACGACGGGACGGGCCTACGCTCAGCTGCGGGAACAGGAATACATCCTCACCCGCCGCGGCTCCGGCAGCATCGTCCAGCTGCCCAGCGTCCCTGGCGGGCGCATCGATCACCTGCTCTCACCTGCCGGCGGCGACGAGTCGGAGGTCGATCTCACGTGCACCGCTCCGGTCGCACCTCCGGATATCCTCGACGCCTACGACCGGGCGCTGTCACGTTTGGGTGCCTACCTGCCCGGCACCGGGTACTATCCTTCCGGGCTGCCGGTGCTGCGGGAGATCATCGCCGATCGCTATACCCGGCGCGGCGCTCCGACCGACCCCGATCAGATCCTTATCACCTCCGGGGCACTCGGCGGTGCGGCCATCGCAGTCCGCGCCCTCCTCGACGTCGAACCCGATGAGTCCGCGCGCCTCGGCGGGGCACGGTCGACCTCGCGGGTGCTCATCGAAAGCCCCACCTATCCGAATGCGATCGCCACACTCGAAGGCGCGGGCGCCGCTCTCGTGACCTACCCCCTCGAGTTCGGAACTCAGGGGCACTATTGGGACATCGACGTCATGGAGCAGCTGATGGGACAGACACGTCCGCGCAGCGCCTATCTCATCCCCGACTTCCACAATCCGACCGGCGCACTGCTGCCCGAAGCCCAGCGCAGTGAGCTCGCGGAGGCTCTTCGTCGGCATCGAGTCGTCCCAGTCTTCGACGAATCCCTCGTCGAACTGGAACTCGAGGACGGCATAATGGCCACCCCGATGTCCGCGCTGATCACGGACTCGGTGACAGTGGGCAGTGTGAGCAAGATCTATTGGGGAGGCCTGCGCATCGGATGGATGCGCATTCCCCGCCACCGGATAGGTCATTTCGCGTCCTCCCGGCTCGGACTCGACCTGGGAGCACCGGTCCTCGAACAGCTCGTCACAGTCGAACTCATGAGCAATCACGATGCTGTCGTCGCCGACTGCCGCTCCCGACTCAGAGCCGCCCGAGACCTGCTCGCCGCACAGGTGAGGTCGTGGCTGCCCGAGTGGAATCTCATCGTCCCATCCGGTGGAATGGCGCTGTGGGCCGAACTGCCGGAGGCACGTTCCGGCGTACTCTCGATCGCTGCCAGAAACCATGGTCTCCGTCTCGTCGCAGGGCCGAACTTCGCCCCCGCCGGTGGACTCGATCGGTGGGTGCGCCTGCCCTATACGGTGACGGAAAGCGAACTGCAGCAGGTGGGGCCGCGACTGTCCGCGGCCTGGGAGGAAGCCAAGTCGATGATCGGGCGTGGACCGACCGATCGGGCCTGCATCGTGGCGTGAACACCGCGGGCACGCGGCCAGAACCTGAGTACGATGACCGTATGGGAGACGACAGCGGACTCAGTCACGATGGGCAGTATTCGACGGCGACGACGGTCGAGGAGTTCCGGGCCAATATCGCCGAGGTGGAGCGCCGGATCGCCGCTGCGGCCGAGCGCGCCGGTCGGGACCGGGCCGACATCGAGCTGCTTCCAGTGAGCAAGACCGTACCCCAGGAACGCATCCGCCTCGCGGTTGCCGCCGGTTGTGCGAAGTTGGGTGAGAACAAGGTTCAGGAGGCCCACCGCAAATCCGAGGAGATGGCCGATCTCGACATCGATTGGGCTGTGATCGGGCACCTCCAGTCGAACAAAGCCAAGGACGTGGCGAAGTTCGCCAGCGAATTCCAGGCGCTCGACCGACTCAAGGTCGCCAGAGCCCTCGACCGTCGGCTCGAAGCGGAAGGCCGCAGCCTCGATGTGTATGTCCAGGTCAACACCTCCTCTGAGGACTCCAAATTCGGCATGCCGCCGGAGGAACTCCTGGGCTTCCTCAAGGAGGTGCGAGCATTCGAGACTCTCAAGGTCCAGGGACTGATGACCTTGGCAGTCTTCTCCTCGGATATCGACCGTGTCCGTCCCTGCTTCCAGCTTCTGCGCGGTCTGCGCGACCAGGTTCGCGAGACCGATCCTGACCTTCTCGGTCCGGGGCGGCTGTCGATGGGCATGTCCGGTGACTTCGAAGTTGCCATCGAAGAGGGCGCAGACTGCGTCCGTGTGGGTCAGGCCATCTTCGGTCGACGAGCGCTGCCGGACTCCCACTACTGGCCCGAATCCGACTGATCGGCCGATCGGCTGTGCCTCCTTCCCGCCCGGAGTCCGGACGCGACAAGCCGTCGGCTCAGACGAGTTCGGACGCCGTTCGCAGCCCCTCGACGCAGACGCTCTGGTGGTTCGGCGGTGCCGTGCTCGGTGTCGTCCTCGGTGCCGGAGTCTCCGGATTCGCCGCTCTGGCCGAATGCGCCTTGACGCCGTGCCTCATCGCTCTGCTCTTCCTCACGTTCCTCGACATCCCCTTCGAAACGGGCCTGCGTGCGGTTGGCGATCTGCCTCTTCTTGCCGTGACGGCGGCGTTGAACTTCCTCATCGTCCCGCTGGTCGTCGCCGGTCTCATATCGGTCTTCGACATCGCTGATCCGCTGCTTCCGGCTGTGCTCATCGTGCTGCTGTGTCCCTGCATCGACTACGTCATCGCATTCACACGCGCGGCCGGAGGCGCCGCCGATCGGCTGCTGATGCTCACTCCCATGCTCATGATCGCTCAGCTGCTGTTGCTGCCAGTGATGCTGTGGGCGGTCACCGGAGGGCGGCTGAGCATCGATCTGCCTGTTCGCCCGCTCGTCGGCGCACTGGTGCTGTTCATCATCATTCCTCTTACGGCCGCTATCGTCGTTCGTCGACTTGCCCGTCATACGCCACGATTGGAGCTGCCCCTCGCCGCGAGCGCACGTCTGATGGATCCGGTCATGACTCTGACGCTGCTCGTCATCGCTGCCTCGGTCGCCCCGAGGATCGCCGGTTCCGCCGGACAATTGGGTACCGTGGCTGTCGTCTTCTTCGTCTTCGCCGTCGTGATGGCCATGATCGGATGGGGAGTCACCCGGACTCTGCACGTCAGTCCGCAGCGATCGCGTGCTGTGATTCTCTCCGCCGTCACGCGCAATTCCCTGGTCATGCTTCCGATCGTTCGTGCGATCACCGGGGAGGGCATCGGCCCTGCAGGGGTCGTGACGCAGACCCTCATCGAGCTTCTTGTCCTGATAGTCCTCATGCGCGTCCTCCCTCTCCTGGTGCGAGCCACTGCCGTGACCGAAAACCGCTAGTAATCGTTCTCCTCGGAGCGGACAATGGAACTATGTTCACCTCCGACCAGTGCTATCAGGCAGTCACTTCCCGCGACCGCCGCTTTGATGGAATGTTCTTCACTGCGGTGCGTACCACCGGGATATTCTGCCGTCCGTCGTGTCCCGCGAGGACTCCGCGGCGGGAGAACGTGGACTTCTTCCTGACCGCTGCGGCCGCAGCGGATGCCGGTTTCCGGGCCTGCCGACGGTGCCGCCCGGACGCCAGTCCGAATTCGCCGCAATGGGACACCCGCGGAGACGTCGTGGCCCGAGCCATGCGCCTCATTCGCGACGGTGCCGTCGACCGCGGAGGAGTCGCAACCCTCGCCGCCGAACTCGGCTACAGCACTCGCCAACTCGGGCGCCTCATCCATTCCGAGCTCGGTGCCGGACCTCTGGCGCTGGCTCGCACCGAACGGGTACGAACCGCAAGGACGCTCATCGAGGCCACCTCGATGCCGATGAGCGAGATCGCCTTCGCCGCTGGCTTCTCCAGTATCCGACAGTTCAACGACACCTTCCGCGCGATGTATTCGATCAGCCCACGACAGCTGCGCAGAGACGGTGCCGAAAATTCGGTGACCGACGAAGTCGTACTCCGATTGGCGTATCGCCCGCTCTTCGACTTCGCGCATCTGCTGGGGTACTTCGAGACAAGAGCCGTTGCTGGGATCGAGAAGGTCTCGGACGGTGCTTATACCCGGTCGATGCGTCTGGCTCACGGTCCCGCCGTGATCACGGTGAGGCAAGGGCACGGCGACTTCGTGGACTGCCGCATCCGCCTGGCCGACACCCGCGACCTCGGCAGCGCCGTCGCACGGGTCCGGCGCCTCTTCGACCTCGATGCCGACCCTGAGGCGATCGCCGAGACTCTGCGTTCGTCGGGTCTGCGCCGTCTCGTCGACGAACATCCAGGACTTCGTTCGCCGGGCCACAGCGACCCCGTCGAACTGGCTCTGCGGACAGTCCTCGGACAGCAGATCTCCTTGGCCGCCGCCCGCACCCATCTGGAACGCCTCGTCGCAGGTGTTGGAGAATCACTGCCGAAGGAGCTGAGCCTCGAAGGCGTCGACAGGGTCTTTCCCACCGCCGAGGCGATCGCCGCAGTCCCTGCATCCGAATGGGCGTTGCCTTCGAGTCGGATCAGGACGATTCAGACACTGTCGCAGGCGTTGGCCGACGGCAGTGTGGACCTCGGCGCCGGCAGCGACCGCGAGGAAGCGAGCCGGAACCTGCTGGCACTGCCCGGAATCGGTCCGTGGAGCACCGGCTATATCCGGATGCGCGCCCTCGGAGATCCCGACGTCTTCATGGACTCAGACCTCGGCGTGAAGAAAGCCATCGCCGATCTCGATGCGAGTTCAGCGACACCTGTCGATTGGAAACAGGTCGCAATGAACTGCAGTCCCTGGCGCTCCTACCTCACCCACCTGCTGTGGGCACATCACGCCCGCAGCCCAGCAGCCTGACCGGCCGACACCGAGCAACGAATGATTCTACCCATTATTCACCGACACTAAGGACACGCAGACATGACCACGCCGACAACGATCCAACCCGACACTGCACGGACGTTCACCGCTGCCATGGAGCAGCCGACCGCCTCGGCGCCGGTATATACGACGATCCTCGATACGGACCTGGGACCGCTCCTGCTCACCTCGGATGGGGCCCACCTGACCGGGCTCTATCTCGAGGTCTCCGAGGCGATCGATGCTCGACTCGACAGAACGTTCGGAGTCGAACCGATTCCGGAAGACGATCTGGAGATCTTCCAGCGCACCGAGGAACAGCTGGGGGAGTACCTTTCAGGCCAGCGCACACAGTTCGATCTGCCCTTGGCGGCGAAGGGAACGGAATTCCAACGCTCGGTGTGGCAGGCGCTGACGCAGATTCCGTTTGGCAGCACAGCAGGTTACGGTGAGTTGGCCGAGATGCTGGGAAGACCCGGCGCGGCACGTGCTGTGGGGGCCGCCAACGGCAAGAACCCCATCAGCATCATCGTGCCCTGCCACCGAGTCATCGGAGCGGACGGATCCATAACCGGCTACGCATGGGGAGAGGAAAAGAAACGCACCTTGCTCACCCTAGAGACCCGCCCCTAATTGCTACCTGACGGGGGCCCAGCAACCTGGCGCCAGGTTGCTGGGCCCCCGTCAGGTAGCAAGAAGGGCGGGGATCCTTGTTTGGATCCCCGCCCCTTCAGCGGTGGAGGTAAGGGGATTCGAACCCCTGACCTTCTCCATGCCATGGAGACGCGCTACCAACTGCGCCATACCCCCGCTTGCCTGATCAATACTACCCACGTGTGGGTGAGAGACCAAATCGGCGGAGAGTGACGCTCGCCACAAGGGCGGGAATACTGGAACCCCGTGTTCAGGCACTGATCGGGGACGGCCCCGCAGCCCGAGTCCGATGAACTCGGGCAGCGGCGAGTCAGCTATCCGCCGAGGATTCTCCGCGGTGGATCAGATGAACGGCCGGACCTGGCTGAGGTAGCGCACGATATCCCGCTCGCGCAGTTCTCGTACGCGCTGCTCGCGAGCGTGTTCGCGCAGACGAGCCTGCTGACGACGGGCAGCCTTCAGGCGGCGGGATTCGGGTGTTGGGGCTGGGCGGCGCGCCCACCGGATGAGCTTCATTCCGGTGCTCAGGGCCCAGCGTCGTGGATAGGTGAATGGGAATGTGGTGGACACAATTCTTCCTCGTGGTTTTCGGGCAGGGGATATCCGCAAATGGGCAGGCGATATCCCGGAATGATGGTCAGATAAAAGTTGCCGAAAAAGCCGTGACAATGACGATGAATCGCCCGCACAAGGGTGGATATGACAAAGGCGGCTAATTGCCAATATGTCAACAGGTCATTGAAATGACAGATTCACTGAGATGGCAACGGAATACGATAGGCGATGAATCCGAACTGGTCGGCTGCACAGCGGAAGGCGCCGGGTGGTACGGCGCACTCGCGAATGCAGCAGATCGGAGCGAACTCAATGATGTCGGCGTGAAGCGGCCGGATCAGGTTCGGCAACTGACGGTGCTATGCACCGCAGGGATGCAGAAAGTGATACTGGACATAAACCAGGCGTGAAGAATGCCGGATATCAGGCAACCGGTGGCTCAGAGGACAACGGTGGCCGGAAGCCAACCGGTGGAAAAGACGTAGGAGACGGCTGTGTCAGCCGACGAGTCCTTGTCCGCCAATCGGGCAGGCAGCGTATTCATGCCAAGGCGTCCGAAGGTCAAGGCCTGTAAGAAAATTCATCATCGTAACTGCTCTCCTTTCATGGTCGTGGATCTCGTGGGGACGGCGTCAACGTCCGCTATTGTCAAGGTGCAATCAGGTTGGTGTCTGCGAATCCGTAATTGCACTGCCGAATTTAGCACAGCTTTCATTGCGTGTGGGAGTTTTGTTCATTATTTTCTCAGATATTTTCACTTCGTCTGTTCGGGAGAGAAAGACGGTGCGTGAAAACTGTTGGTCGAAGCGCAGTCTGGGCCGACGTAGAATCAGGGGAGACGTGCATCAGTCGGACGCGCAGCTTGAGGAGTTGAGGATGTCAGAGACCGCCACCACCAGACGTCTGGTCGTCGGATACATCGCCACGGATAGGGGTCGGGATGCGATCTCACTGGCCATTTCGATCGCGCGGTCCATCGACGTCGAGCTCGTGGTCACCATCGTCCGTCCGGAATCATCGACGGTTCTCGCCGGCAGCGCCGTGCCCAAGGACGGGGCCGGGATCGTGGCCCAGCAGATCGACGATTGGCTGGACGAAGCCCTGGCACTCATCCCCGATGACATCCGCGCCAGAGGCTGCATCCACATCGCCGCGAACGAAGCCAAGGGCCTCATGGAGGTCGCCGAGCAGGAAGGCGCACTGGGCATCATCATCGGTGCACGGGCCACCACACTGATGCGGCAACTGCGCATCGGCACGGTCGCTTCGTCGCTGCTGCATTCGTCGACGGTGCCCGTCGTGCTCGCCCCGTCGGGCAGATCCGATATCGGGCCGATCTCGCGGGTGACCGCACTCTACGGGGCTCGCCCAGGTGCTTCGTCACTCATCGGAGCGGCCGTCGAATCGGCTGTCGGCCTCGGAGTCGATCTCAGACTGCTGTCCCTGATCGAGAACGACGGACTCTATGACGACGAGGTCGCCGAGATCACCGAATTCGCCGAACAGTACGGGGGAGCGGTGCTGGCCGACGACGCTTCGGAGATGCTGGCTTCTGGCCGCGCGACGGTGAGAACCAAGGCCGGAGCCGATATCGAAGAGGCCGCCGAGACCATCGACTGGCAGCCCGGCGAACTCGCCTACATCGGATCGAGCCGCTTGGGCCACGGAGGCAAGGTCGCGATCGGTGCGAGGGCTCGCCGTCTGCTGCGTGTCCTGCCCGTTCCGGTCGTGATCGTGCCCCGACGCGCCGTGAGTCGACTGCACACCGCCGAAACCGACTGAGGTGCGGATACGAGAATCACAGCGGGCCGACATCCGGCTGGACTCACACCGCACGGCCGCGTGGGTCTATCCGGGTGACCGGCGCCGGCGTCCGCTGCTGATGGTGCATGGCTTCCGTGGGGACCATCATGGAATGGACCTCATCGCCGGCAGCATCTTTGACCGTGAGGTGGTCGTGCCCGACCTGCCCGGGTTCGGTCTCACTGCCCCGCTGGATTCGGGTTCGTCGCTCTCTGCCTTCGTCGATCATCTCCTCGCTCTACGCGCCGAGGTGGGCAGGCAACGGGGCGTGACACCGATCCTGGTGGGGCACTCCTTCGGGTCGATCCTGGTCAGCCACCTAGCGGCCTCCCACCGGGACGTCGTCGACGAGCTCGTGCTCATCAATCCGATCACCAGCCCCGCCCTCGAAGGGCCCGCACGTTTCCTCACCGCGGTCACCCGCGCCTATTACGCCCTCGGCGCGCGGCTGCCCGAGCGAGTCGGCCGCTCCCTGCTGAGCAGCCCCGTGATCGTCCGCGCCATGAGCGTGGCCATGGCCACGACTCGCGATCCCGGCCTGCGTTCGTACATCCATGATCAGCATCTGCGGCACTTCTCGTCGTTCGCCGACCGCACGTCCCTGTCAGAGGCCTTCACGACGTCCGTCGCGCACACCGTCACCGAGGTGGCCGACCACCTGAGTATGCCCACGCTCGTCATCGCCGGCGATCAGGACGCCATCGCCCCGATCGGACCGACCCGCGCATTCGTGGAGAAGCTCCCCGACGTCGAATTCGTGGAATTGGGCAGGGTGGGCCACCTCGTGCACTATGAGCGCTCGGAGGAAGCCGCCTCGGCGATCTTGGATTTCTGTCACCGGCGAATCGACCGGTGATTCGGCACGTGACAAGGCGCGAGGAAAGCCGGTGAATCGATGAAGGGCCGCTGCGCATCAGCGCAGCGGCCCTTATCTTGAGCCGTGCTGGAGATCAGCGGCGGGAGTCGCGTGCCCAGCGGTAGAGGATAGGCACGAGGAATGCGAAGCACGACGCGAGCAGACCACCCCAGAAGACCCAGAATTCGGTTCCCTCAGGTGAGGAGAATGAGGCTCCGAAGAGGTAGAGTCCGAACACGAACAGAGCGAAGGCGAAGACGAAGACGATGACATCGGCGAACGATGCTGAATTGCGGGTTCTCTTCGGGGCGGCGATATCGGACATGGTCTCCTCCGGCGATGTTTCTGGTGGTCAGCTGACTCTCAGCAACAGTCTACATCGCGTAGAGGAGTTTGCTCATCTCCGGTCGTGTTCGGCGCTTCGCTCCGGGACCAGCCAACCGAGCAGAGTCGAGACGATCGAGACGATGATCGCAGCGAAGATGGCAGAGAAGAAGAACGAATCGATGGTGAACTCGAACGGGGTGAACCCGCTGAGCCAACTCGTCAGCGCCAACATGATCGCGTTGATGACGATGGAGAACAGTCCCAGGGTCAGACACGTGATCGGAGCCGAGACGAAGCTGAGGATCGGTTTGATGAAAGCGTTCGCCAACCCGAAGATGAGGCCGATGACGAGGTAGGAGATGATCATCGCCGGAATGGCTCCGGCCTGCTCCTCGACGACCCGGTTCCCTGTGATCGTCACACCCGGCAGGATCCAGGCCGCCACCCAGATCGCACAGGCGTTGACGATGACGCGAGACAAGAAGTTCATAGCCGTCATCCTCGCAGACCGATCTGCGTTCTTTCTGAGTCGCGGATGGGAATGAGGTCCGTGCCACGGTGATCAAACTCAACTTCGCTTGGTGCACTGACACTCGAATCGGATCGCCAAACACAGTAGCCTGAAGGTGAACCCTTCGGTTCGACTTACTCAGACCAACAGCGTGCACCTACCGAGTGATTTGATCCAGGTCACCACGGCGGCACGACCTCCCGGACGAGCGGGAGCAGAAACTGGATTGATATGACAGACAACGACATACCCGCCTCGGCTCGGCGCACCACCGTGCAGCAGTCCTCACCGACTCTGTTCTCGGCCGTCGGGCGCAGCTATTTCCCGATCGCCTTCGTCGCCCGCATGCCATTCGCCATGATCGTCGTCGGGGTGCTCACCCTCGTTGTGGCCGGCCGCGGATCGCTCAGCTTGGGCGGGATCAATTCCGCCATGGTCGGCTTGGGCACGGCTCTGTTCGGATCCTTCATCGGGGCGGCCGCCGACCGGTGGGGTCAGCGCTACGTTCTGCTCATCGCCGGGATCCTCAACTGCCTGGCGCTGACCTTCATGGCGTGGGTCGTCTTCAGCCCGCTGCCGGATTTCGTCGTGTTCATCGCAGCCTTTGCGATCGGTGCCACCTCACCACAGGTCGCGCCGATGTCGCGGTCACGCATCGTCGACATCGTCATGTCTGTGCTGCCCTTGGCGAGGCGGCCGAAGGTGCTCAATGCCACGATGGCCTACGAATCCGCTGCCGATGAGGTCATCTTCGTCTTCGGACCCTTCCTGGTCGGACTCTTGGCGACGTTCTTCACCCCGGTCGCACCCATCATCGGGGCGATCGTGATGACGCTCGTCTTCGTCTCCGCCTTTGCACTCCATCCGACGGGTCGGGCGCGTTCGACGGGGACATCGAGCAGGCTCGGCGAGCGTGCTCCGGCCAAGGACATGTTCACCGCCGGTGTCTTCGTCATCATCCTCGGCGTCTTCGGCGTCGGAATGGTGTTCGGCTCCACCCTCACCGCCCTCACCGCGCTGACCAACGACATCGGCCGACCGGAGGAAGCCGGTCTCATCTACGGAGTCATGGGCATCGGCTCTGCAGTGCTGGCGATCTCGGTGGCGCTGTTTCCCTCGGCATTCGCGCTGTGGGCGAGGCTGCTGTGTTTCGCGCCGGTTCTGGTGGCGGGATCGGTCATCCTCGCGTCGACGGAATCGATGCCGATCATCGTCATGGCTCTGCTGCTCATGGGCACGGGAATCGGCCCGAGCCTCGTCACCCTCTTCAGCCTCGCCGCCGAACGTGCGCCGCTCGGTCGTTCGGCGACGGTGATGTCGATGGCAGGGTCGGCGATCATCGTCGGCCAATCGGTGTCCTCGGCGATCAACGGAATCCTCGCCGAGGATCAGGGAACGGCCGTGGCGATGGCCGTCCCGGTGGCCGCCTCGGCGATCGTCCTATGTGCCGGTGTCCTCAATCTGTTCGTCGGGAGGCGCGGCGATCGGAACGCTGACAAGCCGTCACGGCAGCGCGTCAACGGAGCCGAAGAAGAGATCTGAATCACTCTATCTTTCCGCCTTTTGGGATGGCGCGTCCCAGGCATTGCCAGGTGTGACCGGGACATGACCGAAGAGTAGGATGTCCGCTGGTCCATCGTGAAATGCGCCACGGATCGTGGCCTCTCACACCACTACGGAAAGCACACAATGTCTTCAACCACCTCGACGACCGAGGCCGTCCGCAGCGATACCCGCTTCTTCGGACACCCTCTGCCGCTCATGCAGCTGTTCAGCCTGGAACTGTGGGAGCGATTCTCCTATTACGGTATGAATGGCATCCTCGCCCTCTACCTCTACTTCAGCGTCACCGACGGCGGCATGGGGATGGAGCAGGGTACGGCCGTGGGAATCGTCGGTGCGTACGGCGGTGCCGTCTTCCTCGCTACGATCCTCGGCGCTTGGATCGCCGACCGACTCGCCGGAGCGGAAAAGGTCCTCTTCTACTCCGCAGTCATCATCATGATCGGCCATATCTGCCTGGCGTTCATCCCCGGTTTCGGGGGAGTGGCGGTCGGCCTCATCCTCGTCGCGCTCGGCTCGGGCGGTCTCAAGGCGAACGCCTCGGCACTGGTCGGCGAACTCTACGAAGAGAAGGACCCACGCCGTGACGCCGGCTTCACCATCTTCTACATGGGCGTGAACATCGGAGCCTTGTTCGGACCGCTCATCACCGGTCTGCTGCAGTCGAACATCGGCTTCCACTACGGATTCGGGGCCGCCGCGGTCGGCATGGCCCTCGGTCTCGTCATCTACCTCACCGGCCGGAAGAACCTGCCTCCGGAGTCGCGCGTCGCGGTCAATCCGCTGCCGAAGAACAAGCTCTACCTCTTCATCGTGGCCATCGTTGTCGTCGTTCTCCTCGCCGTCATTCTCTGGATGACGAAGATCGTCAATCCGGAGAACCTCGATTGGTGGATCGCCGGAATCTCTGCCGGTGCGGCCGCATGCTACTTCATCGTCATGTACACCTCGCCGCAGACGAACGGCGACGAGCGGTCCCGCGTCCTCGCCTATATCCCTTTCTTCATCACCGTGGTCATCTTCTGGTCGATGTACCAGCAGATCTTCGGCGTTCTGACCGTCTACTCGGATACACAGCTCAACCGTTCGATCTTCGGATGGGAGATGCCGATCAACTGGATCCAGCTGATCCCTGCGTTCTTCGTCATCGTCTTCGCCCCGCTGTTCGCGACGATGTGGATGAAGCTCGGACCCAAGCAGATCTCGACACCGGTCAAGGCCGGTCTGTCTCTCGTACTCATCGGCATCGGCTTCCTCATGTTCCTGCCTTTCGCTGAGGCCGGTCCCAATGAGACTCCGCTGCTGTGGGTGGCGCTGACCCTGGCCGTGTTCGTCTTCGGTGAACTGCTCATCTCGCCGGTGGGCCTGTCGTTCTCGACGAAGGTCGCTCCGAAGGTCTTCCAGTCGCAGATGATCGCCGTGTTCTTCCTCGCCTCGGGCGTCGGTACGGCACTGTCCGGTGTGCTCGGCGGGTACTTCGACACTGCCAACCAGGCACCCTACTGGCTGTCGGTCGGCGGATCGTCGGTCGTGCTCGGCCTCCTCGCGCTGACGCTGACGAAGCCGATGCTGGGGCTGTTGCGCGGAATCCGCTGATTCAGTCGCTGCGCGCATAGTCAGTCCAGCTCGCAAGGCCCCTGTGAGTCGCCGACTCACGGGGGCCTTCGGCGTCTCCGGGCGGGCTTTCCTCACCTGCAGTGTCGATTCAGCGTATTGCAGCCCGAGGGTGTGGTCGGACGGATGAGGGGTGCCGGAGCAACGGTGTGTATTGCTGCTAGTGGGAGGCCGTGCGACCGACAGGAGGCCGTGCGGCCGACGGACGGTGACGCTGACCGGGGAAATCGCGAGCACAGCGCCGCACAGCGTCGGCGAGCGCGTGGGACTCGACCCCCGAGTCAGACGCCGATGAAGATAGGCAGCGCGTCAGGGTGGTGGGCGTGGACGATCGTGAGGAACACGAACGCGTCGAAGAGCAGATGCACCGAGACCGTATAAGGGAGTGATTTCGTGCGAGTGAAGATGAAGGCCTGCACGAGCGCGAAGGGGATCGTCAGCAGCGGACCGATCGACCGGTAGCCGAGCTCCCAGAGGAACGAGACGAAGATGATCGTGGTGAATAGGTTCGCAGTCCAGAACGAGAAGTGTTTGCGCAGGAGCGCGAAGACCGTGCAGATGAAGAACAGTTCGTCCCAGATGCCCACGGCGTTCACCCCGAAGAACAGACGGATGATCTCCGACCAGTTCGTCAGCGGAGGCCAGTTGAGGTAGACCCCGGTGCGCATGAAGTACTGCGGCAGCACTGCCCAGGCGACCACAACGACGAAGACCAGCCATGCCCACTCCAGCCGCGACCAGGGCTGGCCGCGACGCAGCGGAAACTGGATCGTCTTGTCCTCGAACACATGACGAGTCACGAGCCAAGGGCCGATGACGACGGCGGAGAGCACAACGCCCATGCGTGCGATGTTCGACCACGAGATATCGGCTTCGACCGATATCGCCGAGATGAGAGCGAGACAGGCGGCGATGATGCTGAGGTCTCTGGCGAAACTCCGATTGACACTCCACGCGATGACCAGGGCCGCGAGCATCGGGGCGTATCCGAAGGCGCGGACCTGCGGAAACGTCGTTCCCAGGCCGAAGAGCACAACCGCCGAGACCGCCAGCGAAGCAGCCGCAGCGGCCTCCCAGCTGAGCGATTTCAACTGCGAGGATTCGATGGTTACTGCTCGGTCAGTGTCCACGCTCCACACTGTAGACGAACCCGGCCCGAGCCGCACCGGACCATCGGGCCCAGCCGTGCCGAATCGCAAGTAGGATCGGAGCGAGGGAAGGACATCATTGGATCCAGAGGACTACTCCGAGCTCATCGCCGAACTGGCACCGATTCTCCACACCGAGACGACGCCGGTACGCAGCGCCGTCGGGCGCACCACGCCAACGGACATCAGAGCTCCGCGATCGGTGCCCGACTTCGCCGCCTCGGCGATGGATGGCTTCGCCCTCGACGGCGCCGCCCTGAACTCCGCCCGCGACGGCAATGCCATTCGAGTCGTCGGCGACACTCCCGCCGGACGTTCCGCCGTCACGCTGAAGACGGGATGCGCAGTGCGCGTGATGACAGGTGCTCCCGTTCCCACCGGCGCCGAGGCGGTCGTCCCTGTCGAGCTGACAGACGCCCGACAGACCGGGCCGGCTCCCGTGGCAATCCGAATCGATTCCCTTCCCGAGTCAGTGCCTCCGGAGTGGAACATCCGCTTGATCGGTGAGGACATGAGCAGGGGCGACATCGTCCTGACCGCGGGGGAGCGGATCACCTCGGCCGGGGTCGGCGTGCTGGCGATGCTCGGCATCACCGAGATCGACGTCGTCCGCAGGCCCCGCATCGGTCTGATCGTCACTGGGGACGAAATCCAGGGGGCCGACCAGACAGGTGAGAGCCGCACCGAGGCGGCCGCCTCCTCGATCTTCAATTCGAACCTGCCGATGCTCGCCGCCGCAGTCCGCGGCTTCGGTGCCGAACCCATCGAAGCCACGTGCAGCGACGACGCCGACGAGCTGCGCGGTGTGCTCATGGCGATGAGCACCGAGGCCGACCTCGTGGTGACGACCGGAGGTATCAGCGCCGGTGCCTTCGAAGTCGTCCGTCAGGTCCTGGAACCCGACCATTCGACATTCCGCCGATTGGATATGCGACCCGGATCGCCTCAGGGATTCGGACGCTTCGGCGCACTGCCGCTCCTCCATCTGCCCGGCACGCCGCAGGGAGCCTTCGTCGGCTTCCACCTCTTCGCGGGCTCGCTGCTGACGGGTCGGACTCTGCGGCAGAGATGGCGGAAGGGAATTCTCGCGGGCCCCGGCCTGCTCCCGCACGGAAACGCCGTCACTTTCCGTCCCGGCACCTTCACCGATTCAGGGAAGATTCTCCCCGCTGACCGGGCCAGACTACCGAACTTCGCCTCGGCCGATGTGATCATCAGAATCCCACCGGGTACCGATACCCCGCATGGTTCAGCAGAACCGTGCGCAGGCACGGCGGTCGACTACCTCGAGTCCTGATGCCGTCCGCCCTGTCGGATTAGGATGGGGGCATGTCCACTTCACGCCTGAGCCCTGCCGACCGGACCCGCTACGCACGGCAGATCCGGCTGTCCGGATTCGGCGAAAGCGCGCAAGCGGCGCTGCTCGACTCACACGTCCTCGTCATCGGCGCCGGGGGACTCGGCGCTCCGATTCTCAGCTACCTCGCGGCCGTGGGTATCGGCACGATCACCGTAGTCGATCCCGATATCGTCGAACTGAGCAATCTGCATCGACAGGTCATCCACACCGAGGCGGCCATCGGCACTCGTAAGATCGATTCCGTTCAGCAGCGGATGAACGCGATCAACTCCTCGATCGAGGTCCGCACGATTCCGCAGCTGCTCACTCCGGACAACGCTCTCGAACTCTTCGAAGGCGTCGACATCGTCGTCGACGGCAGCGACAACTTCGCCACCCGCTACCTCGCCAATGATGCCTGTGAGATTGTCGGAATCCCTCTCGTCTGGGGCACGATCCTCGGCTTCGACGGCCAGGTCGCCGTCTTCGATGCCGAACGCGGCGCCACCCTGCGCGACCTCTATCCTGAAGTTCCCGCTCCGGGCAGTGTGCCCGACTGCTCGGTCGCCGGAGTCCTCGGACCACTGTGCGGAAGCATCGGATCCGCCATGGCGATGGAGGCCATCAAGGTGCTCACCGGAATCGGCACGCCGCTCTGCAACAGCGTGGCGATCCACAGCAGCCTCGACACCAGCTGGGAGACGGTCCCGGTCAGCCCGATCCCCGGCAGATCTCCGGTCACCGACCTCGAGCAGCATCGCGGCGACTACGCCCAGCACACGTTCGACTCTCTCAAGACCGACGACGACACCGCAGAGAGGACAGCCGGCTCGACCACAGGGGAGGACCCTCTGGGACCGGCCACCGTCACCTGGGCGGACGTCGAGGCCGACTCCATGCTCGTCGACATCCGCGATCACGATGAGGTCGCCTCGGGGATGGTTCCCGGTGCCATTCACATTCCGATGGACGAGCTGCTCGCCGATCCCAGCCTGTTGCCGACTCCCGGCACAGCGGACACATTCGCCATTTCTGACGCCGGCTCCGCACGGCCGTACGGGATAGCACTGTACTGCCGGTCGGGGGTGCGCTCGGCGAGGACCGCTGCGCAGCTGCGTTCAACCGGCATTGCGGTGACGTCAGTCAACGGCGGATATCTCGCTTATCTGTCACAGCCGGCTCCGCAGCAGAGCTGACGAGGCTTCAACCGATCTCGCCGATCAGAGTCTCACCCGCCGGCGAACGGCGGGAGGACATCGACGGTGTCACCCTCGGCCAAGGGTGCCGATTTGTCGGTGGCGGCCACGGAATTGACGAGGAAGCTCGAGCGCGACAGCACGGTCGCGGCTTGGGGGGCGGCCGCCTCGGCGAGGGTCGTGACGAGCTCTTCGACGGACCCGGCACGGATCTGTGATTCGCGGGCGCCGAAGGCCTCCCGGGCTGCGGCGAAGAACCGAACGGTGATGGCAGGCACTTATCCTCCGATGGCGCTCATGGGTCGTTGGGGCTGCTCGAACGAATCCGTGTCCATCCCATGACCGGCGAGCTTCTTCCAGTGGGCACCCTTCCACAGGTTCGCAATCGATTCGTCGGAG
The DNA here is from genome assembly GCF_025506275.1 of Brevibacterium permense. GTDB lineage: Bacteria > Actinomycetota > Actinomycetes > Actinomycetales > Brevibacteriaceae > Brevibacterium > Brevibacterium permense_A. The sequence continues at coordinate 141,706 of NZ_QYCP01000092.1, forward strand.
GCGCCATCGCGCATCGCCGTGAGCAGATCGACCTCGGTGCGAGAGAACAGGCAGGTGCGCACACGTCCCTCCGCGGTCAGGCGGGTGCGAGTGCAGTCGGCGCAGAAGGGACGCGTGACCGAAGCGATGATGCCGACAGTGCCGAGGATCGAATCGGGTCGGCGTCGATCAGCGACGAGGAACTTCTCGGCCGGGGCCCCGTTCCGCGGGGCCGAATCCGGGGTGAGTACGAATCGGGGCTCAAGTAGGGCGAAGATGTCGGCTGCGGTGATCATCGACGTCCGCTCCCACGAATGTCCGGCATCCAGGGGCATCTGTTCTATGAACCGCAGGCTCAGATCCTGTTCGAGACACCACTGCAGAAGATCAGGTGCCTGTGCATCGTTGACCCCCGGCAGCAGCACAGCGTTGATCTTCACAGGGTTGAGACCGGCGGCTTTCGCCCCGTCGATGCCCTCGAGCACACGCTTGAGGAACGGGCGCCGGGTCATGGTCGCGAAGGTCTCCGGATCGATCGTGTCGAGAGAGACGTTGATGCGATCCAGTCCCGCGGCTTTCAGTCCCGCGGCGCGTTTGTCCAGACCGATCGCGTTCGTCGTCAGTGCGATGTTCGGTCGCGGCTCCAGTGCCGCGACACCGGCGATGATCTCGTTGATGTCCTTGCGGGTGAGAGGTTCGCCTCCGGTGAAGCGGACCTGGTCGACGCCGAACTTCTCCACAGCGATGCGGACGAAGCGGACGATCTCGTCACCGGACATTGCGGAGTCGCGAGACATGAACTCGACGCCCTCTTCCGGCATGCAGTAGGTGCAGCGCAGATTGCAGAAGTCGGTGAGGGAGATGCGGAGGTCGCGAGCGCGGCGATCGAAGGTGTCGAGCAGCGCCTCCTCATTGTGAGCGGTGAACTCCTCGCCCGGGTTGACCGTCGGAGTTCTCAGCACCGGCATGGGCAGGCCGATCTTCTCCATTGCGTCATCCTCCTTGAACAGCGTGTCGATATCATCGTCCCATGACTACTGCGAAGATGCATCGTGAGCGCGTATCCGAGATCATATCGCCGCTGACCGGTCCGGTGAGCCTGCCGCTGAGTTCGCTGCTGGAGGCGCCGAGGCGACTGACCGCCGATGTGGAATCGCCGATCGATGTGCCCGGCTTCGACAACTCGAGCATGGACGGCTATGCCCTGGCCGCGGCCACCGTGGAAGAGATGGGCGGAAGCCCGATTCCCGTAGGCGGTCGCGTCGCAGCGGGCGCCCGTGGTGAGACAGTCCAGCCGGGGACCGCGGTGGAGATCATGACCGGAGCACCGCTGCCGAAGGGCACCGATATGGTCGTCAAGATCGAAGACACGGCACCGGGACGCTTCGGCGCCGTGTCCATCTCCCTCGACGCCGGTGCAGAACCACGCCCGGGAGCATTCGTCCGCCCCCGCGGTTCCGACGTGAGTGCCGGTCAGACCGTGCTGACAGCGGGCACCATGCTGACGCCCGCCCACCTCGGCGTGGCCGCCGCGTGTGGAGTGAACGAACTGCCCGTGCTCGACCTGCCGCGTGTCCTCGTCGTGAGCACGGGTGATGAGATCGCCGCCGAGGCGGCCGCCGGAATCAACGACGCGAATTCCGTGACGCTTAACGCCGGGCTCCGCCGCCTCGGAGTCGACACCGAGGTCGCGTTCGTCCCCGACGACCCGCAGCAGCTGCTCGACCGAGTCCGCGACAGCGACGCTCAGCTGGTCATCTCGACCGGCGGCATCTCGAAGGGAGCGCACGAAGTCGTCAGACTCGCTGCCGACATTGATGCGGACTCTTCGATGACCTTCGAGCCGATCGCCATGCAGCCGGGGGGACCGCAGGGCTGCGGACGCCTGGCCGACCACGCGTGGGTCGCGCTGCCCGGCAACCCGGTGAGCACACTCATCAGCTTCGAGCTCTTCATCCGCCCCGCCCTGCTCGGTCTACCCGATCACGAGGCACCCCGGGAAGTCGCTCACCACCGACTGGCTCACGGATTCGACGAAGCCCCTCCGGCCGGAAAGCTGCAGGTCCGCCGCGCCAGACTGACTGAGGCTGGCCTCGAGTTCATCGGCGACTCCCGATCCCACCTGCTCCACAGCTATGCCGAAGCCAGCCACCTCGTCTTCGTCTCACCCGAGGATGCAGGCGCAGGCGATCCGTTCTCAGCTGTGGGAGATAGGCTGATGACGTGGAAGATCGCATGAAACTCAGCCACGTCGACGCATCGGGGACAGCCCAGATGGTCGACGTCGGCGACAAGGACGTCACGAAGCGCCGGGCAGTCGCGTCCGGCCTCATCACCACTCGGTCCGAGGTCATCGACCTCATCGCCGAGGCGGGACTGCCGAAGGGCGATGCCCTGCCCGTGGCCCGCATCGCGGCCGTGATGGGCGCCAAGCGCACCAGCGACCTCATCCCGCTGTGCCATCCGCTGCCGCTAACGGGAATCGAAGTGGAGTTCGAACTCCGCGAGGACGCGGTGGCCATCACCGCCGCGGTCAAGACCGTGTCGAAGACCGGCGTCGAAATGGAAGCGCTGACGGCTGTGACCACGGCGGCGCTGACGATCTTCGACATGATCAAAGCCGTCGACAGTCACGCCGTGATCGGCGACATCAAGGTCATCGAGAAGACCGGCGGAAAGAGCGGCGATCGGACACGAGAGTCATGAGCACCGGAACCGTCGTGACCACGGGAGTCGTCGAGACCCCGATTTCGACCCAGGAACTCGAACCCGAGGTCCTCACCGACGCCTGTGGTGCCGCCGTCAGCTTCTCCGGTGTCATCCGCGACCACGACGAAGGCCGTGGAGTGAGCCGATTGCACTATGAATCCCACCCCCTGGCCTCAACTCAGCTCGCCGAGGTGGCGGCAGACGTCGCTGCCCGTCATCCCGCGGTCAGGCTCTCCGTCGTCCACCGCGTCGGTGACCTCGAGATCGGCGACGTGGCCCTGGCCGCGGTCGTCGCCTCCGCTCACCGGCAGGATTCCTTCCGCGCCTGCTCCGAGCTCATCGACGAGGTCAAGGCCCGGGTCGCTATCTGGAAACACCAGCACTTCAGCGATGGCACTGACGAATGGGTAGGAGCCCTCGAGTGACCCGACTGCGTATCAGCGATGCGGCACGCTTCCTCGGAGTCAGCGATGACACGGTGCGACGGTGGGTCGCCGATGGTCGCCTCTCCCAACACAAAGACGCATCGAACCGGGCGGTCGTCGAAGGCAGTGAGCTCGCCGCTCTTGCCCAATCATCGTCCGGTGCTCTGCCCGACCCCAGCGGAGTCGTGAGCTCCTCGCGCAACCGCTTCGCCGGACTCGTCACAGACGTCAGCATCGACGGAGTGATGGCCCAGGTCAGCATGCAGTGCGGTCCCTTCCGCGTGGTATCGCTGATGTCGGCCGAAGCCTGTCGCGAACTCGAACTCGAACCGGGAAGCCTCGCGACCGCCTCGGTGAAGGCGACGATGGTGTCGATCGACACCGTTCCGGGTTCATGAGGGGCAGCCGACCCTTCCACGCCGCACGAACTGTCCGAGTCTCATAATCGGAACTGAAGTCGACACGGAACCGCATCTGCGGGTTCAATGGGTCTATGAAGAAAACCCTGCTGGGGCTCTGCACCGTCGCAGCCCTGACCCTGACCGCCTGCTCCTCGGGACCCGACTCGGGGGCCGAAGCGGAACAGCCGGAAGAGATCACCGTCTTCGCCGCCGCTTCGCTCACCGAGGTATTCGAAGACATCGCAGATGAATTCAAGGCCGCCGATCCGAACGCACCCGATGTGAAGTTCTCCTTCGCCGGATCGTCCGACCTGGTCTCCCAGATCTCCGAAGGCGCCCCCGCCGACGTCATCGCCACCGCTGATGAGAAGACGATGGACACGCTGGAGAACGATGACCTGCTCGCAGGCGAGCCTGAGATGTTCGCTTCGAACACGCTCACCCTGGCCGTGGCCGACGGCAATCCGAAGGCGATCAAGAGCTCCGAGGACTTCTCCGGCAACGACCTCGTCGTCTGCGCGCCTCAGGTGCCCTGCGGAGCCGCGACGGAGAAGTGGGCCGACCTCAATGCCGTCGAACTCGATCCGGTCAGCGAAGAGAACTCGGTCACCGATGTCCTCGGCAAGGTCGGCGCAGGACAGGCCGATGCAGGAATCGTCTACGTCACTGACATCGCGCGCGGCGACGGCAAGGTCGAACAGGTCGATCTCGACGGCGCTGACAAGGTCGTCAACAGCTACCCGGCCGCCACCGTCAGGGCCAGCGAGAACCAGGACCAAGCCGATGCTTTCGTGAAGTTCCTCGGCTCCGACACGGCCCAGAAGCTGCTGCGCGACGCCGGTTTCGCCGCAGGCTGACAATGCCCACGCCCTTCCCGAACCGACCGGCGGCGTCCTCGCCCCGCCGATCGAGGCGGCTCAGATCGGATCCGCTCATCCCCAGCTGGCTGTGGCTGCCCGCCGTCATCGGCATCGTCTTCCTGCTCCTGCCGATCATCGGCCTGCTCACACGGGTCGAACCGCAGGGTCTGCTTGCCGTGATCACGGCCGAGGAATCCCGACTGGCGATGAAGCTGTCCCTGCTGAGCTCGGTGACCTCGGCCCTCATCAGCGTCCTCATCGGCTTTCCCCTCGGGTACCTGCTCGCCACCCGAACGTTCCCCGGCCAGCGCATCGTACGCACCCTCATCCTGCTGCCCCTCGTACTGCCGCCGGTGGTCAGCGGTCTCGCGCTGCTCTACACCTGGGGCCGGTCGGCCTTCCTCGGCGGGGGACTCGAAGCGGCGGGACTCAGCCTCGCCTACACCACCTCGGCGGTGATCGTGGCGCAGGTCTTCGTGTCTCTGCCGTTCATGGTCATGTCTGTGGAGACCGCCACCGCGGGGCTCGGCCGCCGCTATGAGCTCACCGCCGCCGAGCTCGGCGCGAAACCCAACCGCGTCTTCTTCACCGTCACCCTGCCGCTGCTCCGACACGGGATCATCACGGGTGCCGTTCTGTGCTTCGCTCGCTCGCTCGGAGAGTTCGGGGCGACGCTGACCTTCGCCGGGTCGCTGTCCGGTGTCACCAGGACGATGCCGCTGCAGATCTATCTCGTGCGCGAATCCGACCCACAGGCAGCCATCGGCCTCTCGCTCCTGCTCATCGCCATCGCCGTGCTCATCATCATCCTCGCCTACCGGTCCCCGCACGCTCCCCGCCTGAAGTCCCCGCGCAGTTCCCCGACACCGACTCCCGTCGACACGGTCCCGGCTGCCGCCCCCGCCGAGGCGGCCCCGCGCTCCTCGACGGATGTATCCGAACGTGGGGGAGCGGAGAACACAGACGCGCAATCCGCGGACCCCGGGCAGGGTATCAGTGCCGAAATCCGACTCAGTGCCCGTGGAATCGCACTGGATCTCAGTTCACCTCGACCGGGAACCACCGCGATCATCGGTCGCAACGGGGCCGGAAAATCCACCCTGTTCCAGGTCCTCACCGGAGCCCTCGTACCCGACTCCGGACGACTCCGCATCGGGGAGCACACGGTGTTCGATATCGCCGCGGGCTTGTGGCCACCCGTCCACGATCGCGGCATCGTCCATCTCGCGCAGAACCCGCTCCTGTTCCCACATCTCAGCGTTATCGAGAACGTCAGCTTCGGTCTGCGGGCTTTGGGCGCGTCTCGCGGCGCCGCACATGAACGCGCGCAGGCGATGCTCGACCGCCTCGGCGTGGGGCAATGCTCGAACCGCAGACCGGACGCCGTCTCCGGCGGGCAGGCCGCCCGCATCGCTCTGGCTCGTGCTCTCGTCGTCGAACCGAAGCTGCTGCTGCTCGACGAGCCTCTCGCCTCCCTCGACGCGGACGTGGCGGTCGAGACCCGGCAAGTGGCGGCCCGACTGCTCAAGGGGCGCAGTGCACTGCTCGTCACTCATGACGTCGACGATGTCACCGCCTTGGCCGACTCCCTGGTTCTGGTCGAGAACGGAAGCGTCGCCCACTCGGCTCCCATCGGGCAAGTCGACCCCGCATCCGCAGGTGAGGCCGCCGAATTCCTCCTCAGCTTTTGCATGCGGGACCGTGACGGAATAGTGTGCAATCAGTCACAGTGAAAATTGGCATGCAAGGGAGCACACCGCAGTGTCCGAATTGTCTTACTCGTCGGGAACTTCGACGGAACCGCTGCTCGGGATCACCATCGCCGAGCACATCAAACGCACCGCAGCCGAGAATCCCGAAGCGCTGGCCTTGGTCGATCGGCATTCGAACCGGAGATGGACGTACTCCGACTTCGATCGTGATACCGATGCACTGGCCATCGGCCTTCTCGAACGTGGGGTGAAGAAAGGCGACCGCGTCGGCATCTGGGCGCAGAACGTCGGCGAATGGGCGCTCGTCCAGTACGCCACGGCGAAGATCGGGGCGATCCTCGTCAACGTCAACCCCGCCTATCGCAGCCACGAACTCGAGTTCGTCGTCGAACAGTCCGGAATGAGCCTGATGATCTCGCAGATCGTCGCACCTCCGCACTCGGACTTCCATGCCATCGCCACCGAGGTGGCGGCGAAGATCCCCGGCCTCGACCTCGTCTTCCTCGACACTGTCACCGAGGACCTCATCGGCGGTGTCATGGTGGGCGAGCGCGAGTCTTTCGCCCACCTCATCGGGCAGGGTCGCGAGATGCTCGACGACGAAGGGGCGAAGTACGCGGTGCGGCTGCAGCAGCTCATCGACGACCTCTCGGCCGATGATCCGATCAACATCCAATACACGTCCGGAACGACCGGATTCCCCAAGGGCGTGACGCTCAGCCACCACAACATCCTCAACAACGGCTTCTTCATCGGCGAGATGCTCTCGTACACCCCCGCCGACTCCGTGGTCGTTCCCGTGCCGTACTACCACTGCTTCGGCATGGTCATCGGCAACCTGGCCGCACTCAGCCATGGCGCAGCGATCGTGCTTCCGGCTCCCGCCTTCGACCCGGTGGCGACGATGCGGGCGGTCACCGAGGAGAAGGCCACATCGCTCTACGGTGTGCCGACGATGTTCATCGCGGAACTCGAGCATCCACAGTTCGCGGAATTCGACTTCTCCTCGCTGCGCACCGGTGTCATGGCCGGTTCGCCCTGCCCGGTCAATACGATGCGTCGAGTCATCGACGATATGAACATGTCCGAAGTCGCCATCTGCTACGGCATGACTGAGACCGCGCCGGTGTCGATGATGACGCGCGTGGATGACTCATTGGAGAAGCGCACCGAGACGGTCGGCCGAGTCATGCCCCACCTGGAGATCAAGATTGTCGACCCCGTCACCGGACAGACCGTTCCGCGCGGCCAGAAGGGCGAATTCTGCACTCGCGGATACGCTGTCATGCTCGGCTATTGGAATCAGCCGGACAAGACGGCCGAGACCATCGATGCGGCTCGCTGGATCCACACCGGCGACCTGGCCATCATGGACGACGATGGGTACGTCGACATCTCCGGACGGATCAAGGACATGGTCATCCGCGGCGGCGAGAACATCTATCCGCGCGAGGTCGAGGAATTCCTCTACCATCATCCCGCGATCCGCGACGTCCAGGTCGTCGGCGTCTCCGATGAGAAGTACGGCGAGGAGCTCATGGCGTGGGTGATCCTCAAGGACGGATTCGACTCGCTCACTGCCGACGAGGTCCGTGAGTTCTGCTCCGGCAAACTCGCTCATTTCAAGATCCCCCGCTATGTCGAAGTCCGTGAGTCGTTTCCGATGACCGTGTCGGGCAAGATCCGCAAGATCGAGCTGCGCAGAGAAGGCGAGAAGCTCGCTCATACCGTCGACGACTGAGGGCGACGGACACATCCCGGCAGGAGCTGCAGCCGGAGGAGTGTTCGAGGTCACAAGTCGGTTGCAGTTCTGTCTGCCCGGGGCGTGCCGTACTTCTGCGCGCCCATATTCACTAGGATCACAACATATGAGAGCTGAATCACCACCACTGGTGTCCTTGAGCCATGTCGAGAAGCACTACGGCGACTTCCACGCGCTGAAGAACGTCAACCTCGATATCGCCGAACGTGAGGTCGTCGTCGTCATCGGCCCCTCCGGCTCGGGCAAATCGACCCTGTGCCGGACGATCAATCGGCTGGAGACCATCACCTCCGGCACCATCACGATCGATGGCAGGGAACTGCCCGCCGAAGGCGCTGCCCTGGCTCAGCTGCGCTCAGACGTCGGCATGGTGTTCCAGGCCTTCAACCTCTTCGCCCACAAGACGATTCTCGAGAACGTCACTCTGGGACCGATCAAGGTGCGAAAGATCCCGAAGGCCGAGGCGGACAAGCAGGCGATGGCGCTGCTCGAACGCGTCGGCGTCGCCCACCAGGCCGACAAGTATCCGGCTCAGCTCTCCGGTGGTCAGCAGCAGCGTGTTGCGATTGCCCGGTCTCTGGCGATGAAGCCGAAGGTGATGCTCTTCGACGAGCCCACCTCGGCGTTGGACCCGGAGATGATCAACGAAGTCCTCGACGTCATGGTCGGACTCGCCGAGGAGGGAATGACCATGGTCGTGGTCACACACGAGATGGGCTTCGCCCGCAAAGCCGCCCATCGCGTGGTGTTCATGGCCGACGGGGAGATCGTCGAAGTCGCCGAACCCGAGGAGTTCTTCACGAACCCCCAGAGCGCCCGAGCCAAAGACTTCCTGTCGAAGATCCTCACCAACTGACACCACCGCTTTCAATCAGCACTACCTCACTCACAAGGAGAGACCATGAAGAAGCTCAGACTGGCGGTCGCCTCGGTGGCCATCGGAATGCTGGCACTCAGCGGCTGCGGCCAGGGCGGAACCCCGGACGCACCTGCTGACGGCGACGGAGCCAAGGCAGAAGCACCCGAATACACGGTCAACGAAAGCGCGGACATCGCCGACTCGAAGACGTGGAAGGCGGCGAAGGACGCCGGCGAGATCACCATCGGCGTGAAGTACGATCAGCCGGGTCTCGGAAACGTCTCGGCCGGATCGAAGACGCCCGAGGGCTTCGATATCGAGATCGCGAAGATGGTCGCCGCACAGCTCGGATTCAAGCCCGACCAGATCAAGTACACGGAGACCGTCTCGGCCAACCGTGAGCCGTTCCTGCAGCAGGGCAACGTCGACATGGTCGTCGCCACCTACACGATCAACGACGAGCGCAAGAAGGTCGTCGACTTCGCCGGGCCGTACTACGTCGCCGGTCAGGATCTGCTCGTGGCCGAGGACTCTGATATCGCCGGTCCTGAGGATCTCGACGGCAAGAAGGTCTGCTCCGTCGACGGTTCGACTCCGGCACAGAACATCAAGGACAAGTACAAGAAGGCCGAACTCGTCACCTACGATGCCTACTCGAAGTGCGTCACCGACCTGCAGTCGGGATCCGTCGACGCGGTAACCACCGATGACGCGATCCTGCGCGGCTATGCCAAGCAGTACGAAGGCGAATTCAAAGTCGTCGGCAAGCCCTTCACCGAAGAGCCCTACGGCGTCGGACTGCCCAAGGGCGACAAAGCCCTGCGGGACGCGGTCAACGATGCACTGGAGAAGGGCATGGACGACGGCGATTGGAAGAAGGCATTCGAATACACACTCGGATCGACCGATGGTGTCGACATGCCCAAGGTCGACCGCTACTGACCCAGTCCACAGATTGACATGATGCGAGGGCACCGGCTGCGGTGCCCTCGCATCGATTAAGGAATCTGCCATGGATTTCCTGGAGCTTCTCCAGATGTTCCTCTCCGGCGCGTGGGGAACGATCAGACTCTTCACCGTCGCCCTGATCGGATCGATGATCCTCGGTACGGTGCTAGCCGCCATGCGGGTCTCACCGACCCCGGTGCTGCGCATCGCCGCGTCGACGTACATCAACGTCGTCCGGAACACTCCGCTGACGCTCGTAATGTTCTTCTGTGCATTCGGACTACCGTTCCTTGACATCCGATTCGGTTCGACGAGTTCTTTCAACTCCTTCGTCTACGCCACGATCGCTCTCATCGCCTACACCGCGTGCTTCGTTGCGGAGACGCTGAAGTCGGGAATCTCGACGATTCCCGTCGGACAGGCCGAAGCCGCCCGCGCAGTGGGCCTGAGCTTCGGACAGACCTTGAGTGAAGTGGTTCTGCCGCAGGCCTTCCGCACGGTCATCCCGCCCCTGGGCAGTGTGATCATCGCGATGCTCAAGAACACCTCGATCGCCTCTGCGTTCAACAACCGAGAGCTGATCTCCGCGATGCGCAATGCCATCGAAATCCGCGGTGACCTCGTCATCCCGATTCTTTTCGGCACCGCATTGGCCTATCTGATCCTGGCTCTGCTGCTCGGCCGTGTCTTCGACTACCTGGAGAAGAAGCTGGTGATTCTGCGATGAGCGCACCCACGCAAGTGCTGTTCGACGAACCGGGGCCGAAGTCCCGCCGGAACAACATCATCCTCTCGATCGTGTCGCTGATCGTGCTGTTGGCTCTCGTGGCGTTTGTGATCTGGAAATTCGCCGACGCCGGTCAGCTCGAACCCGAGAAGTGGTACCCCTTCACCTTCGCGCAGATTCAGACCGTCCTGCTTCAAGGCATGCTCGCGACCCTCAAAGTCGCGGTCGTGGCTTCGGTCCTCGCGTTGGCAGTGGGCGTAGTCTTCGCCCTCCTGCGGCTGTCGAGCAAGAAGGTCATCTCGGTTCCCGGAACGATCGTCCTCGAATTCTTCCGCGGCGTGCCCGTACTGCTGCTCATCTTCGCGATGTTCCTCCTCTTCGGCAACGAGATCGGTGCCTTCTGGTCGGTCGTCTTCGGCCTGACCCTCTACAACGGAATGGTGCTGGCCGAGATCATCCGCGCAGGCATCCTCGCCGTCCCCACCGGGCAGCGTGAAGCGGCCATGGCGATCGGGCTGCGCTCGGGACAGGTGATGAGCCTGGTGCTCATGCCGCAGGCGCTGCGAGCGATGATGCCGACGATCATCGCCCAGATCGTCGTGCTCCTGAAGGATTCGGCCCTGGGCTTCATCGTCACGTATCAGGACCTGCTCTACCAGGTGAACCTCATCGGCCGCGAGTACAACAACCTGCTGCCGACGTTCATCGTCGGTGCGGCCCTGTTCATCATCATCAACATGATCGTCGCCGGGTTCGCCCGCTGGCTCGAATCCCGACTCCAGCGCAAGACCACCGCCGACACCGAGGCCGACGGCCTGACCTCGAAGATCGTCGACTGACTCTGCAGTCGCGAACGGGCCCGGTCGACAGCGACCGGGCCCTCGTTCGACCATGTATCGTTCACATAGGAGTCGGCCATGAAGGAGTGCATCAATGCCACAGCCTCAACTCAGCCCCACACCGGTTCGAGTGGTGAAGAACATCGACCGCGAACGGTACGAGCTGTTCACCGATGATCCCCCGGGAGAGTTCATCGGGTTCCTCGCCTACCAGGTCATCGATGACCACACCCTGGAACTCCAGCACACGATCATCTCCGAAGGCTTCTCCCGACGTGGCTTCGCACGTACCCTCGTCACCCACGTGCTCGACCTCATCCGGGCCGACGGGTCGACCATCGTGCCGACCTGTTCGTACGTGCAGGACTACCTCGAGCGGTTCCCGCAGTACGGCGATCTCGTGGCCCATCAGTGACGGAGAGACATCGAGGCGGCGGAGCGGGCCGTTTCGCTCCGAGCCCGAGCGGCGACCTCCACATCGGCAATATCCGCTCCGGGCTGCTCAGCTATGTGCGTGCCCGGCAAACGGGCCGGCGGTTCCTGTGGCGGATCGAAGACCTCGATCGGGTGAAGGCCGGCGCGGCCGACTCACAGCTTCAGGTCTTCGCCGAACTCGGCATCGTCCCAGACGAGGCGCCTCTGGTCCAATCCGAACGCACTGCCGACTACGCCGCTGCGATTGCGAAGCTGGAGGCGGACGGACTCGTCTACGAATGCTATTGCTCACGCAAGGACATCGCTCAGGCCCCCAGCGCACCGCACGCACCACCCGGAGCATACCCGGGGACCTGCCGCCGCCTCGGGGAAGAGGAGCGAGAGTCCGCCCGCCTGAGGCTCGAAGCGAACGATCGGCGGCCGGCGCTGCGTCTGCGCGCGGATAATCGAGTCCACAGCATCGACGATGTGCTGCTCGGCCGGGTGGAGGCGGTCGTCGACGATCTCGTGCTGCGGCGAGGTGACGGTGTCTTCGCCTACAATCTCACCGTCGCCATCGATGACGCAGCGACCGGAATCGACGAGATCCTGCGCGGGGACGATCTCGGTTCTTCGGCACCCAGGCAGGCGTATCTGGCACGGCTGCTTGGTCTGCCCGAACCGGGCTGGGTGCATGTTCCACTGGTGCTCAACGAGGGCGGTCAGCGGTTGGCCAAACGTGATGGAGCGGTGACTTATCAGCAGCTGCGCGGCCTCGGATGGACCAATGAGGACCTCTTCGCCTGGATGCAGCAGTCGCTGGGATTCGGCGGAGACGGTGGCCCGTGGAGATCCGTCGACGATATGGTCAGCGGCATCGATTTCGCCCGGATGTCCACGACGCCGACGGTCTTCATCCCGCCTGCGGGTTCCTAGGGCCGAATCCGCTCAGGTCGGCGCCTCGTCAGGCAGCTTATTCTTCAGGCTGCGGACGAGTCGACGGCGTCTCGGATGACTCCGTCGTAGATCGCTTCGAACGTGTCGAGAGTGTATTCGATATCGTGTTTGGCCACGACGTCGAGCGACGCCTTCGACATGGCATCGAGTTCATCATCGGGCATCCGGCAGATGCGGGTGAACCGGTCAGCCAGCGCATCTGTGTCGCGCGGCGGGAACAGGTACCCGTTGACGTCGTCGCGGACGAGGTGCGGCAGAGCCACCGCATCGGCGAGGACCACAGGTTTGCGCGACGCCAGCGCCTCCAACGTAGCGATGGACTGCAGCTCAGCGGTCGAGGGCATGCAGAAGAAAGTGCAGCGCTGGTAGGCCTCCATGAGCGCCTTGTCACTGATCTTCCCGAGCACATGCACACGATCAGCGATGCCGAGTTCGGCAGCCAGGTGCTTCAGCGGCTCCTCCTGGTCACCGCCGCCGACGATATCGGCTTCGAGCCCCAGCGCGGGATCGGTCTTCGCCACGGCCTCGACGATGTCGGCGGCGTGCTTCTCCGAGGAGAGTCGGCCGACGAAGAGAACACGTGGGGGAACGGCCCGCGACGCGGCGCAGTCGAGTTCGCGCAGATGAGCAAAGCGTTCCAAGTCGATCCCGCAGGACACCGCCCTGATGGGCGAGGAGAACCCGTTCTCGGTGAGCAGATCGGCGGCCAGCTGCGTAGGAACCGTGATGAAATCGGCGGACTGGAACTTCCGGCGCAGATCCCACCAGGCGATGGCGGTGCCTCCGTCGAGAACGGCCTTCGGAGCTTTGAGGTAGGGGCGGACATTGTCGGGCATGAAGTGGTTCGTGGCTACGACAGGGATTCCGCGCCTGATCGATTCGGAGAACGCATAGCGGCCGATGACGAAGTGCGCCTGAGTATGTACGACATCGGGGCGGACACTGTCGAGAAGTCGCGAGAACTCGGGCTTCGTCTCCCACGGCATGCAGATCATCCACGTCGGGTGCAGGGGCCACCTGTGAGCGGTGAGTCGGTGAACGGTGACCCCATTCTCGACACTGACCGAGGGTTTGCCCGTGGCCGAGGGGCAGGCGACGTGGACGTCGTTGCCACGGGCGGCGAGGCCTTCGGCCAGCCGTTCGGCGAATTTCGCGGCACCGTTGACTTCGGGGGCGTACGTCTCCGCCGGGATGAGGATGCGGCGTTTCGGGGTGGGACGGTGCGCAGACAGGATTCAGCTCTCCTCGGTGTCGGTCATGGTGTCGGAACGGCGGGCGTTCCTGCGCTGAGCTTCTCGATCTCTGACATCGGGATGATACCGCGACAATACAACGACGGCGGCGCAGGCGACCAATCCGGTGAGAGAGATGAGGATGATGAGCCAGACGGGGGAGTGGGCAGCCTCGCCGAGGACGACGGTGCCGAGGATCACGGCACCGATCGGGTCGATGACGGTCAGACCGGCGATGACCATCTCCGGCGGGCCCGCGGCATAGGAATTCTGGACGAACAGTGACCCCAGGGCCACTGCCGCCAGCAGCGCTGCGACATTGATCCAAGTGACCTGATCGAGACCGGCCTGGAGGAACTGGACGCTGACCAGGTGAGCGTTCGTCGCCACACAGGCGAACAGCAGGCCCGCGGCGATGATGAGCACGAGCTGAGGGGCGTGGCGGAAGGCCAGAACGATCACCAGCCCGACCGCCACGGCGACGGCAGTGATCCAGAACAGCGGCATCGCATCGGCTCCGAGGTGGACCTCGGACTGTGCCGTCGTCGCCGAAAGCGCGACGAAGAGCGTCACCCCAGCGGTGCACCACACGACTGACTGGACGAGTCGCCTGTTGACCTTGAGCCCGCGGTGGCGGACGCCGAGCAGCACCGAGACGATGAGTGAGAACGCGCCGATCGGCTGCACGACCATCACCGGAGCCAGCGCCAGGGCAACGAAATTGCCCGCCGTTCCCACTCCGAGGATGATCAGCCCGAGCAGCCACCGACGATTGCGCAGCAACTCGGTGAAATGGGCCCAGCTGAGTCCGTTGTGAGAGTCATCCTGCCCGGCGACCGCTTCGTGCTGATACAAGGCACCATAGGCCAGTGCCACGGCCGCGAGGACGGCGAGGGCGATTGCCACTATGGTCACGATGAGTCTTCCGGTATCGACGGTGTGGATGTGGGGAGCGGATCGCTTCGAGTCTATCGCGCGAGGCGGCGGCGAAGATGGCCGCAGACTGTGTTTGTCCTGACTGTAAGGCAACCCTGCGGCGACAGGTGGGGAAACCCTCAGACCTGTGGCCGAAGCAACCTCAACTCTGTGAGCTAAAGCACTCGACGTGGTTTTGTTCGCCGGCCGGGGGATTTGCTAAGCTGAGACACACATCCGCAGGAAATTGCGGCATTCCTCCGTAGCTCAGTTGGCAGAGCATTCGACTGTTAATCGAAGGGTCGCTGGTTCGAGCCCAGCCGGGGGAGCAGCCAAGGCCCCGTCCGTTTGGACGGGGCCTTAGTCGTGCCTCGTGGCTCTTGCCGCTGCGATCTGATTGGGGAATAGGCTCTGCACGCGGCGGGTTGAACTGGCATGAAGTCTTTCGGATTCCTCAGTTTTGGTCACTACGACAACGGCGGCGACCTCGACGCTGGGCAGATGCTGCGCGATGCGGTGGAGATCTCCGTCGGTGCCGACGAGCTCGGCGTCAACGGCGCCTACTTCCGAGTCCACCATTTCGCGACCCAGGCGGCCTCTCCGATTCCGCTGCTGTCGATGATCGCCGCGAAGACCAGCAACATCGAGGTCGGTACCGGGGTCATCGACATGAGATATGAGAACCCGCTCTACCTCGCCGAGGAGGCCGCCGCCCTCGATCTGCTCTCCGACCAGCGAGTGGCGCTGGGTATCAGTCGCGGATCCCCGGAGCCGGCCCTGCGCGGTTGGGAAGCCTTCGGCTACGAGGATCACATCGAGCGGAAGGCCGCGAACATGGCCAGAGAGAAGTTCGATCGTTTCCTCCGCGCCATCCGCGGCGAGGAACTTGCCCCGGCCGATCCGCAGCAGTTCGGTCCGGGGAAGCTCCTGCGCATCGAACCGCATTCCCCCGGACTCGATCGACGCATCTGGTGGGGAGCTGGATCCGCCTCCACCGCAGAATGGGCTGCACAGCAGGGCGTGAACCTGATGAGTTCGACTCTGCTCACCGAGGCGACCGGCGCCGCATTCGGAGACCTGCAGGCCGAGCAGATCGCCAGATACCGTCAGGCATGGAGCGCCGCGGGGCACGGATGGACTCCACGAGTGTCCGTCAGCCGCAGTATCTTCCCAATCACCACCGACATCGACGACCTCTACTTCGGTCGGCGTGGGGCAGGCCAAGAGGATCAGATCGGCATCATCGACGACACACGTTCGACGTTCGGCCGTACCTACGCGGGCGAACCGGACAAGCTGATCGAAGAGCTCAAGGCGGACGCGGCTATTGCGGCAGCCGATACCCTCATGCTCACCATCCCCAGCCAGCTCGGAGTCGACTACAACCTGCACATCCTCGATTCCTTCGCGCAGCACGTTGCGCCGGCACTGGGCTGGGTTCCTGCCGGACAGAGCTGAGACACGGGGCCGAACCGAACTTCATGAACGTAGGATGAGACGAGGCAGAGACGATGAATGGCTGAGGGGGCCGCGTGAGCGAGCACACGAAGATGACGCAGACGCAGAAGCGCATCCTCCTCATCGGCCTCGTTCCCCTCTTCATGTCCCTGCTGTCGGTGTCCAGCATCAACGTCGTCCTGCCGTCGATCGCTGCTGATATCGACGCTTCCACTTCGGCGCTGCAATGGGTGCTCACCGGATATGCGCTGTCCTTCGGTGTGGTCCTCGTCGCCGCCGGACGTGCCGGAGACGTCTTCGGGCGCGGACAGCTGTTCGCCATCGGAGTCGGCCTGTTCGGCCTGTCCTCGCTGGTGGCCGGAATCGCCCCTGATCCGCTGACGCTCAACATCTCCCGAGTGACCATGGGGCTGGGCTCGGGATTCCTCAACCCACAGGTCGTGGGCCTGCTGCAGCAGTACTTCCAAGGGCCGCCACGCGGTCGCGCATTCGGGCTGATGGGCACCACCGTCGGCTTGTCGGTGGCTATCGGCCCTGTGCTCGGCGGTTCCCTCATCGCACTGTTCGGCAGCGACCTCGGCTGGAGAGCGACCTTCCTGGTCAATGTGCCCTTCGCCATCGCGTCCCTCATCCTCGCCCGGGCCTGGCTGCCTGCCGGCGCATGGCGACCCGCCGTCGACCAAAATGCGAAGAACTCAGATGGCGGCAAGGATCTCGACCCCGTGGGGGTCACCCTCCTCGGCGTGGGCGTCCTCCTCATCCTCCTGCCCTTCGTCGAATCATCGCTGGGCTGGTTCATCTGGCTGTCCCTGCCGATCGGCATCGGCATGATCTGGGTGTGGGCCCGGTGGGAACGTCGGTACGCGCGTCTGGGCCGTCCCCCGATGGTCGATCTCGATCTCTTCCGCACCCGCAGCTTCAGCAACGGTTCGATCATCATCGCTCTCTACTTCCTCGGCGTCACCAGTGTTTGGGTTCTCGTCGCCATGTACATGCAGCAGGGGCTGGGACATACAGCCCTGGCCGCGGGGATGATCGGTCTGCCGGCCGCGCTGTGCTCGGCGGTCTCAGCCGATGTGTCCGGACGGTTCGTCTTCCAGATCGGCCGCCGCCTCGTTGTCTGGGGGATCGCGCTGTGCCTCGTCGGTCTGGTGGCCACGATCGCCGTCGTTGCGCTGCTGTCCCAGGGCATCGGCAGCGAGTGGTGGATGCTGCTGACTCTGGCGTTCATCGGCACCGCGCAGGGCATGGTCATCAGCCCCAATCAGACTCTCACTCTGCAGGAGGTTCCCCTGAGATACGCCGGATCCGCGGGAGGAGTTCTGCAGACAGGGCAGCGCATCGGCACTTCGATGGGGCTGGCGATCATGACCGCGCTGGCGTTCTCGATCACCGCGGTGAGCAATTGGCATTGGGGGATGATGGGGGCGTTCGTCGCGATCGCCGTCATCGTCATCCTCGCCGGAATCGTCGGTCTCATCGAGGTTCGCCGAGGCGGCCCCCGCCGGGCTTGAGGGCCGTTCGCGGCGCGCCCGGCCGAGTCAGGCAATCGTCAGCTGTCAGCGCAATAATGTTACGGATTTTAGACAATCCGCTGTGTCCGAATGTGGAAGACTGTGAACGCACATCAGCCCATGGAAGGAAACACAGTGGTCGAGGCCGTACCCGATGACGAGCTGGAGCTCGAGGAACTCGTGCGCTCGGGAGGGATAGAAACCTATTTCGCCCCCGTCGTCGACGCACTGACCTTCCAGCGGGTCGGCCACCAGATTCTGCAGGCTCCCACAGGTTCCCCGGAGTTGGGTCGTGCCGAGTCGGAGAACCTGCGCCGCGCCATGCGCGCCTCGACGATCACGGGTGATATCGACGCCTCTCTGCGAGACTCCGCGCTGCGCACGGCAGAAGGTGCCGGACTGCCGAAGTCGAACCGCCTGTTCCTCCACGCCGAAGCTGAGTCTTTCGCGACCCTCGAGGAACGTACCGGAGAACCCGACCGCTCGGTCATCCTTCAGCTCGACGCGACCCGTGTCGCCTCGTCCCCGGCCTCCGTGCTGCGTTCGGTGCGCTCCGCACGGGCCATGGGGTGGGGAGTGGGCATGTCTTCGGTAGGTGCCGACCTGCGCAGCACCGCCTTCGTCCCGCTGGTCAATCCTTCGGTGGTCGGACTCCATCCGGACGTTCTGCGCATCGACTGCGATTCTCATCTGGCCGAACTCAACCGCCTTCTCCACGCCCATCTCGAACGCACGGGAGCGGTCATCCTCGCTGACGGTGTCGAGACCGATGACGATCTGGACCGTGTTCGTGCGCTGGGGGCAAGGTTCATGTCCGGGCCCTACTTCGGTGAGGCCACCAAGCAGCCGCAGGCGTTCTCCGAGCCGAGTGAGGACGCCCTCGTCTCTCACTACTCTCGCAATCTGCCGGCACTGGGCACCCCGTATTCGATCTCTCAGGGACTGCGGCGGGAGCCTCTGGTGATGAACCGCGAACTCCTCGTCGCTCAGATCGCTGCCCTGGAAGAACGTGCTCTGGCATCGGGTACCGCAACCATCACCCTCGGCGTGTTCGGGGAGGACGACGAATTCTCCGAGGCGACGCGACTCCGCTATGAGAAGATCCGCGACACCGTGGGGCTCACGGCGATGTTCTCCGGCGGCTTCGACGGACCGCCGATTCCCGGAGTGCGCACCGGACTCGTCGATGCGTCCGATCCCATCCGCAACGAACACGGCGTCGTCGTGGTCGGGCCGGACTGGTCGGGCATGGTTGCCGCGTCGAAACGCAACGATCCGGGCAGCGACGGACAGACCGTCTTCGATGTCTACATCACGACCGACCGATACACATGCGTCGACGCCGCACGCAGCGTTCTCACTCGAGTCGCACCTCTTACCGCAACGGCGAACCTGCGCGCCTGAGCAGAGCGAGTCCGGGTGTCTCGACTCCGCAGAACCCGCGTGTGTTCCGAATGGGGAAGCGGACTCCGATGGTGCTAATGTTGTCTCGGCTGGCCCCCGTAGCTCAGCTGGTTAGAGCAGGGAACTCATAATTCCTTGGTCGTCGGTTCAAGTCCGACCGGGGGCACCACGAACGAAGGCCCCGCGATCCCTGTAAATACAAGGGAAAGCGGGGCTTCTTCGTTGCCAATTCGATAGAGATGCACACTGAGGTGCGGTTGTCAAATGTACCGGCGTGTCACCCCTGATTCTCTTAGCGACTTGCAGAGTTGTTGCAGAGTTTAGTGTTGCACTAGGGTGCGTTCGTCCCAGAGTTCGAACGCCGCATAGGTGAGGGCAACCCCAATCCCCATTAGGTTGTTCATCGATGTGTAAGGGTTTTCAGGTTGCGGCATTTTCATTGCCCATCTCATTGCATGAGCGTGTCCGCTGCAGAGCCGCCAGTAGCTGAGAACTTGGGTGTGGTCGCAGCGGTCTTGCTTTTCTAGCGTGCGTGCGGTGTAGTCGACAATCCACGTATCGTCGGGCTTTTCCTTCGGCGGAACACCGAGGCTCTGCCAGACATTCGCAATTCGGCTACGTTCTTTCTCAATCTCGTCAGCGAAACTGAGGGATGACTGCTCCTGGTCTCCAACGAGTGGACGCTGGAAGCCGTCAATGTTGACTAAGTTCTCTTCTAAGAGACTGAGTCCGCGCCGAATCCTATGCTGGTACTTCCTTGGTGCCAATAGCCAATATGCAGTTGAGGCAGCAAGCAGCGGCGGGCGTGCGATGGAGAAGAACGCTGTGTCGTGAAACTCCAAAGACTCGTGTTCGTAAAGCTTCAGCAATGCGGCGAGATTGTCGACAGAGGCCACCAGCGCTGTCCAGGCCAGTATCGGTGTCTCCGCATAGAGTTCCTTAGCTAGCTGGCATCCAGGAAAGACATCAGGCTTAATTTTGGTGCGCTGGTCCCAGCTGCGAATCATAGGTGCGTATACGTCGAATACCGGGTCATCCATATATTGTTCGCTGTTCATGACTCAAGTGAAGCTGTACCCCGCGCACTTGTCGATGCCGATCAAATAACAAAAGCCCCGGCGTTATGGCCGGGGCAGTGCTGATGCCTATGACTTAGACGCTTTTTAACGCTGTGTAGAGCGTCTGCTTCGAAACCCCGAGGTCTCGGGCCAGGTCGGCCACGCTCGCGCCGTCCTGCCGCTTCTGAGCCGCTTCCGAGATCTGCTCGGAAGTGAGGGACTTCTTTCGTCCGAACGGCTTGCCAGCAGCCTTAGCGGCTGCGATGCCCTCACGCTGACGTTCATTGATTAGGTCTCTCTCGAATTTTGCGAATGCCGCGAACACTGTGAGCATGAGTTCTCCTTGGGCGGTGCCCATGTTCATCCCGGGGTTGTCGATGAACTCTAGACTGACTCCCTTGTCGGCCAGCTTCTCGGCAATCTCCAGGAGGTCGCGGGTATTCCTGGCGAGTCGGTCTGTGGACTTCACACGGATCACGTCGCCGTCCTCGGCCAGCTCGTCAATGAGCACGCCCAGCATTGGCCGATCCTCGGTGTTCTTGCCTGACTTCTTCTCGGTGATGAGCTTGTCCACGTCGGCCAGTGCCTCGCGCTGGCGGTCGAGGTTCTGATCTGTCGAGCTGACTCGGGCGTATCCATAGACGGTCATGGTCTGTCTCTCTCGTGAGGGCTTTTGGCTTCTGTCCAGAAAGTCTAGGGACTTCTTGGATCCGAGTCAAGAAATATCTTGACGGGCTTTTTTGGACGCTAGATCTAGACTCGTTCAGATCGTCTAGAAAAGTACACCTTTGTGGATTCCCTGCGTTCGGCTTGAATGTAGCTTGGTTACGTCATGATGATTGGCAGCAGAGCGGTGCATCGGGCACCCCCTGAGCTGAAAGGCGCGAGTGGTGGGCGGCAACGGTATCGAGAGCCGGAGTCTGAGTGACTATCCAGAGGTCATGACGAGAGCGCAGGTTGCGGAGTACCTGCAAGTCAGCGTGTCGACCCTGAGTCGATGGGCGCGAGACGGGATCGGTCCCCGCTGCATCTACCTGGCCGCTTCGACCCCTCGGTATCGACGCGAAGATGTTCGTGAGTTCATCGACGAGTCAGGATAGTCCGCCGCCGTGCTCGTCCCCGCGATCATGCGGCGTCGCAGAGGGGGCATGCCCCCTCCCGCCTCGGCCACCTGGACCGGTAGTGGATAGCAGGAGCGGTCGCTCCCGGATGAAAAGCTCGTAGCCATGCCAGTGGTTCGCCCCTCGGCCCCGAGGTCTCGGGCCTCGCTCGCCTGCCCTAGGGTTACTCAACCGTCCTGTCGAGTAACTTAGGATTGAAACCATTCGGCCCCGGTCGAGCCGCGCGGCAACGTCGGCCCTGAAAATTGCAAACACTCTGGGAAGTCCGCAGATACGACAAAAGCGGGGCAAGGCCGTGAAGCCCTGCCCCGCCTGATCGGTGCTCGGTCTAGCTCATCGCATGGCGACGGTGCTCACACCGTCCGGTGTCGTGGTCATGCCCTTGACCACGTTCCCGTGGATGTCCCGGGTCAACATAGGTCGGCCTGTCGGTGCCGTGTATTGGAACGGCTGTGCACCGCCCTGGCGCTCGGCCTGCCGGTACGCCTCGTACCGCTCGCGTTCTTCCTTGCGCTCGGCTTCGAGCGCGGCGCGTTCTTCCCGCTCTCGCTTGGCCTCGGCCTCCAGCTCAGCATCGTAACGGCTGTCTCGGATCGACTCGCGCAGCGCGTCGAGTCCGGTCGAGGGGATCGCAGGACTCACGCCCTGCCCGTCTAGGGTGAGCAGCGGCCCTCCGCTGGTGAGCTGCACTCGAACCCGGCTATCCGGGTGTTGAGCTATCGAGTCGAGGCCGATGGACTTGCCGAGCATGATCGCCTCGGTTTCCAGCTCGTTCACGTCATACAGCTGCCCGAGGTACTTATCCGCGATTGCCTGAGCTTCGGCGGCGAACTCTGCCGCCCACTCGTCATCGTCAAAGGCCGCGACCGCCTCGGCGCGGTCGAGGCAGCGAGCCTCGGTGAGCGCAACTTCGGCGCGGTCGAACTCGGCCCGGGCCTCAGCGACGGCCCCCGTCGCACGCTCCACGCGCTTACGGTGGAATGTCACGGCTCCCTCGCGTTCGGCCCCGTCGTGGGCCGCGTTCTTCGGCAGCGTCTTAGCTGCATCCAGTCGAGCATTAAAATTGTCGAGGTCAGCCTCAGCCGCGCTCAGGGCTTTCTGCTCGGTGGCAAGATTATCGAGTGTTTTGGCAAGTGCGCTCTTGGCGTTGTCGTGTGCTGGCTGGGCGTTGTTCTCGTGTGTGTTCAATGTAGATTCCTTATATCGTGTTGTAAAGCTTGATTCTGCGATTGATTGCCCGTCCTGAACTGGGGTGGGGTAGTTCGACCCCGGTGCCCAGGACGGGCATGGAATGCCCTAGGCGACAGCCTTGGGCGCGTATTGCGGTGCGGTGTGCTCAGTGAGTTGGTTCCAGCCGTTAGCGGCTGTTACGGGGAATGCCGCGACGATCACCGAGCACGGCAGGCAGGGCGGCTTCACGTTGGAGAATCCGAGCTGATGCCCCCAGGCGGCTTGTGCGCAGCAGCGCGGGCACAATCCCGCGCGGTCGTACCAGCCGTAGACCCCTTGCCACCGACGTGCCTGTCGAGAGGTTTCGTGCCCCTGAGTGGCTAGGGAGGGTGATCGCACCGGGATATCCGTGACGGGCAGTGAATCGCCGTTGCCGGTAGTCTCAGCAGGTATTCCCCATTGCTCCGCAAGCTGGTCTGCCATCGGGCCGCTGTTGATCGGCCCGAGGATGTGAGTCTCGATCCAGCTGTCAGCGAACTCGCCGGGGCCGCGCCCCGAGCCTGTGGCGGTGTCGGTCGCCTCGGTGTCGCCGTACCACCACAGTTCACGCTCGCCAGTGTCGAACACGACCACGGCGACCGGTGCAGTCTTGCGCAGCTCCACGACCTCGGCGGTCTTGCCGTCGATGGTCACTGTCTCGCTTACGTTCATTCGGTTTTCTCCAGTTCTTCAAGGGCATCGGTCGCTCGACCGATCTGCTTCACAAGCACTCTGATCCGTCCCGCACGCCTTCGGCTCGGGGACGAAAGCTCACGGCTTTCGAGTCGGTTGAGATGGGCCTGTAGTCGTTCAAGCTCTGCAGAGGCGAGCGCGACGAAGAGCTCACGGTCAATCACGGATCGACCAGGGGTTCGATCCTCTGGAGATGTCAGCTCGCCTGTCATCGTCAAGCGGCCACCCCCTGAGCCAGCACGCTATTGGGCCAACTGTCTGAACTGAGGCTGATGTGCTCACGCCCTGTGAACGATCGGGTGCTGAACGATTCGGCAGCGTCGGCGATCCTGGCGCCGACTTCCTCCGGAGGAACTACCAGGACTTCGAGATCACCCCGGAAGTAGGAGCGGGTGTAACCTCGGCCACCTGGCCCAACTATCGTTGTCGCGTCATACTCGGCGCGGCCCCCGCGCCCGGTGTGCTTTCCGACAAGAATGTATGTCAGTGGTGATGAGGTCGAGAGCGTGTACGCCTCGCCTACTTCGAGGTCTGCAATAGGGGACCATTCGAGGTCTGAGCTATGTGTCATTGTGTTTGATTCCTTTGCGTTTGATTCGTGCCGCGAACCTGTCGAGTTCGTCGGCCTTGGCCGGATCATCCGGCCTCTCGGGGTCGTGCTTGATTCGTTTGCGATCAAGCTCGCGTTGTTGCACCGCGTCGGGATCGTCCGATTCGATCCAGCGGTTATAGGCGCCCGTCACCGGCACCAGGTGCCCGGGCCTCACACATGCCGGGACTCGGCATAGGTGGTGCAGCTCCCGATCACCCCGGTGCCCACCGAAGAAGTAGACATAGAGGAAGCGGTGTGCCAACCAGTTCAGACCGTTCGATAGGAGCTTCGTCCGCGTCCGGTCATCGTCGGGACTCGGCACGTAGCCGTTAGGCTGTGTGCCTCGGTATTGCCAGCAGCCGAGTTCACCGACCTCGGCGGTGTTGTCTGCTATGTAGTCGAGACTCGACTCGAGTTCATCCACGTTCTCCGTCTGATAGCCTTGCTCGTGCGTTCTACAGAAGCGCGGGCCGTCCCGCTTCTGGCCGAACCGGACTACACCGTCGCACCCGCGAACAAAGCAACGGTTCTTGGTTGCTCGGTCGTGGCGCATTCGATGTTTAGGGCAAACAAACTTGCCCTCTACGTTGTGGCGACCATCGTTCTCGCAGTCGTCCATCTCGCAAGGGCGTTTGTCCTTTCGTGGTCGTCCCCGGCCACGCGGTTTTGGTGTGCACAAATATTCGTCAGTCGATGCTGCTCAACCTCCTTTCGGCCTAGATGCTCGGCGGGGGAGCGGTCCCTCAATGAGGGCCGCGTTTCGATGGGGGCATTCCCGTTGTATGTATCTATGCCTTTGCTCTCTTGCTCTTGCTCAAGCCCCCGCAGCCCTAGCGGAGGGGGCTAGCCTCAGTACTTCACTTCCTGTTGCGAGATCCACGCATCAAGTGACTCGACTCGGTACCGAACTCGGCCGCCGATCTTGAGGTGTGGCGGTGCCGCAGGCGACCGCCGATTGTTGCGCAGCCAGTACTTCGTGATCCCGAGGTATTCGGCAGCCTGCTCGTCGTTGAGGACGGCAGGCGTGATGTTGCTGCTCATGGTGCTATCCGTTCTGCCCGCGTTCGGGCATAGAAAAAGCACCGTCCCGATTGGGCGGTGCTGTTGTCGTGGTGGTTCTATTTGCTAGAGGGTGTGAATCCAGAGGGTAAATTCACAATGCCTCTGTGTGATTTCAGGAACGTTTGGGAACGTTCACTTATTAGAGGGTGTCAGTGGGAGCTGTCGCTGACATGGAGAGAGTGTGAGATGTGCCACGCGGCGGCCTAAGCCGTTCGCGTTGCCTCTCATCTACTAGAGGGTGTTGGTAGAACATCCCCACAACATGCTGAACCTGTGAGTTCCATCCCATGACTTACTGCCTCTACTTATTAGAGGGTGTCGAATCGGCGGTTTAGTGACATGACGCCCTAGTGATCTTGATTACAGACCTTTATGTTCCCCTACATCTAGGTGCACACGGGAGCGTGCGACCGATACGAGACCGTGAACAAAACGTACTAAACCCGGTTCGGCTGCGGATCAGGTTCCGTTCGACCAGGGAACTGGCCACTGTAGACTTGCAGACATGAGCATCACGGATGAGCGGCAGAAGCTCCGCGAGAAGACCGGCGACCCCAGGGCCGAACTCGGCCCGAGGGAGCTGCGGTGGACATGCCTTTATCCCGTCCCGGACGGGGGAGGGCGGAGTTATAAGCGGAAGAAGTTCCGCGTCCGCAAGGAAGCGGAGGACTTCGACCGCAAAGCGCATGAAGCGTTCGACAATCACAATGCGGTAGATCAGTCCAAGGCCCAGAAGATCACGGTCGGCCAGCTCCACCGCGAGTACATGGACTACCTCAGGAAGTCAGGCGGTCGCGGCCCCGAGGGCGCGGCCCCGAGTTCCTTGGAGAAGTACGAGAAGATCTATAAGTCCGTGATCAAACCCCGCTGGGACATGGCACCGCTTTCGACGGTGACACCGGCATCTGTCCGCGATTGGGTAGAGCGCGGAGACTTCCCGACCCGAGGGCAAAAGACCGCAGGGGTCAAGCAGTTCAACCGCCTCATCACCTACGCCGATGGACGGTACATGAACGGCAACCCGGTTAGGCCACTGCTCAAGCAGCTCCCGAAGTCCGGGGAGTCGGGTGACGCGAAGCGTCTTGCGCTCAAGATGCCTCAGGTTCTCAGGCTCTCAGCATGTGCTCCAACGCACTACGCTGAGATGTTCATCTTTCTTGCGTTGACTGGTCTTAGGTTCGGAGAGCTTGCGGCTCTCCGTGGCCGTGATGTGGACGGGAGTGTCCTCAGGGTTCGGAGGACTCAGCGGACGGTCGACAACCGGATTAGTTACGCTGACACGACCAAGGGTGGAGGTCAGCGTGACATACCGCTTACTCAGGTCGCTTTGGAGATTGCAGAGTCACGTCGTCGTGGTCTTGACGATCTCCTGTTCACCGCGTCGCGAGGAGGGGATTTGATCTATCAGGGATTCGCTAACCGTGGTCTCAAGCCTGCTCTCGCCGTGGCTGCGTCTGCTGTCGAGCGTCTGCAAGACGCGCTCGGAGTCTCGGAGTATCGCGGTGACTTCCACGTCTACGGCCCCGAGACGGCCCGAGCCGTCGAGCAAGCCCAGCGCGATCACGACCTGCCTGTCACTGGCACCGCCGACCCTGCCACTCGGCAGGCTCTCGGTCTTGATGATGCCGAGCATGACTACACGCTTGAGCGTGGCGAGACCGACTTCCCCGAGGACTTCACAGCGCACGGCTTTCGGCACACATGTGTCTCTCTGGTGGTGGGTGCGGGGGCGAGCGTCGTGGTCGCTTCCAAGTTTGCCGGTCACTCTAAGGTGTCCACGACACTCGACACGTATTCTCACCTATTCAACGACGATCTAACCTCGGTTGCCGATGCGCTCGGCAAGCTCTATGCGGATGCTAAACGCGGCCAGGCTCGAGAGCTGCCAAGCTCGCCCGAGTAAAACTGACTTGCAGAGTTGTTGCAGAGTTGGGACGCGATCCCAGTGCTGGCAACGAAAACTCAGTGATCTCATAATTCCTTGGTCGTCGGTTCAAGTCCGACCGGGGGCACCACGAACCATCGAACCGGTTTGGACGACCTGCCCAGGCGGATGAACAGGGTACGACCGAGCTCATGCGTCGTCGTTCCTCCGCCTCGTCGAACAGCCGTGCGAAGGCTGATTCCGCCTTCGGGTTACCGGCGGAATGCTCAGCCCGCATTCGCACAGTTTCCGCGTCCTCCTCAGATGAAGAGATCTCGACGACGAACTGCGGGCCGACTTCGGCAGAAACGAGTCGCGCGAGACGCACGCCCTGCTCGGCGAAAGTGCGCCGGACAGCCCCGTGTCCTCGTAGTCGATGGGCATGCTGATCCACAGCACCGTATCCGCATTGTCTGGGAACATGCGGATGGTCCGCAGCGGTCGTTCGTCGGTCGTATGCTCCTCGGCTATCGCGCCAGCCTGACGGCAGCCGTACGCGCGGCACAGACACCCGACGCCACCAGCATCTTTGATGCTTGGCTGCACGCCGAACATCGACTATCATGTGGACAGCACCTCCTTTCGGATCGTAGGGGAAGACGTATCCGAAGTAGGAGGCAGAAATGGATATGACTCAGGGCGTACTCTTCGTCCACTCAGCACCTCGTGCGCTGTGCCCTCACATCGAGTGGGCAGCGGGCGGGGCCATCGGCGCACAGGCACGCTTCGACTGGACACCCCAGCCGGCAGCTCCAGGTCTCGTGCGCGCGGAAGTCTGCTGGCGCGCGCCGGCAGGCTCCGGAGCTCGCATCGCATCCGCTCTGCGCGGCTGGGACTCGCTCCGCTACGAAGTCACCGAGGAGCCCTCGGCCGGAGTCGACGGCGGTCGATGGAGCCACACACCCGATCTGGGCATCTACCACGCTGTCACCGACACGGCCGGCAATATCCTCGTCCCTGAAGACCGCATCCGCTCCGTGATGGAACGCGCCGCCGGGGACCCAGCGAAGTTCTCCTCGGAGATGGCGATCGCCCTCGGTGAAGCGTGGGACGAGGAGCTCGACGCGTTCCGCCACGCAGGTGAGGGCGCACCAGTGCGCTGGCTGACAAAGGTCGGCTGAGCCGCTCTCCCCTCCGTGTCCGCGCCGTACAGGCACGTGACTGATCGGACCGCTCAGTTCTGCTCAATGGGCACACCTTCCTGCCTCGGGTGTGCCCATTTCGCATGCTCTCGTGCCTGAGCGCCTTATGCAGGAGGCTCTACGCAGACCACCTTCCCAGGCACAGATCGCGTCCCGCTGTCCTAATGGAAACGGCCCACTCTGAGTCGGAAAGCACAGTTGTGAAACTGTTCTTTCCGACTCAGAGTGGGCCGTAGAGCTGTCTGAGTGAGCTCGGAACCTCAGACTGAGCGGAACGCGACGACGGCGTTGTGACCGCCGAAGCCGAACGAGTTCGTGATCGCTGCGATATCGCCGGCAGGCAGATCCGCAGGAGTGTCACGGACGATGTTGATCCCCTTCACCTTCGGGTCGACTTCGTCGATGTTGATGGTCGGGGGAGCGGTGCGAGTCTGCAGCGCCTTGACCGTGAGGATCGCCTCCACGGCCCCCGTACCTCCGAGGAGGTGTCCGGTCATCGACTTCGTGGCCGAGACCAGTGCATCGGAGACGTTGTCACCGAGGAGTTCGCTGATGGCCAGCGATTCCGGGATGTCTCCGACCGGAGTCGACGTGGCATGCGCGTTGACGTGCTTGACTTCGGCGGCGGTCAGCCCGCCGGCGTCGAGTGCCTGCTGCATGGCAGCCAGCGCGTGCTTGCCCTCCGGCTCTCCGCCGGTGATGTGGTAGGCGTCGTTCGAGATGCCCCAACTGGCCACCTCGGCGTAGATCTTCGCTCCACGAGCCTTCGCATGCTCCTCAGTCTCGAGGATGAGCGTGCCCGCACCTTCGCCCATGACGAAGCCGTCGCGGTCGACGTCATAGGGACGCGAAGCGGTCTCGGGCGAATCGGTCCGACGTGACAGCGCCTGCATCGAATTGAACGCGGCAAGAGTGATCGGGTGGATCGCTGCTTCTGAACCGCCGGCGATGATGATGTCGGCCTTGCCCGAAGCGAGAACGTCATAGGCGTGGCCGAGGCTCTCGGTCGATGAGGCGCAGGCGGAGACCAGGGTCTGCACACCGGCACGAGCCTTGAATTCCATGCCGATGGCGGCCGCAGGTCCGTTGGGCATGAGCATGGGAACAGTCAGGGGCATGACCCGGCGAGGGCCTTCTTCCTGCAGGGTGTCCCAGGCGTCGAGCAGAGTCCAGACTCCGCCGATCCCGGTGGCCCAGGAGACGGCGGTGCGTTCCGGATCGGTCTCCTCGAGACCAGCGTCGGCCATGGCTTCACGAGCAGAGATGAGTGCGAACTGGCTCGAAGGATCGAGGCGTTTGGCCTGGACCCTTTTGAGATTGTCGGGCACGACCTGTGGGTCGACCTGCGCTGCGAAGTCCACGGCGAGGCCGTACTTCTCTGACCAATCGTTGTCCATTGTGTGGACGCCGGACTGACCGGCCAGAATGGCTTCCCAAGTGGCATCGACAGTCGCGCCCAAGGGGGTTACCGCACCGATTCCGGTGACGACAACTTTAGATGTCATGGTACAAACCTCGTCGATAGTGTGGACACGGCCCGTCTGTGGACGGGCCGTGTTCGGCTGCTGTGTGTCAGGCTTCCTGAGCCTTGTTGATGTAGTCGACAGCGTCCTGAACGGTGACGAGGTCCTTGACGTCGTCATCGGGGATCTTCACGCCGAACTTCTTCTCAGCGTTGACGACGATGGTCATCATCGAGATGGAGTCGATGTCGAGGTCATCGGTGAACGACTTGTCGGCTTCGACTGCTTCGACGGCCAGGCCGGTCTCTTCGTTGACGATCTCTGCCAGCCCAGCGAGGACTTCAGCTTCGGTGAATGCCATTTCTTTCCTACTTTCTGATTTCGGTCGAGGGTTTTTCGACCGTTTGAGGAACTTTTCGACGAGTGTCCCGCCGAATATCTTAGGACATTCACGGAGAGTTTTCCGTGAATGGGTGTGTCTCAGGGCAGGCGTACTACCTGAGCCCCGTAGACGAGGCCCGCGCCGAAGCCCATCTGCAGGGCGAGACCGCCGCTGAGTTCGGGCTGTTCGCGCAGGAGCCGTTCGGTGGCCAGTGGGATCGACGCAGCCGAGGTGTTCCCGTTGTCGGCGATGTCACGTGCGATGACAACGGACTCGGGAAGCTTCAGCTGCTTGGCGAGTTCGTCGATGATGCGCATGTTCGCCTGGTGCGGGATGAAGGCAGCGAGATCCTCGGCCTCGATGCCGGAAGCAGCGAGAGCCTCCTTGGCGACCTCGGCGCCGTCCCACACAGCCCAGCGGAAGACGGTCGGCCCGTCCTGACGCAGGGTCGGGAAGGGCAGTTCGCGGTCGTCGCGGATGTCGTAGAGGGAATCCGTCATCCGGATGGTCGACCAGTTCTCGCCCTTCGAGCCCCACACCGTCTTCGAGATGCCGGGTTCGTCGGAGGAGGACACGACGACCGCGCCGGCGCCATCACCGAGGATGAACGAGATCGAACGGTCCTCGGGGTCGATGACCTCGGAGAGCTTCTCGGCTCCGATGACGAGGACATTGTCGAGCGTGCCTGCACGCACCAGCGCATCGGCCTGCGAGATGCCGTAGCAGTAGCCGGCACATGCCGCGCTAATGTCCCAAGCCGGGATCGGCCCGGTCCCCAGTCGTGCGGTCAGTGCCGCAGCCGCTGAGGGTGTGAAGTACTCGAACGTGACGGTCGAGATGATGATGCCGCCGATGTCCTCCGGCTTCAGCCCCGCCGAGGCGATCGCCTCGAGTGCGGCTTCCTCGGACATGTCGAGGACGCCGACGTCCTTGCTGGCACGACGGCGAGTGACGATGCCCGTGCGCTGACGGATCCATTCGTCGGAGGAGTTGATCGGTCCGGCGATATCGTCATTGGTGACGAGGTTCTCCGCACGGTAGGCACCGATTCCGGCAATGCGGGAGAAAGTGCCGGGCTCGGCAGTCTTGAGTGTAGGCATGGCGTCTTCTTTCGATTCTCAGGCGTGGGCTGCCGCGAACTCACGCGCGCCGTCGAGGTCGGCGGCCGATTTGATGGCGAATGTCTCGACGCCCTTCATGGCGCGTCGAGCTATTCCGGTCAGCGTTCCACCGGGGACAAGTTCGATCATTCCGGTGATCCCGGAGTTCAGCAACGCTTCCTGACACAGGTCCCAGCGCACCGGGTTCGTGACCTGCTTGACCAGACGGTCGACATACTCGCGACCGGCCTCGACCGCAGTGCCGTCGGAGTTGCTGAGGATCGTGACGGAGGGGTCGGAGACCTCCATCGCCGAGGCGGCGGCATCGAGATCGGCTGTGGCGGCAGCCATGAACTCGGTGTGGAAGGCGCCGGCCACTGCCAGCGGGATGACCCGAGCACGTTCGGGCGGGTTCTCGGCCAGCGTCTCAAGCGCCTCGAGCGAGCCGGCAGCCACGGTCTGGCCTCCACCGTTGACGTTGGCGGGGCTGGCACCAGCGGCCTCGATCGCGGCGAGAACATCCTCGGGCTGGCCGCCGACGACGGCGGACATGCCGGTCGGAGCGGCGGCGGCAGCGGCGGCCATTCCATCGGCACGGACCTTGACGAAGGCCATGGAGTCGGCCGGGGTGAAGATGCCTGCGATCTGTGCGGCTGCGATCTCTCCCACGGAGTGGCCGGCGACGACGGCAGGGCTGACGCCGAGCTCAGCGGCGCAGGCGATGGCGGAGGCGACGAGCAGAGGCTGTGCCACCGCGGTGTCCTTGATCGTCTCGTCATCGGATTCGGTTCCGTGCAGACGCAGATCGATTCCCGAGGCGGTCGAGAGTTCGTCGATCTGTGCCGAGAAGGTGTCGAGTTCGAGGAACGAACTCAGGAAACCGGTCTTCTGGGCTCCCTGGCCCGGACAGGTGATTGCAAGCACTCAGTTCTCTTTTCGTTGGGTTCCGTTGATCAATCTAATGGACACTGGACCGATCTCGGTGAGATTTGTCGTTGTTCGACAATACGCCGTCCTGGGACAGTCGCCCATACACCAAGGCGATGTGGATGACGAAGGCATCACGCGAAGTCGTCGGATCGAGCCCGATGGCGTCGGTGATCTTCCGCAGTCGGTAGCGCACAGTATTCGGGTGCACTGAAAGTGCCTTGGCCGTGGCTTCGAGCGAGGACCCGAATTCGACATAGGCGCTCACAGTCTTCAGCAGCTGACCAGTTCCCGAGGTCAGCGGTTCGTAATAGCGTTCGATGAGTTCGGTCAATGCGATCTGGTCCCCGGACAGAGCGCGTTCGGGCAGGAGATCATCGGCTTTCACCGGGCGCGGGGAATCGGGGCGGGCGGTCGACGCCTTGAGTGCGCGGATCGCCGCCTTCGCCGAGGTGGCCGCTTCGGCAAGTCCCGGCACTGCCGGTCCGACGATGACTTCGGAGGGCCCGAAGCAGTCCGAGAGGTCCTCGACGGCATCGTCGAGTTCCGTCACACCGCCGAGGACGATGAGCAGTCTGTTGTCGTGGATGCCCACAAGAGCATCATCGGCCCAGCGACTGGCCTTGCGGCGGATGCCGTCCAATCCCTTCTTCGCCGAGCGCTGCGGTGCGCGGCCGACGATGACGCACACGGGGCCTTCTGACTGCCAGCCGAAGGCAGCGGTGCGGCTGGCGAGTTCGTCGACGGAGTCTCCGCGGACGAGGGCGTCGACGACCATCGCCTCGAGTCGTGCGTCCCAGCTGCCTCGGGCCTCTGCGGCCCGGGCGTAGACATCGGCCGCGGCGAACGCGATCTCCCGGGAGTAGATGAGCACGGCCTCGCGGAGCGCCGGCTGCTCGACGGGGCGAGCGATGTCCGGAACCCGTTCCTCGACGACTTCGACGACGATCTTGAGCAGCTGCAGGGTCTGCTGCAGGCTGATGGCCCGGATGAGGTCGCGTGGCGCGGTCTTGAAGATGTCGGAGACCACACGCAGATTCGTATCGGGCTTGCGGTACCAATCGACGAACGAGGAGATGCCCGATTGGGCGAGCAGCCCCACCCAGGAGCGATCGGACGACGACATCGAGCGGTACCAGGGCAGCTGAGCCTCCAGCCGCTGCAGAGTCACCGATGACAGGACGCCGACTCCGGCACGCAGTCTGCGGGCGGTTTCGGCACGACGGCGCAGGGTCTCGGCATCAGACATCATGAGCACGAGTTTAGATGAACGAGAACAATCCGATTGTCAGCGACATACAAAGTGTCGAGAAAAGCGACAAATATGGCCGGAGTCTTGGAGGCTCCGGCCATATTCGCTTTCAGTGTGCGGGCGAGATCAGGCGCCTGCCCCCTCGGTGGAACCCGAGTTGCCGGCACGGACATCGTTGAGCTGGTACTTCTCAGCCGCCTCGGCGGCCTTGTCGATCGAGATCTTTCCGGTATCGGCCAGCGAGATGAGCGCCTGCGTGACCACGGACGGACCATCGACGAGGTAATAGCGTCGTGCCGCAGGACGGGTGTCCGAGATTCCGTATCCGTCGGTCCCCAGCGAGGTGAAGTGGCTGGGCACGTACTGACGGATCTGATCCGGCACTGCACGCATATAATCCGAGGTCGCGATGACCGGGCCCTCGGTCTCGGCCATCATCTCGGTGACATACGGAGTCCGCGGTTCGGATTCTGGGTCCTTCAGACGCTCGTTCTCAGCGTCGAGTCCATCACGGCGCAGCTCGGTCCACGACGTCACCGACCACACATCGGCCGAGACGCCCCAGTCCTGATCAAGCAGCTCCTGAGCCTCGAGCACCCACGGCACACCGACGCCGGAGGCCATCAGCTGAACCTTCGGCCCGCCGTTGTCGGGTCCCTTCTTCAGGAGGTAGAGACCCTTGAGCATGCCTTCGACGTCGAGATCCTCCGGTTCGGGCGGCTGGACCATGGGCTCGTTGTACATCGTGATGTAGTAGAGCACGTCAGGGTCTCGCTCATCGGCGGGATCGTACATCCGGTGGATGCCGTCCTTGACGATATGCGCGATCTCATAGCTGTAGGCCGGGTCATAGGAGACCACGGACGGATAGGTCGACGCCAGCACATGCGAATGTCCGTCGCCGTGCTGGAGGCCTTCGGCCACCAGAGTGGTGCGTCCCGCGGTGGCGCCGAGGACGAAGCCGCGAGCCATCTGGTCACCG
This sequence comes from Brevibacterium permense, assembly GCF_025506275.1. Classification (GTDB taxonomy): domain Bacteria; phylum Actinomycetota; class Actinomycetes; order Actinomycetales; family Brevibacteriaceae; genus Brevibacterium; species Brevibacterium permense_A. The sequence continues at coordinate 175,728 of NZ_QYCP01000092.1, forward strand.
GCGGCCCAGAAGAAGTCACCGGTGCGTTGGAAGCCGAACATCGAATAGAAGATGTAGAACGGGATCATCGGCTCACCGTGGGTGGCATACGAGGTGCCGACCGCGGTCAGCGCCGCGGTCGCCCCTGCCTCGTTGATGCCGACGTGGAGCAGCTGACCGTCCGTGGCCTCCTTGTAGGCGAGAAACAGGTCGCGGTCGACGGAGATGTAGTTCTGTCCGTGCGGATTGTAGATCTTCGCAGTCGGGAAGAACGAGTCCATGCCGAAGGTGCGAGCCTCATCGGGAATGATCGGCACGATCCGGTGTCCGAACTCCTTCTCCCGCATGAGGTCCTTGAGCACGCGTACGAAGCCCATCGTGGTGGCGATCTCCTGTTTGCCTGATCCACGACGACCGGCCTGGTAGGCCTTGTCCGAGGGCATCTTGAGATCGATATGGGTCGACCGACGCTCGGGGGAGTAGCCGCCGAGCTCCGCGCGGCGCTCCTGCATGTACTTGATCTCGGGTGCGTCGACGCCCGGGTGGTAGTACGGAGGCAGCTTCGGATTGTCTTCGAGTTCCTTGTCCGAGATGGGGATCTGGAAGTGGTCGCGGGCGAGCTTGAGATCGTCGACCGTGAGCTTCTTCATCTGGTGTGTGGCGTTGCGGGCCTCGAAGTGCGGTCCGAGCGAGTAGCCCTTGACCGTCTTGACGAGGATGACGGTGGGCTGTCCGGTGTGTTCCATCGCGGCCTTGTAGGCGGCGAAGACCTTTCGGTAGTCGTGGCCGCCGCGCTTGAGGTTCCAGATCTGCTCGTCGCTGTAGTCCTCGACCATCGCCTTCGTCCGCGGGTCGCGGCCGAAGAAGTTGTCGCGCACGAAGCCGCCGGACTCACCCTTGTAGGTCTGGTAATCGCCGTCGGGGGTGGCATTCATGAGGTTGACGAGCGCGCCGTCACGGTCCTTGGCCAGCAGTGCGTCCCATTCCCGGCCCCAGACGACCTTGATGACGTTCCAGCCTGCACCGCGGAAGTACGACTCGAGTTCCTGCATGATCTTGCCGTTGCCGCGAACGGGGCCGTCGAGACGCTGCAGGTTGCAGTTGATGACGAAGTTGAGGTTGTCGAGCTCTTCGAAGGCAGCGACGTGGAGCATGCCGCGGCTCTCCGGCTCGTCGAGCTCGCCGTCACCGAGGAAGGCCCAGGTCTGCTGCTGTGAGGTGTCCTTGATCCCACGATTGTGCAGGTACTTGTCGAACTGTGCCTGCGCGATCGCGTTCATCGGTCCGAGACCCATCGACACCGTCGGATGCTCCCAGAAGTCGGGCAGCTGGTGTGGGTGGGGGTAGGACGGCAGTCCCTGCGGCTTGCCGTCGATGAAGTGCGACTGCTGCTGACGGAAGCCGTCGAGCTGTTCGGCGCTCATCCGGCCCTCGAGGTAGGCGCGCGCATACATGCCGGGGGAGGCGTGGCCCTGATAGAAGATATGGTCGCCGCCGCCTGGATGGTCCTTGCCGCGGAAGAAGTGGTTGAGGCCGACCTCGTAGAGGGTCGCCGAGGAGGCGTAGGTGGAGATGTGCCCGCCGACCTCGACGCCGGGACGCTGGGCCCGGTGGACGAGCATGGCGGCATTCCAGCGGTTCCAGCGACGGTAGCGGCGTTCGACCTCTTCATCTCCGGGGAACCAGGGTTCGTTCTCCGGACCGATGGTGTTGACGTAGTCGGTGGCAGTGAGGCTGGGTACGCCGATCTGCTTCTGGCGAGAGCGCTCGAGCATGCGCAGCATGACATAGCGTGCTCGAGTCCGACCGCCCTCGTCGATGAGGCCATCGAGGGAGGCCAGCCATTCAGCGGTCTCCTCCGGGTCGATGTCGGGCACCTGGCTGGGCAGCCCGTTGAGGATGGGCCCGCCCTGATTCCGATTGTCCACGATGTGGTCCTCTCTTCAGCTCCACGATCTTCTTTGGTGTAGAGATCATGACCATCGGATGGTGTGTGCTCCGCAGGTTGTCTGAGCTCAGAGGCCACCCGATCTACCTGTCAGCCTAGTACTCCCAGCCGAACTTCGCGCTCCCGCGAAGTTGTGATCTCTCTGACGAATCTGCACACTGTGCTGCCAGGCTCACAGTCCGGTGTGCCGATTGAGTGCCGTTTGAGTGCGCTTGCCGCGCGCGGGCGCGCCGATATTTGCACCTTGACCACTGTTGGCGGAAGAATACAGGCATGAGCAACTCCGCTTCTGAAAGGACATCCTCCACTTCGACCCTCGCAAACGAGCTGGGACACAACCTCGGCTTGGAAAAGGGCGACTATGTGCAAGAGGTCGGCTATGACGACGACGTCGATCAAGCACTCTGCGAGGCGATCGAGAACATCATCGGAGACAAGATCGCCGATGGCGAAGAGGATGACGTCTACGACGTGATCCTCATGTGGTGGCGGTCGGACGACGATGACCTCGTCGACGGTCTCGTCGACGCCCAGACCACACTGAAGGAGGGCGGAGTCGTGTGGCTCCTCAGCCCGAAGGCGAACCGTCCGGGACACATCAGCCCCGCCGACATCTCCGAAGCGGCTCCCACCGCCGGAATGCACGTGACCTCCACGGTCAGCGCCGCCGACGATTGGGCCGGATTCCGGCTCGTGGGCAAGAAGAACTATTCATGATCCTGCGGCCCGGTGATCGGGCCCCGGATCTCACCCTTCCCGATCACCTCGGATCGGTCATCACCCTCACCGAGGCGGCCCCGTTCACCGCTCGTGTGCTCGCATTCGTTCCGTTCGCCTTCTCTCCGATCTGCGGAGACGAACTCGCCGCCCTTGACGAGTGGCAGGAACGGATGCGAAAGAGCTCCCATGCCGTCGACGTCGTGGTCGTCTCAACCGACTCCAAGTACACCTTGGCGGCGTGGGCCCGGCAGACGAGGGTCGACGTCGCTCTCGCATCGGATTTCTGGCCCCACGGTGAAGCGGCTCGCGCGTTCGGCGTCTTCGATGAGCTCCACGGTATCGCCGAACGAGGAGTCTTCGTCATCTCACCTGCGGGTACGATCGTGAGTGGCAGGCATGTCGCCCGCGCCGAGACTCGGGACTTCTCCGAGGATTTCGCCGCGGCGCTTTCCAGCCTCTGAGAATCGAGCCCCCGCCGAAGAACCGATCGACGGCACCTTCGGCGCCTGTTGAGGAGGACACCTTATGGCCACGCTGTTCACGAAGATCATCAACGGAGAGATTCCCGGCACCTTCGTCCATCAGGATGACAAGTGCGTCGCATTCCTCGATGTCGCTCCGATGACCGAGGGCCATGTGATGGTCGTCCCGCGCGACGAGATCTCCCACTGGATCGACGCCGACGCAGAGCTTCTCGCCCACCTCACGGCAGTGGCGAAGAGGATCGGAGAAGCCCAGAAGGCGGCCTTCGACTGCGAGCGGATCGGCCTCCTCATAGTCGGCTACGAGGTGCCCCACCTGCACATCCACGTTCTGCCGACGAACTCCATGGATGACTTCGACATCTCCGACCGTGCTCCGATGCAGACACCGGAGCAGCTGGAGGCGCCCGCCGAGAAGATTCGGCAGGCGCTCTCCGAACTGTCCTGATCCGGTGCTGCTCGGCTCAGATCGACTCAGAGGCCTTTGGCTTCGAGGTAGTGGTCGAGTGAGTCTCTGACGAGCCCGGCTCCCACGGTTCCGCCGTAGTTCGCGCCGAACCGCGGGTCGTCGACATACATCTGCCCGAGACCGTGCACGTATCCTGCGAGGTCTCCGTCGAGATCATCGGCGGGCGTGCCCGGAACTTCTCGCAGCCATTCGATATGGCGTCGGGCGAGGTCCTGGCAGCGGTCCGATTCGGGCCGTGCCCCCGCCTCGGCGGCGGCGATCCAGTCCTCGGAAAGAGCGGAGACTCGGGCCTTCCACTCCCGTTTCTCGGCCGGCGACTGGCTGGACCACCATTCGTCTCCTTGCCTGTAGGCGTCGGTACCCCAGCGCCTGGTCACTTCCTCTTCGTATTCGCGATGGTCGAAACCATCGAACATCTCTTCAGCCATGACCGGCTCACCTGCTTTCAGTCGTGTGATAGTAGCGGTGACGGCGGCGAGCTGTCGGTCGAGCCGGTCTCTCTCACGTCTGAGTGAGACCAGATGCTGCGACAGCGCCTCGACCGGATCGTCTCTCCGATCGAGCACCTCGGCGATCGTCGTCAAGGGCAGTCCCAGCTTCTTGAGCAGCAGGATGCGCTGGAGGCGCACCAGGGCCGCTTCGTCGTAGCAGCGATAGCCGTTGGCGGCGATGGAGGTCGGAGGCAGCAGACCGATGGCGTCATAATGACGCAGGGTTCGGCTCGTCGTTCCCGTCAGCCGTGCGATTTCCTGAATGGACCAGTCCATGCCTGACAGCTTAGAAGTTGACGCAGCGTAAAGGTCAAGAGTCGGTTTTGAAGTTCGACGTGTGCGTGGTGTCAGGCCGCTTCGCGGATGGCGTCCAGCGCTGTGAACAGGTCGCGGGCGAGGTCGTCGACATGTTCGAGCCCGACCGACAGGCGGACGAGGCCGTCTCCGGGCTTCGCCGTCGCGGCTACGGGCCGGTGTGTGAGTGAGGCCGGATGCTGGACGAGGGTATCGGCGCCGCCGAGCGAGACCGCGTGCACGATGAGGTCGCAGTGTTCGACGAAGGTGCGGGCCGCTTCGAATCCACCGGCGAGTTCGATGGCGATCATCGCCCCTCCGCCGTGCATCTGCGAACCGACCAAGCCTCGCGGATCGGACCCGGCGACACCGGGGTAGTGGACCTTGGCGACCTCGGGGCGCGTCTGGAGACGACGAGCGAGGTCACCTGCGGTGTCTTGAGCTGCGCGCATCCGCACGGCCAGCGTCCGCAGCCCGCGATGGAGGAGGTAGGCGCCCATCGGGTGCAGGAGGGCCCCGGTGATGGCGCGGACCCGGCGCAGACGCATGGTCCATTCGGCGTTCGTCGCGATGATTCCGCCCATCGCGTCGCCGTGACCGCCGAGGTATTTCGTGGCGCTGTGGAGGACGAGGGCGGCCCCGTGATCGATCGGCCGTTGGAGCACCGGGGTGCAGAAGGTGTTGTCGACCAGTACCGGCACATCTCCCGCTGCGGTGACGACCGAGCCGATGTCGACGAGGTCGAGGCTGGGGTTCGCCGGTGTCTCGACGATGACGAGCCCGGTGTCGTCGCGAATCGCCTCGGCGATCTGGTCCTCTTCCGCCCAGGTCACCGACGTGCCGAGGAGGCCTGACTCGAGCAGGTGGTCACTGCCGCCGTAGAGGGGACGGACAGCGACGATATGGGGCGTCCCGGCTTCGACTGCAGCGAGGAGTGCGGCGGTCATGGCGGCCATTCCCGTGGCGAAGGCGACGGCAGATTCGGCGTTCTCCAATTCGGCGAGCGCGGATTCGAATCGCGCCACACCGGGCTGCCACAGACGTTGGTAGACGGGGGAGTCCCCTTCTTTCAGGGGATGTCCGCCGGCGAGGCTCTCATAGGAATCTCCTCCCGTGCGGACGTCGTCGACCGGGTTGGTGGTGGAGAGGTCGATGGCGGGAACGTGGACGCCTGCGGCCGCGAGGCCGTCCATTCCGCCGTGAACCATACGGGTCTCAGGGTGCATCGAAGTCATAAGCGCATTCAATACACTTCTCCCGGTCTGTGCAATGAATGTGCAATCTCCTCCATGTATTCGGCCGTTTCCTGAATAGTCTGCGATCAGATATGGGAGACTGTGACTCATGTCGCAGAACGTCTCACTAGATGACACCGATCTTCGCCTTCTGCAGGAACTCAACGCTGATGCCCGGGCATCAGGTGCGGTCTTGGCTGCAGCCATCGGGATCTCCGAATCGACGGTCTCCCTGCGTCTAAAGAGACTGAAGTCGCTCGGCGTCATCCGCGGCTTCCATATCGACGTCGATCCGGCTGCGCTCGGGGTTGGACTGCAGGCGCTCGTGTCGATTCGGCTGGCCAAACACGATCGGGCCGAGATCGACGCATTCACGGCGGCTGCGCCGAAGTTCCCGGGGGTGGTGCGGATGTACCACATGGCCGGAGCCGATGACTACCTGCTGCATATCGTCGCCACCGACACCGCTGCGGTCCAGTCCTTCGTCCTCGACTACCTCACCCGATATCCAGCTGTCGCACATACGCGCACGAACCTCATCTATCGGGTCGAAGACGGTTCTGCTTGGATTCCGCCGGAGGCCTGAACTGCCATACTGGCTTCATGGCAGAGAACAAGACCCAGCCGACCGATGCCGATGTCACCGCTTACCTCGATTCGGTGACTCCCGAGAAGCGTCGCAAGGATGGAGTCGCTCTCGAAGCGATCTTCCGAGAGGTCACCGGTGAGGATCCTGTGATGTGGGGACCCTCAATCGTCGGCTACGGCCGGTACCACTATCGGTCGCCCGTGAACCCGCGCAACCACGGAGAGTGGCCGGCCACGGGATTCTCCCCGCGCAAGAGTCAGCTCTCTCTGTACGGGCTCAAGGATCTTCCCGAAGGAGCGAAGCTGCTCCCGCAGCTCGGAAAGTACACCGAGGGGGCCGGGTGCGTCTACGTGCGTCGTTTGGAGAACATCGACGAGGCGGTGCTGCGCAGACTCATCGCGATCGCTGCTGCCCGTCCCGACGATCCCGAACCGGGCAGCTGATTACATACGCTGACGGCCGATGACAGATCCTGTCCGAGAGATCGCAGAATGACCTCGGCGGCCGAGAACGTCGCAGTGTTCAACTGCGGGTCGTGATGCTCAGCCCCGATTTGCGCTGATGGACCGAGAAGTACTGCAGTCCCGCCTCGGCGTCGGCCAGGAATCGACGGCGGGAGCGACGGGGCAGCCACACGATCTGACCGGGGTACAGGTCGATCGTTCCGGTTTCAGTCTCAAGGGTGCCCCCTCCGGCGAGGACGTGGATGAGTACGTCGAGAGATGGGCCGGTGTGTTCGCGGATCTCGCCGCCGGGGGCGAGCGCGATGACATTCGCATCCAGGTCACGGTGCTGCGTCGGCAGCTGCCAGACGGAACCGGAATCCTCGACAGTCTCGCTGAGCTCGGCGACATCGAAGACGACGCGGGGTGCAGGGGTGGCGGCACGACGGATTATGCGCACCCGGGCCTCACTCTCTGCGCTGTCCAGCGGCTCCCACCCGACCGCCTCGGCGAACTCTCGGACCATCTCCACTCGCAGGCCCTCGGGGGCGTGATCGTTGATGAGTATCAGACCGGTGCCTACTTCAAGTTCCTCATACGCCTTGATGATGAGCGGATGCCGCTCAGGCTTCGGTATGTTCCTGACGTCGATGACGGGTTCGTCTGCCACGGCAGCCCCTCTCAGCTGTTTCGATGACTCTAGAACGAAACTTATCACCGGTGTGATGACTGCTGGCCTACGCCGGCGAGCGCAGCCGGGCATGGAACCTGCGGATCCTGCAGGAACACGAAAAAGGCACCCCATAAACACAGGATGCCTTGACGGTGGGCCCAGAGGGACTCGAACCCCCGACCCTCTCGGTGTAAACGAGATGCTCTAGCCAACTGAGCTATAGGCCCCACCTGCGTCGTCGATGTCTCCGAAAGCGCTTGATCAGTATGCCACATCCGAGGGTGACCGGCGAAACGGGATCGCCGGCGGTCGCGGGACCGGTCAATGCGTCGGTCCGGTCTGTCATCAGGAGGATCGGAGCAGCCGGGCCGCATTGGCAGCGAAATTCTCAGCTGCCTCTGCGGTGTCGACATCGAAGATCCTGCGATTCTGCTCTACGGCTACGGCACCGAGTGTGAGGGTGAGGATTCCGTGCGAGAGTTCGGCGCCCAGGCGATCAGCTCCCAGAGCCTGAGGGGCAACGTCTGTCGGAGCGATCGAATACCCCAGCAGCACGATCTCTGCTCCATCACGGTACTTCAGTAGCACCTCGCGCAGAGACATGGCCGCAGCGAGCGGATCAGCAGCAGCGGGGCACAGGGCGTCGACTTCGGCTTTGAGCGAACGTGAAATGAGGATGAGCAGTGACTGCTTGTCCTTGACGTGCCAGTACAGCGCAGAGGGCTGAACGTCGAGTTCACGGGCGAGCCGGCGCATGGACAGATCGCCCAGACCGTACTGCGAAAGGATGCTCAACGCAGTGCTGGTGATGCTTTCGGCTGTCAGTGCCAATGAGACATACCTTTCATTCTCGAGCAGAGGTCCTTCCCGATTTTTCAGATCGCGTTCCCATCGCTATAGTAGTTCCTGGTCACGGGATATAGCGCAGCTTGGTAGCGCGCCTCGTTCGGGACGAGGAGGTCGTGGGTTCGAATCCCGCTATCCCGACCAAGGGAGAGTGCCGCACCATCGCTCAGGCGATGCTGCGGCACTTCTGCATTCCCGGACCGTTCCGCGCCGGCCGGAAACCACTCCGCGTCCAAACCATCGAGACGCGAGCAGACGCCTAGGACGAGAAGTAGCGCACGACCACACCGAAAGTGGTGCGGTGCGTTCTCGCCGTGGTGCAGGACCAATCGAGTTCTGACCAGATGATCGAGTTTGACCCCGATGACTGGTCCAGATCTCGATGAATGATCCAGAACTCGATGGTGAAATGCACAAAGGCGATGGGGCGCACTGCTCGAAACGGCAGCACGCCCCATCGCCTCAACTCGTGCTCAGGCGGGTGATCGCGGCTCTTGGGATGAGCCGTCCGTCGCGTCGGAAGCGAACGGGTGGGTCGCCCGGCCCCGTCGAGGAGCCTGCGGCGCATCGGTTCGGTCGGCCGCCTCGGCGAAGTTCTCTGTCACGTTGTCAGGGTCGGTGCCCCTCCATCGGGCGATCGCCTTCATCACCTGATAGATGATGATCGCCGAGGCGGTGCCCAGGGCGATGCCTTCGAACTGCAGTCCGCCCGGGGTCCACGTGAAGTTCGCGATGGCGACGATGAGTGAGACCGCGGCAGTGTTGAGATTGATCGGATTGGAGAAGTCGACCTTGTTCTCCACCCAGATGCGCACGCCAAGCATGCCGATCATTCCGTAGAGCACGGTCGCCGCTCCGCCGAGGACTCCGGGAGGGATCGTGGCAATGATCTCGCCGAACTTCGGCAGCATGCTGAGGATGAGGGCGATGACCGCCGCGCACAGGTAGGCGGCAGTGGAGAAGATGCGCGTGGCTGCCATGACGCCGATGTTCTCGGCATAGGTCGTCGTTCCCGAACCGCCGCCGGATCCGGCGAGGATGGTGGAGAACCCGTCGGCGAAGAGCGTCCGGCCTGTCAGGTGATCAAGGTCGCGGCCGGTCATTGCGGAGACCGATTTCACATGGCCGATGTTCTCGGCGATGAGGACGAGGACGACGGGCAGGAACAGGCCGAGGTAGCCGAGATCGAACGCCGGTGCATGGAACGCGGGCAGTCCCACCCAGTCGGCCTTCGTGACGGTGGAGAAGTCGAGCTCACCCTGCAGCCATGCCGCACCGTAGCCGACCAGGACGCCGATGAGGATCGAGAGTCGGCCGAGCATCCCGCGGAAGAGCACCGTGGTCAGCAGAATTGCGACGATCGTGATCACGGCGGTCAGGGGAGCGGTCTTGACCCAATCCCAGGCGGCCGGGGCCAGGTTGAGGCCGATGAGAGCCACGATGGCCCCGGTGACCACTGGTGGCATTGTCACTTCGATCCATCGGACGCCGACGAAATGAACAACGAGCCCGACGAGCGCCAAGGCGACTCCCACCGAGATGATTCCGCCCTGGGCTAAAGCCATGGCTTGAGGCTCGAGAGCCTCTCCGGACGTCGCCGAGAACCCCGTGACCGCCCCGATCGGAGCGAGCAGCCCGAACGACGAACCGAGATAGGAGGGCATCATGCCCTTCGTGATGAGCAGGAACAGCAGCGTGCCGATGGCGGTGAAGAACAGCGTCGTCGACGGCGGGAACCCGGTGAGAAGGGGTACGAGGAACGTTGCGCCGAACATCGCCACGACGTGCTGTGCGCCGATGCTGATGGTCCGCGGCCAGCTCAGACGCTCCTCCGGCAGAACCCTCTCACCGGGAGCGATCGTCCGCCCGTTTCCGTGCAGACGCCAGCCGCGGCGATTGTCTGTTCCTTTGTGGGTGTCCGTGGGTGCCGACTCCGCCATTGTGTTCCTCGTTCCGTTCTTCCCTGTACTGGGTCGTTGGCCGGCGGTCGGGCAGCGCTCCGGGCCGGCGAAAGAATTCTATGCTCCAGGTCACCTGCACGCCGACTCGTCGGCTGACGAACCGGTATCGACTGCATGGGATCTCAGCCTGCCTCAGCGACCCGGGGCGGCCTTCTGATAGCGTATTGAACGGTGTTCAGGAGATCTGAACTCGACCGACTCTGACCTTGTTCAATCGCCCGGAGACAAAGGACCAATCGATGATGACTGTGAACCCTGACCAACTCGCCGACTCCATCCTCAACGGGAAAGCGGCTACTGAAGCCGACGCACTCGCGCTCCTAGCTGCGCCGGACGAGGAGCTGCTCGGTCTCGTCCATGCCGGGTCGCGACTCCGCCGAGAGCACTTCGGCATGACGATCAAGTTGAACTATCTCGTCAACCTCAAATCGGGAATGTGCCCGGAAAGCTGCACCTACTGCTCACAGTCACTGGGGTCGAAGGCCGAGATCCTCAAATACTCGTGGCTGAGCGCCGACGAGGCCATGGACCAGGCGAACATGGGCATCGCCGGCGGAGCATCACGGGTCTGCCTCGTCGCGAGCGGTCGTGGACCGAGCCGTCGCGACGTCAGCCGCGTCGGTGAGATCGTCGAACGCCTCAAAGACGAGAATCCCGAAGTCGAGGTGTGTGCGTGTCTGGGAATCCTCAAGGAAGGTCAGGCCGAGAAGCTCAAAGAAGCCGGCGCCGATGCCTACAATCACAACATCAACACCGCGGAATCCTTCCATGACAATATCGTCAAGACCCACACCTACGAGGACCGCACGAACACTGTCGAACATGCCAAAGCGGCGGGACTCTCACCCTGCAGCGGCCTCATTGTCGGGCTCGGTGAAAGCGACGAGCAGATCGTGGAGGCGCTGTTCGCGCTCAAGGCCCTCGGCTCCGAGTCGATCCCGATCAACTTCCTCGTCCCGTTCGACGGAACACCGCTCGAAGGACAGTGGAACCTCACGCCCGTGCAGTGCATGAAGATCGTCGCGACAGCCCGATTCGTCTGCCCCGACCGCGAGATCCGTCTGGCCGGCGGTCGCGAGATCCACCTCAAATCCCTCCAGCCGATGGCGCTGCAGCTGGCCAACTCGATCTTCCTCGGCGACTACCTCACCGCCGAGGGTCAAGCCGCCGCCGACGACCTCGCCATGATCCGCGACAACGGATTCACCATCCTCGGCCAGGAGGCCGGGGAAGGAGGGGATGCCCGAACGGACGATTCCGCTGGAGGATGCGGTGGGGAAGCCGGCTGCTGTTCCGATTCGCAGACCACCGCCGAGGCGGCCACCCACACCGAACCCGTCATCCGCAGGCGCGGTGCAGGCACCGCTGAAGTCGCCAACGCCTGAGCGGCCGCATGCCCTCAGGCTTGGCGCAGGCTCCGCTTGAGGATCTTCCCGGCCGAGTTCTTCGGCAGTTCGGCAACGAACTCCACCCGCTTGGGCACCTTGAATCCGGCCAAACGGGACTTGACGTGACCGATGACCTCTTCGGCCGACAACGGCGGGTGGCCGTCCTTGAGGACGACGAAGGCGGCGACTGCCTCGATCCACTTCTCATCGGCAATCCCGACCACTGCCACCTCGGCGACCTGGGGCAGTTCGAAGACGGCGTCCTCAACTTGGCGGCTGGCGACCAGCACGCCTCCCGTGTTGATCACGTCCTTGACCCGGTCGACGACCTCGACGAAGCCCTCCTCGTCGACCTTGACGAGGTCCCCGGAGTGGAACCAGCCATTGTCGAACGCCTCGGCGGTGGCCTCCGGCCGGTTCCAATAGCCTTCGCACAGCTGCGGCGACCGGTAGAGGATCTCGCCTTCCTCGCCGGGGCCGACCTCGTCACCGCCGGCGTCGACGACGCGGGTTTCGACGAACATGACCGGGCGACCGGCCGAACCCGGATGATCGTCATGCTCTTCGGGACGCAGCACAGTGCACAACGGGCCGAGCTCCGACTGGCCGAAGCAGTTGTAGAAGCCCAGTTGCGGAAGCCGCTGGCGCAGGCGCTCGAGGATCGGTCCGGGCATGATCGAAGCACCGTAGTAGGCCTTGTGGAGGCTGTCGAGGTTGCGGGTTTCGAGGTCAGGGCTGTTGGCCAGCGCCACCCAGACGGTGGGGGCGGCGAAGAACGAATTGATCTCCCGTTCCTCGAAGATGGCGAGAAGCTGCTCGGGCACGGGAGCGGGGACGATGATGTTGTGCGCGCCGATCGACAGAAGCGGCAGCAGAAAGACGTGCATCTGCGCCGAGTGATAGAGCGGCAGGGCGTGGACGGCGCGATCTGTCGCAGCGAAGTCGAGGGACATGAGGGACGACAGGTACTCGTGCAGAAGGGCGCGATGGGTCATCACCGCACCTTTCGGCGCCGAGGTGGTGCCGGAGGTGTAGAGCAGCTGAGCCACGTCCGTGTCGTCGACGGAGAATTCTGCGATGTCTGCAGGGGCGATCTCCTCCGCGGTGGCGACCGGGACGAGATCGGCGAAGTCGATCACCCGCGCCTCGGCTCCGGTCGGGGTTGAGGCGACGGCGGACATGAGGTCGGAATCGGAGAAGACGATTTCGGCGCCGGAATTGCTGAGGATGTAGTCGAGTTCGTCGTTCTTCAGCTGATAGTTGACCGGTACGTGGATGAATCCGGCGCGTGCGCAGCCTAGATAAAGGAGGACGAAGAGGTCGGAGTTCTTCCCATAGGCGGCGACACGGTCGCCCTTCGTCACACCGAGACAGACGAGTTCGCGGGCCACCGCGGTCACTGCAGAGTCCAGTTCTGCATAGGTCCAGGTCCGGTCCCCGAATTCGAGGGCTGTGTCGGTGGGGAAACGGCCGGCGCTGCGGCGGATGAGATCCGAGACCGTGGACGAGTTTCTGATGACGGGTGATTCGGAGGAGATGCGTGTAGATGTCATGATCCCAATATATGAGCTAGATCACGTTCTCCGAAAATCGTCCGTCGATCTCTGGGCAGGGTCCTCGGTCCCGCGGCGCTGGCGATGCGCCCCGGTCCGGATGTAATAGTGTGGGGGGCATGAGACATCCGAAGGTGAGTGACTGCGTAGAGGTGTTCGACTCACTGTGGCCACCGGCTTTGGCCGAGCCCTGGGACTCCGTGGGCCTGGCCGTCGGCGACCCCGACGCCGAGGTCCAGTCGATCCTCTTGGCTCTCGATCCGATGGACGCCGTGATCGCCGAGGCCGTCGTTCTCGGCGCAGACCTGGTTTTCAACCATCATCCGCTCATGCTCAAACCCGTGAAGTCGGTGAACGCCGCAACTTTGAAGGGCGGAGCCGTACACACTCTCATCAGCAACGATATTGCGCTGTTCAATGCGCATACGAACGCTGATTCGGCCCGCGGCGGAGTCTCCGATGTGCTCATCTCATTCCTGGGCATCGAGGGCGCGCAGCCACTGTCCCCGCATGACGAGGCTGATGATTCGGGACGCGGCTCGCTGCCGACCGGAATCGGCCGCGTCGGCGACCTCGACCGGCCCACACCGGTCCGGGACCTTGCCAGGCGATTGGCTGCGCAGCTGCCGCGCACCACGACCGGTGTGCGCATCGCCGGCGACCCTGCTGCGACAGCGACCCGTGTCGCGGTCTGCGGCGGCGCCGGCGACTCGTTGTTCGACGAGGTCCGGGCCAGCGGCGCCGACGTCTACGTGACCGCCGACCTCCGCCATCACCCGGCCACTGAGGCGCTTGATGCGGCGAATCGTCGAGAGAGCGGATTCTCGCTCATCGACGTCTCCCACTGGGCGTCTGAGACAGTCTGGCTGAATGCGGCTGCCGAGGCACTCGAGACCGAATTCGCGCGGCGCGGGTTCACTGTCTCGCTGCAGCACTCGGCAGTCAACACCGACCCCTGGGTCGAACGGTATTGACAAGGAGACCGACGATGCTCATCACCGACAGCCAGAGAACTGCGCTGCAGACCCTCATCGAACTCACCGCCCACGGGCGCGCCCTCCAGTTCGAACATGACAACCCGAAGAGGGCAGAGGAGCTGCAGGACCTCATCTCCCGCCACAAGGAGCTCGGAGAGAAGCGGACCGAGGCCGCCGCTGTCGTCGACGGCCATCAGGACGCCATCACCGAAGCCACCGGACTCATCGAAGCACAGCGATCGAAGATCGAGAAGAAGACCGCCGAGCTCAACGACGGAACCGGTCTGACCAGCAAAGATATGGTGAATCTGCAAGAGGAGATCGCCGGTCACGAAGCTCGGGTCGCCGAACTGGAAGAATCGCAGCTGGAGGAGATGGAGAAGCTCGAAGCCGCTGAAGACGAACTCGCGGCAGTCGATGACCGAATCGCCGAAGTCACGTCCTCCGGCAAAGAGGTGCAGACCGCGGTGAAGGACAGGAAGACCGAACTGCGGGAACTCATCACCGAGAACGAGGCCGCGGCGTCGGGCGCGAGGAGCGAGCTGCCGCAGCAGCTGCTCACGACATTCGATGCCAATGTCCGGCAGGGCGGTCCCGGTGCCGCCCTGCTCAACGGTCCGAACTGTCAGGCGTGCGGACAGGAGATCGGAGGAGCAGTCTGGCACGGAATGCTCGGCGCCGATGTCAACGAGACCTATGAATGCGAAGAATGCGAGGCGGTGCTGCTGCGTCGCAGCTGATCCTGTCTCGACTGATCTCGTCAACCTTGGAGGACAGGGCCGTTGTTGACGCGCATCTCAGCCGCGGAGGACGATCATGAGGTTCGCCGGCTTCGAGCTCGTTGAGGCTGTGAATTCAACCTCATAGAATTCCTCGGCCCGGCACACAAGGTCTTGAGCGGTCTCCGGCAGGGCTCGATCATCGGAGAGCAGCCGACCGGCGAACTCGCCTCGGTAGAATTTCGCCCAGTGGGAGACGACGCGACGTTTCCCGCCGCTGACGGACACGGCACCCATGGTGACGACCTGATCGGTGGGACCCGGCCACACGGACCGGTAATCGCTCGAGCGGCAGTCGAGGGCCACCTCGGCGGGGTCGAGAGAGCAGGAATTCGCCAGAATCGGCTTCCAATAGGAAGTCAGCTTTCCCAAGGTCCCCAGATCGGTCTTCATCGCCAGTCGGTAAGCGGGGATCTCATCGAGTCCGTGCACCCGGCCGAACAGGGCCGAGAATACGTGAACGTCGTGGAGGCGGTCCCGCAGCTTATCGTCATCGTTCGACTGCGCCACCAGCTCGCTGGCGCCCATCGCCTCATAGAGCACACCGGAATAGGTGAGCAGCGCGGGGGCACAGGGGATCTCATCGAGGACGGTATTCCGTTCGACGTCCGCGGCGAGTGACGCGCCGACGCCGAGCTTCTCGAGGGCATCTCGGCGCTTCGAGACCTTCTTCAGCGCAGCGAGCACACGCTTGCGCTTCGTGGTGAGGTCCGGAGCCGAGAGACCGTCGAGATCGAGCGTGGGACCGGTCGGCGACGGAGTCTTGCCCTCGGAGGGCGGCAGCAGGATCTTCACCACCCCATCGTATGATCACGCAGTGACGCGGCTGGGACCGGGCGCGGATGAGGTTGATCACTTTCGATGTCCGGCCTCCGCTGCGTGTGGGGGCTGTGTGCGTGGGGGAGTCGCTGAGCGACTACACTGGGATGCTTGAGGACAGGTCACCAGACGGTCGCGGCTCTCTTCGTGAGGGCTGAGGAACGTCCGGGCTCCACAGAGCAGGGATGGTGGGTAACACCCACCCGGGGCGACCCGCGGGCCAGTGCAACAGAAAGCAGACCGCCCAGTTCCGACTGGGTAAGGGTGAAACGGTGGTGTAAGAGACCACCAGGGCGGCGGGTGACCGTCGCTGCTGGGTAAACCCCATCCGGAGCAAGATCAGACAGACGACGTTCGAGGCTGCTCGCCGAGTCGTCGGGTGGATTGCTTGAGGCCGGTGGCAACATCGGTCCCAGATAGATGACCGTCAGGCGAGAAGGGCAACCGACTCGTCGACAGAACCCGGCTTATCGGTGGCCTGTCCTCACCCTCGTCCTCCGCTGCGACGCGTCTTTCAGGACGGACTGCGACGAACCTTCGCCTTACCGTCGTTGACCGCGATCATCGCAGCTCCCACGATTCCGGCGTTGTTGTACAGCTTCGCCGGCTTGAGTTTCGCCCGCGTCTCGATGAGCGGCAGGAACTGGTCATGGGACTTCGAGACTCCGCCGCCGACGATGATGACGTCCGGAGCGACCAGCAGTTCGATCTGCGAATAGTACTGCTGCAGCCGAACCGCCCACTCCGGATAGGTCAATCCCAGCCGGGTCCTGACCGATTCCGCGGCCTGCGTCTCGGCATCGACGCCGTTCATCTCGATATGGCCGAGTTCGGTGTAGGGAACCATCCGACCGTGAGTGAACAGGGCGGTTCCGATTCCCGTGCCCAGCGTCGTCAGCAGCACTGTCTTCTTCCGGTGCTTGCGTCCGGCCCCGAAAGTCATCTCGGCCAGTCCGGCGGCATCGGCATCGTTGAGGAAGTACACGGTGCGGCCAGTGCTCTCGCCGATGTTGTCGGCGATGGGCGAACCGATCCAACTCTGGTCGAGGTTCGCCGTGTATTCGACGAGTCCTTCGCGGATGACGCCGGGGAATCCGCAGCCGACAGGCAGGGAGTCGATAGCGGCACGATCGGCGACGAGTTCGAGTTCGACGGCACGTTCGCTCAGCGCATCCAACACCGTGGCGATCGTCGCAGCCACGGCATCCGGGGTGCTCGGCTTCGGAGTGAGCTCGCGCAGCCGTTTGAACGGCAGTTTGCCCGTCACCGTGTCGACGAGTGCCGCTTTGATCCCGGTGCCGCCGATGTCGATTCCGATCGCAAAGCGTGGTGAGGTCTCCGCGCTCATCTCAGCTCTCCTCATGTGCGGGTCCGGCGGCAATCGCGGTATCGGCATCGGGCAGAGTCAGGATATCGGCGCCGGACTCGGTCACCACCAGTGTGTGCTCGAACTGAGCGGAACGCTTGCGATCCTTCGTCACCACGGTCCAGGAATCATCCCAGACGTCCCAGTCGATCGTACCGAGATTGAGCATCGGTTCGATCGTGAAGATCATTCCCGGTTCCATCGTCTCGGCGTGGGCGGGAGCCGCGTCATAGTGCGGGATGATGAGCCCGGAGTGGAATTCGCGTCCGACTCCGTGCCCGCTGTAGTCGCGCACGACTCCGTAGTCGAAGCGCTTCGCGTACTTCTCGATCACTCGTCCGATGACGTTGATCTGACGGCCCGGTTTGACCGCCTTGATTCCTCGCATCATCGACTCGTAGGTGCGTTCGATGAGGAGACGGGACTCCTCATCGGCGTCACCGGCGGTGAATGTGTAGTTCGTGTCTCCGTGCATGCCCTGGTAGTAGGCGGTGATATCGACATTGACGATGTCGCCGTCTTCGATGACGGTTGAATCAGGGATGCCGTGGCAGACCACCTCGTTGACGGAGGTGCACACGGATTTCGGGAACCCGCGATAGCTCAGCGTCGACGGGTACGCCCCGTGATCGCACATGAACTCGTGCGCCACCCTGTCGATGTCGTCGGTCGTGATGCCGGGGGCGATCATCTCGCCGACGGCGGCCAGGGCGTTGGCTGCGATCCGACCGGCCGCCCGGACCACTTCGACTTCCTCGGGGCTGTAGAAATTGTTTCCCCGGCCTTCATCGGCGTCGGCGCGACCGACGTACTCCGGGCGAGCGATGTCCTTCGGCACACCGCGTTCGGGCGAAATGGTGCCGGGCGTGAGCAGGCGAGTGTGAACAGTCATGATGGTGTCGATCCTATGCTGGAAACGCGGCTTTGTCCCGCTGCCCGGTCGCCTGTCGATGCCGCGGTGCGGGACCTGTGGAGTCTAGAATCGGAAGCAGCCGTGCCAAGGAAGCGGGAGGCAGATTGAGCGACGACACGACATCAGCGGGCCACGAGTTCGCTGGACTGGGCGAAGTGGTGAGCCTGACGAGCGCACCGCAGCAGATCGCCGACCACATCCTCTCCGGAATCGCCGTCGGAGCGTTGCCGGAAGGCACCCTGCTGCCGGGCGAACGGACGTTGGCCGCAGATCTGCAGGTGTCCCGCTCGAGCGTGCGCGCAGCCCTGCTGCGGCTAGAGCGTCTCGGAGTCGTCGAACGCCGCCGCGGCCGCGGGGGAGGGACGTTCGTCAAGACCGCCCGCCCCGAGGCGCTGGCTCCTATGGCCGGCAGAATCGACGAGTTCCATGCCGAGAGGCGGAACCTGCTTGACGCCCGCGCCGTCTTTCAGAATTCCCTGGCGGCGACCGCAGCCCTGCGACGCACCGAGGAGGAGCTGAACGAGCTCCGGGAACTGGCCGAAGTCTATTCCCAACGTGCCGAAGCGGCCGCCGCGCGCACCGCGGACGCGCAGTTCCACTTCGCCATCGCCCGTGCCGGTCACAACCCGGAACTCGTGCGCATGGCCATCGACCTCGATACGAAGATCAACGCCGGTTTCCGTCATGACCCGTTCTCGGCAGAGCTCTTCGATCACGCCGTGGACGACCATGCCGCGATCGTCGAGGCCATCGCTGCCGGAGACGCAGAAGCTGCGGGAAGACTCTGCGAGGAGCACTTCAGGTACACGACCATCGTCCCCCGCCCCTAACCTAATTACTACCTGACGGCGGCCCAGCAACCT
>NZ_QYCP01000028.1 GCF_025506275.1 Brevibacterium permense
CGTTTGTACAGCCTTATGAACATTATCCAAACCTATGCCTCCAGCTAATATAAAATCTTTAGTATAAGAACCTAATAAAGTCCAATCAAAACTTATTCCATTACCGCCCTTTAAAATTCCCTTAGCATCAAAAAGTACTAAATTAGCAAAAATTTCACTTTTTAAATCTAAACTATTTTCCACACTAATCACCTGCCAAACAAAAACATTTTGCACCTTTAAAATTTCAAATTCTTCTTTGGTAATAGTGCGATAAATTTGTATCCCATCAAGCTTAGCTTCTTTAATACATCTTAAAATTTGTTCCAAATTTTCATCTACAAAAACACCGACAACTTTTTTAACTTTTTCATGAAAAATTGCACTTAAATTTCTTGCTTGTTCTAAACTCACTCTTCTTGGACTTGTAGCAAAAATAAATCC
>NZ_QYCP01000027.1 GCF_025506275.1 Brevibacterium permense
TTTTTCTTGTGTTAAAAAAGGACTTACATTTATAAGTTTTGCATCCTTAGGGCTAAAATATGACAAAGTTTTAGGACTTTGATAAATACCATTTGCAGCAGAATTAACCCAATTAAGCTTTAAACTTTGAATCAAATTTTTAGCAAATAATGTAGAAAATTCCTTATCACTCACCCTAAAACCATCTAAAAAATAACCAAAATTTTTCCTAGAAGTTAATACAATGGCAAAATCAATATCTTTATCTTTGGTGATTTGCGATTTTTTTTCAATCAAGGTAGAACTATCAAACAATGCTTTTTGTTGATTTAGATTTGGATTTGCAACATTTTGATTTAGATCTATTACTTCAAAACTATCTGCGCTTTTTTCAATTTTAATAACTTTTTTCTGAGAAAAATTATTCGCTAAAAGATTAGAAC
>NZ_QYCP01000026.1 GCF_025506275.1 Brevibacterium permense
CTTTTGCGGCATCCTGATATTTGCCCTGACTCATCAAATCGTCGGCATGCCTCATGTCCATCTGCCATCTGAATTTGTCGTACCAGGTGCCTGGGTCGTAAGTTGTGCCGGGAAACTTAAATACATACCAACCACCGGCTGCAATGATGGTGACAAACAGCCAAATGACAACAGACATATTTCTTGTGTAGATTTTCCGGGAAAGCTGGCTGCTTTTCATCACCTTGTGGGAATTGACACTACCGGAGGTGCCTAACATTTTTGGTTCAGGCACAGCTCCCATGCGCAAGCCCTTTAATCCCGCCACAAATGCCCCATCGTACAAGGCCTGTTTCAATTCAGCAGCTGTTGCATATCGATTTGAGGGCTCTTTCTCAAGACACTTCATTATCACCTTATCGATTGATTCGGGCACATTCAAC
>NZ_QYCP01000025.1 GCF_025506275.1 Brevibacterium permense
CCTCGGCGGCCTACCGGGCGGGACCGACGCCCGTGCGCGCGGCCGAGCTGGTCCCGGCCTGAGTCCCGGGGATCGACGCATCCGCGCGAAGCCTTTATCCGGCATCGCGCGGCTTTCAGGCGGCGGATCACCGTGCGACCGGCCGCCCGAGAATCGCGATGAGCCCATCCGCCTCCGAGATCGTCCTGGTCCCCCGCGGGGAGGCCGGCCATTTCCTGCCGGCGGCTTTGGGCTGGCTGGGGAAGCGGATCAGCGTCACCGCCCATCCGGGCGCGGCCAACCACGTGCTCTGCCTGCCGGTGCTCGACTTCGTCCGCCTCGGCTTCCCGGACCTGAACGGGCGGCTCGATCTGCTGGAGCCCGGCGACGCCGAGAACCTGCGGTCGGGCCGAGCGGCCCTGCTCCTCGACCTGTCGAACGA
>NZ_QYCP01000024.1 GCF_025506275.1 Brevibacterium permense
GGAAGATGTTTTTTGCTTCTGCGATCGTAGTAGCCATCTCTGGCTGTACAGCAATGGATAAACTGGCGGGAATGGGTGTGGTTTCTCAACAAACATCCACTTTTGACAACTCAACTGTCATAGATGTCTCTCCAAATTCGCTATACGACCCGAACAGCACTTGGGGAACACAACTTCAGTTAGGAGCAATATGGTCCAGCTCCCAACCAGATCAAGTAGGGCTGATCCTTTCCTACAATTCAAATGTATCTAATGGAAGTTCCGCATACTTAGGTTTCATAGGAATAGATATAAATATTGATGGCAAGATATCTAGCTATAAAGCACAGCAACTAACTAATCTAAGTAACAGTGGATACAATACTGTATCCAAAACGATCTACACATCCAGCAAAAATACCGTTGTTATCCCATATGAAG
>NZ_QYCP01000023.1 GCF_025506275.1 Brevibacterium permense
GATCGAGCGCGTGTCGGCGTATTCGACGATGCGGCCGAGATACATCACGGCGATCTGGTGGCTGATGTGTTCCACCACCGCGAGATTGTGCGAGATGAAGAGATAGGAAAGCTGGCGCTCGCGCTGCAGGTCCTGCAGCAGGTTGATGACCTGCGCCTGGATCGACACGTCGAGCGCCGAGACGGGCTCGTCGCCAACGATCAGCTTGGGGCCGAGCGCCAGGGCGCGGGCGATGCCGATGCGCTGGCGCTGGCCGCCCGAGAACTGGTGCGGGTAGTTGCTCATCTGCGCCGGCCTGAGGCCGACGCGGGCGAACAGCGCCGAGACCTGCTCCTCGCGTTCCTTGCGACTGGCGACGCCGTGGACCAGCAGAGGCTCGCCCACGATCTCGCCTGCCGTCATGCGCGGGTTCAGCG
>NZ_QYCP01000022.1 GCF_025506275.1 Brevibacterium permense
GCGTGTGCTTGATAATAACCAAGGTGGAGGCACACATTATTATCCAAATAATCAAGGCAAATTTGATTCACAACCTGAATATAAAAAGCCACCATTCCCAACTGATGGTTATGGC
Organism: Brevibacterium permense; assembly: GCF_025506275.1. Classification (GTDB taxonomy): domain Bacteria; phylum Actinomycetota; class Actinomycetes; order Actinomycetales; family Brevibacteriaceae; genus Brevibacterium; species Brevibacterium permense_A. Next base: position 116 of record NZ_QYCP01000022.1, read on the forward strand.
TATGAATATAATCAACGCCAAGATGATGATAATTATTTTGAGCAACCTGGTAAGTTATTTAGATTACAAACTGATGATGCTAAAGAAAGAATTTTCACAAATACAGCAAATGCAATTGATGGTGTATCTGAAGATGTTAAGCGACGTCATATCCGTCATTGCTATAAAGCTGATCCAGAATATGGTGAAGGTGTAGCTAAAGCATTAGGTATTGATATTAATTCAATTAATCTTGAAACAGAAAGTGACGAAACTTACGAAAACTTTAAAAAATAAATTTGAAATGTGTATTCAAT
>NZ_QYCP01000021.1 GCF_025506275.1 Brevibacterium permense
GGATGGAGCTGCCTTATAACGTATATACAGATATTTTAGAGCGGCCTCGGTTCCTATTGAGTTAGGACCAAGGCCGCTTAGCTTTTGTTACTTGTATGGTCTACTTGACGGGGGGTTCATCGCTGGATGAATAGCCCCCTTTGTTACAGACCGCGTGTACCTCGCTCAAGTTAGTTACTAATTTCATACTGGTCTACTAGGCAAAGGAAATTATCGACAAATTTCGACTTATTTGCTACTATTCAGTTAGGCATTTTTATTCACAGATTTATGGGAAAATCTAGGGGGTTAATAGTGTTAAATTTGAGGAATCGGTTACTTAGTATGCTGCTTGCCACCACGATCGCGCTGCCTGTTTCGGCCGGCTTTCCAGCTGGGGTTCCAGCCGCATTTGCGGAGAGTTCAAC
>NZ_QYCP01000091.1 GCF_025506275.1 Brevibacterium permense
GGCGGTGTCCCCATCCCCTGCCTCTGCGACCCGTTCGAGGTCCGTGGCCGCCTGGGACCGGCGGATGTCGACGGGCAGGATCGGTACTCCGTGCCGGCGGGCGTCGGCGATGAGCGACTGCGGGGAGTAGAAGCCCATCGGCTGGCTGCGCAGCAGACCGGCGGTGAAGGCGGCGTGGTGATGGTATTTGAACCAGGCGGACTGGTAGACGAGGTTCGCGAAGCTGATGGCATGCGATTCGGGAAATCCGTAGTTCGCGAAGGCCGCGATGGTGGAGAAGATCGTCTCGGCGGTCTCCGCGTCGACTCCGCGCTCCATGGCTCCGGTACGGAACTTCTCGGCGAGTTCGGCCATCCGCTTCTCCGACCGACGGGAGCCCATGGCCTGCCGCAGCCGGTCGGCATCGGCACCGGTGAACCCGCCGACGTCGATGGCCATCTGCATGAGCTGCTCTTGGAACAGAGGGACCCCGCAGGTCTTGGCCAAGGACTTCTCGAGCAGCGGGTGGAGGTATTCGACCTCATCCAGACCCTGCCGTCGGCGGATATAGGGGTGGACGGATCCACCTTGGATCGGCCCCGGTCGGATGAGAGCGACCTGGACGGCCAAGTCGTAGAACTTCTCCGGGCGCAGCCGGGGCAGGGTGGCCAGCTGGGCGCGGGATTCGACCTGGAAGACCCCGATCGCATCGGCGCGGCAGAGCATCTCGTAGACGGCTTCGTCGTCGTCATCGATCTCCGCCCGGTCGATGAGGACCCCGGTGTGACGGTGGACGAGTCCGACCATCTCGTGCAGGGCGGTGAGCATGCCCAGACCGAGCAGGTCGAACTTGACCAGGTCCATGGCCGCGCAGTCGTCCTTGTCCCATTGGACGACGGTGCGGTGGCCCATCGTTGCCTTCTCGATCGGCACAACTTCGCCGATGGCACGGTCGGCCAGGATCATCCCACCGGAGTGGATGCCCAGATGGCGCGGTGAGCCGAGCAGATCCTCGGCGACCTCGAGCACCGGTGCGGGCACCGGTGAGTCCTCAGCATCGGGCAGGCTCGACCACCGGTTGCTCGACTTCGAGAACGCATCCTGCTGGCCGGGGGCATAGCCGAGGCTGAAGGCGGCATCCCGGATGGCCGATTTCGCACGGTAGGTGATGACATTGGCGACCTGGGCAGCCCGGTCACGGCCGAAATGGTCGTAGACGTATTGGATGACCTCTTCGCGGCGGCCGGATTCGATGTCGATGTCGATGTCCGGGTACCCCTTGCGGTCCGGGGACAGGAACCGATCGAAGAGCAGTCCGTGTTTGACGGCGTCGACGGCGGTGATGCCGAGGACGAAGCAGACCGCGGAGTTCGCCGCCGAACCCCGGCCTTGGCAGAAGATGCCCATATTGCGGCAGAACTCGGTGATGTCGAAGACGATGAGGAAGTAGCCGCAGAAGCCCAGTTGGGCGATCATGTCCATCTCCCGGTCCAGCTGCTCCCAGGCCCGCGGATGCTCTGCTCGGGATCCGTAGCGGGTACGGCCGCGTTCGGCGATGAGGCCGCGCAGATACGTCTCCCCCTCGGTCTCATCGGGCATCGGCGCCTTCGGCAGGTCGGGACGGGCCGAGGAGAGGACGAAGGAGCAGTCCTGACCGATCCGCACCGCATTGTCCACAGCCTGCCGCGGGAATCGCGCGAGCATCTCCTGGCCGGTGTGGATGCGTGCGCTCGCCGTCGCCGGCAGCCATCCGGCCAGTTCGTCCAGGGACTTCCGCGACCGCACCGAGGCGCGCACCTGAGCCGACTTCCACTCGGCCCGGGTGGCGAAGTGGACGGCATTGCTGGCGATGATCGGCAGGCCCGTCCGCTGAGCCAGATCGCCGAGGTGGCGCAGCCGTTCGTCGTCATCCGGGGTTCCGTCCCGGCTGAGTTCGACGGCGACCCGGTCGGGTCCGAAGAGTGCGGTGAGTTCGCGCAGAGCGCTGAGCCCGCCGTCATCGTTGCCCAAGGCTCGTCGCAGCGGTCCTTTGCGACAGCCGGTGAGGATCATCCAGTCTCCGTCCTCTGCCGCGAGTTCTTCGAGGTCGAAGAGCGGACGGTTCTTCTCACCGCGCAGGTTCGCCTCGGTGATGACCTGAGAGAGCTGGCGGTAGCCCTCGACGCTGCGGGCGAGGACGAGCAGGTGGGTGGCATCGGGGTCGGTCTGTCCGGGGATCTTCTCGGCCAGCCCGATGGACAGTTCGGAGCCGAACACGGTGTCCAGTCCCGCCTCGGCAGCGGCATGGGCGAAGCGGACGGCACCGTAGAGTCCGTTGTGGTCGGTCAGCGCCAGGGAGCTCAGCCCGGCGGCGGCGCCGGCGGCGACGAGCTCTTCGGGGTCGGAGGCTCCGTCGAGGAAGCTGAACTGGGAGTGCACATGCAGCTCCGCCCAGTCGACCTGCTTCCGCAGCAGTCCCGGTCCGCGGTTCGGCCCCTGAGCACTGCCGGCGCCTGCCGGCTCCTGATAGCGGCTGAGTCCGTCCGAACCGCCGGGGCCGACCGAGACTTGGTAGCGGTCGGGGCGGGAGAACGCAGGGGCATCGGAGCCGTCAGCGTGCTTGTCGACAGGCTGTTTTCCTGCCGAGTTCTCGCCAGCAGGCTGTTTGTCCGCCGGGGAAGACCGGATGTCCTTGCCCTCGAGGCGGCGGGCCAGCTTCGACCACGGTGTGCGCGGGTTCGAGAATCCCATCGGGATCTCCTCCTCTCAGGTGGGGTCGTTCTCTCAGTTGGAGTCGTCGGTCGGCAGGTTGCCGGTCAGCGGTAACGGCCGGTGAGGTACCACTGACCGTGCTCTTTGCTCAGCAGAAGGGCACGGCCGGCATCGGTGACCACCTGCAGCCGGGTGCGGTAGACGGCTCGGTTCGGGTCCCACCATCCGGATTCGATGGGCCAGGAACCGGAGTAGTCGGTGATGGTCTCGGTCTGCCCGGTGGGGAATCTGATCGTCGCCGGGGCCGCACCCAGACCCGAGGGGCGTGCTTCCACCGGTGAGCCGTCCGCGGCGAGCACGTCGACGGCGGAGTGTTCGACGGTCGTCGGACGGGGTGCGTGCAGAGCACCGGGCCAGGGAGCGGCAGGGCTGCGTTCGGGGACGGCCGCCTGCTGCCACGGGGTCCACAGGTTCGTCTCTGCCGGGTCCCACCCGCCTTGGATGCCCGGAACCAGGACGGCATCGGGACCGAACAGTCCCTGCAGACGCTCGAGCGTATGGGTGATCTGCCCGGTGTTCTCGTCGAACAGGCTGCGTGTGGCACCGATCGGGGTGGTCAGTTCGGCCGCGATGAGGCGCAGCGCGATGATGCCGTCGTCGGAGAAGTCCTCGGCGTCGGGCGCCGGCTCGTCGACGATGTCGAGTTCCTGCGTGTCAGGCTGCGCCGTGCGGGGATTCTGTCCCGGAGGCGAACCCCGGCCCACTCCCGCCAGCCAGCCTTCGGCCTGCCACCGCAGGCGGTCGGCGATCGCATTCTCCTGCATGTCCTCGATCCGCCAGGTCCGGGACGAGGACTGGCCGCCCGCGGCATCGAGTTCGATCGTGATCTGGGTGCAGACCAGCCCCTGTCTGCGCACCTTGGCCAGCAGGTCGGCACCGAGCTGGCGGGCGAGGAAGCCGAGGGTATCGCTGCGGGCCGTCGGGGCATCGAGGTCGAGTTCGACGTCGAGCTGTTCGCCGCGGACATGATCGGCGAGCGGGGCTCCTGCCCGCCCGGAGGCCAGGTCGTGCAGATGCCGACCGAAGGCGCCGAAGCGTGCGTTCACGTCTTTGGTCGCGAGGCGGGCGAGGTCACCGAGGGTGCGCAGCCCCAGCTGCAGGAAGACCTCGATCAGCGCGGTCGCCTCGGCGCCGGCGTATTCCAGGGTGGTGATCGGCTGGGCGGAGAGGAAGTCCACGGTCTGTCCGGATTCGACGCGGCGCGCCTGTCCGGCGGCGAGGACCGCGGCGAAGACGGTATCGGCGATCCCCGGGAAGAACTCCCATCCGGTGTCATCGACAAGCGCCGAGACCAGTGTTTCGACCGCCTCGGCTTCGTCGGCGTAGCCGTGTCTGAGCGAGTCGAGAGGGATCGCCAATGTTCCCGGGCTGAGCAGGGTGAACCGTGCGACGAGGTTGTCGAGGGCACCGACCCCGGCACTGAAATGTCGGTTGTCGGCCTCTTCGTCCCAGACCGCGATGTGGGCTTCCGGACAGCGGTATCCCACGGCGCGTTTGTTGTTCCCGGCGGTGATTCCGGCGGCACGGGCCGGAGCATCGGCGGCGATGACCTTGCCGGCGTGGAGGACCGCGACAGGGCGGCCCGGTGCGATGTCGTGTTCGACCGCGGCGGCCACCGCCGGCCAGTCGGGAACGGTGAGCACGAGGGTGCGGCCGGACTCATCCGACATGACTGATCACCTGCCGCAGCTGTGTGATCGTCGACCACCGAGGATCGTCGTCCGTGTCCGTGGCCGGATCTGTGTCCAGATCCGTTGTCGGGGCAATGGACGCTCCTCCGCCGTCTGCCACCACTTCCAGCGTCCCCGCGGGGACGCTGGCGGGAGTTCCTGACGGCCCGGGCAGCAGGAACCGGTGGGTTCCCGTCTGTGAACGAGCACGGACGAGGCAGGACTGCAGACGGCCGTGACCGTGTTCGGCACCCGTCCAACGGGTGTCGGTGATCTCGATCTGCTCCGTACCGCCAGAAAGAGGTCGGAGACTGATAAGGCTCATTCGTCGTTCACGGATCTTCGCCAGGAGTCGGGCCCGTTCCGACGCGCTCGGGGCGAAGCCGGGGTCGACGAGGATGATGTCGAAGGATTCGATGAGGATCGACGCCACTCGCAGCCAGTCCTCACCAGGGGTCGCGAGGTTGACGAAATGATCGAGATCGACACCGAGGTCGGCGATCGAGGACACGGACGGTTCGCCGAGCCCGATGCCGGCACACCACTTCTGTTCCCGGGTCGCCGCAGCGATCGTCGCCAGGCCGCAGCTCAGCGACAGCTCACCGGTGACGGTGACGAGTTCCCCACGCGGCAGACCGCCGCGACGGAACAGCGGCGAGAGCACAGGATCCACCGGATGGGGTGGGATCTTGTCGAACAGTGCCGCAGCCGTGGAGATCCCCGTCTCCCGACTGAGCTGTTCGATGACCGGTGCTGCTGACATGACATCCATTATCGAACTGGTGTTCTAAATTGGCAAGATTCAGACAACAGCTTTGTCTTCCCGGGCGTGTCGCCATTCGGATTCGAGCCTTCATGCGGTAGTGAAACGAGATCAAAGCCGCAGCACTCACCGTCACCTCCCGGGTCGGCCGCCTCCGCCGCATTCGGCTCATCGTCACTCATGGCGCTCCCCTCCCGCGGCCGCTTCGGCCCTCTGGCCCGGCGATCCCCATGACCACCGACCGTGCCTCCACTCTAGGATTCGGCACTGACACCAGAATTCGAGCGAAGACAGTCTTCAGCACTCGATGATTGCCGAGATTCGATTGAGTTTCGTTTCTTCAGGTGACGGAACCGAACCACGTGTGTCCCGAAGATCGCCGAACTGCCCCACACCGGTGGTGTCAGCGCCGACGGGTAGGGTGACGTCATGACTGACGAAGCCCGCATCCGCGAAGCGGCCACGCGTGATTCCTACGATGCGATCGCCCGGACCTACACGGAATGGGTCGCCGATGAGCTCACTGCCAAACCGCATGACCGCGCCGTCCTCGGGGCCTTCTCCGAGCTCGTCCTCGGCACCGGCTCGACGGAGGTCCTCGACATGGGATGCGGGCCCGGTCGCATCACCACATTCCTCGCCGCCCTCGGACTCGAACCGCGCGGACTCGACCTCTCCCCTGCCATGATCGAACTCGCGCAGGGCCTCTATCCGGCGCATCAGTTCGACATCGGGTCGATGACCGCCCTGCTTATGCCGATGAGTCCTTCTCCGGTCTCGTCGCCTGGTATTCGACGATCCACGTCCCGGACGATGAGCTTGTCCTCACCTTCGCCGAGGCGGCCCGTGCCCTGCGTCCGGGCGGTTGGTTCCAGTTGGCGTTCCAGCTCGGGGACCGGGTCGATCATTTCTCCGATCTCGCCGGCTTCGACGTCGACCTCGACTTCCACCGCCGCTCGATCGATGACGTGTTCACCGCGCTCGAACCGCACGGCTTCATTCCTGCCACCCGTCTCGAACGCGAACCCGACCGGACCGGTCGCTTCCCGGAGACGACCAGGCAGGGGTACCTCCTCGTTCGTAAGGCCAGCCTCTGAGGTGAGAAGATGAGGGTGATATGAACATCGACATCGTCTTCCACACTCCCGAGATCCCCGGAAACACCGGAAACGCCATCCGGCTCGCCGCGGTCACCGGAGCCCATCTGCATCTCGTCGAGCCCCTCGGCTTCGACCTCTCCGACGCGAAGCTGCGCCGAGCCGGTCTCGACTATCACGACCTCGCCCATGTCACCGTCCATCCTTCGATCGACGAACTCTGGGGCCACCTCGGCGAACGTCGGGTGATCGCGTTCAGCACGCATACGGACAATTCCTTTGCCGAGGTGGACTACCAAGACGGTGATGTCCTCCTCTTCGGACGCGAGTCGACGGGACTGCCCGACGAAGTCGTCAACGACGAGCATGTGGATATGACGGTGCGGATTCCGATGCTGCCTGCACGCCGCTCGCTCAACCTGGCGAATTCGGCATCCATCGCCATCTACGAAGCCTGGCGTCAGCACGGATACGCAGGGGCCTGAACCCGCGTAGACTTCTTCGCGAACGCTTTACCTGAAAGGACCACTATGACCGCAAAGGTACTCACTGTCGCCGGATCCGATGTCTCCGGAGGAGCCGGACTCGAAGCCGACCTGAAGATGTTCGACGAATACGGGGCATTCGGCACTGCCGTCGTCACCTGCATCGTCACTTTCGATCCCAATGACGGATTCGCCCACGTCCTCGAGTTCATCGAGCCCGAGGTCGTCACCCGTCAGCTCGAATCGACTCTGGCCGTGCACGAGTTCACCGCCATCAAGTCCGGCATGCTCGGCTCCGTCGACTCGGCACTGGTCCTCGCCGAAGAGCTGAAGACCAATGATCTGCCGTACGTCTTCGATCCTGTGCTCGTGTGCAAGGGCGCAGGCACCATGGTCGATCTCAAGGATCTCTTCGTCGAGAACCTCGTGCCTCTGGCCACCGTCGTCACCCCGAACCTCGAAGAGGCCGCGACCCTGGCCGGGGTCGACCCCATCGACTCCGTCGAAGGCATGATCGAGGCCGCGAAGATCATCCACGGGCAGGGCGCGAAGAACGTCGTCGTCAAGGGCGGAGCCCGCCTCGCCGGGGACGATGCCATCGACATCCTCTTCGACGGAGAGACCGTGACGACTCTGCGCTCGCGTAAGGTCAACAACAAGCTCGTCAACGGCGCAGGCTGCTCCTTCGCCTCCTCGATCGCGGCAGGAATCGCCACCGGTCTCGACATCAAGGACGCCGTCGTCTCTGCCAAGGAGAAGGTCGCTCACGGAATCGCAAACTGCCTCGACAATGCCACCGGCGTCGCCTCGCTCTACCATCCGGCGGCACGGGTGAGCCCCTCCACCGAGGTCTCAGTCACCGTCGACTGATCACCGGTGCTTCGGCTGCGTCCCCGCGGGGACGCAGCCGGTCACAGTCGGGACGTCGCATCAGAGTCAGTCGCTCTGCAGACGGCAAATCGCCCCGCACACCATTCCGGTGTGCGGGGCGATTCGTATGAAGCTGTTGGGAACGCCCGAGATCAGCGCTTGCCGAAGCCCTTGTAGCGGTCCTTGAACTTCTCCACGCGGCCGGCGGAGTCGAGGATGCGCTGCTTGCCCGTGTAGAACGGGTGCGAAGCGGACGAGATCTCGACGTCGATCACGGGGTAGGTGTTGCCGTCTTCCCACTCGATGGTCTTCTCGCTCTTAGCGGTGGAGCGGGTGAGGAACTTGGTGCCGGAAGCCAGATCGTTGAACACGATCGGCGCGTATTCCGGGTGGATGTCCTTCTTCATTTTCTTACCTCTGCTGAATTCTTTCAGGCGCCTGATATGAGTTGAACTCATCTGCCAGTGCCCGAATTCGTCTGCTGGACACGCTCCGAACCGTAGGAACCGGACACGGAGCGACAATCGATTCTAACTGATGGGCCCGGACAAAGCGATTCGACACGGATCTCCTAAACTGTGGCCATGACCACGAAGGAACGCCTCTCCACTCAGTTCACTCTCCGACCCGCCGCCACCGCCCCCGACCTCATGGCCGAATCGACGGCTGCCGCCTTGTCCACGGTCTCCGGCGATGTCGACGTCTTCGACATCGATCCGCAGATCGCCGATACCGCTGCTCTCCTCGATGCCACGGATCTGCCTCCGGCCACCTCGGCGAACTGCGTTCTGGTCGCCGGGTCCCGGGGTGGCGAGGAGCGGATCGCCGCGTGCATGGTGCTTGCGAACACGCGCGCCGATGTCAACAAGCGGGTCAAGAAGCTCCTCGATGTCCGCAAGGCCTCGTTCCTGCCGCTCGAGCGCGCCGTGAGCGAATCCGGGATGGAGTACGGCGGTATCGGACCGATCGGCCTGCCGGAGGATTATCGGGTGCTCATCGACTCCCGTGTCGCCGAGTCCGACGAACTCATCATCGGTTCCGGTATCCGCGGCTCCAAGCTGCTCCTCTCCGGTTCCACTCTCGCGTCCCTGCCCGGCGCCGAGGTGATCGAGGATCTCGCGAACGAGATCGGCTGACCATGGCGCTCGGGCCCGCGCCATCCGTCAGTCAGATGCGGCTCGTCAGTTCAGTCCGGCACGGTCGATCACGAAGTCGATGAGCGGGGCGTAGAGGTTCGGCACGACGTCGTCGTCGAGCGGGATGGTCGCTTCGATCTGCCTTTGTGCCTCGGCGACGAAAAGGGCAGGGTCGTTGCAATCGGCAAAGCCGATCGTACGCAGTCCGCGACTCGAGGCGGCACCGGCCCACCCATGGTCGGCGACGACGAGGTCGGGGGCAGATCCGCCGCGGGCGGCGATATCATCGAGCAGCGCACGCATCGGCTCGGCCAGATGCGTGTGCGGACTTCCGCCGTGCAGGTGCCAGGTCCACACGTTGCTGATCTGTCGGACGTCCCCGCCGATCTCCGGAACCGGGATGAAGTGATCACGGGTGTCGATGACGGCGCCGGCGTCTTTCGCTGCGGCGGCAATTGCCATATGCACAGGCAGCAGTCCGGCCGGGTGACCAGTGGCGAAGAGGATCCGGCCACCGGCGCGCGCGACCTCACCGACGGCCTCGGCGAGCTTCTCCAGAGCGTCGATGCAGGCATCGGTGGAGATCGTGTCCACGCCTTCGACGAACTCGGGATCGGGCCGCAGGCCGCAGCGCTCAACCATGAGCGCGAACACCCCGTCGTAGTCCCATGCGCGGGTGAGTTCGACTCCGAAGTCGAATTGGCGCTCCTGGTCGAGGAACCGGTGGATGTGCGAGAGGTTGTTCTCTCTCGGGGTGGCGACCTCCCCAGTGATCCGTCCGGCTTCAAGAGCAAGGGCTAGGGTGCTGCGGTCCACGGGGGTCCTCTCTGTAGCTTGCGGGGAAAAAGGGCACTGGAACAACTCACTCTTCCTGCAGGGCGAAGCAGGTGACCGCCGAGGCGGCCGCGACGTTGAGGGAGTCCACTCCCCCGCTCATGGGGATCATCACGGTCGAGTCGCAGGCGGCGATCGTCGATCTCTTCAGACCGTCGCCTTCGGTGCCGAAGACCACGGCGGTACGTTCGGGTGCGGTGGCGGCGAACTCCCGCAGGCTCACCGATTCGTCATCGAGTGCCAGTGCCGCGACATGGAAACCGGCTTCCTGGAGCTCTGCGATCCCGTCTGGCCAGGATTCGATGCGAGTCCACGGCACCTGGAAGACCGTGCCCATCGACACGCGGATCGACCGGCGGTAGAGCGGATCGGCGCAGCGCGGGGTCACGAGCACGGCGTCGGCGCCGAATGCGGCCGCAGAGCGGAAGATGGCGCCGACGTTCGTGTGGTCGACGATGTCTTCGATGACAACGAGTCGTCTGGCATCGGCGATCAAGGAGGCGACCGGAGCCGGAGCGGGTCGGCCCATGGCGGCCAGAGCTCCTCGGTGCAGGTGGAATCCGGTCAGGGACTCCACGGCGGCATCCGTGCCGATGAAGATCGGCGCATCGCTCTCAGAGATGATGTCGGCCAAGTCGAACAGCCATTTCGGGCTGGTGAGGAACGACCGTGGTGAGAGGCCGGCAGCATGAGCGCGGCGGATGATCTTCGAAGATTCGGCGATGAACAGCCCCTCGGCGGGTTCGCGCACGCTGCGCAGGGCGACGTCGGTCAGCTGCGTGTAGTCACGCATGCCCTCGAGACGACCGTGCAGGACAGCTCTGGAATCATCGCCCTGGCTCTCCGCAGCCAGGTCCGCTTCATCGAAGAAGCGCAGACGCTCGACGGCGATCCCGAGCTCAGCGGACCGATCGATGACCTGCTGGCGGGTCATGGGTGCCTTGGCCGGAGTGTTCACAGCGCGCTCCCCTTCACAGCGGAACTCCGTTCACAGGGTGAGGATCCTCCAGATCGCGACGAGTCCGAGCGCCACGATGATGGAGCGCAGCAGCACGGGTGAGAACTTCCGCCCGATACGGGCACCGAAGTACCCGCCGATGAGTGAGCCGATGGCGATGCAGACAACGGCGATCCAGTTGATCCGATCGTGGCCGACGATGATGTACGTGCTCGCCGAGACCGTATTGACGACGAGGACGAGGACGTTCTTCAGCCCGTTGAGTCGCTGCAGATCATCGGGCAGCAGCAGACCGAGCAGGGCGATGAGGATGATGCCCTGGGCGGCGGCGAAGTAGCCGCCGTAGATCGCGGTGAGGAAGACGACGATGAGCACCGCGATATACCGGCCCGTGGACAGGCGATCCCCCGCCTGGGCGGCCCGATGCTCGACTCCGGCGGCCTCGGCACGGCGCAGGGACCGGTTCTTCAGGTAGCGGGAGAGGTACGGCTGGCCGACCACCATGATCAAGGCCACGACGAGGAGGACCGGCACGATCGTCTCGAAAGCATCCTCGGGCAGGTGAAGCAGCAGATACGCCCCGGTCAGCGACCCGAGCAGAGAGGCCGGAACGTATCCGAGAATCCGCTTCCACTGCCCTCGCAGCTCTTCACGGTATCCGAACGAGGAGGCGATATTGCCGGGGATGAGACCGACAGCGTTGCTCATCGTCGACACCACCGGCGGCACTCCGAAAGCGACGAGCGCGGGGAAGGTGATGAGCGTTCCGGAGCCGACGACGGCGTTGATGCCTCCTGCCGCGATTCCGGCGACGATGACAAGGCCGATCTGCCACGGTTCGAGGCTCAGGTTCGCCAGGAACTCCATATTCAGAGGGCGGAACGTGCGTGGTAGCGCTGACCGTCCTGGGTGAGCTTGACGTCGATGCCGAAGGTCGCCGCGAGGTTCTCCGCCGTCAGGGTCTCCTCGATCGGACCGGCGGCCAGATCGGTGCCCTCGGACAGCAGCAGCACATGCGTGATGCCCTCCGGGATCTCCTCGACATGGTGGGTGACCATGATCGTGGCCGGCGCCCACTTCGACGAGAGTATCTCCGAAAGTGCGCCGAGCAGCTCCTCACGCCCGCCGAAGTCGAGTCCGGAGGCCGGCTCGTCGAGCAGAAGCAGCTCCGGGTCGGTCATGAGCGCACGCGCGATCTGCACACGTTTGCGCTCGCCCTCGGACAGCGTGCCGAAGGTGCGATCGGCCAAGTGAGTGATGTGGAACGCGGCCAGCAGATCGCGGGCACGCTCGGTATCGTCCTGTTCGTACTCTTCCACCCAGCGTCCGGTGACGCCGTAGGCGGCGGTGAGGACGGTGTCGAGGACCGCTTCGGAACTCGGAATGCGGTTGGCCAGAATCGTCGAGGCATACCCGATGCGCGGGCGCAGTTCGAACACATCGACGCGGCCGAGCTGTTCCTCGAGGATGTTGACCGTACCCGTCGTCGGATGCATGCGACCGGCCGCGATTTCGAGCAGGGTCGTCTTGCCCGCACCATTGGGTCCGAGCACTGCCCAATGCTCGCCTTCGGCGACGGTCAGCGAGAAATCGTCGAGGAGGAAATTCGTCCCCCGGCGCACGGACACAGAATCCAGATTCAGGACTTCACTCATATCTTCAGACTCTATCGCAGACGAGCCGTCTATCCTGGTTCGACATGGACCTCACGACCGACTCACTGCTGCTGACCCTGGCCCTCAACCACCGTCTGCGCTCGACCCTGCCCCCTGACGAGGTGACTTCTGCATTCCTCGACGACGATCGTGATGTTCCTCTCATCGTCTCTGATGAGGTCTTCGACTCGGTCGTTCCCACCGGTCTGCTGCTCTTCGCAGCCGTAGCGGCCGCCGCCGGAATCACACATGCGCGTTTGGCACTGCACCACCCGTCCCTGCCGCATACGACTCCCCCGGTCGATCGCACCGCCCGGACGAAAGTCGGACGCCACACCGCCCCCGTCGTCCTCCATCGCGGCGACGAGCAGGCAGCGATCGCCCTCATCGGCGCCGAAGCGAACGTCGAGATCATCGCCTGTGCGCCCACCGTCTTCCGCCCCGTCACGGTCGGGTCCGCCCCCGAGGCGCTGCGGCGTCTGCGCCTGCTGGTGATGGAGGGCCTGCGTCTCATCGAGACCATCGACGTTCCCGAGGACTGGCGGCAGGGGCCGTGGCGTGACTGGCAGGAGGAGCTGTCGACGATGCACCCGATCTCGCGGCTCATCCCCACCGAGGCGGATTCCCGTGCGATCTACGCCGCCCTCGACATCCACCACCGGATGCGCACCGTGCTCGCCCCTGCGACGGTCGCCCCACCCGAGTTCGGTGCGCTGCTGTCTCAGCTGCACCCCGCCGCCGCGGACTACATCATGGCAGTGGCTACGATGAAGGGGTGAATGAGACGCCTCAGGCCACCGCCTCCCAGATCCCCGTCCAACTGCTCGTCATGGACGTCGACTCGACGTTCATCAACGAAGAGGTCATCGACCTCATCGCCGCCCATGCCGAGGTCGGGGACAAGGTCGCCGACATCACCGAACGCGCCATGGCCGGTGAGCTCGACTTCACCGAATCCCTCGCCGAACGGGTCGCCCTGCTGAGCGGGCTGCCGGAGACCGTGCTCGATGAGGTGCGAGAGCAGATCACCCTCACCGAGGGAGCCGCCGACCTGGTCGCGGCAGTGCACTCCTCCGGCGGCCAGGTGGCGCTGGTGTCGGGCGGCTTCACCGCCATCATCGCTCCCGTCGCCGCACAGCTGGGCATCACCGACGTCTTCGCCAACGGACTCGACATCCATGACGGGCTGCTGACCGGGCGGACGAACGGCCGTGTCATCGACCCGAGCGCCAAGGCCGAGATCTTCGAGGATCTGCTCGCAGCCGGCGGATACGATCGTGCCGCCTCGGTGGCGATCGGTGACGGCGCCAATGACATCGGCATGGTCGAAGCCGCCGGTCTCGGAATCGCCTTCTGTGCGAAACCGGCCCTCGTCGCCGCAGCGGACGCGTCCGTGGAGACACGCGACCTGCGAGCCGTCATCGACCTGGTCGCTGCGCGTGCAGACGTGTGAGCGATCCCTCCCAGGGTGTGTCACCGGCGCCATTGACCGCTGACTGACCGAAGACGCCTGTGGCGCTGACGATTTTTTCGTCAGCGCCACAGGCGTGTTGTCGGCAGATCGCGTCGTTCAGGCGGTGCGTTCAGACTCCGTGGAAGACCCGGATCTGCGGAGTCGGGTAGTGGCCCGGCTCCACGTCCCAGCTCTCGAGGTCGAAGACCGCGATCGACGAGGGACGGAAGGTATCGGGAACCCCTCCTTCCGGATCGAGGTGGCCGACCACCTCGGCGACGGTCGGCTGATGGCCCACGATGTACGCGCACTGCGCATCCGCAGGAATCGAGTTGATCGCATCCAACCAGTCGTCGACGGACCCGGAATACAGCGAGGGATCCTCGCGCAGGGTCAGGTCACCCGGTTCGTCGAGAGTTCCTCCGTGAGCGCGGTTGACGGCTTCGACGACGGCCTGTCCGGTCTGCACGGTGCGCCTGGCCGCCGAGGCGATGGCCACATCGGGTGACCAGCGCTCGGCGATCTCGGCCCCAGCCTCGACCGCTTGAGCCAGACCCTTCGCATCCAGGGACCGTTCGAAGTCGGTCGGACCGTGCGCTTCCGCCTTGGCGTGGCGGGCGAGGATGAGCACAGGCATGAGTGATCTCAGGCGCCTGTGGAGTGGAATCCGCCGTCGACGTGGATCATCTCGCCGGTGGTGGCGGGGAACCAGTCGGAGAGCAGGGCGACGATGGCCTTGCCGGCAGGAGTGGTGTCCTTCTGGTCCCAGCCCAGGGGTGCGCGGTCGCCCCACATGTCTTCAAGCGTTCCGAAGCCGGGGATGGAAGTTGCGGCGGTGGTCTTCAGCGGTCCGGCCGAGACGAGGTTGACGCGCACGCCGTCTTCGCCGACGTACTTGGCGAGGTAGCGGGCGGTCGATTCGAAGGCGGCCTTGGCCACACCCATCCAGTCGTAGACCGGCCAGGAGATGGTCGCATCGAAGGTCAGTCCGACGATTCCGGCGCCCTTGTTCAGCACGGGCTTCGCGGCCACGGCGATGGCCTTGAGCGAGTATGCGGAGACGTGGATGGCCGCGGACACGGAGTCCCAAGGCGTGTCGAGGAAGACTCCGCCGAGGGCGTCCTTCGGAGCGAAGGCGATGGCGTGGACGATTCCGTCGATGTTGCCGCCGAGGCGCTCGGGCAGGGCCGCGAGATCCTCTTCGTTCGTGGCGTCGAGTTCGATGACCTGCGGGGTCTCGGGCAGGCGTTCGGCGATCACCTGAGTGATCTTCATCTGGCGGCCGAAGCTCGAGAGGATGACCTCGGCTCCCTGCTCCTGTGCGATGCGGGCAGCGGCGAAGGCGATCGACGCCTCGGTGAGCACGCCGGTGACGAGGATGCGCTTTCCGTCAAGAATTCCCATGGTGGTCCTTTCGAAAGGAAGGTGGTTGCGTGTGCATGACGCCGCTTCGGGCGGTGTCTCTGTATCGAAGTCTACGGGCTGCGGCCCGGCGGGGCCGCATCGTCTGCGGCCCAGGATCCGGTTGTGACCGGCCCAGCGCCGTCGGAGTCAGTGGCCCATGCCAAGTCCGCCGTCGACGGGGATGACGGCACCGGAGATGTAAGCGGCTTCATCGGAGGCCATCCAGCGGACGACCTTGGCGACCTCACCGGGTTCGGCGAATCGCTTGGCCGGGATGGTGGCGAGGTACTCCTTCTGCTGCTTCTCGCTGAGCTCATCGGTCATATCCGTGCGGATGAAGCCCGGGGCGACGACATTGGCGGTGATTCCGCGGGAGCCGACCTCACGGGTGATGGAACGGGCGAAGCCGACGAGGCCGGCCTTCGAGGCCGAGTAGTTCGCCTGACCGGGCACGCCGTAGAGACCCGACACGGAGGAGATGAGGACGATGCGGCCTTTCTTCGCGCGGATCATCCCGGTGATTCCGCGCTTGACGGTGCGGAAGGCACCGGTGAGGTTCGTGTTGATGACGGACTCGAATTCGTCATCGTTCATCCGCATGAGCAGATTGTCGGCGGTGATTCCGGCGTTGGCCACGACGACCTCGACGGGACCGAGCTTCTCCTCGATCTCGGTGAACGCCCGATCGATCGATTCGCTGTCGGTGACATCGGCGGCCACGGCCAGCGCTCCCTCCGGGGCCTGACCGTTGCGGGAGGTGACTGCCACCTTGTCCCCCTGGGCGAGGAATTCCTCGGCGATGGTGCGACCGATTCCGCGGTTGCCGCCGGTGACGAGGACTGTGCGTGGTTCTGACACGTTGGTCTCCTGTTGATCGACTGTGTTCTTCAAATCTATCGTGGACAAACCTATCCTGTCCTTTGGCCGATGGATATGACTCTCACAAAGGACGAGTATCATGTTTGGCAGTCATCGATCGAAGAAGGATATGGTCAGGCACGCTCAGCAGATCACAACGGCAGACACCGCCCTTGATGACGATATGCGGTCTCGGATCATCAAGTATTCGATCACGATGGGCATCAGGACGGTCTGCTTCGTGGCCGCCTATTTCGCTTTCGTCGCAGAGATGCACATCCTCATGTGGATCTGCGTGGCCGGTGCGGTCGTCCTCCCCTACCCTGCGGTCATCTTCGCCAATGCGGGCCGCGAACGCACCCGAGATGATCGTTCCGCGCTGCTCGAACAGGCCCCGCTGACAGAGCTGCCGCCGGCGCGAGGTGAGACGATCTCCGGCGACACCCTCAGGGGGGAGACGGTCGGTGACGAGACGGTCGACGATGCAGATCCCCGAGGCGGCGCCCCTGACGAGACCGATCCAGGTGCGGATCACCAGCGCGAAACGATCCAGGGCGAGACCATCCCGGGCGAAACCGTCCAAGATGAGACCGTCGACGACAACGACGAGGACAGGAGGGACCAGGCTTGAGCGAGCAGCTGCAGTGTTCCGCGAAGGAATGCCGGGCGTTCGCGACCCGCGCCCTGCTGTGGAACAATCCCCGCGTCCACACTCCCGAGCGGAAGAAGACGTGGTTGGCCTGTGATGAGCACCTCGACTATCTGCGTGACTTCCTGACTCTGCGCGACTTCTTCATCACCGACGTCTCCGTCGACGAGATTCCGGAGGACGCAGGTTGAGCCGCTATTCCTTCCTCTTCTCCGCACGCTGGCTCAAATACATCGCCATGGCGATCATCGTCATCATCGCCTGCGTGTTCCTCGCCCTGTGGCAGAAGGACCGCCGCGATCAGCGGGAGCAGGAGATCGCGACGATCACCGCGAACTACTCCGCCGACCCCGTCGACATCACCTCGGTGCTCTCGACACCGAATTCGACGCTGGAGACCACCGATGAGTGGACCCAGGTGGAACTGAGCGGAGAGTTCTCCGACGAGGACACCGTCCTCGCACGCAACCGCACGGTCGAAGACAAACCCGGCTTCTATGTGGTGACTCCGTTCGAGATCACCGGCGGTTCGACGATCGCCGTCGTCCGCGGCTTCACCGCCGAACAGGATTCCGTGCCGCCCGCTCCACGGGGTGAGCAGACCGTGGTCGCCCATCTGCGTCCTGCTCAGGACGGATCCGAGGATGAGAACCCGAAGGGACTCATCAAAGCCATCGATCCCGCGCGCATTCCGGGAATGGACGATGCCTATTCGCACGTCTACGTCGAGGCCTCACCGGCCGAGACAGGCGGCTACCCAGAGGAAGGACTGACCCCGCTGCCGATGCCCGAGCTCGATCCGGGCAACCACCTGTCCTATATGCTCCAGTGGTTCGCCTTCGGAATCATGATCATCATCGCCGTGGTCATCTCGGCCCGTCGTGAGCGCAAGGCCGCCGCCGAGGCGGTCGAGCATGGCGCTGCCGACCACGAATTGGTCGTCATCGACAAGGCCGCCCTCGACGCTGGTGCGAAGATCAGTCAGCCCGGCAGCCGCTATGGCCGCAACCGCTGGGCCTCGCCCACCGTGCGCGGGCAGGCCGAAGCCGATGAGGATGCCCTGTTCGAGGAGCGCTTCCGCTCTCAGTGAGCCGATCAGCCGACTGAGGCCGACCGGCTCAGCCGAGTGCGATGAGCCGGCTCAGGCGAGCGTGACGAGATCGAGGTACGTGTCGTTCCACAGGTCTTCGTCGCCGTCGGGCAGCAGGAGCACACGGTCGGGGTCGAGCGCGGACACAGCACCCTCATCGTGGGTGACGAGCACGATCGCACCTTCATAGCGGCGGATCGCCGAGAGGATCTCCTCGCGAGAGGCCGGATCGAGGTTGTTCGTCGGCTCGTCGAGCAGCAGCACGTTCGCACTCGAGACCACGAGGGTCGCGAGAGCCAGACGCGTCTTCTCACCGCCGGAGAGCACCCCGGCAGGTTTGTGCACATCGTCACCACTGAAGAGGAACGAACCGAGCACATTGCGCACCGCGGTGTCATCGAGATGCGGAGAGTTCCGCGACATGTTCTCCAGCACTGTGCGCTCGAGGTCGAGGGTCTCATGCTCCTGCGCATAGTAGCCCAGCTTGAGGCCGTGTCCGGGCACGACTTCTCCGGAGTCGGGATCGTCGAGCCCGGCGAGCAGACGCAGCAGCGTCGTCTTTCCGGCGCCGTTGTAGCCGAGTACGACGACTCGTGTGCCCTTGTCGATGGCGAGATCGACACCGGTGAACACCTCGGTCGAACCGAAGCTGCGAGAGAGTCCCTCGGCCGTCAGCGGCACACGTCCGCAGTCGGCTGGGGCCGGGAAGCGCAGATTCGCGACCTTCTCCGTGGCGCGTTCGTCCTCGAGCCCGGCGAGCAGACGGTCGGCGCGCTTGGCCATCTGCTGGGCGGCGACGGTCTTCGTCGCCTTCGCCATCATCTTGTTCGCCTGAGCGTTGAGCGCCGCGGCCTTCTTCTCGGCATTGGCACGTTCGCGGCGGCGACGCCGCTCATCGTCCTCACGCTGTTTGAGGTACAGCCGGTAGCCCATCGAATATATGTCGATGGTCTGACGGGTGGCGTCGAGGAAGAAGACCTTGTTGACCACTTCGTCGATGAGATCGAGGTCGTGGCTGATGATGATCAGGCCACCGGAGTAGGCCTTGAGGTGGTCGCGCAGCCACAGCACGGATTCGGCGTCGAGGTGGTTCGTCGGCTCGTCGAGGATCATCGTATCCGGGGCCGAGAACAGGATCCGGGCGAGTTCCACACGGCGACGCTGACCGCCGGAGAGCGTCCCGATCTCCTGGCTGATCAGTGCCTCGTCGAGGCCGAGGTTCGCGGCGATCGCGAAGGCTTCGGATTCGGCGGCGTAACCACCGGCGGCGATGAACTCCGCTTCGATGCGCGGGTAGCGGTCGATGGCCTTCGTCGCCACCTTCTCGTCCGGTGAGGCCATCTGCCGTTCGGCCTTGCGCAGACGCTTGACGAGGACGTCGAGGTCACGCACCGAGAGGATGCGTTCCATTCCGGTGGCAGTGAGGTCACCGCTGCGCGGATCCTGCGGCAGGTAGCCGACGGTGCCGGAGATCGACACGGATCCGGATTGGGCAGTGTGTCCGCCCATGATCACCTTGGTCAGGGTCGTCTTGCCGGCGCCGTTGCGGCCGACGAGACCGACTCGGTCGCCCTTGTCGACACGGAAGGACACCTCGGACATGAGGGTGCGGGCGCCGACGGCGACTTCGAGGCCGGAGGCCTGAATCATTCTCTCTCCAAACTGCGGCCGATGAGTTCGGCCAGAAATTCTTGGGGGTGGATGCCGCGGGCCTGAGCCCGGGCGACGAGTTCATCTGCGACAGAGGACGGCACACGGCAGGATACGACAGTGGTGTTCGGCCCGGCTGCTGCGGTCACGGGCTCGACGGAAACATCGTCCTGAGCAACAGGTTCCGTCGGGTTGTCTGCCGGTTCGTCGTCGGCCGTCGCGGTCGACGTCCCCGCGGGGACGTATCCGGGGCCTTCCGGCACGGGCGTGCCCTTCTGGAAAGCTGTGGCAGCCGCACGTGCGCGAACATCGGCAGCCTCATTGAGTTCGTGGTTGTTGTGTCCCTTGACCCACTCGAACTCGACAGTCCGCCCGCTCAGTGCCTCATCGAGAGACGCTAAGAGGTCCTTGTTGAGGACTTCTTTTCCATCGGCTTTCTTCCACCCTTTGCGTTTCCACCCCGGCATCCATTTGGTCAGGGCGTTGATGACGTACTGCGAATCACAGTATATCTTCAGCTCGTCGTCGCTGTCCGCGGTCGACCGGAGCAGGTCGAGGACGGCCATGAGCTCACCGCGGTTGTTCGTCGCGTTCTTCCACCCGCCGGCGTGCCAGGAGGTGTCGTCGATGTACCAGGCCCACCCGGCGGGCCCCGGGTTGCCGAGCGCGGATCCGTCGGCGGCAGCGATGATCGTCAATGGTTCTCCTTGGAAAGTCGGATTCCATTCTTTCACGCCGCTCTCGGGTTCTCGGTCCGCGGGGCGGTGATCTCCGCGACCCTGCCCGAAGACGAGTGCCGGATCGGACGACGATCGCCGAGGCGGGGCTGACCTTCTCAGGTCGCCCCGCCTCGGCGATGGTGTTCGTCCGCGTCCCCGAGAGACACGGACAACCGAACGTCGTCGGTGTCGGATCAGATGTTGAAGCCGAGCGCCCGCATCTGTTCGCGGCCGTCCTCGGTGATCTTCTCCGGGCCCCATGGCGGCATCCAGACCCAGTTGATCCGGTAGGCCGGCACGATTCCCTCGAGGGACTGTGCGGTCTGGTCCTCGATGACGTCGGTCAGTGGGCAGGCCGCCGAGGTCAGGGTCATCTCGATCACGGCGGTGCCGTCGTCTTCGACCGAGAGTCCGTACACGAGGCCGAGATCGACGATGTTGACACCGAGCTCGGGATCGACGACGTCCATCATCGCCTCGCGCACTTCGTCGACGCTGGCATTCTGCGGTGCGTCAATGACTTCAGGCATTGTGTTTCTCCTCACGAGCTGCTTGTGCTTGGTTGAGTGCGTCCTTGAACGCCATCCATGCCAGGAGAGCGCATTTGATCCTGGCGGGGAACTTCGACACTCCGGTGAACGCCGCGGCGTCCCCGAGAATTGACTCATCCGCTTCCATTGTCCCACGGGAATGCATGAGTTCGTGGAACGCGCCTTCGATCTCGAGCATCTGCGCGACGGAGGATTCGGCGGCCAGCTCCGACAGTACCGAGGCCGAGGCCATCGAGATCGAACAGCCGTCTCCGGTCCACCGCACCTCGATCGTGCCGTCCTCACGCAGTTCGGTCTCGAGCTCGATCTCATCGCCGCACGTCGGGTTCACCTGGTGCGAATACCCGTGCGGTGACTCTGCAGCGTCACGGAGCAGTTCGGTGTTGCCGATGCGTGCCCGCGACTGGTCGAGGATGACCTGCTGGTAGAGCTGCTGCATCTGTGTGCTCATCGGATCGCTCCCCTCCTCAGGCGACTCCGAAGAAGGGCCGCACTTCCGCCAGAGCGGTGAGAAAGCGGGTGCAGTCTTCGACGTTGTTGTATAGGTACGTGCTCGCCCGCGTCGAGGCGGTGACCCCGAAGCGGCGGTGCAGCGGCTGAGCGCAGTGGTGGCCCACCCGCACGGCGATGCCCTGCGAGTCGAGATACTGTCCGACATCGTGGGCGTGCACACCGTCGACGTCGAAGGCCACGGTTCCGATCCGGTCTTCGGCCTCGCCGAGGATGCGGATTCCGGGGATCTGGCCGATCCCGTCGAGGAGGACTCGGGCGAGTTCCTTCTCATGCTCGAGAACATTGTCCAGCCCCACCTCGGTGAGGTATCCGATCGCTGTCGCGAAAGCCGCCACCTCGGCGACCGGCTGAGTGCCGGCCTCGAACCGCTGCGGAGCGGGCATGAACTCGGTCTCCTCCATGGTCACCGTGGTGATCATGGATCCGCCGGTGAGCACCGGCGGCAGAGCGTCGAGCAGTTCGGACTTGCCCCACAGCACACCCAGACCGGTGGGGCCGAGTGCCTTATGAGCGGAGAAAGCGGCGAAGTCGACGTCGAGGTCGACGAAGTCCACGGGCATATGCGGAACGGACTGGCAGGCGTCGAGCACGACGTAGGCTCCGACGGCGCGGGCCCGTTCCACGAGGCGGTGGACGGGGTTGATCGTGCCGAGGACGTTGGAGACGTGCGTGAACGCGAGCACCTTCGTCGATTCGTCGACGATCGTGTCGAGATCGGTCAGATCGAGTTCACCGGAGTCGGTGACCGGCAGCCAGCGCAGCTGTGCTCCTGTGGAGGCAGCCAGCTGCTGCCACGGCACGAGATTCGCATGGTGCTCCATCTCGGTGACGACGATCGAGTCACCGGGGGCGAGGGCGAAACGCTCTGCGTCGTCTCCCCCGAAGCCATGGCTGGCCCGATCGATGCCGAGGGCCACGATGTTGAGCGCCTCGGTCGCGTTCTTCGTCCAGCACACCTGTTCCGGTGCCCCGCCGACGAGTCCGGCAGCGGCGATCCGACCGTTCTCGAAGGCGTCGGTGGCCTCGACGGCCAGGGAGTGCGCGCCTCGGTGAACGGCGGCGTTGCGCTGCTGGAAGTACTCGACGAAGGTGTCGATGACGCACTGCGGCTTCTGCGATGTCGCTCCCGAGTCGAGATACGACAGCGGCGACTCCCCGACCCTCACATCGAGGATCGGGAAGTCGCCCCTCAGACGTGAGAACATCAGACGCCGGCGGTGAAGAAGCGGTCGTAGCCTTCGTTCTCGAGGCGTTCGGCCAGTTCCGGTCCGCCTTCCTCGGCCACCTTGCCCTTGATGATCACGTGGACGTGATCGGGCTTGATGTAGTTGAGGATGCGCGTGTAGTGGGTGATGAGCATGATGCCGACGTCAGTAGCGTCCTTGACGCGGTTGACGCCTTCGGACACGATGCGCAGCGCGTCGACGTCGAGGCCGGAGTCGGTCTCGTCGAGTACGGCGAACTTCGGCTTGAGCATCTCGAGCTGCAGGATCTCGTGACGCTTCTTCTCGCCGCCGGAGAAGCCTTCGTTGACGTTGCGCGAGGCGAAGGCGGGATCCACACGGAGGTTCTCCATGGCCTGCTTGAGGTCCTTGGTCCAGTTGCGCAGCTTCGGAGCCTCACCGTCGATGGCGGTCTTGGCCGAACGGAGGAAGTTCGTCACGGTCACGCCGGGAACCTCGACGGGGTACTGCATGGCCAGGAACAGTCCGGCCTTGGCACGCTCGTCGACGGACATCTCGAGGACGTCCTCACCGTCGAGGGTGACCGAACCGGAGGTCACTTCGTACTTGGGGTGGCCGGCCAGGGCGTAGGCCAGGGTCGACTTGCCGGAGCCGTTGGGGCCCATGATGGCGTGGGTCTCGTTGGAGTTGATGACGAGGTCGATGCCGTTGAGGATGGGCTTGAGACCGTTTTCGGTGTTGACACCGACGTGCAGGTCTTCGATCTTGAGAGTGGACATAATGATCCTTCTTCTTCGGTCTTGGGTCAGTTCAGGGTGGTGTTCGGGTCGACGAGGATGCGACCGGCGATCTCTTTGCAGTCATAGACCGCGACGGGTTCGAACGCCGGCGGATTCACCGGCTTGCCCGTGTTGAGGTCGAACTGAGAGCCGTGCAGCCAGCATTCGATGGTGCAGTCCTCGACGTCTCCTTCGGCCAGCGACACCTCACCGTGGGTGCACAGGTCGTCGATGGCGTGGATCGTGCCGTCGGAGTCGCGAGCGATGCAGATCTCGAACTCGCCGACCTCGATGCGCATGGTGCCGCCGGGGGCCACCTCGTCGGTGGCCGCCACGTCGATCATGGTCACAGAACACTCCGGGACAGTTCGGCCTCGATGCGTTCGTTGAGCACGTCTTCGATCTCGGGCACCTGGATCTTCTGGATCACTTCGTTGAAGAATCCGCGGACCACGAGCTGACGAGCGACGTCCTCGGGGATGCCGCGGCTCATGAGGTAGAACAGGTGCTCCTCATCGAAGCGTCCCACCGAGGAGGCGTGGCCGGCACCGGCGATGTCACCGGTCTCGATCTCGAGGTTCGGCACCGAGTCGGCGCGGGCGCCATCGGTGAGGATGAGGTTCCGGTTGAGCTCGTAGGTGTCGATGTCGAGGGCTTCGGGACGGATGAGCACATCGCCGATCCACACGCTGCGCGCGTCCTTGCCCTGCAGAGCGCCCTTGTAGTGGACGTTCGACTGGGCCTTCGGCGTGTTGTGGTCGATGTAGGTGCGGTGCTCGAGGTGCTGACCGGCGTCGGCGAAGTAGAGTCCGAGCAGTTCGGCCTCTCCCCCGGCTGCCGAGTAGCGCACGTTCGTGTTCAGGCGTACGACGTCACCGCCGAGGGTGATGTGGATGTGCTTGAACTTCGCGTCCTTGCCCACGATCGCATCGTGCTGACCGAGGTGCTGGGAGCCGTCGTCCCACAGCTGCAGCGAAACGAAGGTCACGTCTGCACCATCGCCGATGACGAGGGAGACGAGCTCGGAGTACCGGGCCAGTCCCTCGTGTTCGACGACGATGGTCGCCTTCGAGTTCGCGCCGACGGTGACGACGACATGGCCGTGGCCGAGTGCCTCACCGGTGCCGTCGGCGTGGATGATCGCGGCCCGCTCGAGTTCGGTGTCTGCGGGGATCGAGTAGTGCGTCACCGCAGAGGCACGGTTGGCGGCGACGGCCGCGGCGCGGTCCTCGGGCTCGAGGATGCCCAGTTCCTGAGCCGACTCAAGCGAGATCTCCTCGACGGACAGGCCCGCGGGCAGATCCGACTCGAACTTCAGCTTCGCCTCGGTGGCGGTGTCCTCGAAGAACTCGCTGAACTTGCGGACGGGAGAGAAGCGCCATTCCTCCTCCCGGCCGGTGGGCACGGGAAAGTCGGCGACATCGAAGCTGCGCGTGCGCGCATCGCGCTTCGAATCGGGCACCTGGACCTCGGAACCGTGCGAATGCTCCGAGAGGCCAAGCGGGTTGGTGGTATCAGTCACAGATTTACTCCTTTGAGTGCAGTGGGCGCTGGGTCGGTTCTCAGCCGACCGCGCCTTCCATCTGCAGTTCGATGAGGCGGTTGAGTTCGAGGGCGTACTCCATCGGGAGTTCGCGTGCGATCGGCTCGACGAAGCCGCGCACGATCATCGCCATCGCCTCGGTCTCCTCCATGCCGCGGGACATGAGGTAGAAGAGCTGATCCTCACTGACCTTCGACACGGTGGCCTCATGGCCGAGTGTGACGTCGTCTTCGCGGATGTCGATGTAGGGGTACGTATCCGAACGGGAGACGTTGTCTACGAGCAGGGCGTCGCAGAGGACGTTGTTCGACGAGCCTTCGGCGCCCGGGTGGACGTGGACGAGTCCGCGGTAGCCGGCGCGGCCGCCGCCGCGGGCCACGGACTTCGACACGATCGACGAATGGGTGTGCGGAGCGGCGTGGACCATCTTCGCACCGGTGTCCTGGTGCTGTCCCTCGCCGGCGAAGGCCACGGACAGCGTCTCGCCGCGGGCGTGCTCACCGGTCAGCCAGATGGCCGGGTACTTCATGGTCACCTTCGAGCCGATGTTGCCGTCGACCCATTCCATGGAGGCGCCCTCTTCGGCGATGGCGCGCTTGGTGACGAGGTTGTACACGTTGTTCGACCAGTTCTGGATCGTCGTGTAGCGGACCTTCGCATCCTTCTTCGCGATGATCTCGACGACGGCCGAGTGCAGGGAGTCGGTCTTGTAGATCGGAGCGGTGCAGCCCTCGACGTAGTGGACCGAGGAACCTTCGTCAGCGATGATGAGCGTGCGCTCGAACTGGCCCATGTTCTCCGTATTGATGCGGAAGTAGGCCTGCAGCGGGATCTCGACGTGGACGCCCTTGGGGACGTAGACGAAGGAACCGCCGGACCAGACAGCGGTGTTCAGAGCGGCGAACTTGTTGTCACCGGACGGAATGATCGACCCGAAGTACTCTTCGAAGATCTCCGGGTGCTCGCGCAGGCCGGTGTCGGTGTCCATGAAGATGACACCCTGAGCCTCGAGCTCCTCGTTGATCTGGTGGTAGACGACCTCGGACTCGTACTGAGCGGCGACACCGGCGACGAGGCGCTGCTTCTCGGCCTCGGGGATGCCGAGCTTGTCATAGGTGTTGCGGATGTCCTCAGGCAGATCCTCCCAGGACGTCGCCTGTCCCTCGGTGGAGCGGACGAAGTACTTGATGTCCGCGAAGTCGATTCCGGTGAGGTCAGCGCCCCAGTTCGGCATCGGCTTCTTGTCGAACAGACGCAGAGCCTTGAGTCGACGCTTGAGCATCCACTCTGGTTCGTCCTTGAGCTTCGAGATGTTGCGGACGACTTCCTCGCTGAGGCCGCGGGTCGCGGTCGCGCCGGCGTCGTTCTCGTCGTGCCAACCGTATGCGTACTGCCCGAGGTCTTTGAGCTCGGGATTCGCATCGATGATCCGATTTCCTGTGTCAGTCATCGTGAACCTCCTTGAGGTCGATCATTGCTGTGGATGAGTGGTCTGGTCAGTTCCGAAGTCGGAATGTGGGTGGTGCACACATGGTCGCCCTGCGCCAGCGACGACAGCCGCCGTACATCAACACCGAGGTAGTCGGAGAACATCGCGAGCTCTGCTTCGCAGATCTCCGGGTACTCCGTCGCCACGGCCTGGATCGGGCAGTGTCCCTGGCACAGCTGCATCGCCTCCAACGGGGTTCCAGCCGCGACCGGGGTCGCCGAGGCGGCGTACCCTTCCCGTGTGAGTGCGGCGGCAAGTGCACGTGAGCGAGACGCCACTGTGGTGCCGCCGCGCTTCTCGAGTTCCGGTCCGAGTCGCTCCCGCAGTCGGTTCACGAGGTCTTCTGTGAATCCCTCCACTGCCGATCTGCCGTGCTTGTCCTCCATGAAGCGCAGGATGTTCACGGCCAACTCGTCGTAGGAATGACTGACCGAATCGTGTCCGGCCGTCGTGACCACATAGTGCCGGGCCGGTCGGCCCCTGCCCGCCTGTTTGCCGGCGAGTTCACGAACCTCGAGAAGGCCCTCACTCTCCAGCGCGTCCAGGTGACGACGGATCGCCGCGGGAGTCAGCTCGAGGGCTTTGGCCAAAGACGAAGCAGTGATCGGACCTTCGTCGAGCACCGACTGGAAGACCTTCTGCCGGGTTCGGCGATCTTCCGTGTCGTTTGCAGCCATAATCCACCTCCTTGACTAACACAACAATATTGTTGCGTAATTTGTTTCGTAAAACTAGGTGAGCCTAACCACCGCCCGCGTCGCGCGCGGAAACCTGCGGTTTCGACACCCGTTTCGACGCGTCGTAGAATAGCCTGGTGTCATATCCGGCCCTGACCATTCGCGGTCTCCAGTACTCCTACGGCACCCACCGTGTCGTCGACGGAATCGACCTCACGGCCGAGTCCGGATCCGTCCTCGGCGTTCTCGGACCCAACGGCGCAGGAAAATCCACGACCATCTCCCTGGCCGTGGGCACCCGCCGTCCCGAATCGGGCACGGTGGAGATCTTCGGGCACGACCCCGTCGCCGAACACGCGACGACGTCGCAGCTGGCCGGGGTCATGCTCCAGGACGGCGGACTGCCGATGAGCTCGAAGCCCCTGCAGGTGCTGCGGCACCTCTCCACCCTCTATGAGAATCCCGTACCGGTCGACGAACTCGCCGAACCCCTGGGTCTCTACGACTTCGCCGGACGCACGATGCGCAGGCTCTCCGGAGGACAGAAGCAGCGAGTCGCGCTGGCCGCGGCCCTCATCGGACGGCCGCGCCTCGTCTTCCTCGACGAACCCTGCGCCGGTCTCGACCCGCAGGCTCGCGAGGTCGTCCACAGCTTCATCCGCGATCTCGCCGACCGCGGAGTCGCCGTCGTCCTCACCACCCACGACCTCGCCGAGGCCGAGGAGCTCTCCGACGAGGTCGTCGTCATCGATCGCGGACGGATCATCGCTCAGGGAGCGCCAGAGGAGCTGCGCAGCGCCTCCGGCGGGTCCCGGTCGCTGACGATACGCCTCGACTCCCCCGTCCCCGCCGCTCTCGTCGATCGGCTCACCGAGCTCGGTCCCACCTCGGCGCAGGGCTCACTGATCTCCCTCGACGGAGCACCGACTGCGAGCCAGATCGCGGCTGCGTGCGCCGCCGTCGCCGAGGCGGGACTGCAGATCACGGACATCGGCATGCAGAGGCAGTCCCTGTCCGACGTCTTCTTCGAACTGACCGGGAGGCCGCTGCGATGACCTCGACACGCATCGTCTCGCAGGCGAAGTTCGAGACACTGTCCGTTCTGCGCAACGGCGAACAGCTGCTGCTCTCAATCATCTTCCCGCTGGGTCTGCTCGTCTTCCTCGCGAAGACTCCCCTGCTCACCGGGCTCGGGGTCATCGAGGCCGGTGCCGATCCGCTGTCGATCGCCGTCCCCGGGGCGCTGAGCCTGAGCCTGGCCTCCAGCGCATTCACCGGGCAGGCGATCGCAACCGCCTTCGACCGCCGCTACGGAGTGCTGCGGCAGCTGGCGACGACTCCGCTGGGGACCAACGGACTCATCCTCGGCAAACTCGGCGCCGTCATCGTCGTCGTTCTCATCCAGTACGCACTCGTCTTCGCCGCGGCGGCGATTCTCGGCTTCCGAGGTCCCGTCGACATCCTCGGACTCATCCTGACCACGCTGTTCGGCACTGCCGCGCTGCTCTCGCTCGGTCTGCTCATGGCAGGCACAGTCCGCGCCGAGGCGACTCTGGCGGCGACGAACCTCATCTGGGTGCTCATGGCAGGCGTCGGTGGCCTCGTGATCGCACATCCGGGAGAATGGGGAACGGTTGTGGGCTACCTGCCCTCCGGTGCGCTCGGCGATGCCATGCGGTCCGCCGTCGGACACGCCGGCACAGACGTCAAGGCAATCATCGTGCTCCTGATATGGGGGCTTGTGGGAACGCTTGCGGCACGCAGGTGGTTCCGTTTCGAATGAGGAGTGAAGTGGTCACGAAGAAGATCCGCATCGCCGCTTGGGCCATGCTCATCGCCCAGGCAGGGATCATCCTGACCGGCGGAATCGTCCGGCTCACCGGCTCTGGGCTCGGTTGTTCGGACTGGCCGAAGTGCACCCCGGATTCGCTCGTGGCCACCAGCGAGATGGGCATCCACGGCGCCATCGAGTTCGGCAACCGCCTGCTGGCCGTGGCGCTGGCGATCCTCGGCGTGAGCATTGCGCTCATGCTGTGGAGGCACCGGAAGCAGCGCCCGGATCTCTTCTGGCTCAATATCGGCCTGCTGGCCATCGTGCCCGTCCAGGCCGTCGTCGGCGGAATCACCGTGTGGACGAAGCTCAACCCCTGGGTCGTCGCCGGACACTTCGTGCCCTCGGCCGTCGCTGTCGGGGTCGCCGCCTATTTCGTCCGCCGCACCTATGACACGGGAGTGCGACTGAGGACGAAAGCCCCGGCTCCGCTTCCGACTTTGGGCTGGATCATCCTCGGTCTCACCGCGATCATCGTCGTCTTCGGTGTGCTCACGACAGGGGCCGGGCCCCATTCGGGTTCGACGATCTCGACCCGCAACAACCTCGACAACATCTGGGTCACCCGGCTGCATGCCGCGCCGGTGTGGCTGCTCGTCATCTCCACGATCTCCGCGCTCGTCATCGCCCGGAAGAAGGCGCAGACGGCGATGGTCGCCCCGCTGACCGTGCTTCTCGGCGTCGAGGTCGCACAGGGAGTCATCGGCTACGTCCAATACTTCCTCGGTGTTCCCGAACTGCTCGTGGCCTTACACATGGTCGGCCTGTCGGCTACGATTGCGGCAAGCGTTGCCGTCCTCGACAGCGCATATCCGAGGAGCACCGATGTCCATACCGATCGTTCCGTGTCTGTGGTTTCCTGACTGCGCCGAGGAGGCCATGGAGTTCTACTGCTCCGTCTTCCCCGATTCGCGGGTCCTGTCCATCGAACGCTATCCCGACGAATCCCTCGACGAACACTTCAAGGGGATGAGCGGGAAGGTCCTGACCGGCCGGTTCGTCCTCGACGGCACAGAGTTCATCTGCCTCGACGGCGGACCGGTGTTCACATTCAACGAGGCGATCTCGCTGACCGTCGAATGTGCTGACCAGGCCGAGATCGACCATTACTGGTCGCATCTGTCGGCGTCACCCGAGCACGAAAAGTGCGGTTGGCTCAAGGACCGCTTCGGAGTCAGCTGGCAGATCGTTCCCGCGAATCTCGGCGAGCTGATGACCGGTCCGGCACAGACTCAGGCGCTCATGAGAATGAAGAAGATCGTCATCGACGACCTCATCAACGCCGGCTGAACCTCGACACGCGCTCGAACAGCGCCGTATCTTCCAAGACACGTCAAGGCCCGTTCCCATGCATGGGAACGGGCCTTGAATGATCAGCGGAGGTTGAGCCTCACCAGATACCGGGGATCAGGGTGGGCACGAACGGGTCGATGGCCACCGCCAGGAAGAGCAGCGACAGGTAGGTGATCGAACCGTGGAAGACCTTCATCGCCTTGAGCGAGGTGCCGTCCTTGCCCTGCTTGGCACGAGAGACCAGCGAGTAGCACGACCACAGGAACCAGACTCCGGCGCCCACGGCTACGATCGTGTAGACCGGGCCCATCGGAGCGACGGGAATGAGCGCGAGTGAGCAGGCGATCATCGCCCAGGTGTAGAGGATCATCTGACGGCCGACGGATGTCGGCGGAACCTTCGACGGCAGCATGGGCACGTCGGCGGCGTCATAGTCGGCCTTGTACTTGATCGCCAGCGGCCAGTAATGCGGCGGGGTCCAGAAGAAGACGACGAGGAAGAGCAGCACGGGCTCCCAGGCGATTCCTCCGGTCACGGCCGACCAGCCGATGAGCACTGGCATGCAGCCTGCAGCGCCGCCCCAGACGATGTTCTGTGAGGTGCGGCGCTTCAGGACGAGGGTGTAGAAGACTGCGTAGAGCAGGATCGCCGAGGCGGTGAGTCCCGCCGTGACCCAGTTCGTGAATCCGCCGAGCCAGAAGATCGAACCGATGCCGAGCACGAAAGCGAAGATGAGTGCAGAACGGGGGCTGATCTCACCGGTGACGAGGGGACGGTCCTTCGTCCGCTCCATCTTCGCGTCGATGTCACGGTCGACATAGCAGTTGAAGACCGAGGCCGAGGCCGCAGCGGCGGCTCCGCCGATGAGGGTGTTGATGACCAGCCAGATGTTCGGCAGTCCCTGAGCAGCCAGGAACATCACGGGCGCGGTCGTGACGAGGAGCAGCTCGATGACGCGCGGCTTGGTCAGCGCGATATAGGCGCTGATGATCGAACGCGGTCGGGTAGCGAGACTCTGCTCGTCGATGGCCCTCTGCAGAGGTCGTTCACTCTGCTCTTCCCGGTTCTGACGAAGTTTGCTCACGCCCTAGATTCTACCTGTTGTCGAAGTTTTTGCCAGTCGCGCGCAGGCGAGTCGAGTCACTGACGATGCGGACGAGGAACGCCACCGCCGCACACACCGGAGCAAGCACAACGACCTGCACGATGAGCACTGAGATGAAGCTCAGCGACGCCGACTGCGGATCCGTGCGGAGGAGATTCACATCGACGCACAGTCCGATGATTCCGGCGATGACGGAATAGGTCAGGGCGGTCGTCCACACCAGTCCGCCGCGCCGTGCATTGAGCATCACGGCCAGCGCTGCCGCGAAGGGGGTGAGCAGAAGGAGTGTGCCCAACGTCCACAGGCCGAGCTCCCCGATATCGACGGTGCCGCGCAGCGGCTGGGCGATCGCCGACGTCACGGCGACGGTCGCCACGGCGAAGAGCACCGGGCACGCCGTGCCGATCCGGGAGATCAGCCGACGGAGCCCCCTCGTCTGTTCGGCCACCTCGGCGAGGTCGGGGCGCCTGCCCGCCAGCCGATCGGATCGCTGGTCTCCGGTGTCGGCGACGGCGGCATCGACCACGGGATCAGCACCTTTGCTCACCCGGTCATCCCTCCAGTCGGGCACGGCCCATTTTTCGGTCTCTGCAGCACACGGCAACTGTTGAGTGTCGAACCCGCAGCTGTGCGCGAGACCACACTTTACCCGTCGATGGTCTAAATGTCTCGCTCCCTCTCAGCACGGCAGGTGAACAGGGGCGGCGCTTCAGGCATCCGACGGGTAGAGTTTGAATGCACGCTCTTAAGACGAACGAAGGATCGCTCGACGACATGACAACTCTGTCCTGGACTGAACTCGACAATCGCGCAGTCGACACTGCCCGCCTCCTCGCCGCGGATGCGGTGCAGAAGACAGGGAACGGGCACCCGGGCACCGCCATGAGCCTGGCTCCCATCGCACACTACCTGTATCAGCACGGACTCACTCACGACCCGGCCGACCCGACTTGGGTCGGCCGTGATCGTTTCGTCCTCTCCTGCGGTCACAGTTCGCTCACCCAGTACGTCCAGCTCTACCTGGCAGGGTTCGGGCTCGAGCTCGACGATCTCAAGGCGCTGCGCGCATGGGGTTCGCTCACCCCGGGCCACCCGGAAGTCGGCCACACCGCCGGCGTCGAGATCACCACGGGGCCCCTGGGCTCCGGACTGGCCTCGGCCGTGGGCATGGCCATGGCCGCTCGCCGTGAACGCGGACTCTTCGACCCCGAGGCGGCTCCCGGCACCTCACCGTTCGACCACAACATCGTCGTGCTCGCCTCCGACGGCGACCTCGAAGAGGGAGTGTCCGGTGAAGCCTCATCGCTGGCCGGGACACAGGAGCTGTCGAACCTGCTGGTGATCTGGGACGACAACAAGATCTCCATCGAAGACGACACCGCGATCGCCTTCGGCGAGGACACGGCCGCCCGGTACGCCGCCTACGGCTGGCACGTCCAGCATGTCGACTTCACCGCCGGTGGTGATTACCACGAGGACATCGAAGCCTTCCACGCCGCCGTCGAGGCCGCTCGCGCGGATTCCCGCCCCTCGTTCATCCGCCTGTCCACGATCATCGCCTGGCCCGCCCCGAACGCGCAGAACACCGGCGGGTCCCACGGTGCGGCCCTCGGCGAGGACGAGATCCGGGCCACCAAGGAGATCCTCGGCTTCGACCCGGAGTCGACCTTCGCCGTCGACGACGAGGTTCTCGCACACACTCGTCTGGCCCTGGACCGCGGTCGTGCCGCCCACCTCGACTGGGACAAGTCCTTCGCCGAATGGCGCACCGCCAACCCGGACAACGCCGCCCTCTTCGACCGTCTGGCCAAGCGCGAGCTTCCCGCCGGCCTTGATGCGGCCTTCCCGGTCTTCGAAGCCAGCGAGAAGGGCATCGCCACTCGCGCGGCCTCCGGTCAGGTGCTCAATGCGATCGCCGAGACCATGCCCGAACTCTGGGGCGGTTCCGCCGACCTCGCTGGCTCGAACAACACGCTGATCAAGGGTGAGCCTAGCTTCCTGCCTGCTCACCGCTCTACGGGTGCATTCTCCGGCCACGAGTACGGACGCAATATCCACTTCGGCGTCCGCGAGTTCTCCGCCGGTCTCATCGGCAACGGCATCGCCCTGCACGGCGGAACCCGCCCGTACAACGGCACGTTCCTCGTCTTCAGCGACTACCAGCGTCCGGCCGTACGCCTGGCAGCCCTCCAGCAGCTGCCGAACCTGTTCGTGTGGACACACGATTCGATCGGCCTCGGCGAAGACGGACCGACCCATCAGCCGATCGAGCATCTCTCCGCGCTGCGGGCGATCCCCGGCCTCGACCTCGTCCGACCGGCCGATGCTAACGAGACCGCGGTCGCGTGGCGGAAGATCCTCGAACGCACCGACGGTCCCAGCGGACTCGTGCTCACCCGACAGTCCGTGCCGGTCCTCGACCGTGAGAAGTACGCCCCCGCCTCCGAGGCCGCACGCGGCGGCTATGTGCTCACCGATACCGGTGACCACCCCGAGGTGGCCATCATCGCCAGCGGTTCCGAGGTCGCCATCGCCCTCGAGGCCGCCGAGGCTCTGCAGGCATCGGGCACGGACGCTCGCGTCATCTCCATGCCGTGCCAGGAATGGTTCGACGCTCAGCCGGAGGACTACCGGGCCACCGTGCTGCCGCGTTCGCTCAAGGCACGGGTGAGCATCGAAGCCGCCTCGGCAATGAGCTGGCACAAGTACCTCGGCGATGCCGGTCGTGCCGTGTCCATCGAACATTTCGGTGCATCCGCGGACTACCAGACCCTGTACGAGAAGTTCGGCATCACGGCCTCGGCCGTCGTCGACGCAGCCAAGGAATCCATCAACGCAGCAAAGGCGGAAGCATGAGTGAACGTCTCCACCAGCTCAGCGCGGCCGGAGTCTCGATCTGGCTCGACGATCTCTCCCGCACCCGACTCGAATCCGGGGACCTCACCCGTCTCATCGAGGAATCCTCCGTCACGGGTGTGACGACGAATCCGACGATCTTCGCCAACGCGATCTCGGCAGCCGACGACTACGACTCTGCGGTCGCCGAGCTCGGTGCCTCCGGTGCCGATGTGGATGAGGCCATCGAGGCGCTGACCACAGCGGATGTCGCCGAGGCGGCCCGCCTGTTCCGTCCGGTCTTCGAGTCCACGGACGGTGAGGACGGTCGCGTGTCGATCGAGGTCGCTCCCCCGCTGGCCCATGATGCGCAAGCGACCGTCGCCTCGGCGAAGGCCCTGTGGGAACGCGTCGGCGAACCGAATGCGATGATCAAGATCCCCGCCACCGAGGAGGGGCTCCGCGCGATCTCCGAGACGATCGCGGCCGGGATCAGCGTCAACGTCACGCTCGTGTTCTCCCTGACCCGCTACCGCCACGTCGTCGAAGCCTTCCTCCAGGGACTGGAGAAGGCCCGCGCCGCCGGTCATGACCTTTCGACGATCCGGTCGGTGGCCTCGGTGTTCGTCTCCCGGGTGGACTCCGAGATCGATTCCCGACTCGACTCCATCGACGACCCGAAGGCCGTGGAGCTCAAGGGCAAGGCGGGCATCGCGAACTGCGTGCTCGCCCACGAGATCCACTCGCAGCTGTTCACCTCCGAACGCTTCCGAGTCCTCGAACTCGCCGGGGCACGTCCGCAGCGTCTGCTGTGGGCTTCGACCGGAGTGAAGAATCCCGACTACGCCGACACGATGTACGTGACCGAGCTCGTCGCACCGAACACCGTGAACACGATGCCCGAACCCACTCTGGAGGCGTTCGCCGACCACGGTGAGGTCACCGGCCAGATCACGTCCGAGCACTACCGTGCCGCCGACGAGGTCTTCGACGCTCTGGCACGATTGGGCATCGACTACGCCGAGGTCATGACCGTGCTCGAAGAGCAGGGGCTGGAGAAGTTCGACGTCAGTTGGACCGAACTCCAGGAAACGATCCGTACGGCTCTGGACCGCTCATGAAGCTCTCACTCTCTGTTCCCGTGGATGAGGAATTCGAGGCAGAGGCCGCGCGTCTCATCGACACCGGCCTGGCCTCCCGGCTGAGCGCCAAGGACGCGGAGCTGTTCGACGGGGCCGCCGACGCCGCGGACCGGATGGGATGGGTGGATCTTCCGCAGAATGCCGCAGATCTGCTCGGTGAGATCGAATCCCTGCGGGCGCGTCTGCAGGAGCAGGGTCTGCGCACGATCAGCTTGGCCGGAATGGGCGGATCATCGCTCGCTCCCGAGGTGATGGCTCAGACGGCCGGTGTCCGACTCGAGATCATCGACTCGACGGATCCCAATCAGGTCGCCGAGGCGATCGGCACCGATCTCGAACACACGGCCCTCATCATCGCGTCGAAGTCCGGAACCACGGTGGAGACGGATTCGATCCGCCGCAGCTTCGCCGCGGCCTTCGAGTCGATCGGCGTCGATCCGGCGTCCCGGATGATCGCGATCACCGATCCGGGAACCGAACTCGAGGCGCTGGCCGCCGATCAGGGCTTCCTTGCGACCTTCCGCGCCGATCCCACGGTCGGCGGACGCTTCAGCGCTCTCTCGGCCTTCGGACTCGTCCCCGCGGGTCTGGCCGGTGCCGATGTGCGCGGGATCGTCGCAGAGGCCGCCGCGGCCGCCGCCGCTCTGTCTGCCGACGGTCTGGACAATCCTGCACTGCGGTTCGGCGCTTGGCTGAGCATCGCCCACGCCCGCACGACGGAGAAGCTCGTCCTCGCCGAGACCGCTGAGCAGCTGTACGGACTCGGGGCCTGGGTCGAGCAGCTCATCGCCGAATCCCTCGGCAAGGACGGTCAGGGCATCCTTCCCGTCGTCGTCGACTCCCCCGCCGACATCGGGTTCTCCGATGCACGTGCAGACGCACTCCTGTGCCTGCTCGGGCCGGCAGCCGATGACTCAGAGCTGGGTGCGCCGTCCGGATTCGAAGCGACGATCACGGGTGGGTTGGGCGAGCTGTTCCTATTCTGGGAATACGCCACGGCCATCACCGGATACAGCATCGGGGTCAATCCCTTCGACCAGCCTGATGTCGAGGCTGCGAAGGCACAGGCCCGGCATCTGCTCGACGGACCGGACTCGGGTTCGACGGAGCAGCCGCGGTTCCGTGAGCGAGACATCGACGTTCTCGAGGTCGTCGATGAGGCCACTGATCTCGTCGGAGCTCTGGAGGAGCTGTTCTCGCAGGTCGACGAGTACGGATATGTCGGCATTCAGGCCTACCTCGATCGGATCGCCGATGCCGAGGCTGCGGATCTGCGTCCGCTCGTGTCCACGCATGCTGGAGTGCAGACGACCTTCGGCTTCGGCCCCCGCTACCTGCATTCGACCGGTCAGTACCACAAGGGCGGTCATCCGAACGGAGTGTTCCTCCAGATCACCGGTGAGGCTCGCACTGACCTGCTGGTGCCGGGACGCGACTTCGGCTTCGCTCAGCTGCAGCGCGCCCAGGCCGCCGGAGATGCGGCGGTGCTGAGTGAGAAGGGCCGACCCGTGATGCGCCTGCACCTGCTTGATCGTACTCGTGGGCTCGAACAGCTGCGGGAGGCGATCGGGTCGATCAACCCGCGCCACCACTTCGGCCACGACTGATCTGCCCGAAACGGCACTGATCCGTCGGAACGACGGACTGAGCACGAACAGAAAAGGACCCCGACCGAATCGGTCGGGGTCCTTCTCATTCGTCCACCGGGGCGTCGCCTCGGTGTCGGTGGCTCACGGTCTCGGCGTCAGCGGGCCACGATGGCTCAGGAGTTGAACCGAGTGAGGACGCCCAGCAGGATGATGCAGGCCGCCCAGATGATCGCCATGAGCGTCGTGAACCTGTTGAGGTTGCGCTCCGCGACACCCGAGGATCCCAGCGACGAGGACATTCCGCCGCCGAACATGTCGGACATGCCACCGCCCTTGCCCTTGTGCATGAGGATCAGCAGGGTGAGGAAGATGCTCGTGAGCACGAGCAGCGCGATGAGAATGATGTTGAGGATTTCCACGTCGGATTCAACCTATGTTTCGTCGAGTGTTTCGTCGAATGATGCGTCTGTCAGTCTACTTCGCGACCGCGGCCTTGCACAAAGCGGCGAAGTCCGGACCGCTGAGGCTCGCACCTCCGACCAGGGCGCCGTCGACGTCCGCGGAGGCGACGATCTCGGCGACGTTGTCGACCTTGACCGACCCGCCGTAGAGAATGCGGGTGGTTTGGGCAAGAGCCTCGCCGTACTTCTCACCGATGCGTGCGCGGATCGCCGACGCCATCTCGGCGGCATCGGCGGCAGTGGCTGTCTCTCCGGTGCCGATCGCCCAGACGGGTTCGTAGGCGATGACGAGGCCGGAAAGGTCGCCTGCGTCGAATCCGGCCAGCGACTCGTCGAGCTGTCCCAGGGTGAACTCGACGTGGCTCTTC
This sequence comes from Brevibacterium permense, assembly GCF_025506275.1. Taxonomy (GTDB): domain Bacteria; phylum Actinomycetota; class Actinomycetes; order Actinomycetales; family Brevibacteriaceae; genus Brevibacterium; species Brevibacterium permense_A. The sequence continues at coordinate 37,382 of NZ_QYCP01000091.1, forward strand.
TCCTGCCGCTGTTCCAGCGACTCCCCCACGCAGAGGATCGGTGTGAGTCCGGCCGAAAGTGCGGCCTTGATCTTCGCGGCCACGACCTCGTTGTTCTCGTGGTTGTCGGCACGGCGTTCGCTGTGGCCGATGACCACGTAGCTGCAGCCGAGGCGGGAGAGGAACGATGCAGCGATCTCTCCGGTATGCGCTCCGGGAGCGTGCTGGGAGACGTCCTGGGCACCGTACTTCAGCCACAGTTTGTCGCCCTGGACGAGTGTCTGCACCGAACGGATGTCGGTGAACGGCGGAATGACGACGACTTCGCAGCGGCTGTCGTCGAGTTTGGCGTCCTCGAGTGCCCAGGCGAGCTTCTGGACAGCAGAGATCGCCTCCAGATGATCGTGGTTCATCTTCCAGTTGCCTGCCAGCAGCAGGGTGCGGTCGCTCATGGTGTCTGTCTTCCTCATCCGAGTGCGTCGAGTCCGGGCAGGGTCTTGCCTTCGAGATATTCGAGGCTGGCGCCTCCGCCGGTGGAGATGTGGCCGAAGTCGTCATCGGCGAAGCCGAGGCTGCGCACAGCGGCCGCGGAATCGCCGCCTCCGACCACGGTCAGCCTGTGTCCCCCGCTGCTGCCTTCGTCGGACAGAGCTTGGGCTACGGCTTTGGTGCCGGAGGCGAAGGCCGGGAACTCGAAGACGCCCATCGGCCCGTTCCAGAACACAGTGGTCGAACCTGCGATGATCTCAGCATAGGCGCGAGCCGATTCGGGGCCGATGTCGAGGCCGAGGCCGTCGCCTCCGGCCGGAGTGTCTTCGAGTTCGGCGACGGGCCGGACCCAATGCTCGGCGTCGGCGGCGAAGGAGGCGGCCATGACGATGTCCGTGGGCAGGACGATGCGTGCACCACCGGATCGGGAGCGTTCGAGGTAGCCCTTGACGTCGTCGATGCGGTCCTTCTCGACCAGGCTCGAGCCGATGTCATGGCCGAGTGCGGCGAGGAAGGTGAAGACCATTCCCCCGCCGATGAGCAGATTGTCGGCGCGGTCGATGAGGTTGTCGATGACGCCGAGTTTGTCCGAGACCTTGGATCCGCCGAGGACGACGGTGAACGGTGGTTCGGGGTTGTTGAGCAGCCTGTCACTGACCTCGACTTCCGCTCGCACGAGTGAGCCCGCATAGTGCGGGAGGAGGCCGGCGATGTCGTAGACCGAAGCCTGCTTGCGGTGGACGACGCCGAATCCGTCGGAGACGAAATCGTCGGCCAGCGCTGCCAGCTGGGTGGCGAATTCCTGGCGCTCGGCATCGTCCTTCGCCGTCTCGCCGGGATTGAAACGCAGGTTCTCCAGCAGCAGCACGTCACCGTCGGACAGGGCTGCGGCCTTCGTCTGCGCATCGTCACCGACGGTGTCGGCGGCGAAGGCGACCGGACGGCCGATGGCTTCGGCGAGTTCGGGGACGATCGGGGCCAGTGAGAACTGCGGATCCGGTTCTCCCTTCGGCCGGCCCAGATGCGACATCACGATGACCTTGGCTCCCGCCTCGGTGAGGGACCTGATCGTTCCGGCCGAGGCCAGGATGCGACCGCGGTCGGTGATCGTGCCCTCGTCCATCGGCACGTTGAGATCGCTGCGGACGAGCACCGTGTGTCCGGCGAAGATGCCCGCATCGTCGAATGTCCTCATGAGTCCCTTTCGCTGAGAATGTAGCTGACCATGTCTTTGAGTCGGTTCGTGTATCCCCACTCGTTGTCGTACCAGGCCACGACCTTGATCTGGTCGCCCAGCACCATCGTGAGCTTGGAATCGACGATCGCCGAGGCGGTGGTGCCGACGATGTCGCTGGAGACGAGTTCGTCGGTGGAGAAGTCGAGGTAGGGCGATCCGTCCGCCGCGGAGGCGAGGATCGCGTTGACCTCGTCGCGGTCGGCGCTCGTGGAGGTGGTGAAAGTGAAGTCGATGATCGATCCGGCGGGCACGGGCACACGCACGGCGAGTCCGTCGAGCTTGCCTTCGAGGTGGGGCATCACGCGGCCGACGGTGCGTGCGGCTCCGGTCGTGGTCGGCACGATGTTGACGGCGGCGGCTCGGGCGCGACGCAAGTCCCTGTGGGGTCCGTCGACGAGCATCTGATCGCCTGTGTAGGCGTGAACGGTGTTGAGCAGACCGGATTCGACGCCGAGGGCATCGTCGAGCGCCTTGACGACGGTGGCCATGCAGTTCGTCGTGCACGAGGCGTTCGAGACGACGGAATGTGCGGACGGGTCGAAGGTGTCTTCGTTCACCCCCATGACGAGCGTCGCGTCGACGTCCTTTCCGGGTGCGGAGAGCACGACGGTCTGCACGGTGCCGCCGAGGTGGGCCTCGGCCTGATCCTGCCGGGTGAAGCGTCCGGTGGATTCGACGACGAGTTCGACCTTGTGCGAACTCCAATCGATGGCGGACGGGTCGGCTTGGCTGGTCACCGCGATCTCTCGCCCGTCTACGATGATCGCCTCGTCGGCGGCGTCGACATCATGGTCGAAGCGAGGCCACACTGAGTCGTGGGAGAGCAGATGAGCCAGGGTCGTCGTATCGGTGAGATCGTTGATGGCCACGACCTCGAAATCAGCATCGGGTTCGAGGGACAGACGGAACAGGGCACGGCCGATGCGGCCGAAGCCGTTGATGGCGATTCGTCTCATGCCTCGATCTTAGCGATCCTCGAGCATTTCCGGGGTCAGACTGGCTTCGGTGCCGGGAATTCCCAGTTCTTCCGCATGCTTGTCCGCAGTGGACAGCAGCCTGCGGATCCGGCCGGCCACCGCGTCCTTCGTCATCGGCGGGTCGGCGAGCTGACCGAGCTCTTCGAGGGACGCCTGTTTGTGGGTCACGCGAAGCTGACCGGCGTAGCGGAGGTGTTCGGGGACGTCGTCACCGAGGATCTCCAGGGCGCGTTCGACCCGGGCACCGGCGGCCACGGCGGCCCGTGCCGAGCGACGCAGGTTCGCATCGTCGAAGTTCGCCAGGCGGTTTGCAGTCGCGCGGACCTCCCTACGCATCCGCCGTTCCTCCCAGACCAGCACGGCGCTGTGGGAGCCCATGCGGGTGAGCAGCGCGGCGATATCGTCGCCGTCGCGGATGACGACGCGGTCGACTCCCCGGACCTCGCGGGCTTTCGCACTCAGTCCGAGCCGGCGGGCTGCGCCGACGAGGGCAAGAGCCGCCTCGGGGCCGGGGCAGGTGACTTCCAACGCCGAGGAGCGCCCCGGCTCGGTCAGTGAGCCGTGGGCGAGGAAGGCTCCGCGCCAGGCGGCTTCGGCATCGGCGACGGAGCCGTTGACGATGGCCGAGGGCAGTCCGCGCACGGGACGGCCGCGGTTGTCGACGAGTCCGGTCTGGCGGGCCAGTGCTCCCCCGTCACGGGTGACGCGCAGCACGTAGCGGTTGGAGCGGCGGATTCCGGCGGCATTGATGACGACGATGTCGGCATGCTGACCGTAGAGATCCTTGATCTCCGTCCGCAGCCGTTTGGCGGCCTGGGCAGTGTCGAGTTCGGCCTCGAGAACGATCGAGCCATTGACGAGGTGGAGGGCGGAGGAGAAGCGGAAGATCGAGGACACCTCGGCCTTGCGGGCGGAGGTGCGAGTGATCTTCACTCGCGCCAACTCGTCCTTGACCTGAGCGGTCAGTGCCATAGCTCGTCCTCCTGCACCTAAAGTTCTACCACTGCTCGGCGACGCCGATCCCGGCGTCCAACAACATGTCACGGTAGCATGCCGCCAGCTTGAGGCTGTCATGCTGTCCCTGCCTCCGTGAACGCAGGGGACGTTCCCAGAGTTTCGCTCCGAACATGTCCTCGGCCCGCTGCGGCAGGTCGGGTTCGAGTTCGGTGGCCGCCTCGTCGACGAGAACATAATCCAAGGTCAGTGAGCGGGCATGACGGTGGAGGGAGACGAGGTGTTCGCCGAGGCTCAGGTCCTTCGTCTCACCGTCGGTGGAACCGAGGTTGAGCGTGAGGGATTTCACCGCTGTCGAGGCCACGATCGCCTCGGCCAGCGACGGCACGAGCAGGTGCGGCATCACCGAGGTGTACCAGGAGCCGGGGCCGAGGTTGAGAACCTCGGCCTCCTCCACGGCTTCGATCGTCTCGTAGCGGGCCGGTGGAGCCGCCGGGTCGAGGCGCACGGTCTCGACGTGGCCGATCGTGGAGGCGAGCACGGACTGTCCGCGCACGACCTGGAAGGAGCCGGGGAACTTCACATCGGCTTCGATCGTCAGCGGCACCGAGGACATCGGCAGCACGCGACCGTGAGCGCGCAGCAGCCGGGCCATCCAGTCCAGGCCGGCCACATGGTCGCCGTGGATCTGCCACAATGCTGCGATGAGCAGATTGCCCACCGCGTGACCGTGCAGCTCACCTGTCGATTCGAAGCGGTGCTGGATGACATCACGCCAGGTCTGGCCCCACGTGCCGTCGTCGCAGAGTGCGGCCAGAGCCATCCGCAGATCGCCGGGAGGCAGTCCGCCGAGTTCGTCGCGCAGTCGTCCGGATGATCCGCCGTCGTCGGCGACTGTGACAACCGCGGTGAGGTCTTCGGTGAGCAGACGGAACGCCCTCAGCGCCGCGTAGAGTCCGTGGCCTCCGCCGAAGGAGACGATACTGGGACCGTCCTTCTGTGCGCCCGTGGAGATGACGGGCAGATCTTCGGTCTCCATGTCATTCTCTTCCCAGATCGCGGTGACGCACAGCCACCGGGATCCCGGTCTGGGCCGACAGCAGTCGTCCGACCCTTTCGCTGATCGCCACGGAACGGTGTTTGCCGCCCGTGCAGCCGATTCCGATCATCGCGTAGCCGCGGCCCTCGTGCAGATATCCCTCGGCGACGGTGGACAGGGTTGCTGCATAGCGTTCTATGAATTCCTCGGCACCGTTCTGCTCGAGGACGTAGGCTGCGACATCGGAGTCGAGTCCGTTGTGTCCGCGCAGATGGGGAATCCAATACGGATTCGGCAGGAAGCGGACGTCGGCGACGTGGTCGGCGTCCTTGGGCAGGCCGTATTTGAAGCCGAAGCTCATCACCGTCAGACGCAACGGCGGGGTGTCATCGTCGCTGAAGCGTTTGCGCACCTCCGCAGAGAGCTGGTGCACGTTGAGTTCGGAGGTGTCGACGATGATATCTGCACGGTGCTTGAGGGACTCGAGCTCGGCACGTTCGGCTTCGATGCCGTCGAGCAGGGTCCCCTCCCCCTGCAGAGGGTGGGGCCGCCTGGTCGATTCGAAACGTCGGACGAGGACTTCATCGGAGGCGTCGAGGAAGACGATGCGCAGGGACAGACCCTGATCGACGAAATCGCTGATCGTCTCCTGCAGTTCGGTGTACTTCGTCCGCCCTTTGGCGTCGATGACGATGGCGATCTTCGGCAGGGCACCGTCGGCACGGGCGACGAGTTCGACGAGCGGACGCATCATCTGCGGCGGCAGATTGTCGACGACATACCAGTCCATGTCTTCGAGCACATTTGCCACGGTGGTGCGGCCCGCTCCGGACATTCCGGTGACGAGCACAACCTCGATCGGGTGGTCGGATCCGTTCGATTCGGCCTGCACGCTCACTCGTCCTCCTCTGTCCGTGCCCGATCGGTCGGTGGGCACTGTATCTCTCGGCACTACTCTAGGGCAGAATCGCAGAGCTCAGTCGGCCAGAGCAGTGACGATCTTCGCGGCCAGGGACGGACCGATTCCCTTGACCTCGCAGATCTCCTCGGCGGTGGCAGCGCGGACCTTCTTCACAGATCCGAAATGGCGCAGCAGAGCGGTGCGCTTCGACTCTCCGAGGCCCGGAATGTCGTCAAGCACGGAACTCGTCATCGCCTTCGCACGTTTCGACCGGTGATAGGTGATGGCGAAGCGGTGGGCCTCATCACGCAAGCGCTGCATGAGGAAGAGCCCTTCGGAGTTGCGTGGGAGGATGACCGGGAACGGATCGTCCGGAATCCAGATCTCTTCGAGCCGTTTGGCCAGACCGACGACGGAGATGTCGACGATGCCGAGATCCGTCAGTGCCCGCGTCGCTGCCGCAACCTGCGGGCCGGCACCGTCGACGACGAGGAGGCTGGGTCGGTAGCCGAAGCGCTCATCGGGCTCCTCGGAGGTCATCTGTTCGAGGTAGCGGCTGAAGCGACGGGAGACGACGTCATACATCGAAGCCGTGTCGTCGGCCGCGGCTTCACCGTGGATGGCGAAGTGTCGGTAGTCGCGCTTCTTCGCCATTCCGTCTTCGAACACGACGAGGGAGGCGACGACGTTCGATCCCTGGGTATGGGAGATGTCGATGCATTCGATGCGCAGCGGTGCTTCCGGCAGGTCGAGGTGCTCCTGGATCTCCTTGAGAGCCTGGCTGCGGGTCGTCAGGTCGGACGAGCGTTTGAGCTTATGCTGGATGAGCGCTTCCTTCGCGTTCTTCCCCACGGTCTCCAGGGCCGCCTTCTTCTCCCCGCGTTCAGGTACCCGCACAGTCACCCGCGAACCGCGCTGCTCGCTCAGCCAGGCCTCCAGGGATTCCAGATCCGCCGGCAGTGTGTCGACGAGGATCTCCTTCGGAATGGCATCGGCATCGAGTCCGGAGTATGCCTGTCGCAGGTAGTCGGTGGTCAGTTCCGCGGGGGTGTGATCATCGGAGCGTTCGATGATCCAGCCGCGTTGGCCGCGGATACGACCCTGGCGCACGTGGAAGACCTGGACGGAGGCTTCGAGTTCCTCGGTGACGAGAGCGAAGATATCGCAGTCGGCGCTCACCGACAGGACGACGGCGGATTTGTCGAGGACCTTCTGCAGGGCGGAGATCTCGTCGCGCAGACCGGCCGCGCGTTCGTAGTCGAGTTCGGCCGCGGCTTTGGCCATCTCCTTCTGCCGGTGGCTGATGAACCGGCCGGTGTTACCGGACATGAAGTCGGAGATGCTGCGGGCCAAGTCCTTGTGATCGTCCTTGCTGATCTGACCGACGCAGGGAGCAGCGCATTTGTCGATATAGCCGAGCAGGCAGGGTCTGCCGCTGCGTTCGGCTCGCCGGTAGACCCCTGCTGTGCAGGTGCGCATCGGGAACGCCTTGAGCAGCAGGTCGAGGGTGTCCTTGATCGCCCACACCTGAGCGAAGGGACCGAAGTACTTCACGCCCTTGCGTCGTTTTCCCCGGGTGATGAAGGCCCGAGGCACCTCGTCATTCATCGTGATCGCGAGGTAGGGGTAGGACTTGTCGTCGCGGAACATGACGTTGAACCGCGGGTTGAACTCATTGATCCACGTCCATTCGAGCTGCAGAGCTTCGACCTCGGTGTCGACGACGGTCCATTCCACCGAGTTCGCGGTGTGGACCATCGTCGAGGTGCGCGGGTGCAGCTGGGCGGGGTTGGCGAAGTACGAGTTGAGTCGATTGCGGAGGTTCTTCGCCTTTCCGACATAGATCACCCGCCGGTCGGGGTCACGGAATTTGTAGACCCCGGCCGATGTGGGGATCGACCCGGTGGCCGGACGGTAGGTGGATGGATCAGGCATTCGGATCAGGACTTGAGCATCGGCTTGAGGAACCGTCCGGTGTGCGATTCGGCCACCTCGGCGACCTCTTCGGGAGTGCCTTGGGCAATGATCTGCCCACCGCCGCGGCCGCCCTCGGGTCCGAGGTCGATGATGTGATCGGCATTGCCGATGACGTCGAGGTTGTGTTCGATGACGATGACCGTATTGCCTTTGTCGACGAGTCCCTGGAGAACCATGAGCAGCTTCGAGATGTCCTCGAAGTGCAGACCGGTCGTCGGTTCGTCGAGCACGTAGACGGTGCGACCGCGGGAGCGCTTCTGCAGTTCGGCGGCGAGCTTGACACGCTGTGCCTCGCCGCCGGAGAGAGTCGTGGCCGGCTGGCCGAGTCGGACATAGCCGAGCCCCACCTCGACGAGGGTCTTGAGGTGTCGCGAGATCGCAGGGATCGCGGCGAAGAAGTCGTTGGCTTCCTCGATCGGCATATCGAGGACCTCGGCGATGTTCTTGCCTTTGAACGTGACTTCCAGGGTCTCCCGGTTGTACCGGGCGCCCTGGCAGACCTCACAGGGGACGTAGACATCGGGCAGGAAGTTCATCTCGATCTTGATCGTGCCGTCGCCGCTGCAGTTCTCGCAGCGTCCGCCCTTGACGTTGAAGGAGAACCGTCCGGGCAGATAGCCGCGGACCTTCGCCGATTCGGTTTCGGCGAACAGCCGGCGCACATGGTCGAAGACGCCGGTGTAGGTCGCGGGATTCGACCGCGGGGTGCGACCGATCGGCGACTGGTCGACGTGGACGACCTTGTCGAGATTGTCCAGGCCAGTCACGCGCTTGTGCCGTCCGGGCACCCGCGAGGCGCCGTTGAGAACGTTGGCCATCTGTGTGTAGAGGATCTCGTTGACCAGAGTCGATTTGCCCGAACCGGACACGCCGGTGACTGCGGTGAGGACACCGAGGGGGAAGGACACCGTGACGTCGCGCAGGTTGTTCTCCACGGCCTTCTCGACGGTGACCATCCGGTCCTCGTCGACGGGGCGTCGGGTCGGCGGGATCTGAATCGCTCGTCGGCCGGAGAGGTAGTCCCCGGTGATCGATCCATCGGCATCCTTGAGGCCGGTGACGGGACCGGAATAGACGACCTCTCCCCCGTGCTCGCCGGCGCCGGGTCCGATATCGACGATCCAGTCGGCGGATTCGATGGTGTCCTCATCGTGTTCGACGACGATGAGGGTGTTGCCGAGATCCTTGAGTTTGTTGAGTGTTTCGATGAGTCGGCGGTTGTCTCGCTGGTGCAGTCCGATCGAGGGTTCGTCGAGGACGTAGAGGACGCCGACGAGGCCGGAGCCGATCTGCGTGGCCAGGCGGATGCGCTGGGCCTCACCGCCGGAGAGCGTACCGGCTGCCCGGTTGAGGCTGAGGTAGTCGAGGCCGACGTCGAGGAGGAACCCGAGTCGGGCGTTGATCTCCTTCATCACCTGCGCCGCCACGGCGGCATCGCGGGAGCTCAGCTCGAGGGAGCCGAGGAAGGAAGCTGCTTCGTCGAGGGCGAGTTCGGAGACCTCGGCGATGGACCTGTCTCCGACCTTGACGGCGAGGATCTCCGGTTTGAGGCGCGTACCGTCACAGCTGGCACACGGGATCTCGCGCATATAGGACTCGTAGCGTTCACGCGACCACTCGGATTCTGTTTCCTCGTGCTTGCGCTGAATGTATTGGTAGACGCCTTCGAAGCCCGTCGAGTACGTGCGTTCACGCCCGAAGCGGTTCTTGTACTTGACGTGGACCTTGTAGTCCTTGCCCGTCAGAATCGCGGTCTTCGCGGACTTCGGCAGCTTCTTCCACGGTGTCTTCATATCGAAGCCGAGTTCGTCGCCGAGCCCCTTGAGCAGACGGTTGAAGTACTTCGAGACCTGTTTGCCTCCCGACCAGGGGGCGATGGCCCCGGAGCCGAGGCTGAGATCCTCGTCGGGGACGACGAGATCTTCGTCGACCTGCAGGCGCGTGCCGATGCCGTCGCAGGTGGGGCAGGCGCCGAAGGGCGAGTTGAAGGAGAACGAGCGCGGTTCGATCTCGTCGATCGTCAGCGGGTGCTCGTTCGGGCACGACATGTGCTCGGAGAAAGTGCGGGTCGTGCCTTCGTCGACGAGTTCGATGTCGATGCGTCCGTCGGCGAGCCCAAGGGCGGTCTCGACGGAGTCGGTCAGCCGCGGGCGCATTCCCGATTTGGCGACGAGGCGGTCGACGACCACGGAGATCGTGTGCTTGTACTGCTTCTCCAAGGTCGGCGGTTCGCTCAGGCTGATCTGCTCGCCGTCGACGACGGCCCTGGAGAAGCCCTTGGACTGCAGGTCGGTGAAGAGGTCGACGAATTCGCCCTTGCGGGACCGGACGACGGGAGCGAGGACGAGGAACTTCGTCCGTTCCTCGAGTTCGAGCAGCTGGTCGACGATCTGCTGCGGGGTCTGCTTCGTGATGATCTCACCGCAGACGGGACAGTGCGGGATGCCGATCCGCGCCCACAGCAGGCGGAGGAAGTCATAGACCTCAGTGATCGTGCCGACGGTCGAACGCGGATTGCGCGATGTCGACTTCTGGTCGATCGACACCGCTGGAGACAGCCCTTCGATGAAGTCGACGTCGGGTTTGTCCATCTGCCCGAGGAACATCCGGGCATAGGAGGACAGGGATTCGACGTAGCGTCGCTGCCCCTCGGCGAAGATCGTGTCGAAGGCCAGCGAGGATTTGCCGGAACCGGACAAGCCGGTGAACACGACCATCGAATCGCGCGGCAGCGCGATCTCGACGTTCTTGAGATTGTGTGCTCGCGCTCCCTTGACCCACAGGGTGTCGAGATGGGAGACGCCTGTCACTTGCTCACCGTTATTGGTTTTCATCACTTGACCACTGTATTACTCGGCACTGACATAGCTGTATTCGCAGCGGATTCCGGCTCATCTGCCGATCTCTCCGACGGAGAGGATGCGGAGCACTATATCTCCGGATTCGTCGCTGGCGGCCACGTCCACCTCGGCGTCGATGGCCCAGTCCCTGTTGTCGTCGGGATCGGCGAGGATCTGTCGGACGCTCCATGTGTCTGAACCGGGGCTGATATCGATATATTCCCGACCGCGGGCCTTCTGGTCGACGATGAGCTCTCCGTATTCGTCGTAGAAGTCCTCGATCGCGTCTTCCCAGGCACGGGAGTCGAATCCGGATTCGGCGTCGAGGCGGCCGAGTTCCGTGTAGTTCGCACGTTCGGCCAGCAGAACACGGTGGAACAGGGCATTGCGGACCTCCGCGGTGAACACCTTCGTATTCTCGGAGAAGCGGCGGTCGAGTGCCGGCAGCTCGTCGGGGGCTTCGGTGGGGTCGAGTCCCTGCAGGGTGCGCCATTCGTCGAGCAGCGACGAATCCGTCCGTGCGATGGTCTCACCACACCATTCGATGATGGTCTCGAGTTCCTCGGTCCGGTTCTCCGCGGGGACGTTGTGGAGCAGTGCGCGGTAGACGTCGGTGAGGTAGCGCAGCAGGCTGCCCTCGGCCCGGGCGAGACTGTAGTAGCCGACGAACTGGGTGAAGCCCATGGCCTGCTCGAGCATGTCGCGGACGACGGATTTGGGTTCGAAGCCGCCACGGTGCAGCCAGGGATGAGTCTCGACGAAGTGGTCGAAGGCCGGGTCGAGCATCTCGGCCAGGGGTGCGGGGCTTTCGATCTCGTCAAGGATCGCCATGCGTTCAGCGTATTCGACGCCTTCGGCCTTGAGTTCGGCCAGAGTCTCTCCCTTGATCCGGTCGAGTTGGCCCTTGAGGATCTGGAACGGCACCGAGGTGGTCGCCTCGACGATGGATACGACGTCGAGGGCATAGGTGTCGTCGTTCTCGTCGAGAAGCTCCAGTGCGGCGAGCACGAAGGGAGCCAGGGGCTGGTTGAGCGCGAACTGGGGGCCGAGGTCCTGAGTGGCGATGAGTTCGCTGCCGCGGACCTCGATGAGTCCGGCATCGATGAGGGAGCGTCCGATGCTGATCGCGGTGAGTTTGAGGTCGAGCCGGCGTTCCCTTGTCTCATGCGTCTTGTCGATGAAGTCGCTGATGGTCGACACATCGGAGCCGGGGCGGGCGACGAGGTTGAGGATCGTCGAATGGTCGATCTTCATCCGCGGTCGCAGGGTCTCGGATTCGCCTTCGATGAGTTTTGCGAAGGTCTCTTCGGACCAGCCGACGAAACCGACCGGGGCGGCCTTCTTCTTGCCCTTCTTCTTTTTCTTCTTGTCATCGTTGGCCGCTTTGGCTTCTGCCTTGAGGTTGTCGATGACGTGTTCGGGGGCTTGGGCGATGACGTAGCCGCGGGTGTCGAATCCGGCGCGGCCGGCACGTCCGGCGAGCTGTTGGAACTCGCGCACGCTGAGTCTGCGCATCTTCCGCCCGTCGAACTTCGTCAGTCCGGTCAGCAGCACGGAGCGGATGGGCACATTGATGCCCACACCGAGGGTGTCGGTGCCGGAGATGACGAGCAGCAGTCCCTTCAGCGCGAGCTGTTCGATGAGGCGGCGGTACTTCGGCAGCATTCCGGCGTGGTGGACGCCGACGCCGTGGAGCAGCAGTTTGCGCAGGCTGGTCCCGAATCCCTTGCCGAAGGTGAAGCCCTTGATGGCTGCGGCAATGGCGGCCTTCTGTTCCTTTGAGGCAAGATCGACCGAGAGCAGGTTGGTGGCGAGGTCGATGGCACCGTTCTGAGAGTAGGAGACGACGTAGACCGGGGCCTTGTCGTTGCGGACGAGTCCGCGGAGAGTGTCCGAGAGAGTCTCCGTCGAGTATTCGTAGTCGAGCGGGACCGGCCTGGTCGCCGAGGTGACCACGGAGGAGTCGCGTCCGGTCGTCTCCGTCATCGTCCGTCGGATGTCGGTGGTGTCGCCCAAGGTGGCGGACATGAGGACGAACTGGGTCTGCGGCATCTCGAGGAGGGGCACCTGCCAGGCCCAACCGCGAGAGGGGTCGGCGACGTAGTGGAATTCGTCCATGACGACCATTCCGGCGTCGAGCATTCCGCCTTCGCGCAGCGCCTGGTTGGCCAGGATCTCCGCCGTGGCGCAGATGACGGGCGCCTCCGGGTTGACGGTGGAGTCGCCGGTGATCATCCCGACGTTCTCGGCGCCGAAGGCGTCGATGAGGGAGAAGAACTTCTCGCTCACCAGGGCCTTGAGCGGGGCCGTGTAGTACGACCGGATCCCGCGGGTGAAGGACTGGTAGAGAGCGAACAGAGCCACGAGTGACTTCCCCGAGCCGGTCGGGGTCGCCATGATCGTATTGTCTCCGGCGAGGATCGTGAGGAACGCCTCGTCCTGAGCCGGGTAAGGCTCGACACCGATCTCTTGACAGTATTCGCCGAAGGACTCGTAGATCGTGTCGTCGTCAGCGAATTCCGCTGGGATCTCCTGCAATCTGGCCACGCTGATGCACAGACCTTTCCGATTAGACTGATTCCATCCTATTGCTCGACACCGAGGAGTCACATATGCCGGTCTTCGCCGTCACCTACCACTATGGTCCCGATACGGATACGCGGATGGAACACCGCCCCGCGCATCGCCGCTGGCAGGCGGAGCTGAATGAGACCGGGACGATCCTCGCCTCCGGTCCACTGGACAACGATCCGCAGCCGGCAGGGCTGCTGATCCTCAACGTCGCCGACCGTGCGGAGGTCGAAAGCCACCTCGCCGCCGATCCCTATGCCTCGCTCGGTGTCATCGAGTCGACGGACATCCGCGAATGGACTCCCGTGTTCGGCCCCTTCGCCCAGGGCTGAGCGCCGGACTGCCGGTCTGGGTCTGCCCGGACCGGGAAGACACGAGCGGGGTCCGTCTCGAGAGATCGAGACGGACCCCGCTCGTTCTGTGCCGACACCGAGGTGGTGTCAGCGCGACCGGGTCCGATCGGCTCAGGCCTCTTCGGATTCGTTCGAGCTGACATCCTTGAAGGAGATGCCGTCCTTCTTCATCTTCACGAGTGAAGCGACAGTGGCCACCACCATGGCGAGGACGATGACGGTCAGGGACAGCCATGTCGGCACCTCTGGGATCGAGTGACCCCACGAGAGGAACTCCCAATCGCTCGAATGCAGAGCGTGGATGATGAGCTTGACGCCGATGAAGCCGAGGATCGCGGCGATTCCGTAGTGGAGGTAGACGAGCTTGTCGACGAGTCCCCCGAGCAGGAAGTACAGCTGACGCAGTCCCATGAGGGCGAACACGTTCGCGGTGAACACGAGGAACGCATTCTGAGTGACGCCGAAGATCGCGGGAATCGAGTCGAGCGCGAACATCACATCGGTCGAGCCGATGGCGATGAACACGATGAACATCGGGGTCCAGTACTTCTTATTGTCGTCGAGGGTCACCCGCAGCTTGTTGCCGTGGTATTCGTCGACGACGTTGATCCGCTTGCGCAGGAACCGGATGAGACCGTTTTCGCCGTCGCCGTCGTCTTCGGAGCTGAAGGCCTGCCGGTAGGCGACGATGAGGAGGAAGATGCCGAAGATGAAGAAGACTTCGACGAAGGCGCTGATGATCGCCGCACCCGCGAGGATGAAGATGCCGCGGAAGATGATGGCGATGATGATGCCGACCATGAGCACTTCCTGCTGGTACTTCCGCGGTACCGAGAAGCTGCCCATGATGATGATGAAGACGAACAGGTTGTCGATGCTCAACGAGTACTCGAGCAGCCAGCCGGTGAGGAACTCGCTGCCGTGCTGGGCATCGCCGATGGCGAAGAGCGCGCCGGCGAAGACCAGAGCCAGGGCGACGTAGAAGGCGACCCAGATGCTCGCTTCCCGCATCGACGGGGTGTGCGGTCGCTTGACGACCAGCAGGAGGTCGAAGACGAGGATCGCAACGACGATGATTCCCGAGGTGATCATGAACCAGACGGGAATCGGAGATTCGCTCGCAGCAGCGGCATTGCCGCCGGCCGCGAGCGTGGAGGACAGGATATCCATGGATGCCTTTCGTGGTGAACAGGATGTATCCAGGTCGAAAGTCTCTCCCACGCGGTGAAGCTGCGTGCGCTCCGCGGCCGGACCCCATGTGGGGTCGTGGTGACGACCGCGGATGGACGGGATACTCCCTTTCGCCAGCACACCAGTATAAACACGCGAGCATCACTCGCGCGTCACAGGTGTGGATCAGGCGTGCCCGGCCTCCTTCATCTGGCGCAGCTCCTGCTTGAGGTCGGAGAGCTCATCGCGCAGTCGTGCGGCGAGCTCGAACTGCAGCTCCGCGGCGGCCGAATGCATCTGCGAGGTCAGCGATTCGATGAGTTCGGTGAGGTCGGCCGCCGGCGGGCGCAGCGAACCGGGTTTGCCGGCGGCTTCCCTCTGCTCGTCGGTCAGGGTCGAGTTGTAGCCGCGCTTGCCCTTGCCGTAGTCGAATTCGGTGAGCAGCTCTCGAGTGTCCTCGTCCTCACGCTGCAGTCGTTCGGTGATGTCTGCGATTCGCTTGACCAGCGGGGCCGGATCGATTCCGTGCTCTTCGTTGTAGGCGATCTGGATGGCGCGCCTGCGGTCGGTCTCGTCGATGGCGGTGCGCATCGAATCCGTGATCGTATCGGCGTACATGTGCACCTGGCCGTTGAGGTTACGTGCGGCACGACCGATCGTCTGGATGAGCGATGTCGACGACCGGAGGAAGCCTTCCTTGTCGGCATCGAGGATCGCCACGAGGGAGACCTCGGGAAGGTCGAGACCCTCACGCAGGAGGTTGATGCCGACCAGCACATCGAATTCGCCCGCGCGCAGCTCTGTGAGCAGCTCCACACGTCGCAGAGTGTCGACGTCGGAGTGGAGGTATTGGACCCGGATATCGTGTTCGAGCAGATAGTCGGTGAGATCTTCAGCCATCTTCTTCGTCAGCGTCGTCACGAGCACACGCTCGTTCGCGTCGACACGGGTCTTGATCTCGTCGAGGAGGTCGTCGATCTGCCCCTTCGTCGGCTTGACCTTGATCTCGGGGTCGACGAGTCCGGTGGGGCGGATGATCTGCTGGACGTATCCGTTGGCGTTGCCGAGTTCGAAATTGCCGGGTGTGGCCGACAGGTACACGCTCTGTCCCACGCGCTCCCGGAACTCGTCGAATTTCAGCGGCCGGTTGTCCATGGCACTGGGCAGGCGGAATCCGTGCTCGACGAGCGTGCGCTTGCGCGACATATCGCCTTCGTACATTCCGCCGATCTGCGGGACCGTGACATGGGACTCGTCGATGACGAGCAGGAAGTCCTCGGGGAAGTAGTCGAGCAGGCAGTTCGGTGCCGAACCGGGCTCGCGGCCGTCGATGTGCCGGGAGTAGTTCTCGATGCCGGAGGTGAAGCCCATCGACTCCATCATCTCGAGGTCGTAGGTCGTGCGCATCTTCAGCCGCTGTGCCTCCAGCAGCTTGTTCTGCGATTCGAACTCGCTCAGCCGCTTCTGCAGCTCGTCCTCGATGCCGCTGATCGCGGTGGCCATCCGGTTCTCACCGGCGACGTAGTGGCTGGCCGGGAACACGTGGATGGTGTCCTCGTCGCGCACGATCTCGCCCGTCAGCGGGTGGAGGGTCTGCAGCGATTCGATCTCATCGCCGAAGAATTCGATCCGCAGCGCGAGCTCCTCGTACTGCGGGATGATCTCGACGGTGTCTCCGCGCACGCGGAAGGTCCCGCGGGTGAAGGCCATATCATTGCGGGCGTACTGCATCGACACGAAGCGTTTGAGCAGTTCGTCCCGATCGCATTCGTCGCCCTTGTGGAGGGTGACCATTCGGTCGACGTACTCCTCCGGAGTGCCGAGACCGTAGATGCACGACACCGTCGAGACCACGACGACGTCGCGTCTGGTGAGCAGCGAGTTCGTGGCCGAGTGCCGGAGTCGTTCGACTTCGTCGTTGATCGAGGAGTCCTTCTCGATGAACGTGTCCGTCTGCGGCACATAGGCTTCCGGCTGGTAGTAGTCGTAGTAGGAGACGAAGTACTCGACCGCGTTGTTGGGCAGCAGCTGTCGGAACTCGTTCGCCAGCTGCGCGGCGAGAGTCTTGTTCGGCGCCATGATCAGGGTCGGTCTCTGCACCTGCTCGATGAGCCATGCCGTCGTTGCCGACTTGCCTGTGCCGGTGGCACCGAGGAGGACGATGTCCCGCTCTCCCGCGTCGAGCCGGTCGGAGATCTCTCGGATCGCCGTCGGCTGGTCACCGGAGGGAGAGTACTCGGAGACGACCTCGAAGGGCGCCACCTCGCGGGTGACGTCGGGGCGGTGGCCGATCGCTGGCAGGGGGCGTTCTGAGCTCATAGTCCAACCCTAGCCCTCGCCCCTGACATTGGGCAGACCGGAGTCGGAACGACAGCCTCGGCGAAGTGCCCGCCGACGTGGGTCACCGTGTCAGTCGAAGCTGTCGGGCACCAGTCGGCGGCGCATCTGCAGGAAGTACGGTTCCTTCGATTCCGCATATGTTCGTATCATCTGCCCGTTCGTCCCGCCCGCAGCCTTCGCTTCGGCCAAACGGTCTCTCTTCATCTCGAGGTAACGGTCACGCTCCCCCGTGTCCGCGATGAGCAGGTCACGGAACGCGCGGGCGAAGCGCACACCGACCGAGTCCGCGGTGCGCACATGCAGATTGACGGCACGGCCGGGATCCGTGTTCGCGTGGAGCCATTTCCCTTCGGTCGACTGTTCGCCGAGGTGGTCGCTCATCTCGGCTCCCGGATAACCGAGTTCGGCCAGTCGAGGTGCCAGCTCCCTGGCGGCGGTGAGATCGGGGACGAGGAGCTGCAGATCGATGACGTCCTTGGCGGGCAGTCCCGGCACAGAGGTGGAGCCGATATGTTCGATGGCGAACTGCTCGCCCGTGCCGTGTTGCAGCTTCCTGATCGCTCTCTGCGCGTCACCGATCCAGTCGGCATCCGCGGGATCGACGAGTTCGAGGGCAGCATTCGATGCCCGCAGCCCGGACGCGAGATTGGCGGCGAAGGGGCGGATCCGCGATTCGATGAGCCGGCCGACCGCGGCCTTCGTCTCTTCGACGGGACCGGAGTTGTCGATGATGACATCGCAGGCTGCTCGGCGGGTGTCGTCATCGGCTTGGCGGGAGATCCGTGCGACGGCGTCTTCGCGGTCCATTCCGCGGGAGTCCATGAGCCGCTGCAGGCGCACCTCGGCGGGCACGTCGACGAGGAGATTGAGGTGGTAGGCCGATGTCATGTCGTTCTCGACGAGCAGCGGGACGTCGTGGACGACGATCTCGGCATCGGCGTGTCTGGCGAAGTGTTCGGCGGTCCGGTCGCGGATCGCCGGATGCATCAGGCCGTTGAGCCGTGCTGTGTGGTCGGAATCGACGAAGGCTGCCGCGGCCAGTGCCGGCCGGTCGAGCGAACCGTCGGAGTGCAGCACCTGCGGCCCGAAGGCCCCGGCCAGTTTCTCGAGCAGCGGCTGTCCGGGTTCGACGACTTCGCGGGCGATCCTGTCGGCGTCGACGAGCACTGCCCCGTGTTCGACGAGCATTGCGGACACCGTTGACTTTCCGGCGCCGATTCCGCCGGTGAGACCGATTCTCAGCATGGGATCATCCTACTGATCCAGTCGGTAGACCCGCACTCCCTCATCGGCGAAGATCGGATCTCCGACGGCGGCATCGAGGAATGCCGCATACTCTCCCTCACCTCCCGGCAGGAGCGGAGCTTCGGGGGCGAGGACGATGAAGTCGACCCCGGTCTCCCTCAGTTCGGCGACCGCCGAGGCGACTTCCGGGCTGTCCGCGCCAGGCATGGGCTCCCCGTCGAAGACGGAGCCGTGCAGGAGTTCGTCGAGGGCATCCTCGGGGGCGGAATAGGTCACCGCAGATTCCGGGCTCGAGCCGATGAAGTAGCCGCCGGTCTCGCGGTAGCCGAATCCGCTGACCGACTGCCACACCATGGCTTCGTCGGCGTGGGGCTCGGCCCATGCGAGGGGGCGGGGGAAGGTCTTGACGACGGATCCGGCGGGGATCACCTCGGCGATGGAGTGCTCGTAGAAGTCTGGAACTGTCACCTCATGGGCGGTCTGCGGAGCGGGGAGGACGGCCACGGCGGCGAGGACGAGCAGGATGAGGAGGGCGCGGGCGCGAAGCAGCTTCCGGTGGTTCAGCGCCCACTGGAGGCCGATTCCGAGTACGGCGAAGAGCGCGATCGTAGAGTGGAGGACGAGCCGCATGGGCAGGATGTTGTTGAGAACGGGGATGGCTTCGATGAGCGCGAACGGACCGGTCTCGAGGGCGATTCGGCCGCCGAGGAGGATCGGTGAGCCCAGTGCCAGCAGGCCGACGAGGAGGCCGGTTGCCGCGGCGATGCGCACCGGCACCGCATGTGCGGACCGGCGGGCGAGGCCGAGAACGATGAGCACGGCCGCCGCCAGAGCTGGTGCGCCGACGTAGGCGCCGAGTTCGGCGGGGTCGATCTCCATGATCCGGGGCAGAGGGGACACTCCGGAGCTCAGCCAGGCCGGGGCGGCGGGGAGGATCGGGTCGAGCAGGTCGGTGTTCCATACTCCATGTGGGCGGATGGCGCCCTGTGGGGCGTTCGGTCCGGACATGGTCACCAGCAGCGGGATCGCACACAGCATGGCGATGCAGCCGGCGACTGCGGAACCGAGGCCGAGGGCGACCCATGACCGGGAGCGGTGGAGGCGGCGTCCGAAGACGGCGAGGCTGGCCAGGAAGCAGAGTGCGGCGAGGAAGGTCCCGGCCAGAACTTCGGTGGAGACGTAGAACTGGAAGCCGAGGAGGAGCCCGAAGCCTCCTCCGAGCAGCCACAGGCGACGGCTGCGCAGCAGTGAACGGCCGGGATCCGCCTGTATCGCTCGGCCGAGGTCGAGGAGCGCGAGGATCGCCCAGGCGGTCAGGGGCGGAGTGACGATATAGGCGAGGTTCGGGTGGCCGCCGAGCTGGGCAATGACATAGCTGGAGAAGCCGACCCCAGCAGCGGCGATGAAAGCGGGCAGACGGTCGAGGAAGCGGCGGAAGAGCACAGCTGCGGCCAGGCTGCCGAACACCGGGAAGGCGAGGATGAGGAGGTTGTAGCTCACGATGGGGCCGGCCACCCACGTCACGGGAGCGAGCAGGATCGCGAACCCGGCGAGCGAGGTATTCCAGGCTCCGTTGACTCCCCCGCCGAGGGCGTTCATCGATTCCGTGTACAGCAGGCCGCCGGTTTCCCCAGGTCCGAATCCGAGGATGTCTGCGAGAACCTGTGCGCCGTGCCCGAGCCACCAGATGAACAGTGAGGTGTCGTCATTGGAGGCGACGACGCTGCCGCCGGGGTCCGCGGCGACGGAGCCGAAGACGGTCAGACTGCCGACACAGAGGATGAGCGTGTACCACAGCCACGGGCGCAGGCGTGCCCGAGCCGTGGGGGCATACAGAAAGGGCCCCCGGCCTTCCGACCGGGAGCCCTTCTGGTGGCTGCTATCAGCTGCCTGCAAGCTTCTCACGCAAGGCTGCGAGAGCTTCGTCGCTGGCCAGGGTGCCCTCGTCGCTCGCCTCTTCGGAGGAGAACGATCCGGTGGCCGGAGCGGCTTCGGCAGATCCGACGGCATCGGCTGCGGAGGCCTCAGCATCCGCTGCGATGGCCTTGGCGACCTGCTTCTTGTGCTCTTCCCAGCGTTCCTGAGCGGCGGCGTACTGCTGCTCCCAGGTCTCACGCTGAGCCTCGTAGCCCTCGACCCATTCGTTGGTCTCGGGGTCGAAGCCCTCGGGGTACTTGTAGTTGCCGTCCTCGTCGTACTCCTGCGGCATGCCGTACAGAGCGGGGTCGAGGAACTCTTCGGCCTCGGGGTCGACGCCTTCGTTCGCCTGCTTCAGCGACAGCGAGATGCGGCGGCGCTCCAGGTCGATGTCGATGACCTTGACGTAGATGGTCTCGTCGACCGAGACGACCTGCTCGGGCAGATCCACGTGGCGCACGGCCAGCTCGGAGATGTGGACGAGGCCTTCGATGCCGTCTTCGACGCGCACGAATGCACCGAACGGAACGAGCTTGGTGACCTTGCCCGGCACGATCTGTCCGATGACGTGCGTGCGAGCGAAGTGCTGCCAAGGATCTTCCTGGGTGGCCTTGAGCGACAGCGAAACGCGCTCACGGTCCATGTCGACGTCGAGAACCTCGACGGTGACTTCGTCGCCCACGGTGACGACCTCACCCGGGTGATCGATGTGCTTCCAGGACAGTTCGGAGACGTGGACGAGTCCGTCGACACCACCGAGGTCGACGAACGCACCGAAGTTGACGATGGAGGACACGACACCAGGACGGACCTGGCCCTTCTGCAGGGTCTGCAGGAAGTCGTGACGGACGGCCGACTGGGTCTGCTCGAGCCAGGCACGGCGCGACAGGACCACGTTGTTGCGGTTCTTGTCGAGCTCGATGATCTTGGCTTCGACCTGCTGGCCGATGTAGGGAGCGAGGTCGCGGACGCGGCGCATCTCGACCAGGGACGCGGGCAGGAAGCCGCGCAGTCCGATGTCGACGATCAGGCCGCCCTTGACAACCTCGATGACGGTGCCGGTGACAACGCCGTCGTCTTCCTTGATCTTCTCGATGTCGCCCCAGGCACGCTCGTACTGAGCGCGCTTCTTCGACAGCATGAGACGACCCTCTTTGTCTTCCTTCTGAAGAACGAGGGCTTCGATTTCGTCCCCGACCTCGACGACTTCGCCGGGATCGACATCGTGCTTGATGGAAAGCTCACGTGCGAGGATGACGCCTTCCGTCTTGTATCCGATGTCGACGAGGACTTCGTCACGGTCGACCTTGACGACTTCGCCCTCAACGATGTCGCCATCGTTGAAGTACTTGATGGTCTCATCGACGGCGGCGAGGAAATCCTCAGCGGTTCCGATGTCGTTGACAGCGACCTGCTTCGGCTGCACCGATTCCGGCGTGGTGGTGGTCATATAGGTAGGGACTCCGATGGAATATTGGTCCAGATCCGGTACCCTGGCGGCAGGTCGTGTAAGTTGCCGCAAGAACCGAATCCGGTCTCGATTGCGAATTTGGACTTGTATGCACAGGCGCATACGGTTGTCAATGCTAGCACCTTATTGGGCGTGAATGCACGCCGAAGAGACGAATCATCACCACCTGGGGCCACGGAGGAACCATGAGCGAAGGAACTGACGGAGCCGAGGTCATCAGCGGTGGCTATCTCCCGATCGACGAAGAGGCTTCCGTCCGGGCCAATCGCAGCTATTGGGACAACTCGGCCGAGGAGTATCTCGCCGAACACGGCACGTTCCTCGGGGCCTCGGATTTCATCTGGTGTCCGGAAGGAATTCACGAATCCGATGTGCGCCTCCTCGGCGATGTCGACCGGAAGCAGGTTCTCGAGGTCGGCTGCGGTGCCGGTCAGTGCTCCCGGTGGCTGGCCGAGCAGGGCGCGATCACCACAGGTGTCGACGTCTCGGCCGGAATGCTCGAGCAGGCCTCGCGTCTGCAGCGCGAACATCCCCTGAGCGCCGAGGCGACTCCCCCGACGTTCCTTCTCGCCGATGCCCGACAGCTGCCGTTCGCATCGAACAGCTTCGATCGCGCGTTCTCCTCCTACGGTGCCCTGCCCTTCGTCAAGGACGCCGAGGTCGTCTTCGCCGAGGTGGCCCGAGTGCTGCGCAACGGCGGACAGTGGGTCTTCTCGACGACTCACCCGATGCGGTGGATGTTCCCCGATGTTCCGGGTGAGGCCGGTCTGACGGTTGAGTACTCGTACTTCGATCGCACTCCGTACGTCGAGCTGTCTTCGGATGGTCAGCCGGTCTACGCCGAGCATCACCGGACGATGAGCGACTGGGTCCGTCTCCTCGTCGAGGCCGGCTTCACGATCGATTCGGTGACCGAACCCGAATGGCCCGAGGAGAATCGGACCGCTTGGGGCGGCTGGTCGCCGCTGCGCGGTGCGCTCATGCCCGGTACCGCGATCTTCTCCACCACCCTGACCAAGGACTGACTGGGCCGAAAGCCCAGTCCTGTCAGATCGGCTGCCTGGGCACATATCCGCAGCCGGGACCGATATAGGGACGATCCTCAGCCGAGGACTGTGAAGTCCTCGGCCAGTCCCCCACGGCCGGTCAGCCCGGCGAGCACTGAACTGCTCGTTCCGCTCTGCATCGCCAGCCCCGCTGCGAGCGCCAATGATTCCCGGAGCGCGGCCTCCGGAACAGTGGGTTCGACGCCGAGTGCGGCGTCGATGTCGATTCCGTGGACGACGAGTTCGCAGGTCCGTGTGCGCACATAGTCTCCGGCCCGCATTCCCCCGGCCGCCGTCATGATCGTCGCATCCGCGTCTGCGGGGCTCAGCGTGGAGACCTTGGTGAGGGCTGACTCGCACAGAGCATTGAACGCTTCCGCCGGTCGGTCCAGGGCGGTCACGAGCATGTTGAATGCTCTGCTCGTATGACCGACGGGGCCGCGGACATCCCATCTGCCGAGCCCCGGCGCCGCCCACCGTTCATCACCGATCGTACTCACAAGAGCAGTGATCCGTTTGGTGCCTGCTGTGAAGCTCTCCAGCTCGCGTGCGTCTTCGGATTCGCTCGTCATGCCGTCAGCCTATGCGGATCGTGACGCGCTTGCGGCTATCACCGTGCCAGTCCGTCAGCCCACGGCGTCCACATTCAAGCCGTCCTCGCCCCGCGCATCTCACCCGTCACGCTCCCGTTCAAACGCTAGCGCGTTTGTCGTGTGGTACACGGCGCGCAAACTGCGGGGACGCTTGAATGAGCGCGGACGAGACAGTTTTCTGCGCTTGCGCTTGAACGAGAGCGGCGAGTCAGCGGGCAGCGGGTCAGTGGGCGGCGGCGTGCCAGGAGCGGCCGGTGCCGACGTTGACGTCCAGAGGCACATCGAGTTCGAACGCCGATCCCATCTCCTCCGTGACGATCGTCTTCACCTCATCGATCTCGTCCGGACGGACATCGACGATGATCTCGTCATGGACCTGCAGCAGCATCGGCGACTGCAGATCGTCCAGACGGGCGGCCACCTTGAGCATGGCAATCTTCATGATGTCGGCTGCCGAACCCTGGATCGGAGCGTTGAGTGCTGCGCGTTCGGCCATGTCCCGCAGCTGCCGACGGTCGCTGTGCAACGCCGGCAGATAACGACGACGGCCCATGATGGTCTCCGTGAACCCGTTGGCGCGAGCCTGCTCGACGATATCGTCGAGGTAGTCCTTGACGGCACCGAAGCGCTCGAAGTACTGGTCCATCAGCCCCTTGGCTTCATCGACGCCGATCGCCAGCTGCCGAGAGAGGCCGTAGGCGGAGAGCCCGTAGACCAACCCGTAGGACATGGCCTTGACCTTCGAACGCATCTCGGAGTCCACATCGTCGATGCCGACTCCGAAGACCTTCGAGCCGACATAGGAGTGCAGATCCTCACCGTCCTTGAACGCCTGGATGAGCGCGGCATCGCCGGACAGATGAGCCATGATCCGCATTTCGATCTGCGAGTAGTCGGCGGTGAGCAGAGTCCCCTCGGCCACCTCGGGGTCGGCGATGAAGATGTCGCGGATGCGTCGACCCGATTCGGTCCGCACCGGAATGTTCTGCAGGTTCGGATCCAGGGACGAGAGCCGTCCGGTGGCGGCCACGGTCTGCTGGTAGGTGGTATGGATGCGGCCGTCGTCGGCAACGCTCCCCCGCAGTCCGACGACGGTCTGCTTGAGCTTCGTCGAATCCCGGTAGGCCAGCAGGTGTTGGAGGAAAGGGTGTTCGGTCTTGACGAACAGTTCGGCCAGGGCGTCGGCATCGGTCGTATAGCCGGTCTTCGTCCGCTTGGTCTTGGGCATATCGAGTTCGTCGAAGAGCACGGTCTGCAGCTGCTTGGGAGAACCGAGGTTCACCTCGTGGCCGATCGCCTCATAGGCCTCCCTCGCGCTGGCTTCGGCCTGTTTCGTGAATTCGTCGATGAGGTTCGACAGTCCGGTCTCGTCGACGGCGATCCCGGTCGCTTCCATGCGCGCGAGCACGGGCACGAGCGGCAGTTCGATCTCGCGGTACACCTGAGTCATGTTCGCTTCCTCGACGGCCTTCGCGAGCACCTCGTGGACCTCGAGCAGAGCGGCGGCACGTTGGCCGTGCGTGGTCACCGCGGCATCGGAGTCGAGGTCCAGGGCGAGCTGTCCGGAATCGGCCTCGGGTTCGCTGAGATCGATTCCGGCACGGTCGGCGGCGATCTGCCCGAGTTCATAGGACCGGGCATCGGGCACGAGGAGGTAGGCAGCCAGGGCCGTGTCCCCGGCGATATCCGTCACGGACAGTCCCATCGACTCCCACGCTTTGATCTGCAGCTTCGAACTGTGGAGGATGAGCGAATGCCCACCCAGGGCTGATCCGAGCGCACCGACGACCTTCTGCCCCGCCTCGGCGAGGTCGACGACCCAGGCCCGGCCGGGTTCGGCGGAGACCGCCAGGGTCCGTGCCTGGCCGTGGCCGAGTTCGAAGGAGGCGTCGGAATCGAGCGCCAGCACATCATGGTCGGCGATCTTCGTCAGCAGAGTGTCGATGTCGACGGTCTCGATGTTCGTCTCGCGTGCCGGTGCCGGCTCGGACTCGGTTCCGGCCTCGGGGAAGATCGCGGCCAGACGCTTGCCGAGGGCCTGGAATTCGAGTTGGTCGAACAGGCTCGACAGCTCGGCCGGGTCGCCTTCGCCCCAGACCAGGTCGTCGAACTCCAACCCCAGGTCGACGTCGTCGAGGAGGCGGTTGAGTCGGTAGTTCCGCTCCACCTCGGTGATATGGTCGCGCAGCTTCTCCCCGACCTTGCCGCCGATCGTGTCAGCATTGTCCAACACCCCGGGCAGATCGCCGTGGGCGGTGAGCCATTTCGCGGCGGTTTTGTCACCGACTCCGGGTACACCGGGCAGGTTGTCGGCCTTCTCACCGACGAGTGCGGCCAGACCCCGGTAGTTCGCGGGGCTCACCCCGTACTTCTCCTCGACCGCGGCCGGCGTCATCCGGTTGAGATCGCTGACTCCGCGTTTCGGGTAGAGGATCGTCACCCGGGCGGAGGCGAGCTGGAACGAATCCTTGTCTCCGCTCATCACTTCGACGGCTGCGCCGGCGTCCGTGCCCATCTTCGCCATCGTCGCCAGAGCGTCATCGGCTTCGAAGCCCTCCTTCGTCACGACCCGGATGCCCATCGCCGTGACGATGTCCTTGATGAGGTCGATCTGCGGGTGGAACTCGGGCGGAGTCTTCGCCCGTCCGGCCTTGTACTCGGGGTATTCCTCGAGGCGGAACGTCTGGCGTCCGAGGTCGAAGGCCACGGCCACGTGGCTGGGCTCTTCGTCGCGGAGGACGTTGATGAGCATGGAGATGAAGCCGTAGATGGCGTTCGTCGTCTGACCGGTGCTGGTGGAGAAGTTCTCGACCGGCAGGGCGTGGAATGCCCGGTAGGCCAGGGAGTGTCCGTCGATGAGCAGGAGGGATTCGTTTGAGTGACTCACATGGCATAGCCTAGCGTTCGAAGCTGACTTGAAGGAGAATCGATGCTGCGTCCCGACGTGTCCCTGACCGCTCACACCACAACTGAGGAGATAGACACGCTGCTCGGGCAGCTGCGCACGCCGGGGTCCGGGGGCGAGTTGGCCGAGAGGATGGGAATCGAGTTCGTCGAGCTCGCTCACGATCATGTCGTGGCCACCGCTCCCGTCGTCGGCAATCGGCAGCCGATGGGTCTCTTCCACGGAGGCGGCCACGTCGTTCTCGCCGAATCCCTGGCGTCGATGCATTCGTATCTGCTCTCCGGCGGAAAGAACGTCGTCGGGGTCGATCTCAACGCCACTCACCTGCGTGCCGCGCGAGAGGGCGTGGTGACCGGTCGCGCCGAGGTGCTCCACCAGGGACGCACGATCGTCTCCCATGAGGTGAAGATGACCGACGAGGCGGGGCGCCTGCTATCGATCGTGCGGATCACGAATATGATCCTGAAGACCGAGCCGAAAGGCTGAGGCACAGCGCCTTCTCGGCGAAAGTCCACGGCGAAAGCAGAGGGCCGGCGAATCCGACTCGGGATTCGCCGGCCCTCTCGGGTTCCGGGTCCGGACCTTGTCTGGTCCGGGAGGTGATTACTTCTTCGTGCCGATCTGCTTGAGCACGGTCTCAGCGACCTCGCGCATCGTCAGGCGACGGTCCATCGACGTCTTCTGGATCCACCGGAAGGCTTCGGGCTCGCTCAGACCCATGGAGGTCTGAAGGAGGCTCTTGGCGCGCTCGACGAGCTTGCGGGTCTCGAAGCGTTCGGTGAGATCGGAGATCTCGGACTCGAGCGAGCTGATCTCGGCATGACGCGAGAGCGCGATCTCCAGGGCCGGGATGAGGTCGGCCGAGGTGAACGGCTTGACGACATAGGCCATGGCACCCGCATCGCGGGCCCGCTCGACGAGCTCCTTCTGCGAGAAGGCGGTGAGCAGCACCACGGGGGCGATGCGGGCCCTGGCGATGCGCTCGGCGGCGGAGATTCCGTCGAGGATGGGCATCTTGATGTCCATGACGACGAGGTCCGGGCGCAGCTCCTCAGCCAGGCGGATGGCGGATTCGCCGTCCGCCGCCTCACCGACGACGTCATAGCCGACCTCGCGGAGCATTTCTACGATATCGAGACGAATCACGGCCTCGTCTTCGGCCACGACTACGCGGCGAACCGGCACGGACTCATCTGAAGTTGATTCTTCGCTGTTTGAAAGCACGGCACCAGTCTAGACCAGGCGCTCAGCGTCATGGCCAGCGGACCCGGAAGTTTATTCTGTGAGGGTGGCCACGAGCGGTGACGGTGGCCACCGGAGTGCATCCTCGGCGGGTGGCGATTGTGCAATCGGTCCGCGCGCACAGTAGAATCGTCCCCGTTGCACAGGCGGTCCTGAGAGGACAGCTTGTGACTAGCCGGATTGGCGGAATTGGTAGACGCGGTGCACTCAAAATGCATTGTCGAAAGACGTGCGGGTTCGAGTCCCGCATCCGGTACGGACGAAGGCACTGTCGAACGTGATGTCGACAGTGCCTTCTGTGTTTCCCAGGTGACGGCGGACTCCAACTCCCGAATCCAGGTCGCTATCGGACATTTCGTGCGGCGGAATGTATCCGATGGTGACCTGGATTTGCCCTCAGAGAGTCGGGGGTGGGTTCAGTCCAGGCGATCTCACTGGGCTGCGCGCAGGTCGAGGGAGTACAGCAGCGTGTCGTATCGCTTCTCGCCCACTGCCACGAAATCCGGGAGTCGTCCGTATCGGGTGAAGCCGAGGGATTCGTAGAGACCGATGGCCGCAGCGTTGTCTCCGCGCAGATCGAGAGTGACAACCTCAGTCCTGTGGAGACGTGCCGCCCGAATGAGCGCCTCCATCAGCTTCCTGCCCACGCCCTGACCTTGAGCGTCCGGGGCGACGGCCACCTTTTCGATGTCGACATGTGGGCGGAACGTCGGGCGAGCGTACCGATTCCAGTAAGCGAAGCCGGTGATCTCGGTTCCGGTGCGAGCGATTGCGGCAGCGGAATCCCCGGTGTCAGTGCCCGCGGACAGGCGGCCGACGACATCCGCGATCTCCTCGACAGACGGAGCTGAGACCCAGCCGAGAGCGGCACCTGCATCGACGAGGCGGCCGAGCAGGGATGTCACCTGCAGGACATCGTGCTCGACCATCCCCTCGGCTGGGAGTAGATCAACTCTGACTGCGGGCGTCCTCGGTGCGGGTCTCGTCGACATCTGCGTCCTCCTCGGTCGGAACGTAGCCGTTGATGCGCGGGGCATCGTAACGTTCCACGTCCAGGATCTCATGCCGCTTGGCCACAATGGCCGGGACGAGTGCCTGGCCGGAGACGTTGAGCGCGGTGCGCCCCATGTCCACGATCGGCTCGATAGCCAGCAGCAGACCGACGCCTTCGAGGGGCAGGCCCAGGGTCGACAGGGTCAGGGTGAGCATCACGGTCGCGCCAGTCGTACCGGCCGTGGCCGCAGAGCCGATGACGGCGACGAAGATGATGAGCAGGTACTGGATGAGGGAGAGATCGATGCCGAAGAACTGTGCGACGAACACGGCAGCGATGGCGGGGTAGATCGCGGCGCAGCCGTCCATCTTCGTCGTCGCGCCGAAGGGCACGGCGAAGGCGGCGTAGGAGTGGGGCACCCCGAAGTTGTCGGTGGCGACCTTCTGCGTCACGGGCATGGTGCCGATCGACGAGCGGGAGACGAAGCCCATCTGAGTGGCCGGCCAGACTCCGGAGAAGTACTGGCGCACCGACAGTCCGTTGGCCCGAGCCAGGGCCGGGTAGACGATGAAGAAGACGATCGCTAGACCGACGTAGACGGCGACGACGAACCACAGCAGCGAGCCCATCGTCGACCAGCCGTAGGAGTTCACTGCGTTGCCGATGAGGCCGAGCGTACCGATCGGGGCGATCCGCACGATCCACCAGACGACCTTCTGAACCACGGCCAGGGCCGCCTCGGTGAACTGGAGGAACGGCTCTGCGGCCTTGCCGACCTTGACCGCGGCGATGCCGATGGCACCGGAGACGATGATGAGCTGGAGGATGTTGAAGTTGACCTCGGAGGTCATGACTCCGGCGTCATCGGGTGCGGTGGCCACCTCGAGCCCGAGGAAGTTCACCGGGATCAGTCCGGTGAGGAAGCCCAGCCAGCTGCCCTGGGAGTCGGGTGCACCGGCGTTGAGCGAAGCGGCATCGGCGTGGGCGCCGGGCTGCATGACGATGCCGATGATGAGTCCGAGGACGACGGCGATGAGAGCGGTGAGGGCGAACCACAGCAGGGTCGACATCGCCAGCCTGGCGGCGTTGGTGACATTGCGCAGATTGCCGATGCTCGCGATGATCGCGGTGATGACCAGTGGGACGACAGCGGCCTTGAGCAGTGTGACATACGACGAGCCGATGGTGTCCAGGGTCTGGCCGAGCCAGTTGTCAGCGGTGTCGCTGACCGGTCCCCATGAGCGGGCGATGAGCCCGAGGATGACACCGGCGACGAGTGCGATGGTCACCTGCACTCCGAAGGACTTGCTCCATGCGGGCAGTCTCATTGAATTCCTCTCCTAGCGGGTCCTCCCCTCTGAGATCCGCAGGGAGGATTAGGCAACAGAGTGCACAACTGTTGAGCAATCTGCAAAATTCCCCGCTTCCCTGTGATCTGTCTCGCAATTCGGAATCGGTTCCCGCCCGGCTCCGAACACAGAGACGCCGGCAGCGCCCGCCCCGTGATCATGAGGGCGGACGCCGCCGGCGTTTGAGCCTGGTGGCAATCAGTGGCGGGGAGAGTGGCCCTCGCGCACGATCGGCACTTCACGGGTGATAGGCGCTTCGGCCACGACTCCGTATCCGGCCAGCGGGTCCTCCTCGGAGTCCGAAGCATCCTGATAGGCGGCCGTCACACCCTTGGCGGCATCACCGATGGTGTGGATGCGCAGAGCGTTCGTCGAACCGGGAATCCCGGGAGGCGAACCGGCCACGAGGATGCTCTGATCGCCTTCGCGGGCGGTGCCGTCGGCCAGCAGAACGGCATCGACCTGGCGCGCCATCTGGTCGGTGTGGCGCACGGTCTTCACGAGGTACGGGCGCACCCCCCAGGTCAGCGCCAGCTGATGGCGGACCTGCGGGTCGGGCGTGAAGCCGAGGATGGGCCAAGCCGGGCGCAGCCGCGACATGCGCCGCACGGAGTCGCCGGTCTGTGAGAAGGTGCACAGGAGGTCGATATCGAGCTGCTCAGCAATCTGCACGGCAGCGGCGGTGACGGCTCCGCCCTTCGTGTGCGGGACGGTGCCCAGTGCCGGGATCCGCTCGAGACCGTGCTCTTCGGTGGAGCCGATGATCCGGCTCATCGTCCGGATCGCCTCGACCCAGTGGGCACCGACCGAGGTCTCGCCGGAGAGCATGAGCGCATCGGCGCCGTCGAGGACGGCGTTCGCGCAGTCGCTGGCCTCGGCGCGGGTGGGCCGCGGCGCATCGATCATCGTCTCGAGCATCTGCGTGGCCACGATGACAGGCTTGGCCTGCTGGCGGGCGATCTCGACCGCCCGCTTCTGCACGATCGGGACCTGCTCGAGCGGCAGCTCGACGCCGAGGTCGCCGCGGGCGACCATGATTCCGTCGAAAGCGTCGATGACCTCATCGAGCTGGTCGACTGCCTGCGGCTTCTCGAGCTTGGCGATGACCGGAGCCGTGATGCCGACTTCGTCCATGACCGCGCGCACATCATCCATGTCCTTGGGGCTGCGGACGAAGGACAGTGCGACCCAGTCGAAGCCGAGCTGGAGCCCCCATCTGAGATCGTCGACGTCCTTCTCCGACAGAGCGGGAACGGAGACCGGGACGCCGGGGAGGTTGATGCCCTTGTGGTTGGAGATGGTTCCGCCGATCTCGACCTCGGTGACCACATCGGTGTCGGTCACCTCGGTGGCGCGCAGGCGCAGGCGCCCGTCGTCGATGAGCAGCGGATCGCCCACGGAGACGTCTTCTGCCAGGGTCGGCAGGGTCGTGGACACGAGCTCTGCGGTGCCGGGGACGTCACGGCTGGTGATGGTGAAAGAGGCCCCTTCGACGAGCTCTTCCTTGCCATTGGCGAAAGTGCCCACGCGGATCTTCGGACCCTGCAGGTCCAACAGGACGGCAACAGGGCGTCCGGTGTCGAGGGCGGCCTGGCGGACCCAGGCGAACTTCTCTTCGTGCTCTTCTCGTTTTCCGTGGCTCAGATTGAATCGGGCGACATCGACGCCTTCATCGACGAGCTCGCGGATCTCTTCATAGGAGTTCTGGTTCGGACCTAAAGTTGCGACTATCTTTGCACGCCTCATACGCTCCACCCTACCTAAAGTCTCAGCGGGCGGACGCCACCGCTCTCCGCTGGTCACGGGCGATGTGAGTGCGGCACTTCGCTGTGCCGCACCACCGCCCCTTCTCAATTTCTGACATGCACTATCTTAGCATTTGAACCCTACGTCGGTGGGCCGCACGGGTGCCGGCAGCCTCGTCGACCCGGTCAGGAACCGGTCGACTTCCGCGGCCGCGGCACGTCCTTCCGCGATGGCCCAGACGATGAGCGACTGCCCGCGCCCGGCATCGCCGGCGACGAAGACTCCCGGCTGCGCCGCATAGTCCTCGGCCCGGTCGAATGCCCCACCGGCACCGGCTTCGAGGTCGATCAGCGCCGTCTCCGGTCCGCTGAATCCCAGTGCCAACAGCACGAGATCGGCGGGGATGACGTGCTCCGTGCCCGGTGTCGGGATGCGGCGGCCGTCGGCGAACTGCGTCTGTGCGACTTCGATTCCGCACACCTTGCCCGAGTCGTCTCCGACGAACCGCGTCGTCGAGGCCAGATACCGCCTGGTTCCGCCCTCCTCGTGTGAGGATTGGACCTCGAAGATCCGCGGCACCGTCGGCCACGGCGAGTCGGCCCCGCGCTCGACCGGCGGCTGGGCGCCGATGGCCAGAGTCGTCACCGAGGCGGCTCCCTGGCGCAGAGCCGTGCCCAGGCAGTCCGCTCCGGTATCTCCGCCGCCGATGATGACGACGTGCTTGCCGGCCGCATCGATGAACGGTGCCGAGTCTGTGGCCGAGGCCGCGTCGCTCGCCTGTGCCCGGTTGGACGGCACGAGGTAGTCCATCGCGAATTCGACTCCGTCCAGTCCGCGCCCCGGCAGCTCCATATCGCGTGGCACGGTGGCTCCGGTGGCCACCAGAACCGCGTCGAAGCGGGTCTGCAGTGCGGCGAAGTCGATGTCGCGGCCGATCTCGACTCCGGTTTCGAACCGTGTGCCTTCGGCACGCATCTGGGTCAGGCGGCGGTCGATATGGTGCTTCTCGAGCTTGAAGTCCGGGATGCCGTAGCGCAGCAGTCCGCCGAGGCGGTCCTCACGTTCGAAGACGACGACGGTGTGCCCGGCTCGGGTCAGCTGCTGTGCGGCGGCGAGTCCGGCCGGTCCGGAGCCGATGACGGCGACGGTGTGACCGGTGATCCGGTCAGGGACGACGGGGATGATGAGTCCGGCGGCGAATCCGTCGTCGACGATGGAGACTTCGACCTGCTTGATCGTCACGGCAGGTTGGTTGATGCCGAGCACGCAGGCGTTCTCACACGGTGCCGGGCAGGCCCGGCCGGTGAATTCGGGGAAGTTGTTCGTCGCGTGGAGCAGTTCCACGGCGCGCGACAGCTCCCCGCGATACATGGCGTCGTTGAACTCCGGAATGAGGTTGCCCAGCGGACATCCTTGGTGGCAGAAGGGCACGCCGCAGTCCATGCAGCGAGAAGCCTGTCGGCGCAGCTGTGCCGGATCCCCCTTTTCGTAGACCTCGGAGTAGTCCATGAGCCGAATCGGCACGGGCCTGCGGGCAGGGAGTTCGCGTTCGGTGGTGGTGAGGAATCCTCGCGGATCAGCCATGTGCGGCCTCCAGAATGGTCTGCCAGGTGTTCTCGGAATCGGCGGTTTCGCCGCTGTTCTCGAGTTCCTCCTGGATGTCTTTGATTCGCGCATAGGCGACGGGAATGATCTTGGTGAAACGGGACAGGATGTCCTGGCCGCGGTCGAGTCCGGCCAGCAGTTCGCCGGCCAGCGGAGAACCGGTCGCCGCGACGTGGTCGCTCAGCAGTCTCTGCAGGATCGGCACATCGGAGTCGCCGATGCCGCCGAATCTGAAGACGCCCGCGGCTCGTTCCTTCGGGTTGAGTCGACTGGGGTTGAAGTCGAGGACGAAGGCCGTGCCTCCGGACATCCCGGCCGCGAAGTTGCGCCCTGTGGGTCCGAGGATGACCGCCACACCCCCGGTCATGTATTCGAGTCCGTGGTCTCCGATGCCTTCGACCACGGCTTCGACGCCTGAGTTGCGCACGAGGAATCTCTCGCCGACCGTTCCCGACAGGAATATCGACCCGGACGTCGCGCCGTAGCCGATGACGTTGCCGGCGATGACGTTGTGTTCCGGTCGGGTGGAGTTCTCCGGGCGAGGCGCGACGCTGATCGTGCCGCCCGACAGTCCCTTCCCGACGTAGTCGTTGGCGTCGCCGCGCAGCTCGATGCTCACACCGCGCGGCATGAAGGCGCCCAGGGACTGACCGGCTGTGCCTTTCAGGGATACGCGCACGGTTCCCGAGGGCAGCCCATCCGCGCCGTGAGCCTGAGTCACTCGGTGGCCCAGCAGGGTGCCCACCGACCGGTCCGTATTCTCCACCTCGGCGTTCAGGTGCACCGGGGAGCCGGCAGTGACAGCCGCTCCTGCCTGCTCCAGCAGTCGAACATCGAGTTCGCCCGCGAAGTCACGTGGTGTGCGCGTCCGGCTCACTCTCGCCGAGGCGGGAGCGCCGTCGAGATCGGTCGGAACCGTCAGAATCGGGGTCAGGTCGAGATCCAGTCCCGAGGCGGCCGCCCGATCTGCGTCGATGCGCAGACGTTCGACGGCGCCGATCGCCTCGTCGAGGCTGCGCAGTCCCAGCTGTGCGAGGTAGCCGCGGACCTCCTCAGCGATGAAGGTGAAGAAGTTCACGACATGGTCGGCCTGACCGTGGAACCGCTCGCGCAGCTTCGGGTTCTGCGTGGCCACGCCGACCGGGCAGGTGTCCTGGTGACAGACCCGCATCATAATGCATCCGGAGACGACGAGGGCGGTGGTGGCGAAGCCGAATTCCTCGGCCCCGAGCAGGGCAGCGATGATGACGTCGCGACCGGTCTTCAGCTGCCCGTCGACCTGGACGCTGATCCGTTCGCGCAGACCGTTGAGCACAAGGGTCTGCTGGGCTTCTGCCAGTCCGAGCTCCCAAGGTGTTCCGGCGTGTTTGAGCGAGTTGAGCGGGCTGGCACCCGTGCCCCCGTCATGGCCGGAGATGAGCACGACATCGGCTCCGGCCTTCGCCACTCCGGCGGCCACAGTCCCGACTCCGATGCCGGAGACGAGTTTGACGTGGACGCGGGCAGCCGCGTTGGCTCGACCGAGGTCGTGGATGAGCTGAGCGAGGTCTTCGATGGAATAGATGTCGTGATGCGGCGGCGGCGAGATGAGGCCGACTCCGGGAGTGGCATGGCGGGTCTTCGCGATCCACGGGTACACCTTCTCCCCCGGCAGCTGACCTCCTTCACCGGGTTTGGCACCTTGAGCCATCTTGATCTGCAGGTCGTCGGCGGCGGTGAGGTAGTGGCTGGTGACGCCGAACCGACCGGAGGCGATCTGCTTGATCGCCGACCGACGCTCCGGGTCGAGCAGGCGCTCGGTGTCCTCGCCGCCCTCTCCCGTATTCGATTTTCCGCCGATCCAGTTCATCGCGATCGCCAACGTCTCGTGCGCTTCGGCCGACAGCGAGCCGTAGCTCATGGCTCCGGTGGAGAAGCGGCGCATTATGGCTTCGGCAGGTTCGACCTCGGAGATGTCGATCGGTCCCGATTCGGTAGGGACCAGGTCGAAGAGCCCGCGCAGAGTCATCAGCTCGGCGGACTGTTCGTCGACGGCACGCGTGTACTGCCGGAAGATGTCGAAGCGACCGGTGGCCGTCGAGTGCTGCAGTTTGAAGATCGTCTCCGGGTTGAACAGGTGACCGGGGCCTTCCCTCCGCCACTGGAATTCGCCGCCGACGAGCAGGTTCCGGTGCGCAGGACGCGGATGGTCCTCACGATAGGCATCGGCGTGCCGCGCCGTCGTCTCGGCCGCGATGTCGTCCAGCGTCTTGCCGCCGAGCTGATGCGGGGTCGAGGTGAAGTGCTCATCGATGACCGAATCCGCCAGTCCAAGAGCCTCGAAGGTCTGCGCCCCGTGGTAGGACTGGACGGTCGAGATGCCCATCTTCGACATGATCTTCAGCAGGCCCTTGTTCAGCGCAGTGAGCACATTGGCCACAGCCGCCTCTGCGCTGATGCCTCGGATCCGTTCGGATCTGACAAGATCCTCTGCCGATTCCATGAGCAGGTACGGGTTGACCGCCGAGGCG
This sequence comes from Brevibacterium permense, assembly GCF_025506275.1. Classification (GTDB taxonomy): domain Bacteria; phylum Actinomycetota; class Actinomycetes; order Actinomycetales; family Brevibacteriaceae; genus Brevibacterium; species Brevibacterium permense_A. The sequence continues at coordinate 72,832 of NZ_QYCP01000091.1, forward strand.
CCGAAGGACACGAGCGTGGCCGCATGGTGGACCTCGCGGACGTCTCCGGCCTCGACGATGATGCTCACCTGCGTGCGGCTGCGCTCGCGGACGAGGTGGTGGTGCAGGGCGGAGGTGAGAAGGAGCGACGGGATCGGCGCGTATTCAGAGTTCGACTCTCGGTCCGTGAGGATGAGGAACACTGCGCCCTCGGCGACTGCGGCGCTCGCCTCCGCGCACAGGTCGGCGAGACGAGCGGCCATCGCGTCCTCACCGGCGCCGACCGGGTACAGTCCCGACAGCGTCACCGAGGGGCTGGTGATTCCCTCGCCGAGGTGGCTTCCGGACAGGTGCGCGATCGCCGTGAGCTCGTCGTTGTCGATCACCGGCCGCTCGAGCAGGATATGGGCGGAGTCGGGTTGGGTTGAGCACAGCAGGTTGCCTTCGCGGCCGATGCCGGCCGACATGCTCGTGACGATGTCCTCGCGGATGGAGTCCAACGGCGGGTTCGTCACTTGGGCGAAGTTCTGGTGGAAGTGGTCGAAGAGCAGCCGGGGGCGGGTGCTCAGCGCCGCGATCGCGGTGTCGCTTCCCATCGCACCCAACGGCTCCGTACCGGTCTCGGCCATCGGAGCGATGAGCACACGCAGCTCTTCTTCGGTGTATCCGAAGGTCCGCTGTCGTCTCCGGACCGACGAGCCGGGATGGCTGACGTGGACACGGGTGGGCAGTTCGGCCAGTCTGGTGGCCGAGGCGTCGACCCATTCGCGGTAGGGATGTTCGGTGGCGAGACTGTTCTTGATCTCCGTATCGGAGATGATGCGTCCGGCTTCCACATCGACGAGGAACATCCTGCCGGGGGTCAGTCGTCCGCGGGCCGTGACATCGGCTTCGGGCAGGTCGACGACTCCGGCTTCGCTGGCGAGCACGACGGTGTCCTCGGTCATGATGTACCGGGCCGGGCGCAGGCCGTTGCGGTCGAGCACGGCTCCGGCGAGTCGACCATCGGTGAAGGCGACGCAGGCGGGTCCGTCCCAGGGCTCCATGAGCAGCGAGTGGTATTCGTAGAAGGCCCGCCGCTCCTCGGACATGGCCGGGTTGTTCTCCCAGGCTTCGGGAATCATCATCAGCATGGCCTGCGGCAGCGACCGGCCGGAAGCGACCATGAGTTCGAGGACCGAGTTGAATGAGGCGGAGTCCGAGGCTCCGGCGGGAATGATCGGGAAGATCCGGTCGAGTCCCTTGGAAGTCCCTGCGACCGGAGATTCGAGGAGGTCGCTGGCCAGGGCGGATTCGCGTGCCTGCATCCAGTTCCGATTGCCGCGCACCGTATTGATCTCGCCGTTGTGGGCGATCGTGCCGAACGGCTGCGCCAGCTGCCAGGAGGGAAAGGTGTTCGTGGAGAACCGGGAGTGGACGAGAGCGATCGCCGAGGTGAGGCGTTCGTCGCCGAGCTCGGTGTAGAAGCGGTCGAGCTGAGCGGTGGAGAGCATGCCTTTGAACGTCAGCGTCGTCGGCGACAGCGACGGAAAGTAGAGTCCGGCGTTGTCGAGTCGCTTCCGCACGATGAACGCCCGGCGGGCGAGATCGTTCTCATCGCGGGCGGGGTGGTTCTGGTCGAGGCCGAAGAACACGTAGCGCATGGAGGGCATGGTCTCCGCGGCGATCCTGCCGAGCACTCCGGGGTCGACGGCCGCGGCTTCCACGTGGAGGACCTCCAGCCCTTCTTCCGCGGCGATCCGGGACACGAGTGCGTCCTGGTCGACGCCTGCGGCGTCAACGCTGAAATCGGGCTGCGTCTGCGTGGTCAGCGGGGCGGTGACGGCGTTGAGATCGGCGGCGTAGTCCTGAGCGAAGAAGCCGATGCCCATGGCGTAGCTGCCCGGCGCCGGAAGCGAGATTCCGGATTCGCCGAGGCGGGCGGTGAAGTAGTCATGCGGGATCTGGATGGTCAGTCCGGCACCGTCTCCGGTCCCGTCGTCGGAACCGATTCCGCCGCGGTGTTCGAGCCTGCGCAGAGCGTCGAGGGCCTGGGTGATGACGGTGTGGTCGGCTCCGCCCCTGTAACGGGCGATGAGGGCCAGGCCGCAGTTGTCGTGTTCGAGCGCCGGATCGTAGAGCCCGATGCGGCCAGGTGGGGCCGTGGTCTTGGGGGTCGACTGAGCGCTGTGGTTCATATGCTGCCTTCTCGGTGTTGAGTGCTTCCCGAAAAGACGGCGCTGTCCTCTGCGGTTTGGACGAGTCCGGAAAGGGTGTCTCCGGACCCGGCTGTGAGATGACTCTCACGGCCGGAGTATCAACTTACACCATGTGCAATTTCAGAAAAAGCAGAAAAAGGAACGAAGTGCGAACCTATTTGTCTTGAGTTTCGGACATTCGGGGGTTTTCGTCGTGCGATGCGGGGGCTGATTTCCCCCGCACATCCGGCACGATCGAGATCGCCGAGGTGACCGCCCCGAAGAATCCGAAGCTGTGGCGACCGCTGAGATCGATCCCGGATTCGTTCTCGGGCTCCGAGTCGTCCGGGTCGGTGCCATTCGCGGTGCTGCCCACCGTCGCAGACGCCGCATCGTCGGCGTCTGCATGGTGCGCAGAAGCACCGGCAGTCGCGTCGGCAGCTGCGGCGGGGGACGAGGTCACGGTCGAGCTCCGTGATGTCGGTGCCCCGGTGCCGCCGTGACCGCGCTGATCGTCCGGATCGGCCACCCGCGCTACGGACGGCAGCGGGGCTCCCGAGGCTGCGGCCGCCTCGGCGATATTGGGTGCATTGATCTCAAAGGTGTGCTTTCCCCGGCGATGGCGGCGCAGCAGAGTCCGGGACCCGTGCATGTAGACACCGGTCTCGTAGGTGCGGTGCCGCAGGCGGGAGACGATGAGCCAGCCGAGGCCGATGAGCAGGGCGAGGATGGCCGTCCACACGTTGAACGGCAGCCCGAGGAGCAGGCGCGCGTCCTCGGCGGCGGGTGTTCCGATCCGCAGGGCCTCGAGCAGAATGCGGCCGAGGCCGAACAGGCACAGATACAGAGCGAAGACCTGTCCGTAGCCGAGCCGGAGGCGTTTGGACACGATGATGAGCACAACACAGGCGATGAGGTTCCACGCCGATTCGGTGAGCACCGTGACCAGTTCGAGGCGACCGTCGAACCAATCGCTGAAGGCGCCGGCGACGTGGCCGAGGATGAGCCCCGGTGCGACCGAGTCGAGCAGCGGTCGGAACCTGATGCCTTGGATGCGGGTGAGCACCCAGACGGAGAGGAAGCCGAGGATGGTGGCTCCCCAGAAACTGAATCCGCCGTCCCAGACCACCAGCGCCCGCAGCGGGCTGCCGTCGGGGCCGAAATAGGTGTCCGGCGCCGCGAGCAGATGTCCGAGGCGTCCGCCGATGATTGCCGCAGGCAGACCGACGACAGTGATGGCCCATAGGTCTCCCTTATGGCCGCCGCGGGCGCGCCACTGGATGCCTGTCATCCACAGCGCGAGTCCGATGCCGAGGACTGTGAAGACGACCCATGCCGGGCTGAAGCTCATGCACACCCTTCTGCGAGCTCAGCGGCGAGGCGACCGACTCCGGCCACTCCTTCGGAGTCCAGCGCCCGGACGAGGGCGGAGCCGACGATGACGCCGTCGGCGTATTCGGCGACCTCGGCCGCCTGTTCGCGGTTAGACACGCCGAGGCCGACGCAGGCGCGTTCGGCTCCGGCCTCCTTCAGCCGGGCGACGAGACCGCGCGCATGGTTGTCGACTTCGGAGCGGACGCCGGTGACACCCATGGTCGAGGCGGCGTAGACGAATCCGGAGCTGTGCTCGACGATGCGGGCCAGTCGCTCGGGCGTCGACGAGGGTGCGGCGAGGAAGATGCGGTCGAGGTCGTGCTTCTCGGAGGCTGCCAGCCACGGTCCTGCCTCATCGGGGATGAGGTCGGGAGTGACGATTCCGCCGCCCCCAGCCGAGGCGAGGTCACGGGCGAAGCTGTCGACGCCGTACTGGAGCACGAGGTTCCAGTAGCTCATGACGACGGCGGTGCCGCCGGCTTCGGCGATGGCTTCGACTGCGGTGAAGACATCGGAGGTGTGCACACCGTTGTCCAGTGCCGCTTCACCGGCGCGCTGGATGACAGGGCCGTCCATTCCGGGGTCGGAGTACGGCAGACCGACCTCGATGATGTCGACGCCGTTGCGGACGAGTTCGACCATCGCCTCTGTCGAACCGGCCACGGTCGGGAAGCCGACGGGCAGGTAGGCGATGAGTGCGGCCTTGCGGCCGGCCTCGGCGACGGCGTCGAGGGTGGTTCCTGTGCGTGGACCTGAGTGCGTCATACCTGCACCGCTCCTTCGTCGATGTAGTCGAACCATTTCGCGGCGGTCGTCATATCCTTGTCGCCGCGGCCGGAGAGATTGACCAGCAGGACTGCGTCGGGTCCGAGCTCACGGCCGATGCGCATGGCTCCGGCCAGGGCGTGAGCGGATTCGATGGCGGGGATGATGCCCTCCGTGCGGGAGAGCAGTCGCATGGCCTCCATCGCCTCCTCGTCGACGACGGGTTCGTACGTCACTCGCCCGGTGACATGGAGGTGGGAGTGCTCGGGGCCGACCGATGGGTAGTCGAGTCCGGCGGAGACCGAGTGGGAGGCCTGGGTCTGTCCGTCGGCGTCCTGGAGGATGTAGGTGGCGGAGCCGTGGAGGACACCGGGGCGTCCGCCGGAGAACCGGGCGGCGTGATGGCCGGAGTCGACTCCTTCGCCGCCGGCTTCGAAGCCGAAGATCTTCACGTCCGCATCGCCGAGGAAGGCGGCGAAGAGTCCCATCGCGTTCGATCCGCCGCCGACGCAGGCGCAGACGGCGTCGGGCAGGCGACCGGCCATGTCCTGGATCTGTTCGCGGGCTTCGACCCCGATGACGTTCTGGAAGGAGCGGACCATCGCCGGGAACGGGTGAGGACCGGCGACCGTGCCGATGACATAGTGGGTGTCATCGACGTTGGCCACCCAGTCGCGCATGGCTTCGTTCATCGCGTCCTTGAGAGTGCGGGTGCCGTTGGTCACGGCGTTGACCGTGGCTCCGAGCAGACGCATGCGCGCGACATTGAGGGCCTGGCGCTGAGTGTCCTCCTCGCCCATGTAGACCACGCAGGACATGTCGAGCAGGGCCGCGGCGGTCGCCGTGGCGACTCCGTGCTGTCCGGCTCCGGTCTCGGCGATGAGACGGGTCTTGCCCATCCGCTTGGCCAACAGAGCCTGAGCCAGGGCGTTGTTGATCTTGTGGCTGCCCGTGTGGTTGAGGTCTTCTCGTTTGAGGAACACTCGAGCACCGCCGCAGTGCTCGGCGAAGCGTGTGGCCTCGGTGAGCAGAGACGGCCGGCCGATGTAGCTGCGCTGCAGAGTGAGGAGTTCGTCGGTGAAGGCCGGATCCACCTGGGATTTGCGCCAGGTCTCTTCGATCTCGTCGAGTGCCGGGATCAGTGCTTCGGGGATGAACCTGCCTCCGAACTCGCCGAAGTACGGTCCGGTCTCCTCGCTCAAATCGGTCATTGCGGTCCTTCTCGATCTCCTCGTGGCGCCGGCCTATGGGGCGGAGAGACTACGTCTCACCGGACGCCGGAATGGGTGCGGTGTCAGCCCATCGTCGGTCACCTGCAGCGGCCGACGCGGGCGGGGTTCAGGATGCGGACAGGGAGCGGCGTTCCCGGCCGAGTGCGGTGTACTCCTCGACTGCGGCCTGCGGACGGCCGCCGGTGACGAGTGCTTCGCCGACGAGCACGAGGTCGGCTCCGGAGTCCGCGTACTTCGACACCTCAGCGGCTCCGGCGACGCCGGACTCGGCCACGAGGGTGCAGCCGGCGGGAGCGAGTTCGGCCAGGGGCGCGAACCGGTCGGTGTCGACGCTGAGATCCTTGAGGTTGCGGGTGTTGACGCCGATGAGTTCGGCACCGAGTTCCGTCGCGATCTCCAGCTCTTCGCGGTTGTGGGTCTCGACGAGCGCCGTCATCCCCAGTTCCGTGGCCAGGGCGTGGAATTCGCCCAGCTGCACGGGATCGAGTGCTGCGACGATGAGCAGAACGATATCGGCACCGTGGGCACGGGCTTCATGGAACTGGTATTCGTCGACCATGAAGTCCTTGCGCAGGACCGGGATGTCCACGGCTGCGCGCACCGAGTCGAGGTCGGCGAGGCTGCCGTTGAAGCGGCGGGATTCCGTGAGCACGCTGATGGCCCGGGCTCCCCCGGCGGCGTACAGACCGGCGAGAGTGCCGGGGTCGGGGATCTCGGCGAGGTCACCGCGGGAGGGTGACTTCCGCTTGACCTCGGCGATGACGCCGAAGTCGGCGGACAGGTCGAAGGGGCGGACCGGCTCGGCCGCCGCGGCCCGCGCGGTGATCTCGCTCAGCGGAACCTCGTTCCGGCGTGTCCGCAGATCTTCCCGCACGCCGGAGATGATGTCGATGAGGACTGTCATTTCTTCTTCGGCTTGTTGCCCAGTCCGACGGCGCGCAGGATCAGGCCGACGACGACGCCGAGGGCGACGATGCCGATGGAGATGTAGGTGATCGTGGGATTGTGGATCGTGAATCCCACACAGCCGACCGTGATGCCGATGAGCATGATGACGACTCCGGTCCATCCCGCCACCGAGTTGCCGTGACCGGGATCGGCGATCGCTGCGTAGTCGATCGTGGATTTGTCGAGATCTGCGGCTCCGTTGCGGGCGAGGGACTGCGACATGGCGCTCCTTTGTGTGAGTGCGTGACACGCGTGAGGAATCTTTCCTCCATTGTGTCACGCTTCTTCGGCTGACCGGACACCGACCCGGTCACAAGGTCATTTCGAATCCGGGTCGGTGTCCGGGTCGGTCGACGTTTCGTCGTCGAGTGCGTCTTCGACGTCTTCTCCGCGGGACAGTGCGTCCCAGGTCGCGGCGGAATCGAATTCCCCGGAGGCGGATTCGGCGGTGCGGGCGTAACGGTTGGAGTTCGTCCACCCGTTCGAGGCGACGGCGACCCAGATGATGCCGATGACGCCGATGCCTGCGGCCACTGCGGCGATGATCGCCCAGGAAGTGGCTCCCGGCGCCGAGGCGGCGCTGAGTGCGGTGATCCCATAGCCGATTCCGGCGATGCCGGCCAGTCCCAGGACGACGAAGCGTCCGATCCGCCCGAGCATCGCGGCGAGCAGTCCCGAGACCGCGATGATCGCCACACACGCGGTGGCCACGGGCGAGGTCTGGGAGCTCGGATCCTCGGTGACCTTCGCCACTCCGCTGGGTCCGAGCGTGTCGCCTCCGGCACCGGCCTGCCAGGCGGAGATCGTCAGCGCCCACAGTGCAGCGGCGATGACCAGGACCATGAGGACACCGCGTGATTTCGTCATGGCCTCACCTCTGACTTCCCTCCGCCGCATCCAATGCGTCGGCCGTGGCGGCGGCACGCAGCACTGCTGCGGCCTTGTTCTCGGATTCCTGGTACTCGGTCTCGGGCACGGAGTCGGCAACGAGGCCGCCTCCGGCGTAGACGCTCATCGTGCCGTTCCGGAGCACCCCGGTGCGGATGGCGATGGCGAGGTCGAGGTCGCCGCTGAAGGACATATAGCCGACCACTCCCCCGTAGATTCCACGCCCGACGGGTTCGAGTTCGTCGATGATCTGCAGCGCCCGGGGTTTGGGCGCACCCGACAGCGTGCCGGCGGGGAACGTCGCCCGCAGCACATCGATGGCGGTGGTTCCGGGTTCGAGTTCGCCGCGCACGGTCGAGCTGATGTGCATGATGTGGCTGTAGCGGACGATGTCCATGAACTCGCTGACGTCGATGGTTCCGGCCGCGCAGACCTTCGCCAGATCGTTGCGGGCGAGGTCGACGAGCATGAGGTGCTCGGCTCGTTCCTTCTCATCGGCCAGGAGCTCTCGAGCCAAGGCGTCATCGGCTTCCGGTGTGATCCCGCGGGGGCGTGAACCGGCGATCGGGTGGGTGACCACCTCTCCCGACCGGACGGTCACGAGTGCTTCGGGAGAGGAGCCGATGATGCTCACCGGTTCCCCTCCGTCGTCATGGAGGTTGAGCAGGTACATGAAGGGGCTCGGGTTCGCATGCCGCAGCATCCGGTACACGCTCAGCGCATCAGCCTCGCACGGTGTGTCGAAGCGCTGGCCGATGACGACTTGGAAGATCTCGCCGTCGACGATCTTCTGCTTCGCCGTCTCCACACCGTCGAGGTACACCTGCGGCTGGGTGCGGGTGGACACCTCGGGGTCGGCTTTCCGGGGGCGCAGGACATCTGCCGGGCTGGGCTGCTGCAGACGCTCACACATCGCGGCGATGCGGGCGACTCCCGAGGCGTGGGCGTCGTCGATGCCGGTATCGGTGCCGTTGACGTTGAATACGTTGGCCACGAGGGTGACCATTCCCGAATAGTGGTCGAAGACGGCGATATCGCCGGGGATCATCAGCTGCACGGTCGGCAGGTGGTGTTCATTGGGCCGCGGCGGCCCGAGCCTCTCGAAGCGACGGACGATGTCCCATCCGAAGTAGCCGACGAAGCTCGAGACCATGGGCGGCAGCTCCGATTCCGCTTCGGCCACGGCGAGGAGGTCGAGGGTGGCGGTGACCGCGTCGAGGACGTCGCCGTCGGTGGGGATGCCGACCGGAGGGGTGCCGGTCCAGTGGAAATCGTGTGCGGTCGAGATGAGGGTGGCCACGGGCGCCGAGCCGATGAAGGAGTACCTGGCCCAGGATCCGGCGACTGCGGATTCGAAGAGGAAGCTGCCCGGTCCGCCGTCGGTGAGTTTGCGGTAGAGGCTCAGCGGGGTCTCCGAGTCCGCGAGCACTTGGGTGTGGACCGGCACCAGACGATGGTCGGCGCCGAGGGCGCGGAACTCGTCGAGGCTGGGTCGGATCGGCAGGTCGGTGGGGTTCGCCGCTGGGTCAGTCGACACTGATGGTCCTTCCGGTGAAGCAGGTCGGGGTGTTCGTATGGCAGGCGGGTCCGGTCTGGTCGACGAGCATGAGCAGGGCGTCGGCATCACAGTCGAGACTGAGCGAGCGGACGTGCTGGACATGGCCAGAGGTCTCCCCCTTCACCCAGTATTCCTGCCGGGAGCGGGACCAGTAGGTGGCCCGCTTCGTCTCCAGTGTGCGGGAGACGGCTTCGACGTCCATCCACGCGAGCATGAGCACCTCTCCGCTCGTGGCCTCTTGGACGATGACGGGGATGAGCCCGGCGTCGTTCGTGAGGATGATCTCCCGCCAGTTCTCCGGAGTCGCGTCGATGTCGCTGCTCATCGGACGTCGATTCCCTCCGCACGCAGGGCGTCCTTGACCTCGGCGATGCTCAGGGTGCCGAAGTGGAAGACGCTGGCGGCCAGCAGGGCATCGGCTCCGGCTTCCACCGCCGGAGCGAAGTGTTCGACCTTTCCGGCGCCGCCCGAGGCGATGAGCGGTACGTCGACGGCTGCGCGGGCGGCGCGGATGAGTTCGAGGTCGAATCCCTCGCGTGTGCCGTCGGCGTCGATGGAGTTGAGCAGGATCTCGCCGACCCCGCGGTCGGCGGCTTCCCGGATCCAGTCGATGGCACAGCGACCGGTGCCTTGGCGGCCGCCGCGGGTGGTGACCTCGAAGCCGGATTCCGTGCTCGCGCCCTGTGCGCGCCGTGCGTCGAGGGAGAGGACGAGGACCTGGTTGCCGAAGTGTCGGGAGATCTCGCTGATGAGTTCCGGGTTCTTCACCGCCGAGGTGTTGACCGAGACCTTGTCGGCTCCGTCGCGCAGCAGCCGGTCGACGTCGGCGACGCTGCGGATCCCTCCGCCGACGGTGAGCGGGATGAAGACCTCTTCGGCGCAGGCGCGGACGATGTCGTGGACGGTCTCCCGGTCACCGCTGCTGGCCGTGACGTCGAGGAAAGTGAGTTCGTCGGCTCCGGATTCGCCGTAGCGGCGGGCGAGCTCGACGGGGTCGCCGGCGTCCCTGAGGTCGGCGAACTTCACTCCCTTGACGACGCGTCCGCCGTCCACATCCAGACAGGGGATGACTCTGACAGCTACCACGCAGTCCTCCTAGATTCCCAGGCCCCGGTAGCGATCCATTCGGCGGGCCAGGCGCCTGGCCGAAGGTTCGCGCATGAGCGAGATGAGTTCGTATTCGAGTGTCTCACCGACCCTGGCGACGAAGTCGAGCGGTTCATCGCTGGCGTCGGGATGTTCGGCGATGATCCGGTCGACGACTCCGTTGGCCTGCAGCATGGGAGCGTGCACGCCCTGGCTCTGAGCCATCTCGGCAGCTCGCTCGGTCGTGCGGTGCACGATCGCCGAGGCGCCTTCGGGCGGCAGGGGCGAGAGCCAGCCGTGTTCGGCGCTGAGCACCCGGTCGGTCGGGATGAGGGCCAGTGCTCCGCCCCCGGATCCCTCACCGAGGATGAGCGAGACGGACGGAGCGTCGAGGTTGGCGAGGTCGGCGAGGCTCCGGGCGATCTCGCCGGCGATGCCGCCTTCTTCGGCTTCCCTCGACAGGGCCGCCCCGGGGGTGTCGATGACGGTCACGAGCGGCAGGTGCAGCTCCGCGGCCAATCGCATTCCGCGTCTAGCCTCACGCAGGGCCGCCGGGCCCATGGGTGCGCGGGAGTCCTGCCGGAATCGATCCTGGCCGAGGACGACGCACGGTGCGGAACCGAACTTCGCCAGAGCCAGCAGCAGTCCGGGGTCTTTCTCCCCTTCGCCGGTGCCGTTGAGCGGCAGCACGGTGTTCGCTGCGGTGCGCAGCACGTCACGGACTCCGGGGCGTTCGGGGCGACGCGAGCTGGTGATCGCGGCCCAGGCATCGGAGTTCGGGTCCACGCGGTCGGGGGCCGTGTCCGGGTCCGGCACCGAGCTCGGAACTTCCTTGGCGCCCATGAGCACGTCGAGGACGCGGGAGACGGTGCCGGCGATGCGTTCGGGTCCGATGACGGCGTCGACGATGCCCATCTTGTGCAGATTCTCCCCGGTCTGCACGTTCTCCGGGAACTTCTCTCCGTAGATGGCCTCATACACCCGAGGGCCCAGGAATCCGATGAGGGATCCGGGTTCGGCCACGGTGACGTGCCCCAGCGATCCCCAGGAGGCGAAGACTCCTCCGGTGGTGGGATGGCGCAGGTAGACGAGGTAGGGCAGTCCGGCCTTGCGGTGGGCGATGACGGCGTTCGTGATCTTCACCATCGACAGGAAGGCGATGGTGCCCTCCTGCATGCGGGTGCCGCCCGAGGCGGGACCGGCCAGCAGGGGCAGCCCTTCGAGGGTCGCACGTTCGATGGCGTCGACGAGGCGTTCGGCCGCGGCCACGCCGATCGACCCGGCGAGGAAGCGGAATTCGCCGGCGATCACGGCCACGCGACGGCCGGCGATGGTGCCTTCGCCGGTGATGATGGATTCGTCGACTCCGGATTTCTGCGCCGCGGCTTCGAGTTCAGCGGCGTAGGCGTCGGAGATCCCGCCGGCGGGCTGGACGGGAGTGGTGTCCCAGGACAGATACGATCCTTCGTCGAGGACGACGTCGACGAGCTCGAGTGCGTTGAGACGTGTCATGGCGGTTCCGTTCAGTTTCCGTCGGCGAGCCACGCCACGATGGATTCCGCGTCTTCGTCGAGCAGCGGCGGGGCATCGTGAGCGGTGCGGGTGGTTTCGACCTCACCGGAGGAATCGGCGTCGAAGAAGCGCAGCGGCGGTCCGGGCAGGTCGATGTCGCCGAGCACGGGGTGGTCGACGGAGACCTTGAGTCCCTGGCTGAGAGCCTGCTCCCACTGGTAGACCTCGGGAAGGGTGCGCACCGTGCCGGACGGGATTCCCGCCTCGGTGAGCTTGGCGAGAAGTTCGGCCGCGTCGTAGGCGGAGAAGCGGTCTTCGATGAGTTCGATGACGGCGGGGCGGTTGTCCACGCGCTCGGAGTTGACGGCCATGCCCTCGGTGGCGGGATCGATGTCGAAGGCAGTGCAGAACTTCTGCCACAGGTTCTCGTTGCCCACGGAGATCTGCACGGCGCCGTCGCGGCAGGTGAAGAGGCCGTAGGGCGACAGCGAAGGGTGGTGGTTGCCGCCGGGCTGCGGTTCCTGACCGGCCACTGTGGCCCGGGTGCCTTGGAAGGCGTGGACGCCGACCATTCCCGCGATGAGCGAGGTGCGCACGACCTTGCCCTTGCCGGTGCGTTCACGTTCGAGCAGGGCCGCCAGCACGCCGTATGAGCCGTAGATTCCGGCGAGCAGGTCGGCGATCGGCACACCCACGCGCTGCATATCATCGGGTCCCGAACCGGTCAGCGACATCAGCCCGGCTTCACCCTGAGCGATCTGGTCATAGCCGGCGCGCGAGGCTTCCGGACCGTCGTGGCCGAATCCGGTGATGGACAGGATGATCAGGCGCGGGTTGATCTCCATGCAGCGGGCGGTGGAGAAGCCGAGTCGGTCGAGGACACCGGAGCGGAAGTTCTCGATGAGCACATCGGCGCGTGCGATGAGTCCGGTCAGGGTGTCCTTGCCCGTGTCGGATTTGAGGTCGAGGGCGATGGATTCCTTGTTGCGGTTGCACGAGAAGAAGTAGGTGGCCTGAGGATTGTCCGCAGGCCCGACGAAGGGAGGCCCCCAGGACCGCGAATCATCGCCCTTGCCGGGGTTCTCGACCTTGATCACCCGCGCGCCGAGATCGCCGAACATCATTCCTGCATGTGGGCCGGCCAGGGCACGAGAGAGATCGACGACGGTGTATCCGGTCAGGGGTCCTGCCTCGGGTGTCTCGTTCGCCATTCCTAATCCTCCTTGAAGTGGGTGCTTCTCTTGATGAGCATACGCAATCGTGCGACCTCCGCATGGGCGCGGCGACCGTCTGCGTGCTGGATCGCCATCACCGCGCAGGTGGTGCCGTCCGTGAGGTCCAACAGGGGCCACGGGTCATCGCCCTCGGGTGAGAACGTCACACCGAGGATCTGTCCCCAGTCGAGCCGACGGGTGCGCACCATATTCTTGACCACCAGACCGTCCTCGGTGGGTCGGGCCTGGATATCGGAGATGCGCAGCAGGGCGGCTCCGAAGAGAATGCCCAGCAGGTTCATCCATATCATGTCGAGGACTGTCCACGGTTCCCAGTCCACGACGAACAGCGCCACGGACAGGACCGCGAACCCAGCGGTCACGGCAACGGCACCGACGATGCTGACGACGCGCACCTGTCGGGGCCGGAACACGGCCAGATCAGATTCGGCAGGCGCCAATGTTCGTCACCAGAATCGCACGCGCCCCGACTCCGTAGAGCCGGTCCATGACGTTGTTGACTTCCTTCGCTTCGACCATGACGCGCACGGCGACCCACCCGGTCTCCTGCAGCGGGGACACGGTCGGGGATTCGAGCCCCGGGGTCAGCGAGATCGCCTCGGGAACCAGGCGCTGTTCGATGTTGTAGTCGACGAGCACATACTGGCGGGCGACCATGACCGATTCGAGACGGCGTTTGAGCACGCCGATGCGGGATTCGGCTCCGGCGCGCTGGATGAGCACACCTTCTGATTCGAGCAGCGGCTCGCCGAAGGTTTCGAGTCCCGCGGCCCGCAGCGTGGAGCCGGTCTCGACGACATCGGCGATGGCGTCGGCGACTCCGAGCTGGATGGAGACCTCGATCGCTCCGTCGAGCTGCACGGTGGTTGCCGCGATTCCGCGTCGCTGCAGGTCGGCATCCACGAGGTTCGGGAAGCTCGTGGCGATGCGGGCACCGGCCAGCTGCTCGGCCGAGGTGAAGGAGCCGGCGGTGCCGGCGTAGAAGAAGCGCGAGGCGCCGAATCCGAGGCCGAGCACCTCTTCGGCTTCGGCCTGTGACTCGAGCAGCAGGTCACGGCCGGTGATTCCGGCGTCGAGGATTCCGGAGCCGACGTAGATGGCGATGTCGCGGGGACGCAGATAGAAGAATTCGACTCCGTTGACCTCATCCTGATGGACCAGGGTCTTGGTTCCGCGTCGAGTGGAGTATCCGGCCTCGCTGAGCATGTCGGAGGCGGCTTCGGACAGTGCGCCCTTGTTGGGCACGGCTACACGCAGCATGGGGTCCCTTTGGAGTTCGATGGCGTCGGGGCGGTCAGGTTCGTGGGAAGGTCTTACAGGTGGGTGTTGACGTCGTCGAGGGTCAGCCCCTTGGCGATCATCATCACCTGCACGTGGTAGAGCAGCTGCGAGATCTCCTCGGCGAGCTCTTCCTTGGTTTCGTATTCGGCGGCCATCCATACTTCGGCAGCCTCTTCCACGACCTTCTTGCCGATCGCATGGACTCCGGCGTCGAGTTCGGCCACGGTCTTCGAACCGTTGGGGCGATCGAGGGATTTCTGCTGGAGTTCGGCGTAGAGAGTCTCAAAGGTCTTCACTTCTCCAGCGTAATGCATCCGCATCGGCCGCAGCATTCGGGGTCTCATGTTCTAAAACGCGGCGGGCCGGGTCTCACCGGTGCTGTCGGCGACTGACCTCAGTCCTCGGGGTCGCGGCCGATGTCGGTGGCCGGACGGTGAGGCGCAGAGATCGTCTGTCGTGACCGCTTCGACCAGTCGATGAGTCCGAGGATGACCATGACGAGGAAGAACAGGTACACGGCTCCGGAGAAGACGAGTCCGCCGGAGATCGCCAGCGGGATGCCGACGAGGTCGACGGCGAGCCAGACGAACCAGAATTCGACGATGGCCCGGCCCTGGGCGTACATGGCCACGATCGAACCGATGAAGATATAAGCGTCGGGGTAGGGGTTCCAGGACCATCCGCCCAGGGCGAGGACCCAGCCGAAGACTCCGGTGCCGACGACGAGAGCCGCGAGCAGGATCGCCCGTTCCTTCCAACTCGCCCAGCGGACGAGGACTTCACCGGCGGCGGCCTTGGACTTCTTCCATTGCGTCCATCCCCAGACCGCGGCGACGATGATGACGACCTGCCGGGAGGCGTTGCCGCCGAGGCCGGCGGAGAGACTGGCGGAGAAGAGGAGGATGGAGCCGAGGATCTGCACCGGCCAGGACAGGATGTTCCGGCGCAGCGCCAGAACGACCGTGGCCAGCGCACAGATGTTGCCGAACAGGTCGGAGTACGGCACAGGCTTGCCCAGCAGTTCGAATGCCGGGGTATTCAACCAGTCGAACAGGTCCATCACAGGCTCTCTTCAGGTGTGGGCCGTAAGCATAGTACGGCCCGTTTCGGTCAGTGGGTGTGTGCGGCGGCGAGGGTGCGCAGTTCGCTGATGGCGGCTGCGGCATCGTCGGCACCGTAGACGGCGGAGCCGGCGACGAGGACGTCGGCGCCGGCGTCGACGACACGGTCGATCGTCGAGGCGGAGACTCCCCCGTCGACCTGCAGCTTGATCTCGAGTCCGGAAGCAGAGATCGCTTCGCGGGTCCGAGTGATCTTCGGCAGGCACACGTCGAGGAACTTCTGACCGCCGAATCCGGGTTCGACGGTCATGATGAGGATCTGGTCGAATTCGCCGAGGAGGTCGATGAAGGGTTCGATCGGGGTGGCCGGTTTGAGGGCGAGGCTGGCCTTGGCCCCGAGACGGCGCAGTTCCCGGGCGAGACGGACGGGGGCGGCGGCCGCCTCGGCGTGGAAGGTCACCGAGGCGCAGCCGATCTCCGCGTACACGGGAGCGGTGCGGTCGGCGTCGGCGATCATGAGGTGTGCGTCGAGCGGGATCGGTGAGATCGCCTGGATGCGTTCGACGACGGGCGGGCCGAAGGTGAGGTTCGGCACGAAGTGGTTGTCCATGACGTCGATATGGGCCATATCGGCGGTGCTGATCTTCTCGAGCTCACCGCGCAGATCGGAGAAGTCCGAGGACAGGATGGAGGGGTTGATGTCGATCGACATGGGTCATTTCGCCTTTCGCAGGAGGGCCAGGAACATTCCGTCGCTGTTGTGGACATGGGGCCAGAGCTGGGCGTATCGCCCGCCTTCACGGGTCACAGACGCGAACGACTCCGCCTCGGTGCCGGTGATCGCCGACAGCGCGGCCGGGGTGTCGAGGATCTCGATGTCCGCGCTTCCCGACTTGGCTCGCAGGCGCAGAACCTCGTCGACGATGAGTACGGTTTCGGCGTAGTGCGGTGAGCACGTCGAGTAGGCGACCACTCCCCCGGGCGCGCAGGCATCGAGGGCAGCGGCGAGCAGTTCGCGCTGCAGTCGGGTCAGGGACGTGATGTCTTCGGGCGATCTGCGGTAGCGGGCTTCGGGCCGGCGGCGCAGGGCACCGAGTCCGGAGCAGGGTACGTCGACGAGGATCTTCGAGTAGGGTCCGCGGGCGTCGCGTCCGTCGCGAACGGCGGCGGTGACGTTGGTCAGCGCCTTGGTGGAGTCGCGGACGAGGTCGACACGGTGTTCGCTGGAGTCGAAGGCCTCCAATGTCGTCGATTCGCCGGCGGCCGCGGCACCGAGGACGGCGGCCTTGCCGCCGGGCCCGGCGCACAGGTCGGCCCAGGTTCCGGTGGGTGCGTCGATATCGACCAGGGCGAGGGCCACAAGAGCGGATCCTTCGTCCTGGACGCGGGCACGTCCGTCGGCCACGGCTGCCACGTCCCGGGGAACTGCGGTCTCCAGGGTGACGCCGATCGGTGACAGCGGGGTGGGTTCCCCCGGCAGTTCGGCGCGGTCGATGAGTCCGGGCAGGGCGGTCACTCCGACCTTCGCGGGTGCGTTGTCGGCTTCGAGGAGAGCTTCGAGCTCGGCGGCGTCGCGGCCATGTCCCTTGAGCGCCTGGTTCAGTGCCCGGACGACCCATTCGGGGTGGGAATGTTCGATCGCCAGTCGAGTGGTCTCGTCAACCTCGGCGGTGACACGGTCGAGCCACTCGGTGGGTTCGGCTTCCGAGATGCGGCGGAGCACGGCATTGACGAATCCGGCGGTCTTCGCCGCCGATCGTTTGACCACGGCCACGGTTTCGGACAGTGCAGCATGGTTGGGCACCCGCATCGACAGCAGTTGATGGGCGCCGAGGCGCATTGCTGCCAGGGGTTCGGGATCGATCTTGTCGACGGCTCGGGACGAGGCGATTGCGATGACCGCATCGTAGAACTTCTGCCGACGCAGGGTTCCGTAGGTGAGTTCGGTGGTGAAGGCAGCGTCCTGAGCGCCCATATGGGTGCGGGAGAGTTTGGCCGGCAGCAGCAGGTTCGCGTAGGCGTCTTTCGTCGCCACGTCGAGGAGGACTTCCCAGGCGATGCGCCGCGGCAGGTTCTTCCCGGTCCGTTCCCCCTGTGGTGCTCCACGGTCCTGACGGGGGCGGTCGCGACCCTGACCTCCGCGACCCTGACCTCCGCGATCCTGGTCTCCGCGATCGCTTCGTCCGCGGCCGTGGCCGCCGCGTCGGTCGGTGTCTCTGGGGCTGCCTCTGCGCTGCCTGCGATTGCCTTCGCTTCCGCGGCTGCCGCCTCGGCGGTCTCTGCCTGCTGACTCAGCCATGGCTCTTATGCTTGCCTCTCGGTATAGGGGTCGAAGGTCACGTCTCCACGGCCGCGCAGGAAGTCGGCCGTGGCCATCCGGGCCTTGCCGAAGGGTTGGATCTGTTCGACCCTGACCCAGCCGTCACCGCAGCGCAGCACCGGCTGCTGCTGCCAGGTGGTCAGGTCGCCGACAGCCCCGGGGGTAGTCACTTCGGGTGCGGGTGTGAGTCCGAAGAGCTTCGTCCTCTTTCCGTCGAGTTCCACCCATGGTCCCGGTGCGGGACTGGTTCCGCGGGCCCGGTCGATGACCCGGGCGGCCGGAGCGGACAGATCGAGGTGGGCGTCGGTGACGGTGATCTTCTCCGCATGGCTGGACGCACCGGTCTGCGGGGTCGGGGCAGCGGTGCCGGCGGCGAGATCGTCGAAGGCTGCGACGAGTTCGGGGGCCCCGCGGCGCGCATAGTCGTCGAGAGCTTCGGCGACATCCGCGTGGTTGAGCGGCAGTTCGAGTCGTCGCAGCACGGGGCCGGTGTCCATGCCTTCGTCGATGCGGAACACGCTGACTCCGCTGGTGGTCTCGCCGCCTATGAGTGCGCGCTGCACGGGGGCGGCCCCACGGTAGGCCGGCAGCAGTGAGAAGTGGAGGTTGAACCAGCCGAGTCGGGCGGTGGCCAGTGCGGCGGGTCCGGCGATGGCGCCGAAGGCGACGACGGCGACAGCGTCGACATCGAGTGCCTGCAGCTGGGAGATGACGTCGCCGCGCAGTCGCCCGGCTTCGATGACGGGCAGTCCGAGTTCGAGAGCGCGAGTCTTCACCGGTGACGGGGTGAGGACCCTCTTCCGTCCGACGGGCGCATCGGGTCGGGTGAGCACCGCACGGATGCGGTGGCTCGATTCGGCAAATGCCTCGAGGGCGGGAACTGCGACATCAGGGGTGCCGGCGAAGACGATATCCACGACTTGGATTCTACTGGTTCGCCGCGCCGTCACAGCGACCGGGGATCATCGATGCGCACGCGCACCTGCCGTTGCTTCTTGGCCGACCGGGAGGCGATGATCTCGGCCGCTCTCGTTCCGACGCGGTCTCCGGCGGAGAACGGGTAGGCGCTGACGCTGCGCTGTCCGTCCTCGGCGTCCTCGCGCAGGAGTTCCTCGACCTCGCCGATCTGTTCGAGCACCTCGTCGATGTCGGCACCTGCTCCCGTGAGTTCGAGGATCCGTCGGTAGGGCGGGAAGCCGAGGGCCTTCCGGTCGCTCAGCTGTCGTGACATGAAGGTCGTGGGGTCGAAGGCGGTCAGGGTCTGCCGGATGAGTTCGTCTTCGTCGCCGAGGTAGACGACTCCCCCGTCATCGCGTGAGCGCACAAGTGAGGCGGCACGCAGTCGACGTGCCACACTTTCGTCGATCGAGCGCATCCAGGGTCCCGGCCACAGCGAATCCAAGAGTATCGCCGCGGCATAGCCGCCGAGCACATAGGGTTCGGCTCCGGTGGTGGCGACCACTAACCGCGGGGTCTCGTCGAGGGCAGTGGAGATGTGATCGCCTCCGGATTCGACGATCTCGATATCGGGCAGCGCCCGGGCGAGTTCTTCGACGGTGCGGGCCCGGCCGCGCACGATCGATCGCACACGGTTCGAATGGCAGCGCAGACAGCTGAACGTCTCCGAGTGAAAGCCGCAGGACCGGCAGGCGAAGGGACCGACTTCCGATTGTGTGGTCAGCGTCGCCTGACATTGCGGGCAGCGGGCGACTTCCTGGCAGCGGGCACAGGCGAAGACGGGATAGTAGCCGGAGCGCGGCACTTGTACGAGCACCGGACCGGGCACTCCGCCGTCCCGGGGACGCGGACGCAGCGCTGTTCGCATGATCTGCCAGGCGCGGCTGGGAATGCGCTGCCAGGCGAAGGGGTCCCGGTCCTCATCGGGGACGAAGACGACGGGGGCGGCATGCCGCCTGGCCGGTCCGACCGGTGTGAAGTCAGCGAGCCAGCCGATCTCGACGAGGCGCTGCACTTCGGCGCTGCGGTCGGTGGAGACGAAGAGCAGCTCGGTGTCCTCGATCGTCGACCGCAGCAGGCAGACCTCTCGGGCATGCGGGTACGGGGCGTGCTGATCGAGGTAGTTGAGGTTCGCGTCATCGGTGCAGATGATGAGTCCGAGATCCGCGACGGGGGCGAAGGCCGCCGCACGTGTGCCGATCGTGATCCGCGTGTGTCCGAGCAGTCCGCGCAGCCAGGCCTGCCACCGCAGCTCCGGTGACTGGTCGGCACTGAGCACCGAGACCTCCGCGATCCCAGCTTGCGTGAGGGTCGAATGGAGCACGGCGAGTTCACGATGATCGGGCACAAGCCAGAGCACGGATCTGCCGGCCTCGAGACTCGCCCGTGCGGCATCGAGTCCGGCACGGATCCAGCTGAGGCCCGGCGTCGGCCCGGGTGTGCACGCTAAGGCTCTGCGCCGAGGCGATTCCGAGGCATCGTCGGCCGTGGGTTCAGTCCCCGCTGTTAGAACCCATTCGCCGAGACGGCGGAGCAGCTGCGGATCATCCGCCGGCCCGTCGTTCGGTCCGGTCGCTGGGTCCGCGGCGGTCTGTGCGGCCGGATCTCCCGCCTTCTCCGCCTTGAGCACGGCTTTCTCGCCGCGGGCATGACGCGGTGGGATGGCCAGGCGCAGCACATCGGCGAGGGTGCCGCCGTAGCGACGGGCGACAGCTTCGCTCAAGGCGAGCAGATCCGCACTCAGCACCTGAATGGGGCCGCTGATGCGTTGGATCGTCGCCAGCGGACCGAAGTGGTCCGACGTCTCGACGCGTTCGAGCAGATAGCCGTCGCGCAGCTTTCCAGCGAATTTCACCCGCACCCGCACACCGGGCAGGGCAGCCTCGGCGAGCTTCTCCGGCACCGCATAGTCGAAGGTCCGCGCCAGGTGCGGGACGGGATGGTCGATAAGCACTCGGGCGACCGGTTCGGTCGGGGCCAGGGGAACCTGGCCCTCGGCCGAGGTGCCGGTGTCGATCGGGAGGGGTTCGTCCACGCCGACGGCAGACTAGTTGGAGGACACGGCGCGCAGCAGATCCTCGGCGCGGTCCGTGACCTCCCAGGTGAAATCGGGCAGTTCACGGCCGAAGTGGCCGTAGGTCGAGGTCTGCGAGTAGATCGGGCGCAGCAGGTCGAGTTCCTGGATGATCATCGCAGGGCGGAGGTCGAAGACCTCGCGAATGGCAGCCGAGATGGCCGCGGGGTCCGCCTTCTCCGTTCCGAAGGTCTCGACGTAGAGCCCCATCGGATCGACTCGGCCGATCGCATAGGACACCTGCACCTCGGCTCGGTCTGCCAGACCGGCGGCGACGACGTTTTTCGCCACCCAGCGCATAGCGTAGGCCGCTGAACGGTCGACCTTCGAAGGGTCCTTGCCGGAGAACGCACCGCCGCCGTGACGGGAGAAGCCGCCGTAGGTGTCGACGATGATCTTTCGTCCGGTCAGGCCTGCATCGCCCATCGGCCCGCCCGTGACGAAGGGGCCGGCAGGGTTGATGTGGATGTTCGCGCCCGAGGTGTCAAGACCGGAGTCGGCGATCACCGGATCGATGACGAGTTCCTTGATATCCGTGTGCAGCTGCGACTGGCTGGTCTCCGCCGAGTGCTGGGTGGAGACGACGACGTTCTCGATCGACACCGCTTCGTCGCCGTCATAGCCCAGTGTCAGCTGCGTCTTCCCATCGGGTCGCAGATAGTCGAGCCGACCGGACTTGCGCACCTCGGAGAGCTGCTCGGCCATCCGGGAGGCCAGGTGGATGGGCAGCGGCATGAGCACATCGGTGGAGTTGTCGGCATAGCCGAACATCAGTCCCTGATCCCCGGCGCCGAGGCTGGTGCCGTGGTCGGAGGATTCGACAGCCTCGCGAAAGTCCAGCGGATTCGTCACACCCGAGTGGATGTCCGTGGACTGGCTGCCGATGGACACGGAGACTCCGCAGGAGTGTCCGTCGAAGCCGGTGTCCGAGGAGTCGTAGCCGATGCCCGTGATGAGGCTGCGCACGATTCCGGCGACATCGGCGTAGGCGGCCGTATTCACCTCACCGGCGACATGGACGAGGCCGGTGGTGACCATGGTCTCCACAGCCACTTTGGCGTTGGGGTCCTGCCGGAGCAGGTCGTCGAGCACCGCATCGCTGATCTGGTCGCAGATCTTGTCGGGATGTCCCTCGGTGACGGACTCGGATGAGAAGAAACGCAGATTTGTGTGTGTCACGTTGTCGATTCTACGTGGGTGAATTGGTCGGAGACGGCCGCTATGACCTTTTGTGAAACATGGTCCTTCGACCCGTGGAATTCCTCGCCGACGACGATCGCGCCGCGATCGGAGGAGATGATCTGGACCATGGTGTCATCGTGGCCGAAGGCGCGGTCGTCGGAGACGTCGTTGAATACGAGAAGGTCGATGCCTTTGCGCTCGAACTTGGCTCGAGCGTAGTCGAGGGCAGCGGTGGCGGCGTCACCGGTCTCCGCGGCGAATCCGACGATGATCTGATGGCGGAGGGTGGTCTGACGGCTGCGCTCGTCGACGAGTCCGCGCAGGATGTCCGGGTTCTGCACGAGACGCAGAGTCAGACCGTCGTCTCCGGACTTCTTCATCTTCGACTCGGTGGTCTCAGCAGGTCGGTAATCGGCGACGGCAGCGGCCATGATGATGGCATCGGCGCGCGTCTGGGCGATATGCATCGCCGACTGCAGCTCCAATGTGGATTCGACTGGAGTCACCGTGATGCCCGCAGGCAGTCCCGTCAGCAGACCGGTGTCGATGTTCGCGGCGACGAGTTCGACTGATGCGCCCGCGGCATGAGCGGCCTTGGCCAGCGCGATGCCCTGTTTGCCTGAGGAGCGGTTGCCGAGGAAGCGCACCGGGTCGAGTGCTTCCCGCGTGCCGCCTGCGCTGATCACAATGCGACGACCGGACAGAGCACCGCTGGGGTCGGTGGACGCGTCTGCCGAGTCGCCGGCGGTGCCGTCCTTGACCGAGAGCGCGAAGTCGACGATCTCCTCGGGTTCGGGCAGTCGGCCAGGACCGGAATCGGGGCCGGTGAGACGTCCGACAGCAGGGTCGAGGACATGGACGCCGCGGGAGCGCAGGGTCGCGATGTTGGCGACTGTGGCGGGGTTGAGCCACATCTCCGTATGCATGGCGGGGGCCACCACCACCTCGGCGGTCGTGGTGAGCACGGAGGCGGTGAGCAGATCATCGGCACGTCCGGCGGCGAGCTTCGCGATCAGATCGGCGGTCGCCGGGGCGATGATGACGAGTTCGGCTTCCTGTCCGATGCGGACGTGATTGACTGTGTCGATCTCGTCGAAGACATCGGTGGTCACGGTCTGACCGGACAGGGCCTCAAGAGTGGGGGCACCGATGAATTTCAGTGCGTTGGCCGTCGGAACGACCTTGACGCTGTGGTCGAGCTCCCGGAGTCGCCGGATGATGTGTGCCGCTTTGTAGGCGGCGATCCCACCGGCGACGCCGAGTACGATTCTCACTGGTCGCTGAAGTCGATCGCGCCGTCGTTGCTCACAGGAGCGGTGGCTTCGGCCTCGGGTGCGGCCTGGATGAAGTCAGCTTCGGAGACCTCGCGGGCGACGATCTTCGACTCGTTGACCTCACGCAGAGCGATCGACAGAGGCTTCTCGTTGGTGCCCGGCGTGACGAGCGGACCGACGTTCTCGAGCAGTCCCTCCTGCAGCTGGGCGTAGTACGAGTTGATCTGACGGGCGCGCTTTGCCGCGATCGAGACCAGTTCGTACTTCGAACCGGTGACGTTGAGCAGATCGTCGATCGGAGGGTTGGTGATGCCTTCAGGCTGTGCGGGCAAGGAGATTCCCATCTAATCGGAAGTGGATATACCCATCAATGATAGGAGTTCTTCGGCCGCAGTGCGAACGTGGTCGTTCACAATGGTCACATCGAACTCCGATTCGGCGGCCAATTCGCGTTTCGCGGTGGCCAGTCGTCGCTCCTGCTCCTCCTCCGTTTCGGTGCCTCGACCGGTCAGTCGGGAGACGAGTTCCTCCCAGCTGGGCGGGGCGAGGAAGACGAAGCGGGCATCGGGCATCTTCTCTTTGACCTGGCGGGCTCCCTGCAGATCGATCTCCAGCAGCGCGGGAATCCCCTGGTCGAGCTTCTCCTCCACCGGAGCCGAAGGCGTGCCGTAGCGGTGGCGTCCGTGGACGACGGCGTATTCGAGCAGGCGATCCTCGGCGATGAGGGCGTCGAAGGCGTCGTCGGTGAGGAAGTGATAATGGACACCATCGATCTCACCGGGGCGCCTGGGGCGAGTCGTGGCCGACACGGAGAACCAGACCTCGGGGTGGTTCTGCCGAATATAGGTGCTGATGGTGCCTTTTCCGACGGCGGTCGGACCCGCGAGGACGGTGAGTCGATTATTCACAGATCTGAGGTTGTCACACTCAGGAATATTTCTCCAACAGGGCGGACTTCTGGTGCACGCCCAGACCTTTGATCCGACGGGAGGTGGCGATGCCGACCTCTTCCATGGCGGCTTCGGCGCGCCGGTCGCCGACTCCGGGCAGAGCTCTGAGCAGATCGAGCACACGCATTTTCGCCAGTGCTTCGTCGTCTGCTGCCTTCTTGAGCACGGCCGCGAGATCGGTATCGCCGGTCTTCAGCGCCGACTTCACTTCGGCTCGTACCTGACGTGCCTTGAACGCTTTGTCCAACGCAGCGGAACGCTGTTGCGGGGTCAACGGTTCGAGTGCCACTTTGTCTCCTCTGTCACCATGAACGGGCAGGTAGGGAAGTTGTCTCAGTCTAAGACAAAATCCCTGCCGAGAGGCGATATGAGCAGAAATTTGTGGTGTGGCGAGCCGGAATCCGCCCGTCGACGGAGCACCGAATCCGGTGTTCGGACCGCCCCCGCGATCCGAACACCGCTGTTCAGTCGGTGACCGTCAGCGCACGATTGAGCGCGGCGGCGGTTTCGGCCAGTCCGTCGGGTCCGGCACCGAGCACCGCCCGGGAGGCGGTGGCGAGCACCTGTCCCGATTTCAGCGCCCGGTCGCCGAAGACGGCCCGCAGCTCGGTCAGGCCCGCGCCCTGTGCGCCGACGCCCGGAGCGAGGATCGGTCCCCCGCAGTCGCTGGGATCGAATCCCAGATCGCGCGCGGCGGTGCCGATGGTCGCTCCGACGACGAGTCCGAAGGGACCGAGGTCGTCGGGTGTCCCCAGTGCCTGAGCATTGCGCTGCCGGACTCGGGACACGATCGATCCGGCCACCGATTCGCGGTCTCTCACGGCATGCTGGACTTCTGCCCCTTCCGGGTTCGAGGTCAGTGCCAGGACGAACACGCCCTTGTCGTGAGCGGCAGCTAGTTCGAAGGCCGGCTCCAAGGAGCCGAATCCGAGGTAGGGCGAGACCGTGATCGAGTCCGCGGCCAGCGCCGAGGCGGGGTCGAGGTAGGCCTTCGCGTAGGCACCCATGGTCGACCCGATGTCACCGCGTTTGATGTCGAGGACGGTGAGCAGTCCGGCGTCCCGGGTCGCGGCCAGCGTCTCTTCGAGAGCAGCGACTCCGGCGGAGCCGTACTGTTCGAAGAACGCGGACTGCGGTTTGACGGCGGCCACCGAGCCCTTGAGCTCGGAGACCGTGCGGAGGGCGAACTCCCGTACGCCTGCGGCGCTGGCGGGCAGCCCCCAGGAGGCGAGAAGATGCTCGTGCGGGTCGATGCCCACGCACAGCGGTCCGTGCTCGTCCATGGCGGCTGCCAGTCGGGTGCCGAACATCAGGCGTTCCAATCCTGCAGGCTGCGCACGTCGAACTTCGAGTCGCGGATGACCTCGAGGGAGGTCACGGCGGCGGCGAATTCGGCCAGCGTCGTGATCAGCGGCACGGAGTTCGCGGTCGCCGCGGCTCGGATCTCATAGCCGTCGGCGCGTTCCTGCCGACCCGACGGCACGTTGATGACCATGTCGATGGTGCCCGCCGTGAGGTAGTCGATGACCGTGCGGTCTTCGGCGTCGGCCTCGAAGTGCTTGTGCACCTGTGTGGTCTTGATTCCGTAGCGGGAGAGCACTGTCGCGGTGCCGGTGGTCGCGACGACGTCGAAGCCCATATCGACGAGCTCCTTGACCGGCAGCACCATGGCGCGCTTGTCCCGATCGGCCACCGACACGAACACGGTGCCCGAGGTCGGCAGCTTCACGGATGCCCCGAGCAGTCCCTTCGCGAAGGCGGTCGGGAAGTTGTGGTCGATGCCCATGACCTCACCGGTCGAGCGCATCTCGGGGCCGAGGATCGAGTCGACGATCTTGCCTTCGACGGTGGTGAACCGTCGGAACGGCAGGACTGCCTCCTTGACGGCGATCGGATGGTCGAGCGGCAGGGTCGAGCCGTCGCCGACCGCTGCCAGCAGATCTCCGCGCAGATCCTCGATCGTGCGGCCCACGGCGATGAGCGCCGCGGCTTTGGCCAGCTGGGTTGAGGTCGCCTTCGAGACGAAGGGCACGGTCCGCGAGGCACGTGGGTTGGCTTCGATGACGTGGAGGACATCCGCGGCGATGGCGAACTGGATATTGAGCAGTCCGCGCACACCCACACCTTCGGCGATGGCCTTCGTGCCCTGGCGAACGCGCTCGAGCACGTCCTCGCCCAGAGTCAGCGAGGGCAGTACGCAGGCGGAGTCACCGGAGTGGATGCCGGCCTCCTCGATGTGCTCCATGATTCCGCCGATGTAGACCTCGTTGCCGTCGTAGAGGGCGTCGACATCGATCTCGATGGCGTCTTCGAGGAACCGGTCGACCAGGACCGGCCGATCGGTCGAGATCTCCGTGGCGCTGGCCATGTAGTCGAGCAGCTGGGTGCGGTCGTAGACGATCTGCATTCCGCGTCCGCCGAGCACGTAGGAGGGCCGCACGAGCACCGGGTAGCCGATGTTCTCCGCGATCGCGGCGGCTTCCGCGGCGGTCACCGCGGTGCCGTGTTTGGGTGCTGTGAGTCCGGCCCTCTCCAGCACGGCTCCGAACTCTCCGCGGTCCTCGGCCAGGTCGATGGCTTCGGGCTGGGTGCCGAGCACCGGCACACCCGCGGCCTTCAGCTTGTCGGCCAGGCCCAACGGGGTCTGTCCGCCGAGAGTGCACACGACGCCGAGGACCTCGCCGGCGGCGAGTTCGGCGTGGTAGACCTCCATGACGTCTTCGAACGTCAGGGGTTCGAAGTACAGGCGATCGGCGGTGTCGTAGTCGGTCGACACGGTCTCCGGGTTGCAGTTGACCATGATCGTCTCGTAGTCGGCGGATCCGATCGCCATGGTCGCATGCACGCACGAGTAGTCGAACTCGATGCCCTGGCCGATGCGGTTCGGGCCCGAACCGAGGATGATCACGGCCGGGCGTTCGCGCGGCATGACCTCGGTCTCGGAGTCGTAGCTCGAGTAGTGGTAGGGAGTCTTCGCTTCGAATTCTCCGGCGCAGGTGTCGACGGTCTTGAACACCGGTCGCACGCGCAGTGCGTGGCGGACGCCGGTGACGACGCTCGTGTCGAGGCTGCGCAGTCCCGCGAGCTGCTCGTCGGAAAATCCGTGGTTCTTCGCGACCCGCAGGACCTGCTCGTCGAGTTCGTCGGCGTCGCGGACATAGGCGGCCACCTCGTTGATGAGCTGGATCTGGTCGAGGTACCAGGGATCGATCTCGCAGGCGTCGAAGACCTCTTCGGCGCTCAGGCCGGCGGCGAGTCCGCGCTGGACCGAGTGGATGCGGTCGGCAGTGGCGTGCGAGATCGCTTCGAGGACGGATTCGCGGACGTCATCGTCAGAGACGTCGGGCAGGTCGGTCCAGCTGAACGCGGAGTCCTTCTGCTCGAGCGAGCGCATCGCCTTCTGCAGCGCGGTGGTGAAGTTGCGGCCCAGGGCCATGACCTCGCCGACGGATTTCATCGTCGTCGTCAGAGTCGGATCCGCGGCCGGGAATTTCTCGAAGGTGAAGCGCGGGATCTTCACGACCACATAGTCCAGGGTCGGTTCGAAGCTGGCCGGAGTGACCTTCGTGATGTCGTTGGGGATCTCGTCGAGCGAGTAGCCGACGGCGAGCTTCGCGGCCATCTTGGCGATCGGGAAGCCGGTGGCCTTCGACGCCAGCGCCGAGGACCGGGAGACGCGTGGGTTCATCTCGATGGTGATGATGCGTCCGGTCTTGGGGTCGACGGCGAACTGGATGTTGCAGCCGCCGGTGTCCACGCCGACGGCCCGGATGATGGCGATGCCGATATCGCGCATCGACTGGTATTCCCGATCGGTCAGCGTCAGTGCCGGGGCCACTGTGATCGAGTCGCCGGTGTGCACGCCGACGGGGTCGACGTTCTCGATCGAGCACACGACGACGACGTTGTCCTTGTTGTCGCGCATGAGCTCGAGTTCGTATTCCTTCCACCCGAGGATCGATTCCTCGAGCAGCACCTCGTGGGTGATGGAATCGGACAGTCCGGCGCCGGCGATGCGGCGCAGATCGGCTTCGTCATAGGCCATGCCCGAGCCGAGGCCGCCCATGGTGAACGAGGGGCGGACGACGACCGGGTAGTTGAGCTCTTCGGCGGATGCCAGGGCTTCGTCGAGGGTGTGGCAGATGGCGGATCTGGCCACTTCGGCGCCGCAGGCCTCGGCGATGTCTTTGAACTTCTGTCGGTCCTCGCCGCGCTGGATGGCGTCGACGTCGGCACCGATGAGTTCGACACCGTACTTCTCGAGCACTCCGGCGTCGTGGAGGGCGATGGCCGCGTTGAGTGCGGTCTGTCCGCCCAGGGTGGGCAGGAGCGCGTCGGGGCGTTCCTTCTCGATGATCGTCTCGATGACGTCCGGATCGATGGGCTCGACGTAGGTGGCGTCGGCGATGTCCGGGTCGGTCATGATCGTCGCCGGGTTCGAATTGATGAGGATGACGCGCAGGCCCTCGGAGCGCAGCACGCGGCAGGCCTGGGTGCCGGAGTAGTCGAATTCGCAGGCCTGGCCGATGACGATGGGGCCGGAGCCGATGACGAGGACGGAGTTGAGGTCGTGTCTCAGTGGCATTGGGTATTCTCCTTAGGCCTGGGCAGCCGAATCGGCCTGGGAAGCGGACATGAGGTCGACGAAGCGATCGAACAGGTAGCTCGAATCGTGCGGGCCGGCCGCAGCCTCGGGGTGGAATTGGACGGAGAAGGCGGGAATGTCGAGGCAGGCGAGTCCCTCGACGACGTCGTCGTTGAGGCATACATGGGAGACGGTCACCCGGCCGTAGTCGGCCTTGTGCGGGGCGGTGGTCTCGCCTGTCAGCGGAGCGTCGACGGCGAAGCCGTGGTTCTGCGAGGTGATCTCGACCTTCTCCGTGGTCCGGTCCATCACGGGCACGTTGATTCCGCGGTGGCCGAAGGGCAGCTTATAGGTGCCGAAGCCCAGGGCCCGACCGAGCAGCTGGTTGCCGAAGCAGATGCCGAAGAACGGGATTCGGGCGTCGAGCACGGCGCGCAGCAGTTCGACTTGGTCGTCTGCGGTGGCGGGGTCGCCGGGTCCGTTGGAGAAGAAGACTCCGTCGACGCCCAGGGCCCGGATCTCCTCGAAGCTGATCGTCGACGGCAGCAGGTGCACGTCGATTCCGCGTTCGCTCAGTCGTTCGGGGGTCATCGATTTGATGCCGAGGTCGACGGCGGCGACGCTGAAGCGCTTCTCCCCGCGGGCGGGGATGAGTCGGGGTTCGGTGATCGAGACTTCGTCGACGAGGTTGGCTCCGGCCATCTGCGGAGACGCCTGGACACGGGCGAGGAGTTCGGATCCGGGCGCCTCGGCGGCGGGTCCGGAGAAGATGCCCACGCGCATGGCTCCCTTGTCGCGCAGGTGGCGGGTCAGGGCTCGGGTGTCGACGTCGGAGATGCCGACGATCCCGGATTCGGTCAGCCAGTCGGCCAGGTCGCCTTCGGACCGCCAGTTCGACGAGATGCGGGAGGCGTCGCGGACGACGTAGCCGGCGGCCCAGATCTGGGCGGATTCGTCATCGGTGCGGTTGACTCCGGTGTTGCCGATGTGCGGAGCGGCCTGGATGATGATCTGTCGGTGGTAGGACGGGTCTGTCAGCGTCTCCTGGTAGCCGGACATGGCGGTGACGAACACGGCCTCACCGGTGGTTTCGCCGATGTGTCCGTACGCGGATCCGTGGAAGGTCCGGCCGTCTTCGAGGACGAGGACGGCGGGGGTGGTGGAAAAGCTCATTGTGCCTCTTCGATCATTTCGCGGATGCGGTCGACGGTAGGGGTGGTGGATGCGGCGTAGCGGGCGCGGAAGCCCGTATCGACGAGGGTGTCGCCGAGGTGCCAGGTGATGCGGATGATGCCTCCGCGTTCGACGAATTTCCCGATCATCCCGTTCGTGGTGTCCACGGAGACGATGTCGCGGCGCGGGATGAGGAAGTCTTCGCGTCCGGCCAGGTCCATGATCACTCCCCCGTCGGTGACGACGAGTTCCCCGGTGGTGCGGATGCCCAGACCGTGGACGGCGACGCGTTCGAGCGGATGGCCGGCCTTCGTGGTCGACACATAGGAGCCTTCGACGGGTTCGCCCACGGCCTTGATTCCCATATGGGGCTTCGGCGGGGTGACGACCTCTGACTGGGCCTGTTTGCGTCGGCTCCATCCCCAGGCGATCGCGACGATCACGAGGAGGATGACGGCGGCGACGATGAGTGTGCCTACTGTGGTGTCCATGTTGCTCCTGCCGGGTGGGGTGTGGTGAGTGCCCCTGCGGCCAAGACCCGGTGGCCGTAGAAGAAGGTGTCGGTGACCTGCGCGGTGACTTCGACGCCGGCGAAGGGGTTGTTGCGTCCCTTCGTGGCGTGGTCGGCGGGTTCGATGCGGTGCGGTGCCGTCGGGTCGACGAGGACGATGTTCGCACTCGCCCCGATCTCGAGGCTCCCGTGCCCGGAGGCTCCGGTGATCCGGGCCGGAGCCGAGGACATCACGCGGGCCACATCGCCGAAGTCGAAGTCGTGGTCGGCCATGGCGGCGACGACGATCGACAGGGCGGATTCCATGCCGACCATGCCCATGGCCGCTGCGGTCCATTCGCTGCATTTGTGTTCGGCCGTGTGCGGGGCGTGGTCGGTGCCGACGACGTCGATCGTGCCGTCTGCCAGCGCTGCACGCAGCGCCTGCACGTCACGGTCGGTGCGCAGCGGCGGGTTGACCTTGTAGACGGGGTCGAACGTGCGCACGAGTTCGTCGGTGAGCATGAGATGGTGCGGTGTCACCTCGGCGGTCACGGCGATTCCCCGGGCCTTGGCCCAGCGGATGAGGTCGACGCTGCCGGCCGTGGAGACGTGGCAGATGTGCAGCCGGGACCCGACGTGTTCGGCCAGGAGGACGTCGCGGGCGATGATCGACTCCTCGGCGACGGCGGGCCAGCCGGGCAGTCCGAGTTCGGCCGAGACCGTTCCCTCATTCATCTGTGCGCCTTCGGTCAGGCGAGGTTCCTGTGCGTGCTGGGCGATGATCCCGTCGAAGGTCTTGACGTATTCGAGGGCGCGGCGCATGAGCAGCGGGTCGGAGACGCAGATTCCGTCATCGGAGAACATCCGCACGCGAGCTCCGGAGCGCGCCATCGCTCCCAGCTCGGCGAGCTGCTTTCCTTCGAGTCCGGTGGTCACGGCACCGACAGGTACGACTTCGGTGAATCCGGCGGCGCGGCCGAGCCGGTGAACCTGTTCGACGACACCGGCGGTGTCGGCCACGGGCGCGGTGTTCGCCATGGCGTGAACGCAGGTGAACCCGCCCGAGGCGGCTGAGCGTGATCCGGTGAGCACGGTCTCGGCGTCTTCCTTGCCCGGCTCGCGCAGATGGGTGTGCATATCGACGAGTCCCGGCATGGCCACGAGTCCTGCGGCGTCGACGGTCTCATAGTCGTTTGAGCTCAGCAGCTCGGGGTCGACGATGCGACCGTCCTGGATGGCGATATCGGCGACTCCGCGTCCGAGCACATCGGCACCGCGGATGAGGTAATCAGTCATTGGTCTCCTCCTGACCGGTCAGCAGACGGTAGAGGACCGCCATGCGCACGCTCACTCCGTTCTCGACTTGGTCGAGGACGAGGGCGCGGGGTGAGTCCGCTGCGGCAGCGGAGATTTCGAAGCCGCGATTCATGGGCCCTGGGTGCATGATGAAGCTCGTCCCCGGCAATTTGGCCAGACGGGCCGCGCTCAGTCCCCACAAGCGAGCGTATTCGCGTTCGTTGGGGAAGAAGGATTCGTGCATCCGCTCATGTTGGACGCGCAGCATCATCACGGCTGCGAAGTCCTCGGCGCTCAGCGCCGAATCGAAGTCGTAGTGGATGGTCACCGGCCAGTTCTCCACCCCCCAGGGCAGCAGGGTGGGTGGAGCGATGAGGTGGACGTCCGCGCCGAGGCGGGCGAGCAGGTGGACGTTCGACCGAGCCACTCGGGAGTGCAGGATGTCTCCGACGATGGCGACCTTCGCTCCGTCGAGCCCCTGACCGCGCGGTCCCCCTTTCGCCGGGCCCGAGGCGGGGACTCCGGCCAGTGCCCGACGCAGGGTGAACGCGTCGAGGAGCGCCTGGGTGGGGTGTTCGTGGGTGCCGTCGCCGGCGTTGACGACGGGGACGTCGATCCACCCGGTATGGGCGAGGCGGTGGGCGGTGCCCGCCCCGGAGTGGCGGACGACGATGGCATCGGCACCCATCGCCGAGATCGTCTGAATCGTGTCCTGGAGGCTCTCGCCCTTCGAAACGGAGGAGCCCTTGGCGGAGAAGTTGAGCACGTCGGCCGAGAGCCGTTTGGCTGCGGCTTCGAAGGACAGTCGGGTGCGTGTGGAGTCCTCGAAGAACAGGTTGACCACTGTGCGTCCGCGCAGCACGGGGAGCTTCTTGACCTCGCGCTCGGAGACGAGAGTCATCTCCTCGGCGATGTCGAGGATGCCGATGGCGTCGTCTCGGCTCAGCGATGCGGTGTCGAGCAGATGCTTCATTCGCGGCCTCCCGAGATGCTCACGGAGTCGTCTCCGTCGATTTCGGTCAGGGAGACGTAGACGCGTTCGCTGCTCGAGGTCGGCAGGTTCTTGCCGACGTGGTCGGCACGGATCGGCAGGTCCCGGTGGCCGCGGTCGACGAGGACGGCGAGCCGGACCTTGGCGGGTCGACCGACATCGGCGAGAGCGTCGAGGGCGGCGCGGATGGTGCGTCCGGAGAAGAGCACATCGTCGACGAGGACGACGGTCTTCGCGTCGATTCCCGCACTCGGGATGGTGGTGGGTTCGGGGGCCCGGTAGGAGCCGCCACGCAGATCGTCGCGGTACATCGTGATGTCGAGGCTGCCGGCGAGTTCGCCTGCGGTCTCAGGCCGACCGGAGATTGAGGCGATCGCCTCGGCGAGTCGGTGGGCGAGCGGAACTCCGCGCCGCGGAATGCCCAAGAGGACGAGGTCGTCGCTGCCCTTGTTGGATTCGATGATCTCGTGCGCGATGCGGGTGATCGCCCGCGAGATATCGGGGGCGTCCAGCACTGTTCGCTGTGTCATATTTCCCCTTCTCCGCCTCTCTGGACGGTGGTTAAAGGAGTGGTTCGATTCGATTGTAGACCCGGTGGGGTGCCCACCGGCGGGCGGGTCCGGAGTGCGGACCCACCGCCTCAGATGAGTGTCGGTTTGACGTCGAGGATGCGGGAGAGCAGCCCCGAGACGAAGCCGGGAGAGTCATCTGTGGAGAACTGTCTGGCCAGAGACACTGCTTCGTCGATGGCCACTTTGTCGGGAACCTCGTCGTTGAACAGCATCTCCCAGGTTCCGATCTCCAGCAGCGACCGGTCGACTGCCGGCATCCGATCCAGGGCCCAGCCTTCTGAGTAGGTGGAGATGATCTCGTCGATCTCCGCCTGCTTCTCGGTGATGCCCTTGACGATCTCGACCGCGTATTCCTTCATCGGGTAGTCGGGATCGTTCGACCGCATGGTGACGAGTTCGTCCATGGCCAGTCGACGCTGCCCGGCTTCGAAGAGCAGCTCGAGAGCCCGGCGACGGGCTCGGGTACGTGCGGACGCCACTTACTTGACGCGACCGAGGTAGTCGCCGCTGCGGGTGTCGACCTTGACCTTCACGCCTTCTTCGAGGAACAGGGGCACCTGGATCTCGTAGCCGGTCTCGAGGGTCGCGGGCTTCGAACCGCCGGTCGAACGGTCGCCCTGAAGTCCGGGCTCCGTGTGGGTGATAGTCAGTTCCACCGAGGGCGGCAGCTCCACAGAGAGCGGGGTGCCCTCGTGGAAGGAGATCTGCAGATCCTGGTTCTCGAGCATGTAGTTCGCGGCGTCGCCGACGAGCTCTGCGGAGATGTTGACCTGGTCGTAGTCCTTGGCATCCATGAACACGTAGTCGGTGCCGTCATGGTAGAGGTACTGCATATCGCGGCGGTCGACATTCGCGGTCTCGACCTTGGTGCCGGCGTTGAAGGTCTTGTCGATGATCTTGCCGGAGATGACATGCTTCAGCTTGGTGCGGACGAAGGCCGGTCCTTTTCCGGGCTTGACGTGCTGGAATTCGAGCACCTGCCACAGCTGGTTGTCGAGGTTGAGCACAAGGCCGTTCTTCAGGTCGTTCGTTGTCGCCACTAATTCGTCCTTCTTCGGTTCAGTCCTGATCACCGAATGGTGATCGCAGTCGGCACGACGCGCCGGAGAACCCCGAGGTGCGGGGTCGACGAACGCGCCACTGGGCAAGTCTAGCAAGCCGCGCGGGACGCTTCCATCCGGGCGGGGTCAGTTGAGGCCGAGGCCGATGCCGAGGGGAACCGTAGGCGAATCCTCGCCGATCTCCTGGTAGGCGGTGAAGAGGATGGAGGCATCGGGGATCTCCACGGTGCTCGGTTCGCCGATGTCGCTGAGCAGCACCATTCGCAGCATCGCTCCGCGGGCCTTCTTGTCTCTCTTCATCGTGTCCAGCAGCTGCGGCCACACGTCGGAACGGTAGCCCACCGGCAGTCCGAGCTTGCCGAGCAGTTCACGGTGGAGGTCGACGACTTCATAGGGCAGGCTCTTGATCATCGACGCCACCTCGGCGGCGAAGACCATGCCCACCGATACGGCGGCACCGTGTCGCCACTGGTAGCGCTCCTTGTGCTCGATCGCATGGCCGAGGGTGTGGCCGTAGTTGAGTATCTCCCGGCGTCCGGACTCCTTGAAGTCTCCGGAGACGACTTCGGCCTTGACCCGAATGGAGCGTTCGATGAGTTCGCGCAGCACGGGGCCGTGCACATCGGCGATCTCGTCCTTCGAATGGTTCGACACGAGATCGAGGATCGCGGGGTCGGCGATGAATCCGGTCTTGACCACCTCGGCGAGGCCAGTGAACAGTTCGTTCTCCGGCAGTGTTCCGAGCGTGTCGAGGTCGACGAGGACACCGGCGGGTGCATGGAAGGAGCCGACGAGGTTCTTGCCTTCGGCAGTGTTGATCCCGGTCTTGCCGCCGACGGAGGCATCGACCATGCCGAGCACGGTGGTGGGGATGTGGATGACCTTGATTCCGCGCAGCCAGGTGGCGGCGACGAATCCGCCGAGGTCGCTCACCGCTCCCCCGCCGACGGTGATGATCGCGTCCGTGCGGGTGAAGTCGGATTGGCCGAGGACCTGCCAGCAGAATGCGGCGACCTGGACGTGTTTGGCCTCTTCGGCGTCGGGGATCTCCGCAGCCACGGCCTCGAGACCGGCGGCGGCGAGGTCGTCGCGAACGGTCTCGCCGGTGGTGCGCAGTGCGCGGGGGTGGATGACGAGGACCTTCTCGACGCGGTTTCCGAGCAGCTCGGGCAGTTCGCCGAGCAGTCCCTGGCCGACGAGGACGGGGTACTTCCCGCCGGCGTCCACATTGATGCGTGTGAGGCTCATTCGTCCGTCTTCCTGATCGTTCATCGTCTTCTCTCAAGGCTCGGCCGCCCGGTGAGTGCTCGGAGTCGAGGCACCTGCTCCATGGGCCGGATCCAGCCTAGCCCTCACAGGGTCCCGGCGGCGAAACGGGTGACCGATGTGGTCGCAGGCTTCTCACCGCCGGGGCTGTGCTCAACGCTGCTGGCCGGATCCGTCGTCGTCGGGATCGGCGTATTTCGCATACTCCTCGGCTCGCTGCAGACCGGTGAGGACGTCGACGACTCGATTGACCACCGTCGACGGCGGTGAGTTCGAGGCCTGAACCCGGAAGGTCGCGACCTGCTCGTACAGAGGTTCTCGTTCGTTGACCAGTGCCAGCCAGTTCTCCACCGGGCTGCCGGCACCGCGCAGCAGCGGCCGATGCGGGGCGGTCAGCCGCTGTGCCACGGTGTCGACATCGATATCGATGTGCACGACCTTGATCGCCGGGTGTCGCAGCTGAGCTCGGGTGCCGGGGTTGAGGATCGCTCCTCCGCCCAGGGACACGATGCCCGGACGATCGAGCAGACGACGCAGTGCTCTGCGCACGACCTCGCGTTCGATGCGTCGGAAGTGATCTTCGCCGCGTTCGACGAAGATCTCCGAGATGACCCCGTACTTGTCGACGATGTTCGCGTCCGTGTCCGTCAGCGGCAGGCCGAGCCGGTCGGCGAGCAGCCGACCGATCGTCGATTTCCCTGCCGCCGGCGGACCGGAGAGCACGATGCGCGAGAGCGCGGCGGGGACCGGTTCCAAGGGCGGAACCGGTTTGGGCAGCGGGGTGTGGTTCATTGTCCGATGCGGAGGTTCTCCGGAATGGCCGCGACGTAGGCGTCCAGGTTCCGCTTCGTCTCGGCAACGGAGTCTCCGCCGAACTTCTCGGCGACGGCTTCGGCGAGCACCAGTGCCACCATGGCTTCGGCGACGACTCCCGAGGCGGGAACTGCGCACACGTCGGAACGCTGATGGTTCGCCTTCGCGGCCTCACCGGTTTCGACGTCAACCGTCGCCAGGGCACGCGGCACCGTGGCGATCGGCTTCATCCCCGCCCGCACGCGCAGCGGACCGCCAGTGGACATTCCGCCTTCCGTGCCGCCGGCACGATTGCTCGTGCGACGGAATCCGTCGGGTCCGACTTCCAGTTCGTCATGGGCCTGCGAGCCGGGACGCTTCGTGGTGAGGAAACCGTCTCCGACCTCGACGCCCTTGATCGCCTGGATGCCCATGAGGGCACCGGCCAGGCGGGAGTCGAGACGACGGTCCCAATGCACGTGGGAGCCCAGGCCCGGAGGCAGGTCGTAGGCGAGGACTTCGACGACTCCGCCGAGGGTGTCCCCGGCCTTCTTCGCCGCGTCGATCTCGGTGACCATCGCCGCCGAGAGGTCGGCGTCGAAGCAGCGGACCGGATCGGCGTCGAGGGCTTCGACATCGGCCGCGGTCGGCAGTCCGGGCAGCGCATCGGCTGCGTGTTCGGCGCCGCCGATGGCCACGGTGTGGGAGACGAGGGTGATGCCCAGTTCGCCGAGGAACTTCGCGGCCACCGTGCCCAGTGCCACGCGCATCGCGGTCTCACGCGCAGAGGCGCGCTCCAGCACGGGGCGGGCTTCGTCAAAGCCGTACTTCTGCATGCCGACGATATCGGCATGGCCCGGACGCGGCCGGGTCAGCGGGGCGTTGCGCGCCAGTCCTTCGAGTTCGGACGCGTCGACGGGATCCGGGCTCATCACGGATTCCCACTTCGGCCATTCGGTGTTGCCGACCTCGATCGCCACCGGTGAGCCCAAGGTCTGCCCGTGGCGGACACCGCCGAGGAGACGCACCTCGTCGGCTTCGAACTTCATCCGTGCGCCGCGGCCATAGCCGAGTCGGCGGCGAGCCAGGCTCGCACGAATATCGTCCCTGGTGATCGGTACATGGGCGGGAAGCCCCTCAATGATCCCGGTCAGCGCTTCGCCGTGGGATTCGCCTGCAGTCAGCCATCTCAACATTCCACCGATTCTACAAAAGGATTGGGGCGAACAGGCACCCGAGCCACATACCGAAAAGCATGGCCGGTCCGAAGGCGATGGTCACCCCGCGCACCCGACCGGCTCGGATCGCGCCGATGAGCGCCCAGACCCCGCTGATGAGCATCATGGCGACAAGCACGAGGGCAGGGGCCCACGGGGCGAAGAGACCGGGCACGGCGAAGACGATGAACGCGAGCTTGACGTCCCCGAGCCCCATCGTCCGTGCCCGCAGCGCTCGACCCACCAGGTGCACTGCCGTGAAGAAGACGAGGCCGATGAGTCCTGCGAAGAATGACGCGAACCACATCGGCAGCGCTCCGAGCACGGACCCTGTGATGATGAATCCGAGGGCGACCAGAGACAGGGGGATGACGATCCGATCAGGCAGCCTGCGTACGCTGATATCCGCGGTGACGAGGAATGATGTGGCGCCTGCGATGAGGCCCAGCAGCAGGGCGGAGACGATGCGATCGGCCGAGTTCGGCTGCAGTGGGGCGAACGTCGTCTCGCTCAGCGGCGCATAGGCGCTCCACCCGGTCTCAAGTGGTGCGAGCACGGTGAGGGTGAAGACGACGGCGGATCCTGCGGCGATGATGACGCCGCCCATCACCGGACCCGGACCACGTGCCCATCTGGAGGCCTGCCACCGCTGCAGGTGCGAGGCGTCCTTGAGCCAGGCCCGCGGGGTCGCGGAGAGGACGAGACCGCAGGCCAGAGCGACCAGTACCGTGACACCGATGGTCATCCCGTGCAGCACTCCGGTGTCCATCGCGATCGCCGGTTCAGTCCTGCGCCCGGACCGGCGGGACCTCGAGTGCTGCGTACATGGCCGCCGTGACCCGCGCGGTCAGGTCGTCTGCTGCCGGCAGGGTCTTCGACGTCGGCATGGTCTCCGTCGCGGTTGGGTCGTCGGCCCTGGCTGCGGCGAGGAACATCTCGAACTGGGCGACGGCCTGTTCGACGAGCATGGCGGTTCCCGCGACGGGGCGCAGACCATGTGCGGCTGCCGCGGCGAGGAAGGTCGAATCGGCGGCGTAGGCGACGTCGAGGGCGATCGCGCCGGGGGCGAAGGAGTCATCCCAGATCGGGTCGGGCGCCGCCTCGGCGGGCAGCGTCGAGATGACTATCGACGATGGACCGATCCGAGTCAGGTCGTCCACCGAGGCGGTCAGACCGATCCGCTCGGCCAGGTCGAGAACCCGGCGGGCACGGTCCGGGCTGCGGACGCGGAAGTCCACGTGTGTGATCCCGAGATCGCGGCAGGCCACGAGCGCCGAGGCGGCCGTGGCTCCGGCGCCGAGGATCGTCGCCCGACCGTCTCCTGCACCTCCGGCCGCGGCCGGTCCTGATTCCTTGTGCGGGGCGATGGCACGCACGATGCCCTCGACGTCGGTGTTCGCCACCTGAACGTCTCCGCGGTGGCGCACAATCGTATTGCCGGCGGCCGTCAGTGCCGCCGTCTCGTCGAGGTTCCACCCGCGTTCGGCGGCGAGTGTGACGAGCCGGTCCTTCAACGGCATCGTCAGTGAGAAGCCGGTGTGATCGGTGTGGGAGTCGAGGAATCCCTCGAGCTCGTCGGCTCCGAGTTCGTACCGGGAGTACTCACTGGAGTCCAGGTTCAGCGCAACGAAGGCGGCGCGGTGGAGCAGCGGGGATTTCGAGTGTGCGATCGGCGAACCGAGCACTGCGGCAAGTATCCTCACCGGCTATCCGTCGTCCTTGCTGTGTTCGCGCAGCCACTTGCGATAGATCTCGACGTTCTTCTTGTGGTCCTCGTAGTTGTCGGCGAACTTGGTCTCCCCCGTGTCCGGGTTCGTCGCGACGAAGAACTGCCAATCACCGTCGGCGGGTTCGAGCGCGGCTTCGACGGCGCCCTTGCTCGGCGAGTTGATGGGCCCGGGAGGCAGACCCTTCTTCTTGTAGGTGTTGTACGGCGAGTCGGACTGGCGTTCCTTCTTCGTCGTCGTCAGGTCGGAGCGGGCACCGTGGATATAGGCCACGGTCGCATCCGATTGGAGCAGTCCCCCGGTCTGCGATTTGTCGGAGATGCGGTTGAGGAAGGACCTTGCCACCTTCGCGCGCACCTCGGGGTCTCCCGGGGATTCCTTTTCCACGAGGCTGGCCAGAGTGAGGATGCGGTTGGCGTCCTTGCTCTCGATTCCCAGTTCGTCGAGTTCGGTCTCGGTCTTGTCGACCATCTCCTGGACGATGTCCTCGGCGGTCTTCTGCTTGTTCAGTTCGTACGTCGCCGGGTACAGATAGCCTTCGAGGCTCGGTGCTTCGATCTCGAGTCCGTAGTCCTTCGGGGTCTTATCGTCGATGGCTTTGTCGACCTCGTCGGCGTTCATCCCCGATTCGATCATGATCGCCTTGATCTCTTCAACTTGTTTGCCTTCGGCGACCGTGATCTTCGGCGGGGCGATGGGGTTGATGAGCGCTTCGACCGCGGCCTTCGAGCTCATCTTCTCCCGCATCGTCCAGGTTCCGGCCTGGATGGTCGCCTCACGGCGTTCGATCTCGTCGAGGAAGGGCTCGGAGTTCATGATCACTCCGGCTTCGACGAGCTGGTTGGCCACGGTGCGGGCCGAGGAGCCGGGAGCGATCTCGATCGAGACCTCGTTCGTGCCCTGACCCTCGTAGTCGCCCTTCGGCCCGAACAGGTCGTCGAGGACTCCCCCGGCCGCGCGCACACCGAAGAATCCCCCGATGCCGAAGACGAGGATGCAGATGATCACGATCGTCGTCGTCCGTCGCCGACGCATCATTCTGCGCCGCTTCTTCGCGCGGATCTCTGCGCGGGACAGTCCTTCGTCGGTCGAGAACTCTTCGGTGATCGGGCTCATACGTCGTTCTCCTCGTCGGGCATCTCACGGCCGGCGGGGACACCGGTGTTGTGTTCGAGCTCGAGGGCGTTCTGGAGGATGATCACGGCGGCTTGGGCATCGACGATCTCGCGTCGCTGGCGTGACGATTTCCCGGCTGCGGCGAGAGCCTGGTGGGCCTCGACGGTGGTGAAGCGTTCGTCGACGAGGCGAACAGACGTGCCGGTGGCCGCGGCGATCCGGCGGGCGAATTCCAACGCCGAGGTGGCTGCGGCCCGGGCGGCGCCGTCAAGGGACTTCGGGTCCCCCACCAGGAGTTCGATGGGTTCGTATTCGTCGACGATGTCGCGCAGCTGCCGCAGCGCCGCCGGTTCGTCCACTCGACGAACGACGGTGAGCGGAGTGGCCAGAATCCCGTCGGGGTCGCTGGAGGCGACACCGATCCGCACGGAACCGATGTCGAGACCCAGCCGGCGACCTCGGCGGAAACTCACTGGATGGCTGCCTTGACCGCCGCGATGGCTGACGGGATCGCCGCGGGATTGCTGCCGCCGCCTTGGGCGAGGTCGGGCTTGCCCCCGCCTCCACCACCGAGTTTGCCGCAGGCCAGCGACACGAGCTTCCCTGCCTGCAGACCGGCGGCACGGGCCGCCTCGGTGGTGGCGATGACGACGACCGGCTTTCCGCTGCTGACTCCGATGCCGAAGATCACCGCCTGACGATCGGCGACCCGGTTGCGCAGGTCGGTGACCAGTGTGCGGATGTCTCCGGCATTGGCGATGTCGCCGAGTTCGGCGTGCACGAACAGCGTCTGGCCCACGGTCTGCGCCTCATCGAGGAACTTCCCGGCCGAGGCGAGCAGCTGCTGGGCGTTGAGTCGGGCGATCTCCTTCTCAGCGTCCTTGAGCCGGCTCATCAGGTCGGACACGCGTGAAGTGACATCGGTGCCGGGGACCTTGAGCATCTCCGAGAGCGAGGACACGATGGTCCGCTCGGCGGCCAGGGACCGGAAGGCGTCCATGCCGACCGCGGCTTCGATACGTCGGACTCCGGAGCCGACGGAGGCTTCGGAGAGCACGGAGATCGGGCCGACCTCCGCGGAGGCTCCGACGTGGGTGCCGCCGCAGAGCTCTCGGGAGAAGGGCCCGCCGATGTCGACGACGCGCACGACATTCGGGTACTTCTCGCCGAAGAGCGCCATGGCACCGGACTTCTTTGCGTCGTCGAAGGACATGTACTCGGTGCCGACTTCGTAGTTCGAGCGCACCGCGAGGTTCGCGACCTCTTCGATCTCGGCGCGCATCTGGATGCTCGGGGCTTCGGGGAACGAGTAGTCGAAGCGCATGTATCCGGGCTGATTGAGCGAACCGGCCTGCACAGCGTGGCTGCCGAGGATCTCGCGCAGCGCGGCGTGGACGAGGTGAGTGGCGGTGTGGGCCTGTGCTCCTTGGAACCGGTGGTCGTGGTCGACGGCGGCGAGTACCTCGTCGCCGACGCGCAGCTCTCCGTCGATGACCTCGACCCGGTGGGCGGGCAGTCCCTTGACCGGATTCTGCACGTCGCTGACCCGGGCGGTGAAGCCATGGCCGGAGATGAGGCCGACGTCGGCGCGCTGACCGCCGGATTCGGCGTAGAACGGGGTCAGGTCGAGGACGACGTCGCCGCTCTGACCGGCGGTGAGCACCTCGGCGGCGACCCCATCGACGACGATTCCTCGCACGCGGGAGTCGGACTCGAGTCGGTCATAGCCGACGAATTCACTGGCACCTTCGTCGAGCAGCGCCGAATAGGCGGACAGGTCGGTGTGGCCGCCGCCCTTCTTCGCTTTTGCATCGGCCTTGGCGCGGGTGCGCTGTTCGCTCATCAGCTCACGGAACCCGGCCTCGTCGACGCTCAGTCCGGCTTCGGAGGCCATCTCGAGAGTGAGGTCGATGGGGAATCCGTGGGTGTCGTGGAGGGCGAAGGCGATGTCTCCGCTGATGGTCTTGTCCGCGCCGTCGAGTGACTTCGCGGCATTGGCGAACAGCTGAGTGCCGGATTCGAGGGTGCGCAGGAACGCCTTCTCCTCGGCGTAGGCGACCCGGGAGATGCGATCGAAGTCGGTTTCGAGTTCCGGGTAGGACAGCTTCATGGCCTGCATGGAGACGGGCAGCAGCTCGGGCAGGACTTCCTTCTTGACTCCGAGCAGACGCATGGCACGCACGGCACGGCGGAGAAGGCGGCGGAGGATGTAGCCGCGGCCTTCGTTGCCGGGGCGGACCCCGTCGCCGATGATGATCAGGGCCGAACGGACATGATCGGCGACGACGCGCAGCTGCACATCGGCGTGTTCGTCCTCTCCGTAGGTCCGACCGGCCAGACGGCTGGCGGCCTCGATGACAGGGAAGACCTCGTCGATCTCGTACATGTTCTCCACGCCCTGGAGCAGGAAGGCGACACGTTCGAGTCCCATGCCGGTATCGATGTTCTTCGCCGGCAGCTCGCCGGCCACGTCGAAGTCGACCTTCGAACGAACCTCGGAGAGTTCGAACTCCATGAACACGAGGTTCCAGATCTCGATATAGCGGTCTTCGTCGGCCACGGGTCCGCCGTCGACGCCGTAGGCGGGGCCGCGGTCGAAGTAGATCTCCGAGCAGTAGCCGCCAGGGCCGGGCTGGCCGGTGTGCCAGTAGTTGTCCTCGTTGTCGCGCAGCTGGATGCGCTCACGGGGAACGGAGGTCTCCTCGAGCCACATGTCGATGGTTTCGAGATCGTCCTCGTGCACTGTCGCCCACAGCAGGTCCGGGTCGAAGCCGAGGCCGCCCTCGGCGACGGGAGTCGTCAGCAGTCCCCAGGCGAACTTGATGGCATCGCGCTTGAAGTAGTCGCCGAAGGAGAAGTTGCCGTTCATCTGGAAGAAGGTGCCGTGGCGGGTCGTCTTGCCGACCTCTTCGATGTCTCCGGTGCGCACGCATTTCTGGACGCTGGTGGCACGGTTGTACGGGGCCGGCTCCCGGCCGGTGAGGTAGGGAATGAACTGGACCATTCCCGCAATGTTGAACAGGATGGACGGATCGGAGCTGATCACCGACGCCGAGGGGACCACGGTGTGCCCGTTCGCTTCGAAGTAGTCCAACCAGCGTTTTTTGATCTCTGCCGTCTTCAATCCAAGGCCTTTCAGATATTGCCTGTGCTCCGCCGGGCGGATGAGCCCGGCGCGACACTTACTCGTGCGTACCCGCACTTAACAGGGACCAGTTTAATGGCTCCGCCGCAATATGCGATGTGGCGCGGCGTGCCGGGGAGTTCGATCCCGGAGTCGGCCGCGCTTGCGCCTCCCGGCAGACCGCTCCCGTGTCGGCAAGTCATTCCCGGTCCTGTCCGGCGGTTCGGCACACCTCTCTCTGAAATGCCCAGGGAGGAAAGTGGTCATTTCAGAGGAGGATGTGACAACACAGCCTTCGCCGCGGCTGGTGCGATGCGCCGCCGGCGTGCTTGAGGTCGCTGCACGACTGCCCAGTGCGAAGGCACACTCGCCAGGGTGAATGCACGACTGCCCGGAACCGTGCGGTCCCGGGCAGTCGCCGTGGCGCGATGCGCTGTGTTCAGCGGATCAGCGCGAGTAGAACTCGACGACGAGCTGAACGTCACAGGTGATCGGGACCTCTTCGCGCTTCGGGGTGCGCAGCAGAGTTGCCTGCAGGCCCTCGAGGTTCACGTTGAGGTATCCCGGCGTCGCGGGCAGAACGTCCTTGTGACCACCGGCGGCGGCGACCTGGAACGGATCCATCGAAGCCGAACGCTCGTGCACCTGGATGGTCTGGCCTTCCTTCACGCGGAAGGAGGGACGGTCCACGCGCTGTCCGTCGACCGTGATGTGACGGTGGACGACGAACTGACGGGCCTGGGCCATGGTGCGGGCGAAGCCCGAACGCAGGACGAGGGCGTCGAGACGCGATTCGAGGAGCTCGACCATGGTCTCACCGGTCAGACCGGGCAGACGGTTGGCTTCCTTGTAGGTCTTGAGCATCTGGGCCTCACGGATGCCGTACTGCGCGCGCAGACGCTGCTTCTCCTTGAGGCGGACCGAGTAGTCGCTGTCGTTGCGACGACGGGCGCGACCGTGCTCACCTGGAGGGTACGGGCGACGCTCGAAGTACTTCTCGGCCTTGGGTGTCAGAGCAATGCCGAGGGCGCGCGAGAGGCGCGTCATGCGGCGATTACGTGCTGGT
Organism: Brevibacterium permense; assembly: GCF_025506275.1. Lineage (GTDB taxonomy): Bacteria > Actinomycetota > Actinomycetes > Actinomycetales > Brevibacteriaceae > Brevibacterium > Brevibacterium permense_A. The sequence continues at coordinate 117,164 of NZ_QYCP01000091.1, forward strand.
GCTGGCACTGTATTACCTTTCATCAATGTGTTCTGTCACGAAGGGCCTCTGCGGTTCTCGCCCCGAACGCGACTGTTGTTTCCCCGGATGGGAAAGAGGGATTGAGCGTCGAGATCCGCTCGCACCGACCGCCTTTAGGGTGCAGGCACAACAGCTGTCCATCTTAGCGGGTGCACACCGCCCGTCGCAAAGCCGATCGGCGGCCTCGCCGCTGTGATCTTGCCGACTGAGGCGAACCGTCCGCCCTTGCCGGCCGACCGATCCGCCAGCACCGCTGTTGTCACTGCCGGCCGCCCGCTGTCACTTCCGACAGCCGTCTTCGTGGCTGTCGATGGCGGCATCGGCCACGGCCGCTCCGGACCCGCTGTAGATATTGATCACCGCGTGGACCCCGGCACGGGCGAAGTGCTCGGCCTGATCGGGGCGTTGGACGACCGCGGCGATGGTCCCGGGGAAGCCGGCAATGCGCAGCTGTTCGAGAGCGAAGGTGTTCGAGTCGTGCAGCGCCATGGCGAGAACGACGGTGCGGGCGCTGCCGCCGACGACGAGACGGTGCCAGAATTCGTGGTCGGTGGCGTCGCCTTCGAGCACTGTGAACTCGTCGGCGTGCAGTGCTTCGATGACTGTGTGGTCGTTGTCGATGCCGATGACGCTGCGGTCGCCGCGTTCGACGAAGCGCTCGTAGGCTCCGCGACCGATGCGGCCCATGCCGAGGACGACGACTTCCGCATCTCCGGTGTCGAGCGGCCGATCGTTGGCCCGCAGCCGGCTTTCGTTCTCGTCAGGCAGGATCGCGTCGAGCTTCGCGACGATCTGAAGGCTGTAGGCGTTCGCCAGGGAGGAGCAGATCATCCCCAGTGCCACGGCGAGGGCGGTGATGGTCAGCCAGTTGTCCCGGAAGAGACCATTGTCGACTCCGACTGCGACGACGATGAGCGCGAATTCGGAGAAGTTGCTCAGGGCCAGGCTGGTGCGCACGCTGGTGCGGTTGCGCAGGCCGAAGAGTCGACCCATGAGGTAGAAGCTCGCGAAGTTGAACGGCAGCAGGACGACGCACAGGGCCAGCGCCATGAGCAGATCCGACCAGGTGGGGACCGCTTGGAGTCCGATGACGACGAAGAACCCGACGAGGAAGAGCTCTTTGACGCTGAACAGCGACTTCGACAGCTCCACGGCTCGCGGATGGGTGGAGAAGAGAAGTCCGAGCACCAGGGCTCCGAGGTCGCCGTGAATGCCGACTGATTCGAAGGCGACATAACCGGGCCCCAAGGCCATGACGACGCCGAAGAGGACGAGCAGCTCACCGCGTCCGACTCGGTCGAGGAGCCGTCGCAGCACCCAGACCACGGGAACGATCAGGACGAGCGCGAACGCCCAGGGGCTCGGCGGCTCTTCGCCTGCGATCGTGATGAAGGCGACCGCGGCGAGGTCCTGGAGGACGAGGATCGCAATGGCGATCTGCCCGTAGTAGGCCCCGTCGTCGGAGCGGTCTTCGAGCACTTTGACTACGAGCACCGTGGAGGAGAACGAGAGGGCGAAGCCGAGCAGCGCCAAGGTGCCCAGTCCCCCGCCGACGCTGACGATGCCGATGGCTGCGGCAGCTCCGATCGTCCCGGCACCGAGGAGGACCACCGTGGTCATGTGCAGCGCAGCGGTGCCGTGGGCTTCGGGTTGGAGCAGGGAGCGCAGATCGAATTTCAGTCCGATCGTGAACAGCAGCAGGACGACTCCGATGTCCGATACCTGCTGCAGTCCCGCGAAGGCGGTGAAGCCGAAGACGTGCAGGAGGAATCCGGCCGCGAGGAATCCGACGAGCGGCGGGATGCGCAGTTCATGGGCGATGAGTCCCAGCGCCAGTGCGGCGGCGATCGTGATGACGATGTCTGCCATGCCGTCCTCCTCGATCAGCGCCGCCGGCGACGTCTCTGCCCCTCACCGCGTCTGCTCCAAAGCTATCAGGGTCGCAGAAGCCGCCTGAGGTTCTCGAGCCTCTCAGCCATGCTGCGTTCCATTCCGTTGCCAGTCGGAGAGTAGTAGCGCTTGCCTCGCAGCGACTCCGGCAGGTACTCCTGATCGGCGACCCCGTGCGGATAGTCGTGCGAGTATTTGTAGCCCTCACCGTGGCCGAGCTCTTTGGCCCCCGGATAGTGGGCGTCGCGCAGATGCATCGGCACCTCTCCGGCGAGTCCGTTCTTCACATCGGCGATCGCGGCGTCCAGGGCGCGGTAGCTCGCGTTCGACTTCGGGGCCAGCGCGAGGTAGGTGACCGCCTCCGCGAGGGGGATCCGCCCTTCGGGCATGCCGATGTTCTGCACCGCGGTCGAGGCGGCCACGGCGATCGGCAGCGCCTGCGGGTCGGCCATGCCGATGTCCTCGGCCGCAGAGATGACGACGCGACGGGCGATGAAGCGCGGGTCCTCACCGGCGACGATCATCCGCGCGAGATAGTGCAGAGCCGCGTCGACATCGGATCCGCGGATGGATTTGATGAACGCGGAGACCACGTCGTAGTGCTGGTCACCGTTCTTGTCGTAGCGCAGAACGGTTTCGCTGCTCGCCTCGGCGCAGGCCGATTCGGTGATCGCGATCGGTTCGTCGCCCTCCTCCTCCGACTGCGCGGCGGCGATTCCGGCGGCGGCTTCGAGGACGGTCAGTGAACGGCGGGCGTCGGCTCCGGCGATGCGGACGATGAAGTTCCGGGCCTCCTCGGTGAGGGTGAACTGACCAGCCAAGCCGCGATCGGATTCGACGGCACGATCGAGCAGATTGCCGACCGCCTCGTCGTCGAGCGGACGCAGCGTGAGCATGAGCGACCGCGACAGCAGGGGTGAGATGACGGAGAACGACGGGTTCTCCGTGGTGGCGGCCACGAGCACGACGAGCCGGTTCTCCACCGCCGGCAGCAGGGCATCCTGCTGAGCTTTCGAGAACCGGTGGATCTCGTCGAGGAAGAGAACGGTGGTCCGTCCGTACATCTCCCGTTCGCGGCGGGCGCTCTCGATCACCTGGCGCACGTCCTTGACGCCCGCGGTGATAGCGGAGAGCTCGACGAAGGTGCGGCCCGGGGCGTGGGAGATGACATGGGCCAGCGTGGTCTTTCCGACTCCGGGCGGACCCCACAGGATCACCGAGGAGGCTCCCGCCCGGTCTCCCCCGCTGGCTTCGACGAGTTGGTTGAGCGGGGACCCGGGGAAGGTCAGGTGCTCCTGGCCGACGACCTCGTCCAAGGTCCGGGGACGCATCCGCACCGCAAGCGGGTCCAGGGCCCGGCCCGAGGAGGTCCCGGAGGAACCGGCGAAGCCCGGACCAGGGGAATCCTGGTCCGGGCCGTCGGAGAACAGATTGGGTTCTTGGCTCATCAGGCCTCGGCGTCGTCGTCTTCCGGTTCGAAGTCGACTCCGGCCTCGGCGCGCTGGGCGTCGGTGATCGGGGCCGGTGCCTGGGTCAGCGGATCGAAACCGCCGCCGGACTTCGGGAAGGCGATGACCTCACGGATCGAGTCGACGCCGGCCAGCAGGGACACGATGCGGTCCCAGCCGAAGGCGATGCCGCCGTGCGGGGGTGCGCCGAACTTGAAGGCTTCGAGGAGGAAGCCGAACTTCTCCTCGGCTTCTTCGGCGGAGATGCCCATGATCTTGAAGACGCGTTCCTGAACGTCCTTGCGGTGGATGCGGATCGAGCCGCCGCCGATCTCATTGCCGTTGCAGACGATGTCGTAGGCGTAGGCCAGTGCCGCGCCCGGGTCCTCTTCGAGGGAGTCGAGGAATTCGGGCTTCGGAGCGGTGAAGGCGTGGTGGACGGCCGTCCACTGTCCGCCGCCGATGGCCACGTCTCCAGCGGCCTGCGCTTCGGCGGCCGATTCGAACAGAGGTGCGTCGACGACCCATACGAAGGCCCAGTCTCCGTCCTTGATGAGACCCGTGCGTTCGGCGATCTCATTGCGGGCGGCACCGAGGAGGGCACGGGAGGAGTTCGCATCACCTGCGGCGAAGAAGATCGCGTCGCCCGGCTGCGCACCGGCCGCCTCGGCGAGTCCCGCCTTCTCCTCCTCGGAGATGTTCTTGGCCACCGGACCGGACAGGGTTCCGTCTTCGCCGATGAGCACATAGGCCAGGCCCTTCGCCCCGCGCTGCTTGGCCCAGTCCTGCCAGCCGTCGAGTTGACGCCTGGGCAGCGAGCCGCCGCCGGGGTAGACGACGGAGCCGACATAGGGCGACTGGAAGACGCGGAACGGGGTGTCCTGGAAGAATTCGGTGAGGTTGTGCAGCTCGAGGCCGAAGCGCAGGTCCGGCTTGTCCGAACCGTAGCGCTCCATCGCCTCGTGGTAGGTGATGTGCGGGATCGGCGTGGCGATGTCGTAGCCGATGAGCTTCCACAGTGCGGTGAGGATCTCTTCGGCCAGAGCGATGATGTCCTCCTGCTCGACGAAGGAGGCTTCGATGTCGAGCTGGGTGAACTCCGGCTGACGGTCGGCGCGGAAGTCCTCGTCGCGGTAGCAGCGGGCGATCTGGTAGTAGCGTTCCATGCCGGCGACCTGAAGCAGCTGCTTGAACAGCTGCGGCGACTGCGGCAGGGCATACCAGGAGCCGGGCTTGAGGCGGGCCGGGACGAGGAAGTCGCGGGCACCTTCCGGAGTCGACTTCGTCAGGGTCGGAGTCTCGACCTCGACGAAGCTGTGGGCGTCGAGGACCGACCGTGCGGCCTTGTTGACATCGGAGCGCAGACGGATCGTCTTGGCCGGGCCCGAACGGCGCAGGTCGAGGTAGCGGTAGCGCAGACGGGTCTCTTCGCCCACGGCGCCGGAGTCCTCGGCATGGTCGGAGACCTGGAACGGCAGGGCCGCTGCTTCGGAGAGCACCTCGACGGTGGTGTCGATGATCTCGATCTCGCCGGTGGGCAGGTTCGGGTTCGTATTGCCCTCGGGGCGCACCGAGACGGTGCCGGTGGCCTTGACGACGGTTTCGTTGCGCAGCTGGTGGGCATCGTCCTCACGGACGACGACCTGCACGATTCCCGAAGCGTCGCGCAGATCGATGAAGGCCACCCCTCCGTGATCGCGACGACGATCGACCCACCCGGTGAGGGTGACGGTTTCTCCTGCGTTCGCGGCTCGCAGGCTTCCGGCTTCGTGGCTTCGCAGCACCTAGGGCTCCTTTGTGATGTTGTGGTCTAGCGCCTGAACAATGATAGTCGCCCCGCGCTCAGCTCCGGTACACGCGGGGCCAGAGGTCGTCTTCCGCGGGCGTCCATGTGTCCGGGTCGGCCGTGGTCTGCTCTCCCGAGCGGATGTCCTTGACCTCGTGGCCGGACTCACCGTCGGTGAACCAGACGAACGGGATGTCGCGGCGTTCCGCGTAGCGGATCTGCTTGCCGAACTTCGCAGCGTTCGGCGAGACTTCGCACGGAATGTCCCGGGACCTCAGCGTCGCGGCCACGGCGTCGGCGTCAGCCCGTCGGGCCTCCTCGGTGACGGCGATGACGACGGCCGAGGGGGTACCGCGGGTGGCGCGGACCTCCGAAGTCTCGCCGAGGATGAACGCCATCAGGCGGGAGACGCCGATGGACATGCCCACCCCGGGATAGTTCTTCTTCCCCACGGTCACCAGCGAGTCGTAGCGCCCGCCGGAGGATACGGAACCGAGCTCTTCGTGGCCGATCAGCTGGGTCTCGTAGACCGCGCCCGTGTAGTAGTCGAGGCCGCGGGCGATCTTGAGCTGGGCGACGACGACTCCGGGTGCGCGAACGGCTGCGGCTCGCAGCAGCGTCGTCAGCGATTCGAGTCCGGCTTCGAGCAGGGGGTGGTCGACGCCGAGGGCGCGCACCTCGTCGGCGAAGTCCGGGGAGTCGGATTCGATGGCTGCCAGCTCCAGGCACAGGCGCTGCTGCTCCTCATCGGCGCCGGCCTCGGCAGCCAGCAGCTTCGCCACTTCGTCGGGGCCGATCTTGTCGTATTTGTCGAGGCAGCGCAGCACGGCTTGGATGTTCGTCAGCCCGATTCCGCGGGCGAAGCCTTCGAGCAGCCTGCGGTCGTTGACGACGATCTTGATTCCGGGCACGCCGAGCGGGGCGAGCCGGGAGAACGCATCGGCCACTGCCAGGGGGATCTCGACCTCGAAGTGTCCGGGCAGGTCCCCATCGGCGATGACGTCGATATCGGCCTGGATGAACTCACGGTAGCGACCGGCCTGCGGCCGTTCGCCGCGCCAGACGGGCTGGACGCGAGCGGCCTTGAACGGGAAGCTCAGTTCGTTCGCATTGTCTGCGATATAGCGGGCCAGGGGCACCGTGAGGTCGAAGTGGAGTCCCAGCGGGTTGCGTTCGGTGCCCTCGGAGTGGAGGCGGGAGACCGCGAAGATCTCCTTGTCGATCTCGCCGTCCTTGGCCAGCTGGCTGATCGGTTCGACGGCGCGGTGGTTGAGCGCGGAGAACCCGTGCAGGGCGAAGGTGTGTTCGAGGGTGTCGATGATGGTCTTCTCGATCACGCGCTCGGCCGGGAGTCGTTCCGGGAATCCGGACAGACGGGCTGACTTCGCCATGGTGCTCCTTGCTTTCGGTGCGGATGCGGTGCCGTACGGCGCCGCGGGGTCATGTGGTGTGTATCGGGTGGGGTCTGAATGGTGTGGTGTCGTCCGGGATTGCGCGGCCGCCTCAGGCAGGAAGACCCGAGACTTCGGTCGCTCAGTCCTCAGAAGAACGGATTCGTCGCGAGTTCTGCGCTCACGCGAGATGCCGGGCCGTGTCCAGGATAGATCGGCACGTCCGGCAGTGTCGCGAAGGTTCGCAGGGATTCGGCCATCGCCTGAGGGTCTCCCCCGGGCAGGTCGACGCGGCCGATGGCTCCGGCGAAGACGACGTCACCGGTGAAGATGACTTCCTCGTCCCCGTCCTTCACTCGCAGCAGCATGGAACCTTCCGTGTGCCCGGGTGCGGAGACTGCGGTGATGCTGAGTCCGGCGATCTCGAGGCTCTGCCCGTCGTCGATGTCAGTGGCTGCCGGGGCGTTCCAGTCTGCGACGAGCGGGGCCAGCATTGCCGCGAACTGCGGGTTGAGCGTTGTGGCAGGCGAATCCAGGCGGTACCGGTCGGCGGCGCCGAGGTGGACGGGCACGTTCCAGCGGGCGAGCACGTTGGTCAGGCCCAGAATATGGTCGGGGTGGCCGTGGGTGAGGAAGATCGCCTGAGGTTCGAGTCCCTCGTCGCTCAGCAGCTTCTCGAGGCCTGGGGCGCAGTCGTATCCGGAGTCGATGAGAATGCAGTCGCTGGAGCCGTCTGCGCGCACGGCATAGCAGTTGACGTCGAGGAATTCGGCGTTGGTCGAGAACACATCCATGTGCAAAGTCTATCTACACGTCCGCCGATGGTTATGCTGGGATAACGTCTATCCCACAATCGAGTGATCGGCGGGTGGAATGACCTGCCGGTTCGACCGATGGAAACAAGGTGAGAACCATGTCGACCCCGACACCGAAGCCGACCCCCCGTCCGTCGTCGCTGCCGCGTCCGCAGGCGGCACAGGTGGTCAATGCCAGCCATATCGACCACGACGCCGAGGTGGCTCGCGCGGTGACACATGGTCGTGCCGATTCGGACGGCAATGTGTTCGTCACCACTCCGGAGGGCGAACGTGCCGTCGGTCAGTACCCGGACGCCACTCCCGAGGAGGCGCTCGAGTACTTCGCGAAGAAGTACGTCGAACTCGCCGAGAGCGCGGTCCTGCTGCGCAATCGTCTCTCCGCCGGCGCTCCCGGCCGTGAGGTCGTGTCTGCGGCGAAGACGCTGCAGGAAACGCTGCCGGAAGCCAACGTCGTCGGCGATCTCAAGGGACTGAGCGCCACTCTCGACACCCTCATCTCAGATGCCGAGGCCACGGAGTCCCGTCAGGCGGCCCGGGCGCAGGCCGCGAAACTCGCCGCCGCCGAGGATCGTGAGGCTCTCGTCGTCGAGGCCGAGACTCTGGCCAAGCAGGATCCGTCGAAGATCCAGTGGAAGCAGTCAGGCGCGCGTCTGCGCGAGCTCTTCGCCCAGTGGAAGGACATGCAGCGCAGCGGACCCCGTCTGCCGCGTGCCGTCGATCAGGAGCTCTGGGGTCGGTTCTCACAGGCTCGGAACACCTTCGAGCACATGCGCAAAGAGTTCTTCGCCGAGCTCGACAAGGTCAATGCCGAGGGCAAGCGGATCAAGGAGAAGATCGTCGCCGAGGCGGAGTCGCTGTCGGCCTCGACCGATTTCCGCACCGTGTCGCAGAAGTACAAGGACCTGATGAGCCAGTGGAAGCGCGCCCCGCGTGCTTCGCGGAAGGACGATGATGCACTGTGGGCACGGTTCCGTGCAGCACAGGACGTGTTCTTCTCTGCCCGTGATGCCGAGAATGCCGCTCTGGACGAGGAATTCAAGGGCAACCTCGTCGTCAAGGAGGAGCTGCTGAAGAAGGCTCAGGCGCTGCTCCCGATCACCGACCCGGTGGCGGCCAAGCGCGAGCTGCGCACCATCCAGGACCAGTGGGAGGAAGCCGGCAAGGTCCCTCGCGCCGATGTCTCGCGGATGGAGAACGGTCTGCGCGATGTCGAACGCGCGCTCGCCGATGCCGAGGAAGCCGCGTGGCAGCGCAGCAACCCTGAGACGAAGGCCCGCACCTCGGGAGCGCTGAGTCAGCTCGACGAGTCTATCGTCGACCTCGAGAAGAAGCTCGAGGCCGCGAAGGCCGGCGGCGATGAGAAGTCCGTCGCCGAAGCGCAGGAAGCTCTCGACGCTCGCCGCGCCTGGCGGGATCAGCTCGCCCAGACCGCCGCAGAACTCGACTGAGACCGCAGTGCTCGGCTGACGCTGAGGCACTCGTCCACAGCTTCTGACGTTCGAGTCAGCACCTGTCCACAGGCGCTCACCGAAGTCTTGTCAACGCCTCCACATCCGACGATAGTTCGGGTATGGAGGCGTTGTTTCATCTGCGGGACTTCGGGTACGAGCAGCTCACCGAGCTCACCCTCGACGGCCTGCTCATCCGACTGACCGAATCGACCTGGGTGCGCAAGGGTGCGATCCTCTCCCCCACTGAGCGGATGGCCGCCCTGCATTCGCTCATCCCGCCCGGACTCGCGCTCTCCCACGACAGCGCCTGGTGGGTGCACCGCGGACTCGGCAGGGCTCCCGCTCCGCTGAGCTTCATCACGCTGCCCAGGCGCCGGTGGATCGCCGATGACGGGTTCGACGTCCACGAGACGAATCTGGCGCAGGATGATTGGTGCCTCATCGACGAGCTGCCGATCACCACGGAGGAACGCACGCTCTACGATCTGCTCTTCCCGCATTTCCGGAACTGGTCCGCGGAGTCGCCGCGGGCGCTCAAGGGCATCATCGCAGAGATCCCCAACGGTCTGCGTCAGCGTCTCCGGGATTACCTCACCGAGGTGGCCCGTCGACCGTTCGTCGCCCAGATGCGCGCGGCGCTGGACAGGGAGGATCAGCCGCCGGAGATGCGGTAGACGTCGAAGACGCCTTCGACTTTGCGCACGGCCGAGAGAACAGTGTCGAGATGGCTGGCGTCGCTCATCTCGAAGACGAACTTCGATTGCGCCACGCGAGCCCGGGAGGTGCCGACCGACGCCGACAGGATGTTCACATGGGTCTCGGTGAGCACCTTGGTGATATCGGAGAGCAGACCGGCACGATCGAGGGCCTCGACCTGAATCTGGACAAGGTAGATTCCGCTCGTCTTCTCACCCCACGAGACCTCGACCATGCGTTCGGGTTCACGTTTGAGCGAGGTGACGTTCGGGCAGTCGACGCGATGCACGGAGACCCCCGACCCGCGGGTGACGAAACCGAGGATCTCGTCTCCCGGCACCGGGGTGCAGCAGCGAGCCAGTTTGACGAGCACATCGTCGACGCCTTTGACGATGACGCCTTCGGACGAGGAATGGTGCCCTGAGGACTGGCCGGTGCGGTTGCGCGGCTCCGGCGGAAGCACGACCGACTCGTCGTCCTCACCGACTTCCTTGGCCAGCAGATCAACGACATGTTGAGCCGAAGACACGCCGTTGCCGATCGCGGCGTAGAGGGCGCTGACATCGGGCAGACGCATCTCCGTGGCGACGACTTGAAGGGCCTCCTGGCTCATCAGCGACGCGGCGGAGATCGAATGGCGGCGCATCGCCCGGGCGAGCTGTTCGCGACCGTTCTCGATCGCCTCTTCGCGGCGCTCCTTCGAGAACCACTGCCGGATCTTGCTGCGGGCACGCGGGCTCTTGACGAAGCCGAGCCAGTCGCGGCTGGGGCCGGCGTTCTCGTCCTTCGAAGTGAAGACCTCGACGGAGTCGCCGTTCTTCAGCTCCGTGTCCAAAGCGACGAGGCGACCGTTGACGCGGGCGCCCATGGTCTTGTGCCCGACCTCGGTGTGCACGGCGTAGGCGAAGTCGATGGGGGTGGCTCCCGACGGCAGGCTCATCACCTCGCCCTTGGGAGTGAAGACGTAGACTTCCTTCGAGTTCACCTCGTAGCGGAGGCTGTCGAGGAATTCGTCGGGGTCGGAGACCTCTCGCTGCCAGTCCAGAAGCTGTCGCAGCCAGGCGGCGTCGTCGACCTCACCGGCGTCGGAGACCTTCACCGACCGCGCGGTATTCGAGGTCACGGCCTTCGACGACTTGTTCAGATCCTTGTACTTCCAGTGAGCGGCGACGCCGAATTCTGCACGGCGGTCCATCTCGTGAGTCCGGATCTGGATCTCGACGGGCTTGCCGGCCGGTCCGATCACCGTGGTGTGCAGACTCTGGTACATGTTGTACTTCGGCATCGCGATATAGTCCTTGAACCGTCCGGGAACAGGATTCCAGCGGGCGTGGACGATGCCGAGGGTGGCATAGCATTCGCGTACGGATTCGACGAGGACACGGACTCCGACGAGATCGTAGATGTCGGCGAACTCGTGGCCGCGGACGACCATCTTCTGATAGATCGAGTAGTAGTGCTTGGGGCGCCCCGTGATGGAGGCGTCGATTCCGGATTCCTTGAGTACGCCCTGCAGCTCTTCGGAGACCGTGGCCAGATACTTCTCACGCTCGGGAGCCCGATCCGCGACGAGCCGGACCACTTCGTCGTAGACCTTCGGATGGAGGACCTGGAAGGATAGGTCTTCGAGTTCCCATTTGATCGTGTTCATCCCCAGCCGGTGTGCCAGCGGGGCGAAGATGTCGAGGGTCTCGCGAGCCTTCTTCGTGCTTGACGAGGCGGGCACGAAGCGCCAGGTGCGCGCATTGTGCAGGCGGTCTGCGAGCTTGATGACGAGGACGCGGATGTCCTTGGCCATCGCCACGATCATCTTGCGCACGGTCTCGGACTGCGCGGCCTGCCCGTACGTGAGCTTGTCGAGCTTCGTCACCCCGTCGACCATGGCCGCGACTTCGGAGCCGAATTCCTCGGTGAGTTCGTCGAGCGAGTACGAGGTGTCTTCGACGGTGTCGTGCAGCAGAGCGGCGGCCAGCGTGACCGGCAGCATGCCGATCTCCGCAAGGATCGTCGCCACCGCGATGGGGTGGGTGATATAGGCATCACCGGACTTGCGGGTCTGCCCTCGGTGGGCCTCCTCGGCGACCTTGTAGGCCCTGACGACGAGGTCGATGTCCGCCTTCGGATGGTTCGACTGCAGGGCCCGGATCATCGGGCCGAGCACTCGCGGGTAGCCAGGATTGTTCTGCGCCCTGGCCGCCCACCAGGCTAAGCGGGAGATGCCTCGCGGACGGCGCGAATCAGCGGACGAAGCCACAACATCTCCTCTCTCGGGAATCAGACTTCGGCGTGAGTCACCGGTGGGACGTCTGCTCCCCCATCCTTCAAGCGTAGTTCACGCACGGCTTCCTCCTGCGCCTTGACCGCCGGTTCATTTGCCCGGAGGAGGGCGTAGAGGGGGCTCGCGACGAACAGCGTCGAAGCGGCTGCCACTATAGTACCGATGAACAGGGACAGCGAGATATCGACGAGTGTTCCCGCGCCGAGCAGGAACACGCCGATGAAGAGGATCGAGGCGATCGGAAGCACCGACACCACTGAGGTGTTGATCGAGCGCACGGTCGTCTGATTCACGCCGAGGTTGACGAGTTCGGAGAACTTGAGGTTCCGCTTCTCCTCGAATCTCGTCGTGTTCTCTCGGATCTTGTCGAAGACCACCACCGTGTCATAGAGCGAGAAGCTGAGCACGGTGAGGAAGCCGATGATGGCCTCCGGCGTGACTTCGAAGCCGGTGGCCGAGTAGATGCCCATCGTCACGATCATCACGACGAAGAGGCCGACGATCGCCGCGAGCGACATCTTCCAGGTGCGGAAGTACAGGGCCATGACGACGAGGGCGATGGCCACGAAGATGACCAGTGCGCGGATCATCTTCGACGTCACGTCCTGACCCCATTCGGGACCGACGAACGTCGAGGTGACGTCTTCGACCTTCACGTCGTAGCCGGAGACGAGGGCGTCTCGGACTTCCTGCATCTGCGGGTCGGTCAGCTGGTTCGTCTCGATCTGGACGGCCGTGTCACTGGTCGGCGTCAGGCGCGGCTCGGCCCCGGACACGACATCGGTGATGATGCCTTCGCCCTTGGCGGCCGAGGTATCGCTGACATGGTCGACCTGGAACTGCGAACCGCCTTTGAAGGCGATGCCGAAGTTGAAGCCGAAGATGAGCGGAACGAGCAGGGACAGGAGGACGAGGAGTCCGGAGATGGCCAGCCACAGCTTCGCCTTGCCGACGAAGGGGATCGATGATTCGCCGCTGTGCAGGCGGTTGCCCCAGGCAAAGAATCGTTTCACTTGTCAGCCTCCTTGCCGTCGTCAGCCGTCGAGTCTGTGACGGCATCGTCTTCCTCGGCCCGTCGGGCCGCAGCCTTTCGCTCGGCGATGGTCATTCCGCCCGTCGCAGCAGCGGACTTCGCCGCTTTCGTGCTCTTCGACTTCGTGGCCTTGCCGGTCGCGGCTTTGTCTGCCTTGGGCTTCGTCGTGGTTTCCGCCGACTCGGACACAGCTGCTCCCGCGGCGGTCGTATCGGAGCTGTCGTCGGTGCTCATCCCGGCCTTGCGCATCCGTGCCTTCTCGCGCCGCTTGGCCTCGGGCGTCTTGTCCTTGTCGTCGATGGACAGGTTGAGCGCTCCGCGGTAGGCGGCGGGTTTGACTCCGAGCAGACGCGGATCCATTCCGGACATCGGGTGGCCCTCGCCGAAGAACTTCGTGCGGGCCAGGAACTGCAGCATCGGGTGGGTGAACAGGAAGACGATGAGCACGTCGATGATCACGGTCAGACCCAGGGTGAAGGCGAAGCCTCGCACCGAGCCGACGGCCAGGATGTAGAGAATCACCGCGGCGAGCATGTTCACTGCCTTCGAGGCGTAGATCGTGCGCTTGGCACGGTCCCAGCCGACCTCGACCGCGGAGAGCAGATTGCGACCGCTGCGCAGTTCGTCTCGGACACGTTCGAAGTAGACGATGAACGAGTCTGCCGCCATGCCGATTCCGATGATGATACCGGCGACACCGGCCAGGGACAGTCGGTACCCGTATCGCCACGATGCCAAGAGCAGCAGCAGGTAGGTGAGCACACCGGCGACGACGAGGCTCGAGACGGTGACGAGGCCGAGCACCCGGTACTGCAGCAGCGAGTAGACGACGACGAGGAGGAGTCCGACCAGGCCGGTGAGCAGACCGATCTTGAGGTAGTTCGATCCCAGGGTCGGCGAGATCTGATCCTCGCTCTGGACCTGGAAGCTCAGCGGCAGCGAGCCGTTCTTGAGCTGATTGGCCAGAGTCTGTGCCTCGTCGAGGGAGAAGTCGCCGGTGATCTGGGCGTTGCCGTCGTTGATCACCGCGTTCGAGGACGGAGCCGACAGCACGAGACCGTCGAGTTCGATCGCGAACTGGTTGTAGGGCTGCTGTTTGCCGGTGATGTCCGAGGTGATCTGCTTGAAGATCTCACGACCGGTGGAGTCGAAGGAGAGATTGACGGCAGGGTTGTTGGTCTGCACGCCGTTGGCTCCTGCGGCATAGCCGGCACTGGCATCGGCGAGGTGATCGCCGGAGAGTTCGACGGGGCCGAGGATGTACTTCGCCTGTCCGTCCTCGGAGCACGAGACGACAGGTTCGTCCGAGGGCTGCTGTTGGCCGCCCGTCCGGTTCTTCTTGTTCGTGCAGTCGAGCTCGGTGTACTCCTTGATGATCTTGTCGGACTGCCATTCGGAGGCGTCCTTCTCCGGATCGAAGAGCGGCCGAGGCGTCGAGTCGGTGACCTTCGTGCTGTCGCTCGATCCGCTGCCTTCTCCGGACTTCTCCGCGTCCTTGGTCTCCGACTCCGAGGACGTCGTCTTCTGAGAGGACTCGTCCGTCTTCTTCGCCTCGCCGCCGGCATTGACGACATCGCCGCCGCCGGAAGGAGCCTGGTCCTCGCTTTGTCCGTCGCCTTGCGAGTCGGCACCGGTGAGGTCCTCGAGGCGTTTGCGCTCTTCGTCGCTCAGCCCGTCATCGCCACCCGATTCCTCGCCGCTCTTCTCCTGCTCTTTCTGGATCTGCTCGTGCGAACGCGGGTCACCGACCAGCGCCACACGACGGAAGACGAGCTGAGCAGACGAGCGGACGAGGTTTCGGGTTTCCTCGTCGGGGTTGCCCGGCAGATTCACGACGATGTTGCGGTCGCCCTGCGTCGTGATCTCTGCTTCGGAGACACCGGTCGAGTCGACGCGCTGGCGGATGATCGCCACGGCCTGATCGAGCTGCTCCTTGCTGATGTCCGTGCCCTTGGACACCTGTGGTTCCAGAATGATCGACGTTCCGCCCTCGAGGTCGAGCGCGAGCTTCGGAGTCATCGTGGCATTCGACCAGATGACACCGCCGGCGATGATTGCGGCCAGCACCAGAGTGATGATGGTCAGCCACAGGAAGCGCAAACCAGGGCGTGGTTTTTCTTCGATATCGGACACGTTTCAGCTTTCAGTCGGGAGAAGAGTGCGAGACCGGATCAGTTCTTCTTGTCGGAATCCGAATCAGTCGGGTCCGTGGAGTCCGCAGCGGCGGAGTCGGCATCGGTCTCAGCGGCAGCCTCGGTGTCGACGTCCTCGGTCTCAGCGACTGCCTCGGCGTCGGCGTCCTCGGTCTTCGCAGGGGACTCATCCTCGATGACGTCGTCAGATGCGTCGTCCGTGGTGTCCTTCTCGGCGCGTTTGCGTTCGTTCATGGCGTCGAGCTCGGCGTCGGTGATGGCCGGCTTCTCGTCGGCTGCGTCGGCATCGACATCGGCGGCGGGAACTGCGGCACCGGGAGCGTCGACGGGCGCTGCGGCCTGGTTGTTCTCGATCTGACCGATGGCCTGGCGGTGGACGCGCAGCACCGTGCCGGGACCCGACTCGATGGTCACCTGGTTGTTCTCTTCGTCGATGGAGAGCACGGTGCCGAAGACACCGAAGGTCGTCATCACGGTCGCGCCGGGCACGAGGCCCGATTTGATCTGCTCCGCACGCGCCTTCTGCTTACGCCGAGAATTGAACAGGAAAAAGATCAGCAGCGCGGCAAGCGCAAGAGGGATCAGCAAATCCACAGATATCAGCCTTTCATATGAATGAATCAGTGAACCAGCTTAGTTCGTCCTCACCTCTCATAGCGAACTCAAAGGCCCGGTCAGAACTCATAGTTTGCTGGGATCTGCATTTTCAGGTGCTTCCAGGCCGCCGTGGTGGCCACACGTCCACGTGGGGTGCGACTGATCAGGCCCTCTCGGACGAGGTAGGGCTCGGACACGGTTTCGACCGTATCCGCTTCTTCGCCGACGGAGACGGCGAGGGTTCCCAGCCCGACCGGACCTCCGCCGAAGCGCTTGCACAGCACCTGCAGGACCGACCGGTCGAGGCGGTCCAGACCGAGTTCGTCCACCTCGTAGACGCGCAGGGCGCTGGTGGCGGCCACCTCGTCGATGATTCCGCTCCCCCGCACCTGTGCCCAGTCGCGGACGCGGCGCAGCAGGCGGTTCGCGATTCGCGGGGTTCCCCGTGACCGCGTGGAGATCTCTTCGAGTCCGGCGAGCTCGGATTCGATGCCGAGCATCCGAGCAGACCGCTGCAGAACCGTGAGCAGATCGGCGCTCGAATAGAAGTCGAGCAGGGCGGTGAAGCCGAAGCGGTCACGCAGCGGCGCGGGCAGCAGACCGGATCGTGTCGTCGCTCCGACGAGGGTGAATTGCGGGAGGTCGAGCGGGATGGCGGTGGCACCGGGTCCTTTGCCGACGATGACATCGACTCGGAAGTCCTCCATCGCCACGTACAGCATCTCCTCGGCGGCCCGGGCCATGCGGTGGATCTCGTCGATGAAGAGGACTTCACCTTCCTCGAGGGAGGACAGGATGGCAGCGAGGTCACCGGCATGCTGGACGGCCGGGCCGGACGTCACTCGCAGGCTCGAGTTCATCTCGTGGGCGATGATCATCGCCAGTGTGGTCTTACCGAGCCCGGGAGGACCGGAGAGCAGCACATGGTCGGGGGCCTTCTGTCTGGCCTTCGCCGCGTCGAGGACGAGGGAGAGCTGCTCACGCACCTGCGGCTGGCCGATGAAATCGGCCAGGCCCTTCGGACGCAGCGCCGCCTCGGCATCGCGTTCGGCCGTCTCGGCACGACCGGAGACGAGCCTCTCCTGTTCGGCTCCGGTCAGGTCCTGATCACCGAAGTCCACCTCGTAGGAGTCGGGGTCGAACGAGCCCGTCATCTCTTCGCACCCAGGACCTTCAGAGCGGCCTTGAGGACCACAGAGGTGCCGGCATCAGCACCGGTCTCCTTGACGACGTCGGCGACGACTTCCTCGGCCTGCGCTTCCTTCCACCCGAGTCCCACAAGGGCGTCGACGACCTGCTGGTTGCCGCCGCCGAAGGACAGCGTGGGTCCGGGAGCGGCAGCGGTGAGCTTCGGCAGTTTGTTCTCCAGCTCGAGGATGATGCGCGAGGCGCCCTTCTTCCCGATTCCGGGGACACGGGTGAGTGCATTGGCATCCTGATTCGTGATCGCGGCGGCAAGTTCGTCGGGTTCCATCACCGAAAGGATGGCCATCGCCAGACGCGGACCGATCCCGGAGATCGACAGCAGCACCTCGAAGGTGTGGTTCTCGTCTTCGGTGCCGAAGCCGTAGAGCGTCATCGAATCTTCACGCACCACGAGGCTGGTGACCAGTTCGATCTCGGCGCCGTGCCGAGTCCCGGCCAGAGTATCGGGGGTGACGTGGACCTTCCGGCCGACGCCGTAGGTGAGAACGACGAGGTGGTCAGCTGCGATCCGATGCACCGTACCGCTGAGGAAACTGATCACGGACAGCCTTTCTTAGGGGAACACGTGTACGAATCCAGATTAGCAGGCACCCGCTCCCCCATGCTCACTTGGCGCGCCGCATGGCCTCGGCCCACTGCTGCTGGGCCTTCGTCAGTCCGCTGCCCTGTCGCCCGCCGGCCTTGCGTTCGGTCAGATCCTTATTCGTCCCCGGCGTCGATTGGGCCGACAGCGCCCCACGCCAGGAATGGCAGATCGCGATGGCCAGGGCGTCGGCGGCGTCGGCGGGCTTCGGCGGTGCGTCGAGTCCGAGGATCCGCGTCACCATCGAGGTGACCTGCTTCTTGTCCGCACGGCCCGAACCGGTGATCGCGGCCTTGACTTCGGATGGGGTGTGCATGGCCACGGGCAGCCCGCGTCGGGCGGCCAGTCCCATAGTCAGTCCCGATGCCTGGGCGGTGCCCATGATCGTGGACACATCGTTGCGGGCGAAGACGCGTTCGATGGCCACGACATCGGGACGGTACGTGTCCAACCAGCTGTCGAACGCCTCGGCGATGGCACCGAGTCGGAGGTCGACGGAATCGGCCGAAGGAGTCCGCAGGACGTCGACGGCGACCATCTTCGCCTTCCGGGCGGGCAGGGTGTCGATGACACCGAGCCCGCACCGGGTCAGCCCTGGATCAACACCGAGGATGCGCATCAGGCATCGAGTTCGGCGAGGACCTCATCGCTGACATCGGCGTTCGAGTAGACGTTCTGCACCTCGTCGCTGTCTTCGAGCGCATCGATGAGGGAGAAGACCTTCTGTGCGGTCTCCGCGTCGAGGCTGACCTCGAGTTCGGGCACGAAGGAGGCCTCGGCCGAGTCGTAGTCGATTCCGGCGTCGACGAGGGCCGTGCGCACAGCCACGAGGTCGGTGGCCTCGCAGATGATCTCGAACTTCTCGCCGACTTCCTTGACCTCTTCGGCTCCGGCGTCCATGGTCGCCAGCAGAATGGCCTCTTCGTCGGTCTCTTCGGCGCCCACGGTGATGACGCCCTTGCGGTTGAAGTTGTACGTCACCGAACCGGGATCGGCCATCGAACCGCCGTTGCGGGTCACGGCCACGCGCACCTCGGAGGCGGCGCGGTTGCGATTGTCGGTGAGACATTCGATGAGCAGAGCCACACCGCCGGCGGCGTAGCCTTCGTACATGATCGTCTCGTAGTTGACTCCGGAGCCGTCGAGACCGCCGCCGCGCTTGACCGCACGGGTGATGTTGTCCGCGGGGACCGAGTTCTTCTTCGCCTTCTGGATCGCATCGAACAGCGTCGGGTTGCCGTCGGGGTCGGGTCCACCGTTGCGTGCGGCAACCTCGATGTTCTTGATCAGCTTGGCAAAGAGCTTGCCGCGCTTGGCATCGATGGCAGCCTTCTTGTGTTTAGTCGTTGCCCATTTGGAATGACCTGACACTGGTGTTCCTTCCTGTAGTTACAGCCTCTCAAGTCTATACGCTGACCGCGCCGACTCGTGCAGACTTCCCCTTCGCGATTCCGTCCGGGCTCGCACCGGACCTCATTGCGGACCTGTTCCGGAGCGCGCTCGTGCGCTCAGTCGATGACCAGCGGCACGTCGGGAACTGACCCGGCGGTGGCCAGGTCGATGAGGCCGAGGAGGTTCTTCGGATAGATCGTCTCCGTCGTGGCCAGGAGCTCCTCCCGGGCCCACCAGCGGAATTCGAGCAGGCTGCGCTTCTCGATGTCCGTCCAGACCGCATCTTCGAGCTCGATGTCCTCGCTGGTGCGGAACGCGAAGTAGGTTTCGACCTGGCGCAGCGACTTCTCCGTGAATTCGAAGACTTCGTCGCGCGTGGCCAAGGGACCGATGAGTTCGTGAGGTTCGCATTCGATGCCGGTCTCCTCGGCCAGTTCCCGGGCCGCCGTCTGCGCGGCTGACTCGCCGAGTTCGGAACCGCCTCCGCAGGTCATCCACCATTGGTGACTGGGGGTCAGCAGATCCTGGGCACGGATCAGGAGAACCTCGTCGCGCTCATTGAGTAATACGACCCGTGAGGCTTTACGAGGTTTCATGTTTCTCCAGTGGTCGGCGGCGAAGGGAGGCAAGTGTTTGCAGAATAATGACGCTGGGGGATTTCGGCAAGAGCGCGGCAGCGGCCCAGAGAACGATATCGGCTCTGTACGGTCCCGGCCAACTCGGCGCTCATGACGCGGAGTCGGCCGCTGCGGCCACATCGGGATCAGCCGCCTCAGGACGATGTCGTCCATCCTGGGACTGTTCCCGATCTTCGCCGCCCAGACGGCGATCCCACCATTCGAGGATGGCTTCGAAGCGCTGCCTGCGGTGGCGGGGCTGCCCGGCCCGGGAGAGCTCGTGGTTCTCCCCGGGGAAGATGAGCATCTCGGTGTCGACCCCGGCTCTCTGCAGGGCCGCATAGTACTGCTGTGCCTGCTCCAACGGGCAGCGCAGATCGAGTTCCGAGTGCATCACCAAGGTCGGTGTGCCGACCTGTGGAGCGTGGACCAGAGGTGATTGGGCCGCGATCGCCTCGCGGCTGCGGCTCGTGTACTCCTCGGAGAAGAAGCGGCCGATGTCGGAGGTCCCGACGAAGCTGTCGGGGTCGAGGTAGCCGCGTTCGACGATGGCGGCGCGGAAGCGATGGTCCGCGGCGATCGTCATGGCTGTGAGATATCCCCCATACGATCCGCCCTGGATGCCCAGACGGCTGCGATCGAGGGAGGGATCGAGGTCGAGAGCATGGTCGAGGACGGCGAGCACATCGGCCATCGCCGGTGCCGCCATGTCTCCTTGGACGGCGGTCCCCCAGCTGCGGGTGCGGCCGCCGGATCCGCGCGGGTTCGAGAACACGACGGCGTAGCCTGCGGACGTGAGCACCTGGGTCTCGTCGAACCACGAATGCGTGTACTGGGCGAAGGGCCCGCCGTGGATGTTGAGGATGACGGGGAACGGCCCGTCTCCGTGCGGTTTGGCCAGCCAGCCGGTGATCGTCCCGGAAACGCCTGGCACCCGCAGCACCTGGGGCAGGACGGAGTTCGCCGGTGCCGGATGCTCCTTGACGATGACAGAGGACCCCACCGCCGAGGCGGTCCCGGAATCCGTGTGCCGGCCGAGGGCGATACGGCCGAGCACAGCCGGAGAGTGCGGGGTCGACCCGGTGAAGACGAGCGTTTCCTCGTCGGCGTCGAAGCCGTTGACGACGGTGGTGTCGTCGGTGAGGAACTCGAGGTCATTCACGCCGATCTCTGCGGCGTCGAGGCCGATGCGAACGATCCGGGTGGCCCCGTCTGTGTCGACGGCGGCGATGACCGCTCCCCCGTGGATCTGCGGCGGGATCGGTGCCAGCGCCACGGTCTCCGGGTCGGTCAGCCGCCTCGTGGAGCCGGTCGATACGGTGTGGATGAAGAGCCCGGGCATCTGCCCGACGAAGTCGAGTTCGTCACGGGTCAGCGCATTGCCGATCAGCACAACGGTGTCTTCGTCGAGCCACCGGTGCAGACCGACGTCCATGGGCGGCAGCTCGAGTGGTGTCGGCGCCTCTCCCCCGAGCAGCCAGACCGTCGAGCGCAGGTCGGGCTGCCCCCGGTCGGGGTGGAGCGCGGAGACCACGGACACTCGCGTGCCGTCCGGGGAGAACTGCGGATCGTGGACGTCGCTGTCCGGGGTCGTCAGCAGAGTCGACAGCGGAACTTCGGAGGCCCCACGCAGGCCCACGGTGCCGAGACCGGGTTCGGCGAGGTCGACGAGGAAGGCGCGGGCCGGACGGTCGTTCGTATAGCCGAGGCCGTTGGCCAGGTAGGAGGCCGTGGTGATCCGGCGTGGAGCTTCTTCCGCCGCCGAAATGGCATCGTCGAGCCCGTAGCGTCCGGGTTCGGCGACGCGGGCGACGTAGAGGGCCCTGGAACGGGTGTCGTCGAGGGCGAATTCGGACACTCCGAGGTGGTTGTCCGTGATCTGGTGTGCCGTCTCCAGGCTGTCGCCGACGAAGAGCTGCGGGGCGGCTTTCTTCTCCGCGCTCAGATAACCGGACCAATTCGGGCCACACTCTGGGTTGGAGTCCGACCATGAGTGGGTCAGCCGTCTGGAGTTGTCGTCGCTCAAGGAGAACAGCTGGGAGAGGTAGCTGTTGGTCTCGAGGTCTGGTCGTCGGATCGTGATGACGGCG
Source organism: Brevibacterium permense (assembly GCF_025506275.1). Taxonomy (GTDB): domain Bacteria; phylum Actinomycetota; class Actinomycetes; order Actinomycetales; family Brevibacteriaceae; genus Brevibacterium; species Brevibacterium permense_A. The sequence goes on from NZ_QYCP01000091.1 coordinate 138,614, forward strand.
TCGTCGCCGCGCAACACGGGTGAGGAGTACTCGGCAAGAGTGCCGAGGTCTTCAGGATTCATCTGTTCCATTCCTTTTTGAGCCGTGCCTGCACATCGGCGTGCACTTGCGGCAGGGCTTTGGTCTGGGCGATCACAGGCAGGAAGTTCGCGTCGCCGCCCCAGCGCGGGACGACGTGCTGGTGCAGGTGGGCGGCGATGCCTGCGCCGGCCACGGGCCCCTGGTTCATGCCCAGATTGAATCCGTGAGGACCGGATACCGCCCGGATGACGCGCATCGCCTTCTGCGTGAACTCGGCGAGTTCGACGGTCTCCTCTTGGGTCAGATCCGTGTAGTCGGCCACGTGACGATAGGGGCAGAGGAGCAGGTGGCCCGGGTTGTACGGGTAGAGGTTGAGCACCGCGTACACGTGCTGACCGCGGGCGACGATGAGTCCGTCCTCGTCGGTCTTCGACGGCGCAGTGCAGAACGGGCACTCCTCGGCGCGGTCGTCCTTCGGTTTGTCCTGACCGTCGATGTAGACCATCCGGTGCGGGGTCCACAGACGCTGGAATCCGTCGGGTTCCCCGGGGAACCCGGCGGCAGCCTCGGGGTAGGGAATCCCTTCGCCGAGGCGGCCGTCCGAGTTCTCCGCTGCGGTTCGGCTGTCGTCGCCTCCGCTCATACCTGGGCCTTGGTCTCGATCGCGTCGAGGATCCGTCGCACCGCCTCGGCGACGGGGACGCCGTTCTCCTGTTCGCCGTTGCGGAAGCGGAAGGACACGGCACCGGCGTCGCGGTCCTCTCCGCCGGCGATGAGGGTGAAGGGCACCTTCGACTTCGAGGCGTTGCGGATCTTCTTCGGGAACCGGTCGTCGCTGTCGTCGATCTCGACGCGGACCCCGGACTTGCGCAGCTGGTCGGCCACCTCGGCGAGGTAGTCGTTGAACTCATCGGCCACGGGGATGCAGGTCACCTGCACGGGCGCCAGCCACACGGGGAAGGCCCCGGCATAGTGTTCGGTGAGCACGCCGAGGAAGCGTTCGATGGAACCGAACTTCGCGGAGTGGATCATCACCGGCTGTCTGCGGGAGCCGTCGGCGGCGACGTATTCGAGTCCGAAGCGCTCGGGCTGATTGAAGTCGAGCTGGACGGTCGACATCTGCCAGGTGCGGCCGATGGCGTCACGGGCCTGGACGGAGATCTTCGGGCCGTAGAAGGCCGCGCCGCCCGGGTCGGGGACGAGTTCGAGCCCGGTTTCCTGAGCGACCTCTTCGAGCACACTGGTGGCTTCGGCCCACTGTTCGTCGGAGCCGATGAACTTGTCGGCCTTCTTTCCATCCTCGTCTCGGGTCGACAGCTCGAGGTAGAAGTCGTCGAGGCCGAAGTCACGCAGCAGACTGAGCACGAAACCCAGCAGGTGGCGGATCTCCTTGGCCGCATCTTCCTGAGCGACATAGGAGTGCGAGTCATCCTGGGTCAGGGCGCGGACACGGGTGAGGCCGTGGATGACTCCGGAGGCCTCGTCACGGTAGACGGTGCCGAACTCGAACAGCCGCAGCGGCAGGTCACGATAGGAGCGGCCCCTGGAGCGGTAGATCAGGTTGTGCATGGGGCAGTTCATGGCCTTGAGCCGGTAGGGAGTGCCCTCCTTGACGATCTCGCCGGACTCGTCGCGGACCTCGTCGACGGACATCGCCGGGAACATGTTCTCCCCGTAGTAGGGCAGGTGTCCGGAGGTGTAGTACAGCGTCTCTTTCGAGATGTGCGGGGTCCCGACGTATTCGAAGCCCTCATCGATATGACGTGCGCGGACGTAGTCCTCCATCTCGCGTTTGATGACCCCGCCCTTGGGGTGGAAGACGGGCAGGCCGGAGCCTAGCTCTTCGGGAAACGAGAACAGATCCATCTCGGCACCGAGCTTGCGATGGTCGCGACGCTCAGCTTCGGCAATGCGGTCCTGGTAGGCCTTGAGGTCGTCCTTCGACGCCCAGGCGGTTCCGTAGACGCGCTGCAGGCTCGCATTCGCCTGGTCGCCGCGCCAATAGGCCGCCGAGGATCGTGTGATGGCGAAGCCGTTGCCGATGAGCTTGGTGTTGGGCAGGTGGGGGCCGCGGCAGAGGTCCTGCCAGACGACCTCGCCCTTGCGGTCGACGTTTTCGTAGACGGTGAGTTCACCGCCGCCGACCTCGACGGAGGTCTCCTCGTCGCCGCCCTTGCCCTTGTCGTTGATGAGTTCGAGCTTGTACGGCTCGTTGGCCATCCGCTCGCGGGCTTCCTCTTCGGAGACGACGACGCGGTTGAAGGTCTGACCGGACTTGACGATCTGGGCGGCCTTCTTCTGAATCGCCTTGAGGTCCTCAGGGGTGAAGGGTTCGGCGGCGTCGAAATCGAAGTAGTAGCCGTCGGTGATGTAGGGCCCGATGCCGAGCTTGGTTCCGGGGAAGAGCTCCTGGACGGCCTGAGCGGTGACGTGACCGGTGGAGTGGCGCAGGATGTCGAGTCCGGCGTCGGAGTCGATGGTGATCGGAGCGATCCGGTCTCCTGACTGCAGCTCGCGGCTGAGGTCGGCGGGTTCGCCGTTCAGCCACATGGCGACGACTGTGCGGTCGGTGGAGAAGATCTCCGTTCCGGTCAGACCCTCTTTCCAGGGAATGCTTTCGCCCGCGCAGTCGATGCTGTCTGCCACTGATCTTCTCCGTTCGTCATGTGTTCATTCGACCAGTCCTTTCGGTGGGCTGGTCACCCTCAGATTCTAGTACCAATTCGCTTGTGACAAATCAGTTGGGTGGCAGTCGAATGACTGCCACCCACACTGAGTCTGCCGAAGCCTGTACCCGAGGCGGCAGGGCCGAAAAGGCCATGTCACCTCGGGATACAGGGCGTCACTGCTTGTAGAACTCGAAGTCCGTGCCCTTGCCGAGGTCGTCGACGAGTTCGAGCTTGAGGTGCATCCCATCGATTTCGGCCTTGGGAACACCGAAGGCGAATTCATAGGTCGTCTCACCGCCTGCGGGAACCGGATCGGCGAAGGCCAGCGAGCCCTTGTAGTTTCCACCGTCGAAGACGTCGTCGTATTCCGTGCTGCCGCCGTTGTTGGCAGAGAGATTCGTGAGAGTCATCTGCAGGTCGGAGCTCGAGTTGTTCTTCACGGTCATCGTCACGATGGCGATCTCACCGTTGGATGACTCTGCGCCGGAGGCCGACGACGATGCGGTGCCCTCGCGGACGTTGATCTGGGCGGTGACGTCGGTGCCGATCTCGACCTCGCCGGCCTGAGCAGGTGCGGCCTGTCCGCCGTCGGAGCCGCCGGAGCCCTGGCTCGGGTCCTGTCCGGCTCCCTGGCTCGGGTCGGCAGGGGCGGAGGAGCTGGCCGCTTCGTCGATGGCTTTGCCGAGCATTCCGATGCCGAGGATGGTAAAGATGACGACTGCGATCGAGATGACGACCGACACGATACCGAGGATGATGCCGGTGATGTTGAGGCCCTTGTTGCTGGCCAGGCCCTTCTTGACCGCGGAGAGTCCGACGAAGCCGAAGATCACCGCTGCGATTCCGAAGAGAGCGCCGGCGCCGAAGACGAAGGCACCCAGGACGCCGACGATGCCGCCGATGAGGGCGAGGATGCCCCAGATGTTCTTCGAGGTGCTGCCGCCGGCGCCCGAGGGATATTGGCCGTAGCCGGAGTTCGGGTTGGCCGGGATGAACTGGTCGGAGGATCCGTCCGCGCCTGCGTAGGCCGGCTGCTGACCGTACTGGTTGGCGTCGTATCCCTGCGCATTGGCGTCGTAGGGGTTCTGCCTGTACTGATTGTCCCCGTACTGATTCTGGTCAGGCTGGCCCTGACCGTACTGGTTCTGATTGTTCGGATCCTGGCCGTACTGGTTCTGGCCATACTGATTCTGATCGTTCGACGCACCGTAGTTCGGCTGGGAGCCGTACTGGGGAGCCTGCTGTCCGTACTGCTGCGAGCCGTCGTTGCCGCCCTGACCGTAGTTCGGCTGCGAACCATTGGGCTGGTCGCCCGACGATCCGTACTGATGACCGGACTGCCCCAAACCGTACTGACCGGGCTGCTGACCGGCGTTCTGATCGTTGCCGTAGTTGGGGGCATTCGGCGGCTGGTTGTTCGGGTTCTGCCCGTTGGGGTTGTTGGGCGAACCGTCACCCGAACCGTACGGGTTCTGAGGAGTAGACATAGGTGCTCCGAGTCATCGTCGTTTAGTACAACACCTAGCGTACTAGCAAACCCCTTTGATCCCGCATGCTGACCGCGTTTCAGTCCTGGAACACGGTGAACTAAACGTACACAATTCTGTTTCTCGCGTTCAGTGCCTCGAGCGTCTTCTTCTCGACCTCACCGAACATGACTGCTCACCCCGGAGGCTCGGTCACAGCAGCGACGCTTTGCGGCTGAGATAGGACCGATTGGTACACGCTTCTTTGCATTGCACACCGAGGAACGTGATGATTCCAGAGAAAACAGAGCCGAAACAGTGCTCACCGGCGCGACTGGGCGAATCTCACCGGCGTGCTTGGGCGAAATCCACCAGCGGGACCGGGAGAATCTCACCGGCGTGCTCGGGTGAAGAGGGTGATTGAGAGTTAATGGGGATCGAGGGCTAATGGTCAGAAAGTCTCCTCGAGCGTGAATGCACGACCCATATCCGAACGAGCAGAATCTTTTCAATTCTGAATGCACGAAGCCCCGAGTGGATCACTCGGGGCTACTTCTGTGCGCGATACTGGGATCGAACCAGTGACCTCTTCCGTGTCAGGGAAGCGCGCTACCGCTGCGCCAATCGCGCTCTATTCATTTGTTGCACCGGAACCCGAGGGTCCCTGTGCGCGATACTGGGATCGAACCAGTGACCTCTTCCGTGTGAAGGAAGCGCGCTACCGCTGCGCCAATCGCGCTGGTCAACCGACATTTCTGCCGGCCATCCGAGGTGGCGACGGGATTCGAACCCGTGTATACGGCTTTGCAGGCCGCTGCCTCGCCTCTCGGCCACGCCACCGCCAAGGCAGTGCCATGACGCCTCCGAGCGGATGACGGGACTCGAACCCGCGACCCTCACCTTGGCAAGGTGATGCTCTACCAACTGAGCCACATCCGCATTTCTCGCTGCCCGGTTTCCCTGGCAACGAGATATAACTCTATACGCAGGTGGCGGCTTACGCAAAATCAGAATCGGGTGATCGTGGTCACACGTATCGATCAAGCTTTCAGGGTCACCATCTTATAGTGGTTGGGTGAATGCAGAGAGCCCGCAGACCCGCCCCAAAGGCTGGTTGTCACGCCACCACCGGCAAGGTCCCCGACCGTGGCGGAAACTGCGTCTGGGGTTCCTCCGCTGGCGGCGCACAGTGTTGGCCAACCCGCACACTGCACGCCTCTATCGCACCATCGTCGGCGGCCTCGGCACACTCATCGTCCTCATCGGCCTCGTTCTCGTTCCGCTGCCCGGTCCCGGCTGGCTCATCGTCATCATCGGCCTATTCATCATCTCCAGCGAGTTCCACTGGGCTCAGCGGCTTCTGCACTTCGTGCGCGTGAACGTCGAACGCTGGACGCACTTGATCATGGCTCAGCGGCTGTGGGTGCGGTGGACCATCGGGGCCGTGACGGCCGCCTTCGTGGCTGTCATCGTGTGGCTCACCCTGAAACTCACCGGCCTGCCCGATTGGGTCCCGGACCTGCGTCTCTTCGATGTGATCGGCCTGCATTGAGAGATGACCGACGCGCGCCCCACCTTCATCAGAGGTGCGACGGGCGTCGATGGCCTCTCGACTCAGGACGACAGAGCGGTCAGTCGCGAGAGGCAGCGCATGTACTTCTTCTTGTAGCCGCCGGCCAGCGATTCCTCGGTGAAGACCTTATCGAGAGCGGCACCGGAGTTGATGATGTGCACATTGCGATCGTAGAGCCGGTCGACAAGCGCCACGAAGCGCAGAGCCACGCTCTCGTTTTCGATCGTGCGCACGTTCTCCCACACAGCCGCGTCGATTCCGTCGACCATCCGCCCGTAACGTGAAGGGTGAACGGTGGACAGGTGGCTGAGCAGCGCGGAGAAGTCATCGCGAGCCACAACTCCGTCAAGCTGGCTCGCGGCCGAATCGAGTTCGGATTCCGGCAGCGGGTCCACTGGAGCGGTCAGCTCACGGGCACGGTAGTCCTTGCCGTCGATGCGATAGACCTCGAACTGATCGGCCAGCGCCTGAATCTCGCGCAGGAAGTCCTGAGCGGCGAAGCGCCCCTCTCCCAGAGCCCCGGGCAGAGTGTTCGATGTCGCGATGATCTTCACTCCGGCGTCGGTGAGTTCGCGCATCAGCCGGGACATGAGCACGGTGTCGCCGGGATCGTCGAGTTCGAATTCGTCGACGCAGACGAGCTTCATCTTCGACAGGTCGTCGCGAGCCCGGGCGAAGCCCAGGGCACCGACGAGATTCGTGTATTCGACGAAGGTGCCGAAGGTCGCCGGCTTCTCGTTGGCATGCCAGGCCGAAGCCAACAGGTGAGTCTTGCCGACACCGTAGCCGCCGTCGAGGTAGACGCCCTTGGCACCGGATCTTCCCTTCGAGAACAGCTTGCCGAAGAATCCCTTGTCGGTCGAGCGCTGGGTGAATTCCCGCAGCTTGCTCCGTGCCTCTTCCTGCGAGGGCTCCGCGGGGTCGGTGCGGTAGCTGTCGAAGGACACGTCCTCGAACTGAGGCGGCGGCACGAGACCTGCGATGAGCTCTTCGGGGGCAACCTGTGGGGATCGGTCGCTCAGTGCGACCAGAGTCTGCTCGGCATTCACTCGGCCTAGTCTAAGGCAGGCTCGAGTGCCCGGTTCAACCCGGGCCTCGCAGGGTGATGCCCGACACAAGGAGCGCATCAGCGGCACTTCCGCCGTCCGTCCACCGCCCCGCCGACGAGCTGTTCACATCACCAGCGGCGACCGACCCGGCAGATCAGTTGTTGAAGTCGAAGCCGAGGCGGCCGAGCTGCTTGGGATCGCGCTGCCAGTCCTTGGCCACCTTGACGTGCAGGTCGAGGTAGACCTTCGTGCCGAGGAGCCGCTCGATGCCCTGCCGGGATTCCGACCCGATGGTCTTCAGCCGGCTGCCGCCCTTGCCGATGATGATGGCCTTCTGGCTGGGACGTTCGACATAGAGGTTGACGTGGACGTTCCACAGCGGATTGTCCTCGCTGCGTCCTTCCCGCGGGTACATCTCCTCGACTTGCACGGCCAGGGAATGGGGCAGTTCGTCACGCACTCCTTCGAGGGCCGCTTCGCGTACGAGCTCGGCGATCATCTTCTCTTCCGGCTCATCCGTGAGGTCACCGTCGGGGTAGAGCGGAGGAGACTTCGGCAGATGTGCGGCGAGCACCGAATCGACGGTGTCGACCTGGAAGTCCTCGACCGCAGAGACGGGAACGACATCGGCGAAGTCGGCGAGCTCGCCGACGGCCAGCAGCGCCTCGGCGATCTTGTCCTTGGGCACCCGGTCGACCTTCGTCACGAGCGCGACGATCGGGGTCCGTCCGTCCAGCAGCGCCAGCTGGGAGGCGATATAGCGGTCTCCGGGACCGATCGGCTCATCGGCGGGCAGGCAGAAGCCGATGACGTCGACCTCACCGAGCGTGGAGGCCACGAGATCGTTGAGTCGGGAACCGAGCAGGGTGCGTGGTTTGTGCAGTCCGGGGGTGTCGATGAGGATGAGCTGGTGGTCGTCCTTGTGGACGATTCCGCGGATCGTATGCCGAGTCGTCTGAGGTTTGGCCGAGGTGATCGCGACCTTCTCCCCCACCAGGGCGTTCGTCAGCGTCGACTTTCCGGTATTCGGGCGACCCACGAAGCAGGCGAAGCCGGCCCGATAGTCATCGGGGTAGTCCGTGCGAAATTCCATCTCAATCCTCTTCCTTCATCCCCGAACCTTCGGCTGCGGCGGTGCGCTGTGCGTGTCTGCTGTTCTCTTGGGTGCGGGTGACCCGCACGTGGGTGATCCGATGGCGTCGGCCCTGGCCCTCCATGGCTTCGATCTCGAGGCCCTCGATCGACGCATGCGAGCCGTCGATGGGCACTCGGTCGATGAGCTTCGAGAGCAGTCCGCCGACACTGTTGACATCGTCTTCGTCGATGCGCACATCGAAGTATTCGGCGAAGTCGGAGATCGACATGCGGGTGCTGATGATGAACGATCCGTCTTCGGCGGCGACGAGTTCGTCATCGCCGTTGTCGTACTCGTCTTCGATCTCGCCGACGATCTCTTCGACGATGTCCTCGATGGTCACCAACCCTGCGGTGCCGCCGTATTCGTCGATGAGGATCGCCAGATGGGTCGAGTCCAGCTGCATCTGCCGCAGCAGGTCATCTGCCGGCTTCGTCTCCGGGACGAACAGGACGGAGCGGGCCAGATTGCCCACGGGACGGTCAGCCTCCTCGGGGTGGAGGTGGAGGCGGCGGGCGACGTCCTTGAGGTAGGCGACTCCACGGACGTCATCGAGATCCTCCCCGCAGACGGGGATGCGGGAGAAGCCGGAGCGGAAGAACAGGTTCATCGCCTTCTGCAGGCTCACGTCCGCATCGACGGTGATGAGGTCGGTGCGCGGCACCATGACCTCGTTCGCCGAGGTGTCTGAGAGGTTGAACACCGACTGGATCATCTCGCGTTCGCCGTCTTCGATGATGTCAGATTCGCTCGCCCGCTCGACGAGATCGCGCAGCTGTTCGGAGGTCACGAACGGACCGTCCTTGTACACCTGGTCCGGTGTGAGCAGATTGCCGAGCACGACGAGGATGCGGGTGAGCGGTTTGAGCGCGACGAGGACGATGCGTACGACCCAGCTGAGGTTGAGGCTGACGGCCAGCGATCGGCGCTTGCCGATCGTACGTGGGGAGACTCCGGCGATGATGAAGACCGCCACCGAGGCGGTGATGACCGTGAGGAAGACCATGAGCGGTCCCACGGAGTAGTAGGAGTCGTAGGCCAGGGCGATGAACACCGTGGCGAGTGCTTCGAGGAAGTTGCGGACGAAGATGATGACGTTGATGTTCGTCGGCAGGTCCGCGAGGATCTTCTCGACACGCACCGCTGAGCGCTTGCCGTCCTCCTTCGCCTCTTCGACCGCATGGTGGGAGACGTTGAGCAGCGCGGCATCCACGGCAGAGAGGGTGGCTGCGATGATGAGGCACAGTGCCGCCCCGAGGAAGAACATGAACACGATCAGACCTCGGTGGGGGTGGGAATGTCGGTGCGACCGTCGTAGCGGGCCGCGAAGAAGGTCAGCAGCAGATGCCGCTGGAGAGCGAACATCTCTTCCCGCGCTTCGGGCTCGCCGTGGTCGTAGCCGAGCAGGTGGAGGAATCCGTGGACGGTCAGCAGCAGGATCTCGTCCATCGTCGAATGACCGGCGGCCCGGGCCTGGGCTGCGGCGACCTCGGGGCAGATGATGATATCGCCCATCTGGCCTTCGGTCGGCTTCTCCGGCTCGCCCTGGTGGAGCTGGTCCATGGGAAAGGACATCACATCGGTCGGTCCTTCGAGGTCCATCCAGGTGACGTGGAGTTCGGACATGGCCGCTGAGTCGACCATGGTCACGGCCAGTTCCGCACCGGGGTGCATGTGCAGGGCCTCACCGAGATATTCGGTCAGGGCCACGACCTCGTCGAGGTCCACCTCGGCGTCGGTCTCGTTGAGGATCTCGGTGTTCATTCGGCATTCCCCCACAGGTCGTAGGCTTCGACGATCTTCGTCACCAGCGAATGCCGGACGACGTCCTTGCTGCCCAGTTCGCAGAACTGCAGGTCCTCGATTCCGTCGAGGATGTCGCGGACGACCTTGAGTCCGCTGCGGGTCTTGCCCGGCAGGTCGATCTGGGAGATGTCGCCGGTGACGACCATGCGTGATCCGAAGCCGAGGCGGGTGAGGAACATCTTCATCTGCTCGGCCGTCGTGTTCTGTGCTTCGTCGAGGATGATGAAGGCGTCGTTGAGGGTGCGCCCGCGCATATAGGCCAGGGGCGCGACCTCGATCGTGCCGGTCTCGATGAGCAGCGGGATCGATTCGGGGTCGACCATGTCGTGCAGGGCATCATAGAGCGGGCGGACGTACGGGTCGATCTTGTCGTTGAGCGTGCCCGGCAGGTAGCCCAGGGATTCTCCGGCTTCGACGGCCGGGCGGGTGAGGATGATCCGTGAGACCTCTTTGTGCTGGAGGGCGTTGACGGCCATGGCCATCGCCAGATACGTCTTGCCGGTTCCGGCCGGACCGATGCCGAAGGTGATCGTGTGGTTGCGGATGGCCTTGACGTAGTCGTGCTGGCCCATCGTCTTCGGCCGGATCGACTTTCCCCTGGTGGAGAGGATGTTCGTGCCCAGCACCGCCGAGGCGGCCGCTCCTTCGGAGGAGAACGTCGTGACCCTCTCGATCGTCTCTTCGTTGATGCGGTGGCCGGCCGCGTGGAGTTTCTTGAGTTCCCCGATGACGCTGACGAAGGCTTCGACGCGGGTGGGCTCGCCGGTGACCTGGACCTGGTTGGCCCGGACGTGGATGTCGAGGTCGGCGAAGGTCTTCTCCAGGGCGCGCAGGTTCGCTTCTCCGGGACCGAAGAAGGCGACGAGGTCGATGGAGTCGGGGATGACCAGTCGCACGGTGTCACGATCGGCACCTTGGGTGTCCGTCACGGCGTCATCGACAGCGGCACCGTCGCCGGTTGCGCCGGTGCCCGAGTCGGTGGGGTTCATGGAGTTCGGGTTCGGTGGGGTGATGTCCAGAATGTTCCTTTGCAAGTGAGCGCACCGTCACCGGCAGCGCCTGAGTGTGCTTCCATCCTAGTCCGATGCCTCACCAACGGCCCAATGAATTCTGGGCCAGGACGAGACCGGCAGGTCCCGCCGATGACGAGCGCAGGATCGTCGGTCCCAGCAGCACCGGGGCTGCTCCACGGCCGGTCAGGGCGGCGAGCTCGCCGTCGCTGATGCCGCCCTCGGGGCCGACGACGAAGACGATGCGTTCCGGCGGCTGCGCCGTGTCGTTCGCAATCAGGTCGTTCAGTGCTTCGGAGAGCCTCCGCTGAGCGGTCTCGTGGAGGACGAATACCGCATCGGCGTCGTTGAGGGTCTTGGCCAGGGCGGCTCCGCGGACGAGGTCGTGGAGGATGGGAAAGCGTGCTCGTCTGGCCTGCAGGGAGGCCGCTCCGAGAAGGTTCTCCCATTTCGCGGCCATCTTCTCCCGCTTCTTGGCCGGCCAGTCGGCGATCGAGCGTTCGGCGGCCCAGGGAATGACGTCGTCGACGCCGATCTCGGTGGCTGTTTCGATGGCCTGCAGGTCCCGGTCGCCCTTGGCCAGGGCTTGGACGAGGACGAGGCGCGGGCCCGTGCGCGCCGCGACCGTCACCTCGGTGACGTCGATCGTCAGCTCGTTCGCCGAGGCGGCCGTGACGGTTCCGCGCGCACGTATGCCTTCTCCATCGACGATGTCGATTTCCTCGCCGGGACCGATCCGCCGCACCCGCACCGCATGCCCGGCCACGTCTTCACCGAAGGTGAGGGCGGACCCGACGACCGCCTCGGCGGCGGTGGCAGAACGGAAGACGGGAAGACTCACCGACCGGCGAACCTCTCACGCATGCGGGAGAACATGCCGCGGTTCTCGGTCGAGATCTGGGCGCGCGGAGTCTCTTCGCCGCGCAGTTCGGCGAGTTTCTCGAGCAGTTCGCGCTGTTCGTCGTCGAGTTTGTCCGGGGTGAGGACGTCGACGGTGATGAGCAGGTCACCACGGGTCTCCGAACGCAGGCGGGTGGCTCCGAGCCCGGGGAGTTTGACGATGGTGCCGGACTGGGTGCCGGCGGCGATGGTGAGGTCCTGAGTGCCGTCGAAGGTCTCGAACGGGATGGTCGCACCCAGGGTCGCTGCGGTCATCGGCACGGAGACGGCGGCCCGGAGGTTGTCGCCGTCGCGCTGGAAGACCTCGTGGCGGGTGACCATGACCTCGACGAAGAGGTCACCGGCGGGTCCGCCTCCGGGGCCGACCTCACCCTGGCTGCTCAGCTGGATGCGGGTGCCGTCGGAGACCCCGGCGGGGATCCGGATCTTCATGGTCCGCTGTTTGCGCACGCGTCCGTCGCCCTGGCAGTTGAGGCAGGGGTTCGGGATGACGGTGCCGAAGCCGTGGCAGGAGTTGCAGGTCTGGTTCGTGACCATCTGACCCAGCAGGGTCCGGGTCATGCGCTGGACGCTGCCGGCTCCGTGGCACAGCGAGCAGGTCTCGATCTTCGTGCCTTCCTGCGTGCCGGCGCCCGAACAGGTGTCGCAGACGACTGCAGTGGTGACATCGAGGTCGACGGTGCCGCCGAAGGCCGCGGTCTTCAGGTCGATATTGACTCCGACGAGGGCATCCTTGCCGCGCTGGGTGCGCGGGATCGGGCCGCCTGCCTGACCGCCGCCACCTCCGAAGAAGGTCTCGAAGATGTCGCCGAATCCGCCGAATCCGCCGCCGGCCGGGAAGCCCTGACCGTTCTCGCCGCCGCCCATATCGTAGTTGCGGCGCTTCTCCGGGTCGGAGAGCACATCGTAGGCCAGTGAGATGGCTTTGAATTCGTCTTCGTGACCGGGATTGACGTCCGGGTGGTACTTGCGTGCCAGCTTCCGGTACGACGACTTGATCTCAGCCGCGGAAGCGTCTTTGGACACTCCGAGTGTTTCATAGTGATCGGCCACAGAAACTTCTCTCTCCCTGACGTAGTGGTCTTCTCTGTTCGTGGTGGTGGCTGCGCCCTTTCGCGGTGCTCACCGGTTCTGTGCTGCCCGTCTGCGGGCGCCCCTGGTCGATGCCAAGGCACCTACCCTCGATCGAGGATCGAGGACACGTACTTGGCGACGGCACGGACTGCCGAGATCGTCGTCGGATAGTCCATTCGGGTCGGGCCGAGCACTGCCAGTCTGGCCGAGGAACCCGCGTCATGACCATATTCGGCGGCGACGACGGAAGTCGAGCTGAATGATTCGTGAGTATTCTCACGCCCGATGCGCACGCTGATCTCCTCGTGGTCTTCGGCCATCGAGGTGAGCAGCCTGAGCAGGACGACCTGTTCTTCGAAGGCTTCGAGGATCGGGGCCATCTTCTCTCCAAATTCGCTTCCGGAGCGGGCGAGGTTCGCGGTGCCGGCCATGATGATGCGCTCTTCACGCGTCGCGGCCACGAGGTCGACGACGGCGGCCCTGACCTGTTTGAGTCCGGAGTCGTCACGAGCGGTCGGCTCACTTGATTCGGAGGCGGTCGCCTCGGCGGCGGGGGCCGATCCGAAGACCTGCGCGAGTGTGCGTCCGGCGAATTCGGCGTTGATCTGATCGCGCAGTCCGCGGACGGCGTCTTCGTCGAGCGGGCTCGGGGTGATCACGGTCTTCTGCTCGACCTGGCCGGCATCGGTGATGAGGACGACGAGGATCCGGCCGGGTCCGAGACCGACGATCTCGATGTGCTTGATGCGCGCCCGCGACACCGTCGGGTATTGGATGAGCGCGACCTGTCGGGTGAGGCCGGAGAGGACGCGGACGGTGCGGTCGAGCATCTCGTCGAGATCGACGTCGCCGTCGATGAGTTGGAAGATCGCGCGCCGCTCGGCGGTGGTCAGCGGTTTGAACTCGTCGATCCGGTCGACGAACATCCGGTAGCCGAGGTCGGTGGGGATCCGTCCGGCAGAGGTGTGGGGCTGGGCGATATAGCCCTCTTGTTCGAGCGCGGCCATATCGTTGCGGATCGTGGCGGGAGAGACGCCGAGGGTGTGGCGCTGGACGATCGCCTTCGATCCCACGGGTTCGTTGGTGGCGACGAAGTCCTCGACGATGGCGCGCAGCACCTGTGCACGTCTGCTGTCATTCATCGCAGATCTCCTCTCCGTCTCGCCGATCCATCGCGGTTCCGTGCCTGCGCTTGGCACTCTGTGAGCCTGAGTGCCAATTCTACGCCTCTCGTTCCCGGAATTCATTTCTGGGGTGGCCTGCGGGTCTGCACGCCTGCGGGACCGTCCTTGATTATGGTGGGTGCCCGTGAATGCTTTTGATCGATATGGCCCCGATGTGCTCTCCGGTTCCTCCCCGTCGTCGCACCGCCCGAAGAAGTCCCGTCAGGTCGAGCTCGGCCTGGGCATGGTTCTCGAGGATGCGATGAGCGGCTATGTCGGCGCTGTCGTCGGCGCGGAGAAGACCACGGCCGGTGTCGTCGTCAAGCTCGAAGATCGCGTCGGCAAGGTACGTGCCTTTCCCCTGGGGCCGGGCTTCCTCCTCGAGGGACAGCCCGTCGATGTGCAGCTGCCGAAGAAGAAGGCGCAGCAGCCCGGACGGACGGCCTCGGGGTCTCGCGCCGTGGTCGGCGCGAAAGCTCGAGTGGCTCGTGGGTCGCGGATCTGGGTCGAGGGCAAGCACGACGCCGAACTCGTCGAGAAGATCTGGGGCGATGATCTGCGCATCGAAGGCGTCGTCGTCGAACCCCTGGGCGGTCTCGATGATGTCGCCGACAAGCTTGAGGCCTTCGGTCCGGATCGGGACCACCGAGTCGGTGTTCTCGCCGACCATCTGGTGAGTGGGACGAAGGAATCGAAGATCGCCGAGGCGGTCCGTGCCGATCCGCGCTACCGCGATGTCGTCCACATCATCGGTCACCCGTACGTCGATATCTGGCAGGCGGTGAAACCCCATGTCGTCGGCATCCGCGAATGGCCGGTCGTCCCCCGCGGTGAGGATTGGAAGACGGGAATCCTCCGTCGCATCGGATGGCCGCACTCCGACCATCGGGACGTTGCCCGCGGGTGGGTGCGCATCCTCGGGAAGGTGAGCACCATCGCCGACGTCGAACCGACGCTGTCCGGTCGGGTCGAGGAGCTCATCGACTTCGTCACCGTCGGCTGAGTGCCTACGGTGGTACGGCGCGGTGGGGCGTCGTGGTCACGCGGAGCTGTCGGCGTGTGCCGAATCTGTCACAGGAGTGAGGCTTTCCCGACATCCTCGGGCGACTTGGCTCGGCTAGTGTGAACGGCAAGCGTTTCTCGAAAGGATCCCCATGTCGTATCACCCCGAGCAGCCGGGCAGCCGGCCGATGCCGCCGAACTACTCTCAGGCCTCCGGCCCGCAGCAGCCCTACGCGCCGCAGGGCCAGCAGTATTCTCAGCCGCAGACGCACAGTGGTCAGACGGGTTCCGGTGGGCAGTCGGGGTTCGGTTCGCAATGGGCGTACGGCGCTCAGCCGGGATACAGCGAGCAGCCGACCAACGGGGGCCAGCCTGGATTTGGCGCGCGGCCGGGCTACGGTAGGCCGCAGATGCACAACCCGGCGATGTTCGACTCCCGCTCCCTGCCTGAGCAAGCCTATGGACCCGGCTCCGAGCAGTTCTGGATGGCCCACGAACCCGACCGGACTACGGCTCTGTGGGCCCACCTCGGCTCGCTCATCTTCGGCTTCATGCCGCTCATCATGTTCCTTGTGAAGAAGGACGAATCCCCGTTCGTCCGCGAGCACTCACGTCAGGGTCTCAACGCGATGATCACGAACACGATCGTCACCTTCGGAGCGCTCTTCGTCTTCGGCTTCGTCGGCTTCATCCTGGCACTGGTGACATTCGGGATCGGCATCATCGTCATGTATGCGGCGCTCATCGTCCCGCTCGTCTACTGCGTCTTCTACATCATCGCGGCCGTCGCCGCGAACAAGGGTGAGGGGTATAAGTTCCCGCTCACCATCAATTTCGTGAAGTGACCATTCCCGCTCACCCCGGATTCTCTGGGTCAGCCCGGACTCTCTGGGTTAGTGTGGAGTGATCGCACACTCTGAAGGGACTCTCATGTCGGACAACCCGCAGCAGCCGAACAACGGACAGTCACAGCCGATGCCTTCGAACTATTCCCCACAGTCGGGGTCGCAGCAGCCGTACACCCAGCAGCCACAGCAGGGTTCGCAGCCGCAGCAGGGTTCGCAGCCGCAGCAGGGTGGTCAGGCCCAGTACGGCTCCCAACCGCAGACCCCTCAGCAGGGATCGCAGCCGGGCTATGGCTCGCAGCCCCAACCCGGGTACGGCTCCCAGCAGCAGAATCCTCAGCAGTCATATGGTTCGCAGCAGGCGGGCGGCGCCCAGCAGCCGTACGGATCTCAGCAGGCCTACAGCGCTCCGCAGGGTCACCCTCAGCCCGGTTACGGATTCCAGGGAGCATCCTCGGCGCAGTCGGCTGCCGCCGGAGTGCCCATGGGAGCCGAACTGCCGGATGCAGCCTACGGCCCGAATTCGCTCGGCTTCTGGAACGCGGATCAGAGCGAGCGGACAACCGCACTGTGGTCGCACCTCGCTCACGCCGCCACCTACGTCGTCGGTGTCGGCTGGATCGTCACGCTCATCCTCTTCATCATCAACAAGGACAAGTCGCCGTTCCTCCGCCATCATGGCGCACAGTCGCTGAATCTGCTGATCATCGGCGTCATCGCGGCGTTCGGCATCGGGCTGATCGGCGGAATCCTCACGATCGTCGGCATCGGCTTCCTCATCCTCCTGCTCCTGCCGGTGCTCTCGATCTACATGATCGTCATCGAGATCATCGCCGGCATGGCAGCCAACCGCGGTGAGGGCTACCGCATTCCGATGACGCCGAACTGGATCAAGTGATCTGACGCGCAGTGACAGCCTCACCCCGCCAGATTCGCAGAGCAGCTCGCCCCGCCACTCGTTCCCGAGTGGCGGGGCGAGACACTATCAGACGTATTCGGTGAGGATGCGCACCATATAGTCGGCCATGAGACGTCCCTGCAGAGTCGGCTGGAACCAGCCGGCCGCGGCACCATCGGCGTCGAGCAGACCCTGCCTGACGAAAGTTCTGATCGCCTGCTCGCTGCCTGGGGCCAGAGAATCCAGACGCAGCTCGCGGTCGATCCTGGCCGCCAGCATGATCCGTTCGATCTCCCGGGTCCGATCGTCGAGGACCTCACGACCGATAGACGGGGACTCCCCCGCCAACAGCCGATCGGCCCAGGCACGGGGGTGCTTGGCGTTCCAGAACCGCACACCTCCGACGTGTGAGTGGGCACCGGGCCCGAACCCCCACCAGTCGGCGTTGCGCCAATAGGCCATATTGTGCTCACAGCGGGCTTCAGGTCCGGTCGACCAATTGCTCACTTCGTACCAGTGCAGACCAGCAGCGGATATCGCTGCGTCTGCGATCTCGTATTTGTCGGCCAGGTCATCCTCATCAGGCATCGGCAGTTCGCCACGGCGAACCATCGCGCCCATCTTCGTTCCCGGCTCGACGATGAGGGAATATGCCGAGATGTGATCGACTTCGTTGGACAGGGCCACGTCGAGAGAGCGACGCCAATCGTCGATCGACTCCCCCGGGGTGCCGTAGATGAGGTCGAGGCTGAGCTCGAGGTCGGCGTCCTTGACCCAGCGGGCCACCTCGGGGATCTTCTCCGGATCGTGGGTGCGGTCCAAGGTCGCAAGCACGTGCGGCACGGCCGACTGCATACCCATGGAGATCCGGTTGAAACCGGCTCCGGCAAGGGCCGCGATGTAGGCGGGGTCCAAGGTGTCGGGGTTGGCTTCGGTGGTGATTTCGACATGCCCGGCCAAGCGGAAGCGGGCGCGAACATCGTCCATCACCCCGGCGAGCACATCCGCTGCGAGCAAGGTCGGGGTGCCCCCGCCGAAGAAGATCGTCGAGACCTCACGGTCGCCGGCCCCCGCCTCGGCGAGGGTGGACACGGACAGATCGAGCTCACGGGCGAGATTGCTGCGGTAGTCCTCGCGGGACGCGCCGGGGCCGAGGTCGTCGGCGGTATAGGTGTTGAAGTCACAGTAGCCGCAGCGGACCCGGCAGTACGGGACGTGGATGTAGAGGCTCAGCCCCCGCTCGGCGGCCCCGATCCCCACCGATGTCGGCAGTGAACCGTCGCGCGGAGGGACCTCACCGGTCGGTTGTGCGGGCACTTACTTCTTGCTGTCCTTCGTCTCCGGCTCGTCAGAGGACAGGGCCGCGATGAACGCTTCCTGCGGAACCTCGACGGTGCCGACCATCTTCATCCGCTTCTTGCCTTCCTTCTGCTTCTCGAGCAGTTTGCGCTTACGGCTGATGTCGCCGCCGTAGCACTTCGACAGGACGTCCTTGCGGATGGCGCGGATGGTCTCGCGGGCGATGATGCGCGAGCCGATGGCTGCCTGGATGGGCACCTCGAACTGCTGGCGCGGGATGAGCTTGCGCAGCTTTCCGGCCATCGCCACACCGTAGGAGTAGGCGTTGTCGCGGTGGACGATCGCGGAGAACGCATCGACCTGGTCGCCATGCAGCAGGATGTCGACCTTGACGAGGTCGGAGGCGTCCTGGCCGTCATCGGAGTAGTCGAGGGAGGCGTAGCCCTTGGTCCTGGACTTCAGCTGATCGAAGAAGTCGAAGACGATCTCGGCCAACGGCAGGCGATAGCGGATCTCCACACGGTCCGAGGACAGATAGTCCATACCCTGGAGTTTGCCGCGGCGATCCTGGCACAGTTCCATGACCGCGCCGATGTAGTCGCTGGGGGTGAGGATGGTGGCCTGCACCATCGGTTCGCGGACTTCCTTGATCTTGCCCGTCGGGTACTCGCTCGGGTTCGTCACCACGGTCTCCGAACCGTCTTCCATGGTCACGTCGTAGATCACGGACGGGGCGGTGGAGATGAGGTCGAGATCGAACTCCCGTTCCAGGCGGTCGCGCAGGACTTCGAGGTGGAGGAGACCGAGGAATCCGCAGCGGAAGCCGAAGCCCAGCGCCGTCGAGGTCTCGGGCTCGTAGGCGAGAGAGGCGTCGTTGAGTTTGAGCTTGTCGAGAGCGTCGCGCAGCACCGGGTAATCGGACCCGTCGATCGGGAAGAGTCCGGAGAACACCATCGGTTTGGGTTCCCGGTAGCCGCCAAGGGCCTCTGTCGCGGGCCCCGCAGCGGCGGTGACGGTGTCACCGACCTTCGACAGGCGCACATCCTTGACACCGGTGATGAGGTAGCCGACCTCACCGACTCCCAGTCCCTTCGTCGCCTTGGGCTCGGGCATGGAAGCGCCGATCTCCAGCAGCTCATGGGTGGTGCCGGTCGACATCATCTCGATCTTCTCGCGCGGGGACAGAGAGCCGTCGATGACGCGGACATAGGTGACCACACCCCGGTAGGTGTCGTAGACGGAGTCGAAGATCATCGCGCGGGCCGGGGCATCGGCATCGCCGACGGGCGCGGGTATATCGGTGATGATGCGGTCGAGGACCTCCTCGACGCCTTCGCCGGTCTTGCCGGACACGAGCAGGCAGTCCTCGGGTTCGCAGCCGATGAGGTTGGCGAGCTCTTCCGCGTACTTCTCCGGCTGCGCGGCCGGCAGGTCGATCTTGTTGAGCACGGGAATGATCGTCAGATCGTTCTCCATGGCCAGGTACAGGTTGGCCAGCGTCTGGGCTTCGATGCCCTGAGCGGAGTCGACGAGCAGCAGGGCACCTTCGCAGGCGGCCAGGGACCGCGAGACCTCGTAGCTGAAGTCGACGTGGCCGGGAGTGTCGATCATGTTGAGCGCGTACGGCGTGTCCTCGTGTTCCCACGGCATGCGCACGGCCTGGGATTTGATGGTGATTCCGCGTTCGCGTTCGATGTCCATCCGGTCGAGGTACTGGGCACGCATATCGCGGTTCTCGACAACGCCGGTCATCTGGAGCATGCGGTCGGCCAGGGTCGATTTGCCGTGGTCGATATGAGCGATGATGCAGAAATTGCGAATCAGCTCGGGTGAGGTGGCAGACGGTGAGATCCGCTTTGCAGCTTCCTTATTCACCTGAGGTGACATGAACGCCCTTTCTTTGACAGACCAGGTCCCCAGACAGACCGGATCCCCCATTGTTTCATGACTTGTGCGCGGACCTGGAATCCACGGGAAAGCACGTCGTGATCCTCCGGAACTTTCGCGATTCGCCTCGCCGGGGAGTGCCGATCGGGGAAGATGGAGTCATGAGCGAATTCCGGGTCATGAGCTTCAACCTCCGCTATCCCGCTATGGACGGTCATCCGGTGGCCGAGCGGCTGCCCATCGCCGCGAATCTCATCCGGCGTGCACGTCCGCACCTCATCGGCACCCAAGAGGGCGAACTCGACCAGCTCGAGACGCTCATCAGCCTTCTGCCCGAGGAGTACATCTGGCTCGGAGAGGGCCACTCCGGCGGCAACTCCGGCGAGTTCACAGCCGTGATCCTCGATTCGAAGCGCTTCGACGTGGAAGCCGTGGACATCAGCTGGCTGTCCGAACAGCCCGACACCGTGGCCTCGGAATCGTGGGGAGTCTCGCATGCGCGCACCCTGACGACGGTCGATGTCCGTGACTTCGAATCCGACCGGCGTCTGCGTATGCTCAACACCCACCTCGATCACAAGTCCGAGCGCGCCCGTCTCGAGTCCGGTAGGATCATGGCCGAGACCATCGCCGAGGCGGCCCCTCCCTGCGTGGTCACCGGTGACTTCAATGTCGCCACCGGCTCCCCGGTCTACAACTTCTTCTGCACCGAGCTCGGCCTCACCGACACCGCCGCCGATGTCCCCGGTGAGGACATCGGCACCTTCCACCGCTACAAGGGTCCGAAAGCAGGCGAGCCGCGCATCGACTGGATCCTCACAACCCCGGGCCTGCGCACACTGTCCACGCGCATCGACACGTTCGAGGTCGACGGGAAGTACCCGTCCGACCATTTTCCCGTCGAGGCGGTCCTCGAATTCTCGTGATCGTGACGGCTCGTTCGCCGGACCGTGACGGTTCGTTCGCCGGACCGTGACGGCTCGTTCGCCGGATCATTACGGCTCGTTTGCCCGTCCGGGTCGGCACACAGTTCTTTGCAGCCTGTGACAGCCGGCTCGTTTAGGCTGGACGTATGAATTGGAGATCACTGGTCAATCGGGCCGCGAAAATCGGTGTCCGCGAAGGGCTGCGCTATCTGCGCCAATCGCAGTCGAGGAAGAACTCCGGAGGCGCATCGCAGCCAACGGATGCCAGCCGGCCGAATCCGGCACGGTCCGGCGGTGGAGGTGCCGCCTCGGCGGGTTCTGCCGATCGTTCCGACTCGGGCGGCCAGGGCGGATCCGGTGCGTATCCCGGCGATTACACTGGCTCGATCGCGGTCAGCTACTCCCCCGACCTCGACGGCGACGCCGATCCGGGCGAAGTCGTCTGGGGGTGGGTCCCCTTTGAGGAGGACCACTCGCAGGGCAAGGATCGACCGTCCCTCGTCGTCGGACGTGACGGCAGATGGGTGCTCGCGCTCATGCTCACCAGCAAGGATCACATCCCCGGCGGCGTCGGCGAGGTCCGGCAGGACCGGCACGCGAAGTGGATGAACATCGGCACCGGGGACTGGGATTCGCAGGGTCGGCCCTCAGAGCTCCGCCTCGATCGCATCATCCGGCTCGATCCCGATTCGATCCGCAGGGAAGGCGCGATCATGCCCCGCGATGTCTTCGACCGGGTGGCCGAGCACATCTCCGGCTGAGCCCCGGCAGATCGACCGAGCGAAGCCTTCATCTTCCCTGCGTTGTTGGGCGCACAGGGATTTCCAGCCCGGGACCAGAGCCTGTATCATAGGTGATTGTGTCTTCATCAAGGCGTGTGTCTCGCCGAGGTCGGGTGAAGACGCCGTCGGATTCGATGTCGTCGATGTGTTTCCCCGCGGAGATGATCCTGTCGGTTCGATGCGCCCTCACGACCATGTACCACTAACACGAAAGAGTGTTGAAATTGGCTAATATCAAGTCCCAGATCAAGCGGATCAAGACCAACGAGAAGGCTCGTCAGCGCAACAAGGCTGTCCGGTCCGAGGTTCGGTCCTACGTCCGCGTCGTTCGCGAGAACATTGCTGCCGGCAATAAGGCAGAGGCACAGCAGGCTTATGCTGTGGCTGCCCGCAAGCTCGACAAGGCTGTTTCGAAGGGTGTTCTGCACAAGAACAACGCTGCGAACCGCAAGTCGCGCCTGGCCACGCAGATCAACGCTCTCTGAGCGCACGACTGAGGCTATAGCTTCACGGGGTCCGAACCACACGGTTCGGACCCCGTTCTCTTCCCTATTACTACCTGACGGCGGCCCAGCAACCTCGCGCGAGGTTGCTGGGCCGCAGTCAGGTAGTAATCAGCGGAGGCGGGCTAGGCGGGCGACTTCCGAGACGAACCATTCGACGGCGTAGACAGGGTCGCGTCCCCCGCCCTTGACGGCCGCATCGGCCTCGGCTGCAGCGATGAGCGACTGGCCGAGCGCCACCTCATTCCACCGCCTCACCTCCCGGCGGGCCCGATCGACCTGCCACGGTGCCATCTTCAGCTCGGAGGCCAACTCTCCGCTGGTGCCGGAGAATCCCTGCACCTTCGCCATGCCGCGCAGCTTCATCGCGACTGCCGCTACCAGCGGGACCGGATCGGACCCCGTCGACAGGGCATGCCTGAGCAGGCTGAGTGCGTTCTTCGCGTCTCCGGCCACTGCCGCATCGGCGACCTTGAATCCGGTGGCTTCGACCCGTCCGCCGTAGTACTGGTCGACGACCTCGGCGGTGATCGTGCCCTCGGTGTCTTCGATGAGCTGGTCGACTCCGGCATTGAGTTCGGCGAGGTCGGAGCCCAGCGCCGACATGAGCGCGGCCATTCCCGCCTCGTCGATGCGCCGCTTCGCGGTCTTGAACCGAGTCTGCGCGAACTTCGCCCGATCGCTTTCGTTTTTCAGCACCGCCGCGTCGACGCGGGGAAAGCCGGCGGAATCGAGTTTCTTGATGAGCTTCGCTCCCCGATTGCCGCCGGCGTGCAGCAGCACCACGACGGCGTCATCGTTCGGAGCGTCCAGATAAGCCAAAGCGTCAACCAGGAAGTCCTCCGAGCACTTTTCGACGGCATCGACGACGATGAGCTTCGAGGACGAGAACAGAGACGGTGAAGCCGCCATCGCCAACTCGCCGGACTGGTATCCGGCAGCGTCGAATTCGATCTCTTCGGGATCCTGTTTCCGTGCGGCCGACACGATGCCGTCCTTGGCCATGCGCACGAGCACCGATTCGCCACCGGAGATCATGACGACAGGGGCGGGTTTCGCCGAGCTCCACGGGATCAGGGTCTTCTTCACTGCCATGGACCACAGCCTATCGCGGCTGCCCGACATGACCGGCATGGCGGACCAACACCCGCCATCTCATCCCTTGTCCTCCGGACACCTGTGACCCGTGCTGAATCGACTCTGCGCGTAGAGCGCGACCGAACCGCAGTGATCGGTGCGCAGCACAGGCACGGGGCCGAAGGATCGCAGTGACTTCTCGCTCGGATGCCCGTAGCTGTTCTTCCCCACCGAGACGACGCCGAGGCCGGGAGCCGCGGCCGCGAAGAACTCGGGAGCCAGATCGGAGGAACCATGGTGCGGTGCGACGAGCACATCCACCGGCCCCACCTGCTGGGCGAGCACATACTGCTCCTCGGCTCCGACGTCGCCGGGCAGCAGAGTGCTCAGACCCTCCTGTTCGACCCGCACCACCAGGGAGTCTTCGTTGCGCAGCTCCTCGTCCTCTGCCGCAGGCACCGAACGCAGGGGCGGCCACAGCACCTCCAGGCTCGCTGCCTCGAAGCTCAGCGTCCGGCCGCGGTGGGTGGGGACCGCCTCGGCGCCGATGTCAGCGATCACGCGCCTGGCTTCGGGCGCGGTCGCGACGTTCGCGGAGACGAACAGCCGATCGACCTTGCGCCCCCACGTCGTGCCCGCATAGCCGGCGAAATGGTCGGCGTCGAAGTGGGAGATGAGCAGATCGAATTCCTCGATCCCGGATTCGTCGAGGCAGGTGTCGATGGGTTTCGGCTCACGCCCAGTGTCGACGACGAGACCCCGACCATCACCGAGGTTGATGATGGCAGCCGAACCCTGACCGACATCGCAGACGAGCACCAGCCAGTCCGCTGCAGGCGGCTTGGCCCTCACCGTGACGATGACGGCGGCCGTCAGCAGGCAGCACAGGACGAGGACGGGCAGACCCCAGAGGCGACGACGTACGAGCATCCACGTACCGGCCACGGCGAGGCCGAGCAGCCCGAGCGCCAGCAGCGTTCCGAGCGGCGGCACCGGCCAGTCCAGTGCCGCTCCCGGCAGTGCGGCGCAGACTCGGGCGACGAGGACGATCCACCAGGCCGGGAAGGAACCGATCCACGCCAGCAGGGCAGAGGCGAAGTCGGCTCCGGGCAGCCCTGTCGTCGCGATGCCGGTGGACATGAGGCTGAGGAAGCCCGCCACCGTCGCCGGCATGACCGCCGGTGCGGCCGCGGCGTTGGCAGCCACCGACCACAGTCCGATGCGTGGGTCGATCGCCACGAGCACAGGGGTGCACGCGAGCTGAGCGACGAAGGGCACGATGAGCGCGGTCACGAGCACCGTAGGCAGCAGCGGCATGTGCACGGCGAGACGGCGCAGCAGGATCGGGACGACGAACATGATCGCGGCCGTCGACACCACGGACAGGACGAACCCCACCGAGGTGGCCAACACAGGCACGAAGGCGAGCAGCAGGCTGGCGGTCGAGCACATGACCGCGACCGGGGAGATCCCGCCGCCGCGCAGGAAGACGAGTGCCGCCGCAATCGCCATTCCGGCGGCCCGGATGGCGCTGGGTTCGAACCCGACGATGAAGACGTAGCCGAGGCAGGTGAGCACTCCGATGCTCACGCGCAGCCGTGGGCCGGCTCGGCAGGCTCCGGCGAGCAGTCCGGCACCGAGGCTGACGATCGTGACGTTGCTGCCCGACACGGCCGAGACGTGGGCGAGGGAGACGACCCGCATATCGTCGATCATCTGGTCGTCCTGAGGCGAGGTGTCACCGACGACGAGTCCAGGCAGCAGCCGTCCGCCGTCGTTGCCGGCGGCGAGAGAATCGACGCGGAGTTCGGTGCGCAGCCGCTCACGCCACCGCCACAGTCGGTTCGGTTCTTCGAGCACCTGTGGTTCCGCCTCGGACGAGCGGATATCGTCGAGGCGCTGAGTGCGCATCCGCACGGTCGCTCCGTCGGCAGCGATTTTGGGACTGAGCACGTGAGTGAATCCGGTGGTGGTGAGCAGGGTCAGTCGCGTCCAGCCGGACGCGCCGGGTTCGCTGTGGCCGACGACGATCCCCGTGGTCTCGGCCTCATCATCCGGTCCGTGGGCGGCGGCCAGGGCGGTGATCTGGATCGTCAGCAGACAGGTGAAGACGAGAACACCGACACCGAGGTGGTGGTGCCGAAGCAGGATCACGATCCCGAGGAGTCCGAGCATGGGAACGCCGAAGAGCACCCATGGCTCCGGTGACAGGAGAGCGCTGGCCCAGAGCCCGGCAGCACAGCAGAGGAGACGGACGGAGCCCGGCCACAGCGCCGCCCGCTCCCGCACCCAGGCAACCGCAGACGCGCACCCGCGCCGCAGGGCAATCAGTCTGCGCTCCCACGCCTGCCGCCGAGATCGCCTCGTTCGCAGCCGCGAGTGTGCCGCCGCGGGGCCCCGGTCAGCCGATGGTGACAAGGTCTTTGAGGCTTTCGAAGGTCTTCGGCCCGATGCCTTTGACGAGCAGCAGATCATCGACGCTCGCGAACGGCTGCTGGGTGCGGTGGCTGATGATCGCCTCGGCTGTGACGGGTCCGACCCCGGGCAGCGTCTCGAGGGTCGTGGCATCGGCGGTGTTGAGGTCGACCTTCCCCTCCTGACCGGGTGCCCCGCCGTTCGCCGCGGCGGATGAATCTGCGGTTCCCGGCGAACCGCTGCCTCCTCCCACGCCCGCTCCCCCAGTTCCAGACGAACCGGTTCCGTCCTGACCGGTTCCGTTCGCCCCAGCCCCGTTCGCATCGGCACCATCGACGCCGGCTGCCGGCTCTTCGCCTTCTGTCGGGATGTGGATCTGCTCACCGTCGGCGAGCACGCGCGCCAGATTCACCGCGTCGCCGTCGGCTCCGGCGCTCAGTCCTCCAGCGGCTTCGACGGCGTCTTGGACCCGCGCACCTGCCTTCAGCGTGACCACGGAGGGGTCGTTGACCGCCCCGGTGATATGGACGATCACCTCGCCGTTCGCATTCGCCGACTTCGCCGAGGCGGCTCCTTCCTTTCCTGCGGCTGATCCCTCCGATCCCTCACGGGCTTCGCCCGTTTCGCCTCCCGCGCCGGTCGCGGCAGGCGACTGACCGGCTTCCGTACCTCGGCCGGGATCGTCACCGCCGCCCACGGGCGGATGCTGTGGAGCGGGACGGAAGATGAAGAAGGCGAGAACGAGGATTCCGACCATGGCGATGCCGAGAGCTGCCAGCACGGGCAGGCGCACGCGACGGGGCTCGACGGGTTCTTCCTCCCCGGCGGTGTCGGCGGTATAGATGTCGCCAGGCACCCAACCGCCGCGCTCGGCGCTGGCGCCCAGGAGGCCGGCGAAACGATCATCCGGAGACACAGCCATGGTCCGAGGTTAGAACGCGCCGGTACGCAGCGGCCAGGGCAGAATCTTCGCCTGTGGACAGAGCATCTGCGTCCACAGGGCAGAGGTGGTCAAGTCACTCGAGCATCCCCAGTCGGGAGTGTGTGAGTCAGGGTGTGGTCTGCACGGTCACACCGACCGTACCGGGGCCGACGTGCGCGGTGATGATCGTCGACAGCGTCCTGAACGACGAGTCGAATCCGAGCTCGCGCAGCCGTGAGCTCAACAGCTCGGCATCCGCTGTGTCCATCTCCCCTTCGGCGTTCTGGACTTCGACGTGCACGGTGTCCTCGGGGTCGGCCATCTCCGCAGCGGCCTGCGCGGCCAGGGCCACGATCTTCTCCAGGGCTTTGGTGCGAGTGCGCACCCGGGCCAGCGGAACGACGACTCCAGCGCTGAGACCGAGCACGGGGACGATCTGCAGGGCCCGGCCGAGCAAAGAGGACGCGGCGCCGATCCGGCCGCCTCGGCGCAGGTGTTCGAGGCTGCCGGGGGCGAACACGGAACGGGTTTCGGCCGCGCACCAGTCGGCGATGGTTCCGGCGATCGATTCGACGTCGAGACCCTGCCGGATCCCGGCCACGGCCACAGACAGTGCCCCGGCCAGTCCCGCCGAGGTGGTCCTCGAATCGACGACATCGACGAGGATGTCCTCGGCTTCGGCGGCCTTGACCGCGGAATCGCGGGTGCCCGAGAGCGCCGCGGACATGGTCACGACGATGATGGCTTCCGCGCCGTCCTCGTGCAACCGTGCATAGGCGTCGGAGAACTGGGACGGGGTGGCCATGGACGTGGTGACCTCGACTCCGTCGGTCATCTTCGCACACAGATGCCCGGCATCGACCTCACCGTCGGCGAAGGCGACCCCGCCGATGAGCACGGTCAGCGGCACCACCGCGAAGAGACCGCCGGTGGCCTCGCTGAGCGCTTCGCGTTCGTCCGCGGAGAGCTGCGCCGTGGAGTCGGTCACCAGCCCGATTCTCATGGACGGCCCAGGGCTCGGTAGGTCCAGCCCGCTGCCCGCCACAGTTCGGGAGTGAGCACATTGCGGCCGTCGACGAGCACCTTTCCGCTCACAAGGTCGGCGGTCGCCGCCGGGTCCAGGTCGCGGTACTCGCGCCATTCCGTCAGCAGCAGCACGGCTTGCGCCCCGGTGATCGCCTCAGAGGTGTCGGCGACGTAGTCGAGTTCTGGGAACGACTTCTTCGCGTTGCCGATCGCCTGCGGATCGGTGACGGTGACCAGCCCGCCCTGGGTGGCGATGAGCCTGGCCACGGCCAGGGCCGGCGAATCACGGACGTCATCGCTGTCGGGTTTGAATGCGGCACCGAGGATGGTGATCTTCTTGCCGATGAACGACCCGCCCAGGGCATCGCGGGCGATGTCGACCATCCGCACACGCCGGCGCATGTTGATCGAGTCGATCTCCTTGAGGAACGCCACCGCCTGATCGGCGCCGAGTTCCCCGGCCCTGGCCATGAAGGCGCGGATGTCCTTGGGCAGGCATCCGCCCCCGAATCCGAGCCCGGCGTTGAGGAATTTGCGGCCGATCCGGTCATCCATGCCGATCGCATCGGCGAGCTGGGTGACATCGGCTCCCGAGGCTTCGCAGAGTTCGGCCATGGCGTTGATGAATGAGATCTTCGTGGCGAGGAAGGAGTTCGCCGCGGTCTTGACCAGTTCGGCGGTCGCGAAGTCCGTGATCATCCGGGGCGTGTCGTCGGCGAGGATCGAGGCGTAGACCTCGTCGAGAGTGGCGGCCGCGGCCTGCCCGGGCGCACCGTCGGCGACTCCGTACACGAGGCGATTCGGGTGGAGGGTGTCCTCGACGGCATGGCCTTCTCGCAGGAACTCCGGGTTCCACATCATGGCGGCGCCGGTGTCGGAGATGATTCCGGCCAGACGCTCGGCGGTGCCCACGGGAACGGTCGACTTTCCCACAACCACCGACGTCGCAGTCAGGTGCGGGTGCAGGGATTCCACGGCCGCATCGACATAGGTGACATCGGCGGCGAACTCACCGGGCTTCTGCGGAGTGCCCACACACACGAAGTGCACGGTGGCGTCGGCGGCGCGGGAGACATCGGTGGTGAATTCGAGTTTGCCGCGTTCCTGAGCCTTCACGAGGAGTTCACTCAGTCCCGGTTCATAGAAGGGCGGACGACCGGAGGTCAGGGCCTCGACCTTCTCCATGTCGACATCGACTCCCGTGACCTCATGGCCCAGAGACGCCATGGCCGCCGCATGGACCGCGCCCAGATATCCGCAACCGATGACTGAAATCTTCAAACCGAGCTCTCCTGGGTATTGGCATGCGTTTTCGACCACACTATATGCCACCCGGTTGCACGATATGTGGAGGTTGAAACAGTAGGCTTGGATTTGTGAAGCGTTTCCTTGATTTCCTCACCAACTCACCGGCGGCTGTGACGTTTGCGGTGCTCACCGTGCTCGGCATCATCGCCTTCGCCATCCCCGGGCTGCACTCTGCAGCCTGGGTCATCGGACTCGTGCTGTGCCTCGGCGTGATCGCCGCGCTGCTGATGTTCCACGGCGAATGGCGCCGTGCCCAACAGCAGATCGACGCACTGCGCCAACAGCTCAGCGTCGAGCGCGGGCGGATGGACACTCTCGGACTGACCCCGGTCGAGGACAAGGTCGAGCTGCTTCCCGATGAGCGTCGCGCGCGTCGCATCCTCGAGCTCATCCCGGATTCGTCGGGCCTCGTCCAGTCCCTGCGACTCGATGCGACTTTCGCCACCGTCGCCGTCGACGAACTCGAGCCGCTCACCACCTTCTGCGCTGAGTTCAAGAAGGCCAGCTTCGACAACCCGCGTTCGCACACCGCGTTCATGAACCTCTATCGGGCAGCCGAGGGCCTGTCGATCTGGGTGAAGGAGGAGACCCAGGTCTCCCCCGATGATGCCGGCATCCGTGAGATCCGTCCCGGCGATGCTCGCAAGGACGGCTGGCGCGGCTACACCGAGGCTCAGAGCCGGGGCGAACGCCTCAGCGACGACTTCGTCTCCTCCCGGTGGGAGTTCAACCAGACAGCACTCGAACTCGGACTCGTCTCAGGCACCCCACCGTTCAACGACTGACAACGTTCGACAGACGCCGACGTTCGACAGACGACGTTCGGTATACAGTTGAGGCCCTCACATTGTGAGGGCCTCAACTGCTGTCAGTGTTCATCTGCTCGGCTCAGTGCCGGATCCACCAAGAATCCAGCGGAGCCACGGGTGTGCGGCGCTTGTGCTCTGAGCGACGGTATTTTTCGATGAGCGCCGAGGCGGCCGCGGGCTCGATCTCCTTCCCCTCGAGGAAGTCATCGATCTGGTCATAGGTCAGACCCAGCGACGATTCGTCCGTCTGCCCGGGTTCGTCATCGAGCAGATCCGCGGTGGGGACCTTGACGATGAGATGTTCGGGAGCGCCGAGGTGGCGCAGCAGTTCCCGTCCCTGCCGTTTGTTCAGACCTGCCAGGGGGATGACGTCGGCCGCGCCGTCGCCGAACTTCGTGAAGAACCCGGTGACCGCCTCGGCGGCGTGGTCCGTGCCGACGACGAGCGTCTTCTTCTCCCCTGCCAGCTCGAACTGCGCGATCATCCGCATCCGGGCCTTGACGTTGCCCTTGCCGAAATCGGTGATCGGCTCTCCGGTGGCTTTCTCGTACTCCTCGGCGGCCGCATCCGTGGCGGCTCCGATGTTGATCGCCAGCTCATGATCGGCGGCGATGAACGACAGAGCATCCTGGGCGTCGGCCTCATCGGTCTGCACATGGTGCGGCAGGCGCACGGCCCAGAACTCGGCGTAGGCCCCACGGCGGCGCAGGTCCTCCACCGCCAGCTGGCAGAGCCTGCCGGCCAGTGTGGAGTCCTGCCCGCCGCTGATGCCGAGCACGAGTCCTCTGACCCCGGTGGTGAGCACATAGTCGACGAGGAACTCGACACGGCGGGCGATCTCCGTCGCAGGGTCGATCTGCGGTCGCACGCCGAGGGCGTGCCGAATCTCGTCTTGAACTCTGTCGTTCGTCATGCTCTCACCAGTCGTAGTCGGGGTCGAAGCGCCGTTCGGCGCCCGCACTCATGCAGTCTCCCAGATGCCGTGTTACGGCGAAGTATCGGCCAGGTCTCAGGCGTCGGGGACGATGTTGACGAGCTTGGGGGCTCGCACGATCACCTTGCGCACTCCGGCGCCGCCGAGGGCTTTGAGGGCGTTCGGCGATTCGAGAGCCAGCTTCTCGAGCTCTTCTGCGGAGATGTCCGGGGCTACCTCGAGCCGTGCGCGTACCTTGCCCTTGACCTGGACCACGCAGGTCACGGTCTCGGCGACGAGGTGGTTCGGGTCCGCCTCGGGGAAGGTCGCATAGGTGACCGTCGACTCGTGCCCGAGACGTGACCACAGCTCTTCGGCCAGGTGCGGGGCGAAGGGCGCGAGCATGATCGTCAGCGGTTCGAGGACGTCCCGGGGCGCACCGCCCTGTTTGGTGGCATGGTTGGTGAGCACGATGAGCTTGGAGATCGCGGTGTTGAACCGCAGATGGTCCATGTCTTCGCGCACGCCGTCGATGACCTGGTGGAGGACCTTGAGCGATTCGGCGTCGGCTTCGCCGTCTGCGACCACGGACTCGCCGGTGGTCTCGTCGACGAAGAGTCGCCACACGCGCTGCAGGAACCGCTGTGCGCCGACGACGGCGCGGGTGTCCCAGGGACGGTCCTGCTCCAACGGGCCCATCGACATCTCATAGACGCGGAAGGTGTCTGCGCCGAAGGCGTCGTACATCTCGTCGGGCATGACGGAGTTCTTCAGCGATTTGCCGATCTTTCCGTACTCCCGATTGACCTGTTCGCCGTTGTACCAGAACGTGAGCTCGCCGTTCGATTCGGTCCTCTCCTCCACCTCGGCGGCGGGGACGTAGACGCCGCGGGAATCGGTGTAGGCATAGGCCTGGATGTATCCCTGGTTGACCAGGCGGTGGAACGGCTCGGACGAGGAGATGTGTCCGAGGTCGAAGAGGATCTTGTGCCAGAAGCGGGCATAGAGCAGGTGGAGCACAGCGTGCTCCTGCCCGCCGACGTAGAGATCGGCGCCGCCGCGTGGCTTCGAGGCCCGCGGTCCCAGCCAGTACTTCTCATTGGCGGGATCGACGAGGCGTTCGTCGTTGTGCGGGTCCGCGTAGCGCAGCTGGTACCACGAGGATCCGGCCCAGTTGGGCATCGTGTTCGTCTCACGCTGGTAGGTCTTCGGACCGTCGCCGAGGTCGAGTTCTATGTTCGTCCATTCCTGGTTCCGGCTCAGCGCCGGTTCGGGCCGGCTGTCGGCATCGTCCGGCGCGTAGGTCCGCGGTGCGAAATCGTCGACTTCGGGCAGCTGGACGGGCAGCATCTCGTCGGGCAGAGCGATCGGGGTGCCGTTCTCGTCGTAGACGATCGGGAACGGTTCGCCCCAGTAGCGCTGGCGAGAGAAAAGCCAGTCGCGCAGGCGGTACTGAGTGGACTCGGTGGCCAGTCCCTTTCCGGCCAGCCATTCGGTCACCCGGGCCTTCGCCGCGTCGATCTCGAGGCCGTTGATGTCGATCTCGGCATTGGCCGAGTTGATCATCACGCCGGTGCCGGTGAACGGCGCGTCCTCGTCGTGGTCGGCTGGAGGCTGCACAGTGCGGATATAGGGCAGTCCGAAGGCCTTTGCGAAGTCCCAGTCGCGGGCGTCTTCGGCCGGCACGGCCATGATCGCTCCGGTGCCGTATCCCATGAGCACATAGTCGGCGATGAAGATCGGAACCTGTGCCCCGGTGGCCGGGTTGAGCGCATAGGAGCCGGTGAAGATGCCGGTCTTCTCCCGGCTCTGCTGCCGGTCGGCGTCTGTCTTGGCCGCGGCGGCGCGCTGGTAGGCGGCGATCGCCTCGGCGGGGGTGGCCTCTCCCCCGCGCCAGGCTTCGGGGGTGGACTCATCCCAGGACTCAACGGTCAGGTCGGCGACCTGCGGGTGTTCGGGGCTGAGGACGAGGTAGGTGGCACCGAACAGGGTGTCCGGACGGGTGGTGTAGACCTCGATGTCGGAAGCATCGTCACCGGCGATGGGCAGGCGGAGCAGGGCGCCCTTCGACCGGCCGATCCAATTGACCTGCATCGCATGGATCGCATGCGGCCAGTCCAAAACCTCGAGGTCGTCGATGAGACGGTCGGCGTACGCGGTGATGCGCATGTTCCACTGCCGCAGACGGCGCGTGAAGACCGGGTAGCTTCCGCGCTCGGACAGTCCCTCGGCGGTGACCTCTTCATTGGCCAGCACGGTGCCCAGCCCTGGGCACCAGTTGACCGGAGATTCGGAGACGTAGGCGAGGCGGTAGCCCTGCAGGACGTTCTCGCGCTCCGCCGAGCTCAGCTCCGACCAGGTGCGACCGTCGGGTGTGGGGCGTGCACCGGAGGCGAACTGCTCGATGAGCGTGTCGATCGGACGAGCCGCGCCCTTGGCCTCACCATCGGGGGTGGTCGCCTCGGTGTCGTACCAAGAGTTGAAGATCTGCAGGAAGATCCACTGCGTCCATTTGACGAATTCGTCGTCGGTCGTGGCGAAGCGACGGCGCACATCGTGGGCCAGCCCCAGGCGACGCAGCTGCTCGGTCATGTTCGCGATATTGGCGTCGGTGGTGATGCGCGGGTGCTGCCCGGTCTGCACCGCGTAGAGATCGGCGGGCAGCCCGAAGGCGTCGTAGGACAGGGCGTGCATGACGTTGTGTCCGCGCATCCGCTGGTAGCGGCCGTAGACGTCGGTGCCGAGGTAGCCCAGCGGGTGGCCGACGTGCAGTCCCACACCGGACGGGTAGGGGAACATGTCCATGATGTACAGGGACTCGCGCTCGCTGAGGTCGGCCGGGGGACCGTAGGGCGACGAAGCATCCTGGGAGTCGAGCTCGCCGAGGTCTCCGGTGGGGTTCGGGGTGTGGAACGTGCCCGATTCCTCCCAAGTGCGCTGCCAAGACTTCTCGATCTTTTCGGCCAGCGCCGCATCATAGCGGAAACCGGTCTCCTCAGGGTTCGTCGTCATTACCTTCCTTCGCAGAACAGACGTGAGCGGGTTCTGACCATCGTACTCTGAACGCCCCCTGATTCGACTTCGTTAGACTGCTCACAGGTCAGCGGACGCCGGTTATCTCGGCAAACGTGATCGATTTCACTGAGACCCGGCCCAACTGTAGGATAACCGAGCAGTAACTTACGTCCTCGAAGGAGACTCATGAGCTCAACGACCATGCCGCAGTCGTCAACACCCGTCGTCGGTTTCGAGGTCGATACCGCCTCGTCGACCACCGATGTCTTCCTCAGCACAGTCGCTGAGAACCCCAACCGCCCTCTGGTCGCCAAGCCCGACGGGGACAGTTGGAACGAACTGACTGCGGCCGATTTCCTCGCGGAGGTCAAGGCGGCCGCGAAGGGACTCATCGCCTTGGGCGTGGGAGTCGGTGATCGGATCGCGATCTTCGGCCCCACCTCCTACGAGTGGACGCTCAGCGACTATGCCATCTGGTACGCCGGCGGAATCTCCGTGCCGTTCTACGACACCTCTTCGGAAAGCCAGCTCAGCTGGATGCTCACCGACGCCGATGTCACTCGTGGGCTGGTCGCCTCACGCGAGCATGCCGATCGGGTGCGGGCGGCAGCCGAGGCTGCCGGACGGGAAGAGCCGGCCCTGCGAGTCTGGGACGAAGGCGCTTTCGCCGACCTCACCGAAGCCGGCAGGGCCGTCACCGATGAGGAGCTCGAAGCCGCTCGCTCGCAGGTCGGCTCCGATTCCGTGGCGACGATCATCTACACCTCCGGCACCACCGGCAAGCCCAAGGGGTGTGTGCTCACCCACGCGAACTTCGTGCAGACCGCCCAGGCCGCTCGCCACCAGATCCCCAGCGTTCTCGACACGAAGATGCGCTGCCTGCTGTTCCTGCCGCAGGCTCACGTCTTCGCCCGGTTCATCGAGGTCCTGGCGATCAGCAACGGCGCTCTGCTCGCCCACCAGTCGGATCTGACGAAGCTCACCGACGCCATGGGCAGCTTCCGCCCTTCGTTCATCCTCGGCGTGCCCCGTGTCTTCGAGAAGGTTTTCAATTCCGCGCTGGCGACCGCTCAGGCAGGCGGCAAGGAGAAGATCTTCCGCCGCGCCGAGCAGGTCGCCGTCGCCTATTCGAAGGCACTCGACACCGGCAAGGTGCCGACCGGCCTCAAGCTCCAGCACGCACTGTTCGACAAGCTCGTCTATTCGAAGCTGCGAGCAGTCATGGGCAATAACGTCACTCACGCGGTCTCCGGCGGCGGCGCACTCGGCTCGCACCTCGGCCACTTCTTCCGCGGACTGGGCATCATCGTCCTCGAAGGCTACGGACTCACCGAGACCACGGCCCCGATCACCGTCAACATTCCGGAGAAGTCGAAGATCGGAACCGTCGGCGTGCCGCTGCCGGGCGTCTCGGTGGCGATCGCTCCCGACGGCGAGGTCCTGGCCAAGGGCGTGCCGGTCTTCCGCGAGTACTGGAACAACCCCGAGGCCACGGCCACGGAATTCCATGACGGCTGGTTCGGCACCGGTGACCTAGGCTCCCTCGATGACGACGGCTACCTCACGATCAACGGCCGCAAGAAGGAGATCATCGTGACCTCCAGCGGCAAGAACGTCGCCCCGGCACCGCTCGAGGATGTGCTGCGTCGCCACCCGATCATCGGCCAGCCGGTCCTCGTCGGCGAGAACCGCAAGTTCGTCTCGGCGCTGATCTTCCTCGATTCGGAGATGCTGCCGGGCTGGCTGAAGAACCACGATCTGCCGCCGATGAGTCTGCCCGAAGCCGCCGGGGACGATGCGGTCCAGGCCGAAGTGGCCAAGGCCGTCGAACAGATGAACAGAACCGTCTCGCGGGCCGAAGGAGTCAAGAAGTTCACAATCATGCCGATCGAGCTCAGCGAGGAGAACGGCTACCTATCGGCCAAGCAGTCGGTCAAGCGTCACCTCATCAATAAGGACTTTGCCGCCGAGATCGACGCGCTCTACGCCGGCTGACGCACAGCCGCTGCCGGCTGGGGCACAGTCACCGAACACAGCCTTCGGGGTACGGCCCGGGAACGGACTCGAACGGTCCGTCCCGGGTCGTCGTCGTCCCGCCCCGGTGGCGGTGGGCGGACTCTTCCCAATCGGAAGCGCACGGCAACGGTGACATCGTCCCGCCTCGGCGAGGGCTTGCCTCAGCGTCGTAAGCTGAGCACAGAAGTCGAACTCATCGATCTCATTGGAGGCAGCGTCATGTCCGAGACCACCGATCACACCCCCAGCTACGTGACCGAAGGGGCGGAATTCAACCGGGATACGAACTACATCGACGATCGCATCCTCAACGATCCCAACGCTCAGTGGCCCGTCGAACCGGGCCGGTACCGCCTCGTCGCCGCACGCGCCTGCCCGTGGGCGAACCGGACGATCATCGTCCGTCGCCTCCTCGGGCTCGAGGACGTCATCTCCCTCGGCATGCCCGGCCCCACCCATGATGCGCGGTCGTGGACCTTCGACCTCGACCCGGGCGGGGTGGATCCGGTGCTCGGCATCGAACGGCTGCAGCAGGCGTTCTTCGCCCGCTACCCGGACTATCCGCGCGGAATCACCGTGCCGGCCGTCGTCGACGTGCCCACCGGCGTCGTCGTCACCAACGACTTCCCCCAGATCACGGAGGACTTCTCCACTCAGTGGACCGAATACCACCGGGAGGGTGCCCCGAATCTCTGGCCCGAGGAATCACGGGAGGAGATGGAGAAGGTGATGCGCCATATCTACACGGAGATCAACAACGGGGTCTACCGCTGCGGTTTCGCCGGCTCCCAGGACGCTTACGAAGCGGCCTTCGACCGCCTATTCAACGCGCTCGATATCGTCGAGGATCGACTCAGCCGTTCACGGTTCCTCATGGGTGAGACCATCACCGAGGCGGATGTGCGACTGTTCACGACGCTCGTGCGCTTCGATCCCGTCTATTTCGGTCACTTCAAGTGCAACCGGCAGCCGCTCACGGCGTTCGAAAACCTATGGGGATACGCCCGCGACCTGTACCAGACGCCGGGCTTCGGAGACACGGTCGACTTCCAGCAGATCAAACAGCACTACTACATCGTCCACCAGGATGTGAACCCGACGCAGATCGTGCCCAAGGGTCCCGATCTCTCAGGTTGGCTCAGCGATCACGGTCGCGACCGGAAGTTCGGCGGATCACCCTTCGGCGAGGGGACCGCTCCCGGAGCGGTCAAGCCCGGCGAAGAGGTCGCACCAGCGCATACTGCAGCGGCCTGGGTGAGCTGATGCTCGGGTGAACTGCTCCCCAGGGGCCTGTTGGCCACCGCGCGAGCCGGCTCGATCTCAGGAGTCGAAGTGCCTCATCAGGCGTCGAATTCGCCGGGCGCGATATGGTCATTCTCGGTCATGTCGAGCCCGGCGGCCTTCTTCCGTCGCTGTTTGCGGATCTTGAACACGATCCACACGATGACGAAGACGACGACGGCGACGATGACGACGTTCTGGAAGTAGCCTGCGTAGGTCTCGACGACCGACCAGTTCTCACCGAGAGTGAAGCCTGCGACGATGAGGATCGTGTTCCAGATCGCGCTGCCGGACGTGGTCAGCAGCAGGAACTTGAGCAGTCGCATGTCCCGCATTCCGGCGGGGATGGAGATGAGCGACCGGAAGATCGGGATCATCCGACCGAAGAACACGGCCTTGTCCCCGTGCTTGTCGAACCAGTCGACGGTCTTGTGCACATCGTCGACGTCGACCAAAGGCATCTTCACCGCGATACGAGCGATGCGTTCGATGCCGATCCACTTGCCCAACGCCCACAGCAGAACCGCGCCGACGACCGAACCGATCGTGGCGAAGACGATCGCGGCCACAATGTTCATCTGGCCTTGGCTGGAAGTGAATCCGGCCAGAGGCAGGACAAGCTCACTGGGGATGGGCGGGAAGATGTTGTCGAGGAAGACCATGAAGCCGACACCGGCCGGCCCCAGGGTCTCCATGATCGTCACGGTCCAGGCCGAGAACCCGCTGAGATTGTCCGCAGCGCTGCCGCCGGCGACGAGGACATCGGCAGGGACTCCGCCGGCAGGCAGTCCGGCAAGGCTGTCGGCGGCAACGGGTGCGACATCGGCAGTCGGAGCGAACGAATCAGTGATCGGCATGGTCAAAAGTCTAGATAAGGGCGCGGCCTGCCGCTCACAGTACGCTCACAGCGGCTAGTGTGGAAACGAACACCTCGGACCGGAATACGAACGCACCTTGCGGATACGCATCGAAGGAGCACACACGTGGCACCTGCCAAAGTACTGGCCTCGCGCAACACCGTCGCTGAGGTCGGCCACAATGCCGTCAACCGACCCGGACCCGCCCACCTCATGCGCGCAGTCCAGCGTTTCGGACAGCGTCTGGGCAATCAGTTCGGTGCCGCGATCACCTACTTCCTTGTTCTCGCGGTCATGCCCATCGCCATGGTCAGCCTCGCGAGCATCGGCTTCGTCCTCGACGTTGCACGCCCCGAGCTCCTTCCTGAGGTCACGGAGCAGATCGAGACGTTCACCGCAGGCAACGAGTCACTGACCGAGCAGCTCGAAAGCTACCTGTTGCAGTGGCAGGCGGTCGGAATCATCGGTATTCTCACCGGCCTCTACACAGGGCAG
The DNA here is from genome assembly GCF_025506275.1 of Brevibacterium permense. Taxonomy (GTDB): domain Bacteria; phylum Actinomycetota; class Actinomycetes; order Actinomycetales; family Brevibacteriaceae; genus Brevibacterium; species Brevibacterium permense_A. The sequence goes on from NZ_QYCP01000091.1 coordinate 176,756, forward strand.
GGATTCATAGGCAACCTCGGTGCAGCGGTGCGGGCCCAGCTGCACGACGATTTCGACGATGCCGTGCCGGAGAAGTCCTTCGTCAGCAAGATCCTCGGGAATATCGTCACCCTCATCGGGCTCATCATCGGCCTCCTGCTGGCCGTGGCGCTCACGGTCGTCGGCACCGGCCTGCGTTCGATCATCGCCGACTTCCTCGGGCTCGGCGGATTCGCCGGCAGCCTGCTGTTCATCGTTCCGGTCATCCTCACCTTCGGCGCCGCCTGGCTGATCTTCTGGTTCCTGTTCACGATGCTGCCGGAGAAGCCGGTCGACAAGCAGGCGAAGAACCGCGGCTCGCTCATCGGCGCAACTGCGTTCCTCATCCTCATCAACTTCTCCACGGTGCTCGTCAATCTCTTCTCCGGAAACAAGGCCGCCGGTGTGTTCGGATCGATCATCGCGATCATGCTCACGCTCAACGTCTTCGCCCGCATCGTCCTGTTCATCGCTGCGTGGATCGGCACGGCGAAACCACCTCGGCCGCGCGAAGAGGAAGAGGAATACCGGTTCGTCGAACCGAAGGTGCAGGCGCAGAGCCTCGGCGCACTCATCACCGGCGCGGGAATCGTGGCGCTGACCCTGCTGGGCTTCAAACGGTTCGAGGAACGCCGGTCCGATCGCGAATAGGCGAGACGGTAGACTGTTGGCGCATCCGTTATAACTGACCGAGGGGACACGACCTTTGACTGACGCCACGACTGCTCGCCTGGACGATTGGGCGAAGAAGCAGACCGCCGCCGAAGAACTCATTCCGCTAGTCGGACGCCTGTACCGTGAGAACGACGTTCTGCTGACCCTATTCGGGCGATCGCTGCTGAACAAGTCGGTGACCGGCATGATCAAGGCGCACCGCTATGCTCGCCACTTCCTCGGCGAAGAGCTCGACATCCAGATCACCCACCGCATCGTCAAGGCGCTGTCGGGGCTCAACATGGCACCGGCCCGCATCGATCTGGGCCGCCTCATCGAGAAGCTCGACGATCCGAACGCCGACGTCGACGCCTTTCTCGCCGCCGAGCTCGCCGAGGTCGTTCAGTCGCAGTCCGGCAAGGGCGAGGTCCGCGACGTCGTCCTCTACGGCTTCGGTCGCATCGGCCGTCTGCTCGCCCGCATCCTCATCGATCGCGCCGGCGGAACCGGTATGCGTCTGCGTGCGATCGTCGTGCGCCGCAATGGAGAGAATGACATCGTCAAGCGCGCCTCCCTGCTGCGCCGCGATTCGGTGCACGGAGCCTTCGACGGCAGCATCGTCGTCGACGAAGAGAACAGCACCATCCAGGCCAACGGCACCCTCATCCAGGTCATCTACTCGAATGACCCGTCGGAAGTCGACTACACCGCCTACGGAATCAATGACGCCATCATCGTCGACAACACCGGAAAGTGGCGTGACGAAGAGGGCCTGTCCAAGCACCTCGCGTGCCCCGGCGCATCGAAGGTCCTGCTCACGGCTCCCGGCAAGGGCGATGTGAAGAACATCGTCTTCGGAGTCAACGACGACGCGATCCTCGACACGGACACCATCGTCTCGGCCGCTTCGTGCACGACGAACGCGATCACTCCGGTGCTCCAAGCCATCAACGACAAGTTCGGCGTCCGCAACGGCCACGTCGAGACGGTCCACTCGTTCACGAACGACCAGAACCTCATCGACAACTTCCACAAGGGCTCCCGCCGCGGCCGTGCAGCTGGCCTCAACATGGTGCTGACCGAGACCGGGGCCGCCAAGGCCGTCGCCAAGGCTCTGCCTGAGCTGGCCGGGAAGCTCTCGGGCAATGCGATCCGCGTACCCACCCCGAACGTGTCCATGGCGATCCTCAACCTCAACCTGGACCAAGCCACCACCGTCGACGAGCTCAACACGTTCCTCCGCGAGGTGTCGATGCATTCGCCGCTGCGCAACCAGGTCGACTACGTCACCTCCCCCGAGCTCGTGTCCACCGACCTCGTCGGCTCCAAGCGGGCCGGTGTGGTCGACGGCCTGGCCACGATCGTCGATGAGGACCGCGTCGTCGTCTACGTCTGGTACGACAACGAATTCGGCTACTCCTGCCAGGTCGTGCGCTGCGTGGCCAAGATGGCCGATGTCGACGTCCCGGCCTTTCCCTGATATCGCCGAGGCTACCCACCGAACCGTTCGGATGAGCGCTCGGTGACCGGCTTGGGACAGGCGCCCGGAGTCTTCTGACTCCGGGCGCCTTCGTCATTCACCTCGGTCGCCATCGCGCACCCTCAGCCGTAGGCTCTTCACTTCGGGCCATAGCCCCGTGGGAATGACAAAACCTCCCGCAGGAACGAGAGGTTATGCCGGCAACGAGGTGTTCTGCCTACTTCGGGGCGTCGGACTCCATGGCCTCATGCAGCCAGATCGGTGTGAAGGTGGCGAATCGCTCCGCCAGATCATCATCGCTGTCGAGGATGACGGCTAGTCGGTCATCGGCGTTCGCCAGCTCCTTCGCCCAGATGGGACCCAAGCAGGCCAGCAGCAGGCAGGCGATGACGACGGCGCCGGCCAGGATCGGAGTCTCGGCCCACAGCAGCATGCCGAACAGGATCCCAACGATGGCGAAGCCCACCGTCACGGCGAGTCCGGCATTCCGCGTCCGCGGCGCCTTGGCACGAGCCGGTCGTGATGCAGCGATCGAGTCGAGCACGTCTCGGTTGATCCGCGTCCAGGCGATGATCGCGCCCAGCGCGCAGACGATGCCGATCATGATGAGGCTGAACGCCGAGAACAGCAGCACCGCATCGATGTGATCGCCCTGGGCTTGGAGGGCGGCCCCGAGCCCGGCGACGAGCATCGCCAAGGCGAGCACCAGCATGCTCAGCAGACGGGCACGGCGCACGGCGATGAGCTCGGCGATCACCCTGGCCAGGAACACCCTCTGCGCCGCAGGTTCGTCGGCCTGGCTCACCGCACGTACCCGAGCTGCTTGTCCACGGTGTGCGGAAACTGCTTCCCGGCCAGATACTGTTCGAACAGGGCGTGGAACTGCTCGGCCAGTCGCATTCTCCACCCGTCGGTATCACCGCTCATATGCGGGGTGATGATGACATTGTCCATCGACCACAGAGGATGGCCGGCGGGCAGCGGCTCTTCATCGAAGACGTCGAGTCCGGCCCCGCCGATCTGTCCGTTGCGCAGTGCGTTGACGAGTGCGTCGGTGTCGACGGTGTCTCCGCGTCCGACATTGATGAACACGGCGGTGTCGTCCATGGCGGCGAACGCCTCGGCGCCGATGAGCCTCTCGGTCTTCTCCGTCAGCGGTGCGATGTCGATGACCCAGTCGAATCCGGCCACGTGCTCGGGCAGAGTGGCGGAGTCGATGACCTCACCGAAGTCGGCGTCGCCGCTGCGGGCGCGCGATCCGGCTCCGGTGACGTGGATGTCGACGGCCTTCAGCAGGCGTGCGATACCTCGACCGATCGCTCCGGTGCCGACGATGAGCGCCTTGGTGCCGACGATATCGCGGGTCGACCGGCGGTTCCACCTGCCCTCCGCTTGGTCGTCGAGCGAGCCGATCGAGCTCTTCGCGTGCATGAGGATGTAGCTGAGGACGAATTCGGCGATCGGGCGGTCAAAGATTCCCCGGGCGTTCGTCACGGTCACCGGCGAGTCGACGAGCTCATCGAAGAGGAGCGAGTCCACGCCCGCTGCGGCGGCATGGACCCACTCGAGTCTGTCGGCGCTGCCATAGGCGTCCTTGAGTGCGGTGGAGAAGAAATCCCACATCAGCAGCACATCGGTGCCGGGCAGCGCCTGGGCCAGGGTCGACGCCTCGGCGATGCGCAGTTCGATCCCGTCCCGCTCCCCCAGATCAGTGATCAGTGCGGGGATCTCGGTCCCGGGTGAGTTGAGTATGGTCAGTACTGTCATTCCTCGGCTCCTTGGACAGTGGGCTTTCTGCCACACTAACCGATGAAGTCTCTGCCGGGGTGGAAACCGGCACGGACACGACACCCGCGCGCTCTGCTTCGACATCGAGGCTCTCGCGCTTCGCCGGTTCGTTCTTCAGGGTCTGCGCCAGCGGGGTGTTCGGCAGGAAGCAGAGGAAGACGAAGCCGAGGACGGCCAGCGGAGCCACCCACAGGAACAGGGGCACGAGGGCGTCGTTGTAGGAGGTGATGATGAGTGAGTGCATCGGCTCCGGCAGCTTCGACACGATCTCCGGGGTCAGCCCCGTCGAGGAGATCTTGGGCATGTGGCCGTGTGGGGCCGCCTTCGCGATCTCTGTGATTCCGGACTTGATGTTGTCCATGAGCCGCTGGGTGAACACGGATCCGATGAAGGCCATTCCGAGTGTGGCACCGACCTGACGGAAGTAGTTGTTCGACGCGGTCGCGGTGCCGACCATGGACACCGGGAAGGCGTTCTGGACGACGAGGACGAGTGTCTGCATGCTCAGGCCCAGGCCGAGTCCGAGCAGCGCCAGGCAGCCGATGGTCTCCCAGGCCGAGCTCTCGGCCTTCAGCTGGGAGAGCAGGACGAGCGAAGCGGCCATGATGAGGATGCCGGTCAGCGGGTACTTCTTGTACTTGCCGGTGCGGGAGACGATGAACCCGACGAGCGTCGAGGACACGAGCATGGTGCCCATCATCGGCACCATCATCAGACCGGCGACGGTGGCGTCGATTCCGTGGACCATCTGCAGGTAGGTCGGCATATAGGAGAGCACACCGAACATGCCGATGCCGACGAAGAGACCGGCGATCGTGCACAGCAGGAAGTCGCGGTTGGTGAACAGGTGCATCGGGATGACCGGTTCGCTGACCTTGAGTTCGACGAAGACGAAGGCGACAGCGGCGATGATTCCGGTGACGATGAGCCCGTTGATCTGCCAGGATCCCCACTCGTAGTCATGTCCGCCCCAGGCGGAGGTGAGCACGATGCAGGAGGTGACGATCGAGATGAGCGCCATGCCGATGACATCGATCTTCGGACGAGGTCCTGCACCCTTGGTGTGCTTGGGCACCTTGAGGAACACGGCGGCGGCGATGAGCGCGATGATGCCCAACGGGAAGTTGATGGCGAAGGCCCAGCGCCAGCCGGGTCCCTCGGTCAGCCAGCCGCCGATCAGCGGTCCGGCCACGGACGACACGGCGAAGGCCGAGCCCATGATGCCCATGTACTTGCCGCGTTCGCGGGCGGGGACGACGGAGGCGATGATCGACTGCGAGAGGATCATCATTCCGCCGCCGCCGATCCCCTGGAGCACGCGACCGAAGATCAGCGTCGACATCTCATTCGCAATGAGGGCGAAGACCGAGCCGAGCAGGAAGCAGCAGATGGCGAACATGAACAGCGGCTTGCGTCCGAACAGGTCGCCGATCTTGCCGTAGACGGGCATCATGATCGTCGACGCGAGCATGAATGCGGTGGAGACCCACAGCATCTGGTCGACGCCGTCGAGTTCGCCGACGATCGTCGGCAGCGCGGTGGCCAACACCGTCTGATTGAGCGAGAACATGAACATCGCGATCATCAGGCCGACGAAGAGCAGAATGATCGCCGAGGCGGCCATCGGCTCTGTCTGTGCGTCGGGTCCCGCCGGGGCGGAGTTCTTCGAGGTGGTTGCCGTCATCGTCTTCTCATCGGTTTCGTGGTTGCTTCTCATCACAGCTTTCGTCATGGCAGTCGGTCCAGAACCTTGCGGAACAGGCTCAGGGAGTCTTCGAAGATCGCTTGGGTTCCGCCTTTGTCCTCGACCGCCTCGGGATTGGCTTTGATCACCTGTCCCGCGTGGTTGAGCGGAACGCGGCAGAGTTGGGTGAGCATGCGTGCGCTGCGCCAGGCGGAGTCTTCGGAGGAGAACTCCTGGCCGAGGTGGCGCAGCCGATCGAGCACGTGACCGGTGACGATCTCTTCGAGTTCTTCTGCCCGGTCGAAGCTCTTGCTCACGAGTTCCGGGTAGAGAGCGAAGAGGCGGCGGCGCCGCGCCGGAAGTTTGGGGTCGACGGAGCCGACGAGCAGCGCTTCGCGGACGAAGCGGGCCGTGTCCTCAGCCAACGTGTCGAGTCCGGCGGGGCTGTGGACGTAGTCGCAGGCGAGGCCCTCATCGACGCTGACATCAGCTCCGAGGCCGACGATCGCGTCCTCCTTCGTCTCGAAGTAATTGAAGAAGGTGCGTGTGGACACCCCCGCGTCGGCGGCGATCGTCGCCACGGTGGCACAAGCCAAGCCGTCTTCGAGGACGCGGGTGATCGCCGCCTCGTGGAGGGCTTTGCGAGTCAGTCGCGCCTTTTTCGAGCGCAGGGATTCATCAGCAGGCATAGGTACATTTTGCACCAAATGCAAACTTTCACCAACTGCAAATCTGCAATTGTGCACTATTTCACTGTATGCAGTCTTCTACATGAGCATCTTCAGCCGTGCCCGGTGCTGTTCGAGGGTCTGCAGCTGACCGAGCAGTGCTGCCTGACCTGCTCCATCGGAGGTGTCCTGGCGCTGCAGGCGGGAGTGGAGTTCCTTGGCGATGCGTTCGAGGTCGTAGTCGAAGAGGCGGGCGACGATCCCGCGCGCGAACCGATCGATCCCGTCTCCCTCGATGACCGGCAGCGGGGTCACGAGCAGCTGGGCCACATAGGGCTTGAGGTCCTCGGCTGCGGCGTCGAGCACGCGTTCGGCCCATTTCGACTGAGCCGTGCCGGCTGCACCCAGTCCTCCGGCCTGTTTGATGGCGTCCTGGATCCGCCGGTAGCCGGGGTGTTCGAAGGCTTTCGCGGACAGTGAGTCGAAGAGCTTCGCATTGACCACCTCCGGATGTTGGAGGGCGACCATGAGAGCCCCCTTCTCCGTCTTCAGCCGTGCGGGGCTGATCGGGGCCGAGAGGTTCGAGACGTCGGGGCGTTCGTCGTAGACGTATTCGATGCTGCGTTCATCGGAGACCTCCCCCGCCGAGGCGGGACCGGGCCCGCGTGCGCCCCCGGGCGGGGCGATTCCCGGCTCGGTTCGCAGACCGGTCCCCTGTCCCGAACCAGGTCCGTGCCCCGAGCCGGGTGTGGTCGGCGACGAGGGCGCGGGTGCGCTCGGTGCCGGCGGTGGGCCCTCGCGGTAGGACGACTGGCGGGCGGGCACCTCGGAGGGCTGGCGGTTCTGCTTCGGTCGGCGGGCGGCGGTGCGGACCGCGGCCTCCACCTCGTCGATGTCGACGCCGATGCGGCCGGCGACGAACCGGTAGTAGTGGGAGAGGCTGTTGCGGTCGCGGATATCGGTGAGCACCTCGGCGGCGGCGCGGACCGCGGAGATCCGCCCTTCGACGGTGTCGAGGTCGAAGCGGGAGATCGCGGTGGTGATGACGAACTCGAAGAGCGGCTTGCAGCCGTCGATGAGTTCGCGCAGGGCCGCGTCGCCCTTCTGCATGCGCAGGTCACAGGGATCGAGGCCATCGGGTTCGACGGCGACGAAGGTCTGGGCGGTGAACAGGTTCTCGAATTCGAAGGCTTTGAGCGCAGCCTTCTGACCGGCGGCGTCGCCGTCGAAGGTGAAGATCACCTGTCCGGTCGGGTCGTCGCCGAGGAGGCGGCGGATGATCTTCACGTGTTCGGCGCCGAAGGCCGTGCCGCAGGTGGCCACGGCCTGGTCGACTCCGGCGAGGTGGGCGGCCATGACGTCGGTGTAGCCCTCGACGACGACGACGCGTTTGGTCTTCGCGATGGACTTCTTCGCCAGGTCGAGTCCGTAGAGAACCTGATTCTTGTGATAGAGAGCGGTCTCGGGAGTGTTGAGGTACTTCGGTCCCTTGTCATCGTCATAGAGTCGCCGGGCGCCGAAGCCGATGGTCCGGGACGTCATGTCCTTGATCGGCCAGATCACCCGACCACGGAATCGGTCGTAGATTCCCCGACCGCCCTCGCTGGCCAGGCCGCCGGCGAGGATCTCCTCATCGGTGAAGCCGGCCTTGCGCAGATGGCTCGTCAGGGCATCCCAGGATTTCGGGGCGAAACCGATGCCGAATTCCCGGCTCGACTCGGCGGGAAAACCGCGGCCGGACAGGAACTCACGGCCGATCTGCCCGGCCTCGGACTCGAGAGCCTGGGCGAAGAAGCGCCCCGCGACCTCGTGCATCTCCAGCAGCCGCTGTCTGCGGCTGGCCTGTTCCCGGTCCGGGCCCTTCCCGTCCTCGTAGCGCAGGTGCATTCCGGCCTTGCCGGCCAGCGTCTCGACGGCTTCGACGAAGCTGAGCTGTTCGACCTTCTGCAGGAAGGTGAACACGTCTCCGGACTCACCGCAGCCGAAGCAGTGGTACATCCCGACCTGCGGACGCACCGTGAACGACGGAGTCTTCTCGTCGTGGAACGGGCACAGTCCTTTGAGGGATCCGATGCCCGCGGTCTTGAGGGTGACGAATTCCCCGATCACCTCGTCGATGCGGGTGCGGCTGCGCAGTTCGTCGATGTCCTCGCGTTTGATGAGTCCGGCCATGGTCTAGAGCCGATCCTCCGCTCCGGCGTTGAGGTGGTGGTATAGGGCCCAGGCGGAATGGTCGGTCAGGGAGGCGATCTGGTCGACGATGACGCGCAGTCGTGCGGAGTCGTCGGCGGCCTCGGCGTGGTCGGCGCGGAACATCGGATCGAGCTTGTCCGGTGACTGCGAGTACCATTCGGCGAGTTCGTTGATGACCGCCGCCTGGATGTCATGCAGCCGCAGTCGATCCTCGGCGACCATCACCGTCAGCGTGGCCATGCCTTTGAGCACGGCGATCTCGACGGCGGTCGTCTCGGGGACGACGAGTGAGGCCGAGTATCGGGCGAGGGGCTCCCAGCCGAATTCCTCACGGGTCGCGGATTCCGCGGCGCCGACGAAGCGTCCGATGAGCTGACTGGTCATGTGTTTGAGGCCGGCCTGAGCACGTCGGGAGCCGTCGAAGGCCTCCTTGGGCCAGTAGGAGGCGGCCTGCAGCCGGCCGAGTGCCTTGTCCATCTCCGCATCGGTGGTTTCCGGCAGGTACCACTGACGGGTGATGTCGAAGAGTTCGGCGCGCCGCTCATCGGCGGCGAAGTCGGCAAGGTCCAGATGGCCTGCGACGATGGCGTCCTCGACATCGTGGACGGAATAGGAGATGTCGTCGGCCAAGTCCATGACCTGGGCTTCGATGCATTTCTGGCCGTTGTCGATGCCGTCGCGGTAGAAGTCGAAGACAGCCCGGTCGTCATCGTAGACACCGAATTTGCGCACCCCTGAGTCGCGGCGACCGGCCATGGCTTCGGCTCGGGGCCATGGGTACTTCGTCAGTGCGTCGAGGCTCGCGCGGGAGAGGTTGAGGCCGGCCGGGCGACCGTCGTCGGCGATGACCTTCGGTTCGATCCGGGTGACCAGACGCAGGGTCTGGGCGTTGCCTTCGAAGCCGCCGATGTCTGCGCACAGGGCGTCGAGGATCGTCTCACCGTGGTGGCCGAAAGGAGGGTGTCCGAGGTCGTGGGACAGGCAGGCGGTGTCGACGATATCGGGGTCGCACCCGAGGTAGCGGGCGAGTTCGCGGCCGACCTGGGCGACCTCGAGGGAGTGAGTGAGACGGGTGCGGACGAAATCGTCCGTGCCCGGGGACACGACCTGGGTCTTCGCGCCGAGGCGGCGCAGTCCCGAGGAGTGGAGGACGCGGGCTCGGTCGCGTTGGAAAGCCGAGCGCCGCGGATTCTTCGCCGGTTCGCTCACCCACCGCTCCTCGTCCCACGGCGAGTAGACCGCCACGGTCCCCGTCCCCACCGAGGTGTGCGGGTGAGTGTCGAAGGGCATTCTCATCCTCCTGAGATGTCGAGTTCGGCCTCCGACAGCAGCGACTTCCCGCTGGGATCGAAGATGCGGGAGTCCAACCAGCCTTCGGGCAGGTGCGGCTTCTTCGGCCGGGTGGTGCGGCCGCGAGACCCTTCGGCGGCTTCTCCCGGGTAGGGCGCGGTCTTGTCGAGCTGGTCGAGCAGTCCGGCGAGTTCTTCAAGCGAGGAGACCATGGCCAACTGGCTGCGCAGCTCTCCCCCAACGGGGTAGCCCTTGAAGTACCAGGCGATGTGTTTGCGCAGGTCACGGACGCCGAGAAACTCGTCCTCGAAGTGATCGACGAGATATTCGCCGTGCTTGTACACGGCACGAGCCACCTCGGCGAGTCCGGGACGGTGGCGTTCGTCGCTGCCGTTCAGCGCGTTCGCGAGGTCGCCGAAAAGCCACGGCCGACCCTGACAGCCGCGCCCGATGACGACGCCGTCGCAGCCGGTCTTGGCCATCATGTCCAGGGCATCCTCGGCCGCGAAGATATCACCGTTGCCGAGCACCGGAAGGGTGTCGCCGAGGTGGTCCTTGAGCCGGGCGATCGCGTCCCAGTCCGCGGTCCCCGAATAGAGATCGGCCGCGGTGCGGCCGTGCAGTGCCACGGCGGCGACGCCGGCGTTGCGCGCGGTCTCGGCGGCGTCGAGGAAGGTCGTGTGGTCGGCGTCGATGCCTTTGCGCATCTTCACGGTCACGGGAACGTCCCGGCGGGCCGCCTCGGTGACGGCCGTGGTGACGATGGATTTGAACAGATCCTGCTTCCACGGCAGCGCGGAGCCTCCGCCCTTGCGCGTGACCTTGGGGACGGGGCAGCCGAAGTTGAGGTCGATGTGATCGGCGCGATCCTCCTCGACGAGCATCCGCACGGCCTGGCCCATGGTCACCGGGTCGACTCCGTAGAGCTGGACGGAGCGCGGAGTCTCATAGGGCTCGTGGTGGATGATGCGCATCGTCTTCGGATTGCGCTCGACCAAAGCCCGGGTGGTGACCATTTCGGTCACGTACAGGCCGGCTCCGTATTCGCGGCACAGACGGCGGAAGGCAGTGTTCGTGATTCCGGCCATGGGCGCGAGCACGACGGGCGAGGACAGCTCGATGGGCCCGATGCGCAGGGCTGTTTCGGGCTTCGGGGATGCGGCTTCTGGGGCAGGGCTGATGACACTCACGCAACCATTATCCCAGTCAAGTCAAAATCGCACATTCGTCTGCCTCTTCCGCCTGCTTCGCCGCCTCGGCTCGTCCTTGTCGTCTCAACTCAATCAACGGCGTCGGTGCGCAGAAATTCCCGCACATCCCATTCGGCGTCGACGGAGAGTTCGGCGGCGAGCCGGTCGTCGTGAGTGACGATCACCATGGCCCCGCCGAATCCTTCGAGGGCGGTCACCAGAGCCTCGAGCGATGACAGGTCGAGATTGTTGCCGGGCTCGTCGAGGATGAGCAGCTGCGGAGCCGGGTCCTGGAGGAGTCCTGAGGCCAATGCGACACGGAAGCGCTCCCCACCGGACAGGGTCTTACAGATCTGGTCGGTGCGTCCGGCGCGCAGTCCCATGGCCGCGAGCACCTCGTGGACGCGGTGCGGGTCGAGCTGCGGGTTGCCCGATCGCACCGCCTCCATCACCGTGAGCTCCCCCGGCAGTCGGTACTGCTGGTCGAGGTGGGCCGTCGGTGCGGAGACGGTGATGGCGAGGTCGCCGAAGAGTTCGGCGATCGGCGGACCGGTTTCGGCCCACACGTGTCCCTCGACTGCGCCGCCCGTGTCCTCGTCCTGTTCGTCCTGGCCGTCCTGGCCGTTGGCAGCCGCCAGGATCGCTGCCAGCAGGGTCGACTTCCCCGACCCGTTCGGTCCGGTCAGCCGGATTCGCTCGGGACCGACGATCGTCTGCGGACGTTCGAACCTCGCCGAGGCGGCCGTGGAGATCTCGAGGACCCGTTTGGTCGCGTGCACCTGGGTGTCCGGCAGGTCGAGGCGAACGCTCGAGGACCGGCGCAGCGCATCCTTGGCAGTGGCGAGTTCGTTCCAGGCAGTCGCTTCGTCGGCGGCTTTGTCGCCGCGTCGCTTGGCCGCAGACTTCTCGGCGAAGTTCGTCAGCCCGTTCATCACGATCTTCGGTCGACGTTTGTTCTCCTTGTCCTTCTTGGCCTTCCGGTCGGCTCGAGCGAGTTTCGTCTCCAGCTCGATCCGCTGTCGCTTCTCGATCTGGTGGGTCTTCTTCGCATCGGTGACCTTCTGCTGCTTCGCCTCTTCTTCCGCGGCGACCATGGCTTCGTAGTCGTCGAAGTTCCCTCCGTAGACCCGCAGCCGGTCGGTCATCTCGATGATCGAGGTCATATGCGACAGAAGGGTGCGGTCGTGGGAGATGACCAGGGTCGGTCCGCGCCGTTCGGTGAGCAGGGACGTCAGCAGAGTCCGTCCGTCCTCGTCGAGGTTGTTGCTCGGCTCGTCGAGGATCAGCCAGGTGTCACCGACCAGTGCCGCTCGAGCCAGTCCGATGCGTGTGGCCTGTCCGCCGGAGAAGCTGCTCAGACTCCGGTCGAAATCGCTGACGCTCAGAAGCAGACCGAGTTCGGACAGCGCCGCCAGGGCTCGCTCTTCGATATCCCAATCGTCGCCGATGAGGTCGAAGTCGGCCCCCGTCGCCTCTCCGGCCAGGGCGCGGGCCAGCGCCTGTCTGACGGGTGCGATGTCCAGCGCGGCATCGACCCGCTGCGTCGAATGCGGCAGCAGCTGGTCGATGTAGACGGCACCATCGGCACCTGTGACGGTTCCTGACGAGGCGCGCAGTCGACCCGCGAGGATGCGGGCGAGGGTGGATTTGCCGATCCCGTTGTCGCCGACGAGTCCGACGAGGTCGGCAGGGATAGTGGCGGTGAGTCGGGAGAAGATCTCGGTATCGTCGCCGAGGCGGTAGTCCAGATCGGACACAGTGATTGCTGCAGACATGAGGGTCCTCATTTCGTGTACGCAGAAGCGCTGCGGGCCCGTGGCACCCGCAAGTCACGGTATGAGGATTCACTTCACAGCAGAGACGTCTTTCGTCGGAAATGGAACATATCCATGATCGCCGAGGCGGCTCGCCCGGTCAACTCCACCCCTTCTTGCTACCTGACGGCGGCCCAGCAACCTGGCGCGAGGTTGCTGGGCCGCCGTCAGGTAGTAAGAAGGGGTTCGGCAGGTTCAGACGATGATGAGCATGAGTTCGGCGGGCTCGTCGTGAGGGTTGGCCAATTGGTGCGGAACGTCACCGGGAGCCTGGGCGCAGTCGCCGGCGTGCAGGGTCGTGCGGCGGTCGATGGTGACGACCTCGATGCTGCCCTTGAGGACGAAGAAGCTCTCCCGTGACCCGCTGCGGTGGGCGGCGAAGGCCGAGGTCTCGCTGCGCGGGTCGAGGCGGTAGTGCACGACATCCATATTCTCGATCGCCGATGGCAGATCCCGCCGCCAGACTCCCTTGCCGAAGGTCGAGGTCGTGGGAATCGCCTCGCTGCGGGTGATCGTGACTTCCGGGGCAGCCAACAGTTCGCCGACATCGACGCCGAGGGCGCGAGAGAGACCCATGGCGTTCGATACCGATGTGTCCTGCTCGCCGCGTTCGATCTTCGACAGAGCGGCGCGGGACAGTCCCGCCCTCACCGCGAGCTCGTTGAGGGTGAGGTTGTTGTACTTGCGCCGGGCTCTGATGCGGGCGCCGAAGACACGTGCGCCGAGATCCTCTTCTTTCGCCATTGGAGCATCATATTCTATTCTTGGATCATAGAATCACATCTCACAAAGGAAACTTCACCCAATGGCAGCAGTGCTGGCTCTCACACCGATCCTCATTGCCATCGTCCTGCTCCTGCTCAAACAGAGTTCCTGGGTCGCCGCTCTCGCCGGCGCCGTGCTCGCGGCCGGTCTCGTCGCCTTCGTCTTCCCCACTCCCGCCGCGGTGTTGGTGGAATCGGGGATCGACTACTTTCCGCTCATCCTCGAGGTCGCGCTCATCCTGCTCTTCGGCATGCTGCTCGCCCGGCTGCTCGAGTCCGCTGGGTCGATGTCGCTGATCTCGTCCTGGGTCGAGTCGCTGTCACCGGGTCGCCCGCTCGGGGTCGCGCTCGTCGTGTTCGGCATCGTGCCCTTCGCGGAATCGGTCACCGGCTTCGGCATCGGCGTCACCGTCGGGGTGCCGATCCTGCGTCATCTCGGCTGCACCCTGCGGCAGTCCGCGATCCTCGGCCTCCTCGGACTCATCGCCGTGCCATGGGGTGCCCTGGGACCGGGCACCACCGTCGCAGCGGCGCTGGCCGGACTGGACGTCGACGAGCTCGGTCTGGCAACGGCGTGGATCAACGCGGTTCCGGTCATCATCGTCGCGATCGCGGTGGTCGCGATCATGCGACCGTCCGCCGCCTCGGCGCTGGGGATCATCGGTTCCGGCGCACTCATGTGGGCGGGGATCCTCGCCTCCAGCTCTGTCATCGGCATGGCCCCGTCGGGGATCATCGGCTCCCTGATCGTCATCCTCCTCGTCGGTGCGCTGTTCATGATCCGCAAGAGGGCCACGGGGCTGACGCGTCGCCTCGGCGTTGCGGTTCTGCCCTACGGGGTGCTCACGGTCGGGCTGCTGTTGGCGCGAGCTCTGCACGCCGCGCTCCCGTCGACGGCCACGCAGATCATCGCCTCTCCCCCTTTCTGGCTGGCCGCCGCCTGCCTCATCGCCGCCATCACCGTCACCGGCAGACGCGCCATCACCGTCGCGGCCGTGCGTTCCTGGGTTCCCATCGGCGTCGGCACCGCCGCATTCATGCTCATGGGTTGGATCATGACGACGACGGGAATGAGCGAGGCGATCGGTTCCCTGCTGCCGACCGGGCTCATTCTGCTGACTCCCTGGCTGAATTCCATCGGAGCAGTGCTCACCGGTTCGAACACGGGAGCGAACTCGATGTTCACCGGCACTCTGACCGCGGCCGCCGCTTCATCGCATGTCTCGGCTCTGCCGGTCGTCGCGGCCGGAAACGCGGCAGGATCACTGGCCGCTCTCGCCGCTCCCCCACGAGTGGCGATGGCCGTGCAGATCGCCGATTCGTCGGTGGCCGCCTCGGCGAAGGACATCTCCTGGGTACAGGGCCGGGCGCTCGCGGTGGCGGGAATCAACGCCCTGGCCCTCGGTCTGTGGATACAGTTCTTCGTCTGATCGACGCCGGCGAGTTCGGCTCGGGGATGGGGGCGGAGA
>NZ_QYCP01000020.1 GCF_025506275.1 Brevibacterium permense
GGCAATGGGAAATATTTTAGTTATCGGATGCTCAATATTCAGAAACGCAAAAAATGCCTCAGTGATGCCCTAAAACAACCTTTCCAGAAGGAGTCCGCGCTTTACGATGCACGGAAGAGATAAAAAACCCCACAAAAGTGGGGAACCAAGAGAAACAACAATTACAGGTTGTTGGTTGTGTTCGAACAACGATGAAGTAGCTACGCTAAATAATAATTACCGTACAGGCCCTACATATTCAACACTAAATTTAAGATCCTGACGAAGGATTTATAAATGCACGAAAACACATAGACAGACAAATTCACTAAATTCATACACAAAAACAAGTGTAGTTTTCTAAGTAAATTAGATTCGACAACCAATTAGTTTATCCACATCGCATTCCACTCTTGCTACACCAATCA
>NZ_QYCP01000019.1 GCF_025506275.1 Brevibacterium permense
CATTAGAGCTAAAAAAATCTTCAGAAAAATTAAAATCAAAAATGCGATCACTTTTACTTTCAATCTCTTTTAAAAGGGAAAAAAGCCTACTAGGATTCACACCCTCAAAAATCAATTCAAACAATTCTTTCATCATTCAACAAACCCTTTAAAATTTCCATCTGAAAAAAAGGGGACTGAAAAAAAGGGGACAGATTTATTTTCCCTGCTCTAATCTCGGCCGCCCTTGCCCACGCCGCTCTATTCTCACCCCGGCTACCCGCTCTATCTCGTCCACGAACCGTTGATTGCCCGTCAGTTGTCCACGCTGAACCGCCTCGCGAATCAGCCTCAATTCCTCGGCCGGTATCGCCTCTTTCATGAACGTTACGTATCGCCGATATCGCTCTTCGGCCGTCTGACCT
>NZ_QYCP01000018.1 GCF_025506275.1 Brevibacterium permense
CTGACGCCCCTGCTCAAAAGGCTGGAAAGCGCCGGCTATATCAGGCGCGAGCGCGGCCGCGAGGACGAACGCGTCGTCGTGCTTCGGCTGACCGAGGAAGGCAAGCGCCTCAAGGAAAAAGCGACCGGCATCCCCGACTGCATCGCCGCCGCCAGCGGCCGCGATGCAGTCGACCTCACCCGGCTACAGGCGGAGATCGTGGCGCTGCGGGAGGCGCTGAACAAGAGTGCGGCTTAGGCGTTACAAAAGCGGAATTGCGTCGTCGTGCCTGGGTCTTCACCTCCCTCTGCCCTGCCGGGCATCTCCCCCACGAAGGTAGAGATCGGCTGGGCGTGACGGCTTCCCCAAACAATTACCGTTTGGCGATCAGAACATCGACAGAGGGGGACTGAGTGCCTGGCCTC
>NZ_QYCP01000017.1 GCF_025506275.1 Brevibacterium permense
TCCTATAACTGACCAGAAAACATTATTTTTATTTGGTTTAACAACATTTAAATTTTCAAATTCTTCTTCGCTAATTATCGCGTACTTTTTTGGAATGAACCAATTAATGAAAGGAAAAAAGTACACGAACCAAGTGCTTACTAAATCGACTAATAAGTATTCACCGTTATGTTGAATGACTTTGTATTTCGGATTTTTATAAATGACTCTGACATCGCAAAGCAACATTTACCACTCCCGTTTCATTAGTTTTAAATAATCCCCAATACTTTTTGTACCTTCCCCAACTATCGTTCCAACACTATCTACAGCTTTTTCTGTGGTATTTTTAAACAGCATCCATACCAGCGTCTATTTAATGTCTTATCCAATCAGTTTTATCTCTTAATCCAAATTTATTAG
>NZ_QYCP01000016.1 GCF_025506275.1 Brevibacterium permense
CTAGAATGCACGGCATAGCGACTGGAGCGACTCCCCATGCAGAACCCGCAGAACCTTATCTGGATCGACCTGGAGATGACCGGCCTCGATCCGGACCGGGACGTCATCATCGAGATGGCCACCATCGTCACCGACAGTGACCTCAACACCCTGGCCGAAGGACCGGTGATCGCCATCCACCAGCCAGAGGAAATCCTCGCCGGCATGGACGAGTGGAATACCCGCCAGCACGGCCAGTCCGGCCTGACCCAGAGGGTTCGGGAAAGTACCGTGAGCATGGCCGAGGCCGAGGCGCAGACCCTGGCTTTCCTCGAGCAGTGGGTGCCCAAGCGCAGCTCGCCGATCTGCGGCAACAGCATCTGCCAGGACCGCCGCTTCCTCTATAGGCACATGCCCAGGCTG
>NZ_QYCP01000015.1 GCF_025506275.1 Brevibacterium permense
GTTCCAGCGAGGTGGTGCTGGCGTAGGAAAGTCGCGCCAGCAGGCTGGTGTCGAGACCGAGCGCGATGACCGCAACGCCCGCCAGCACGGCGGCGCCGACTGCCTGGCGAATTCGGTCGCCAAGGCCGAGCGAGCGCTTCATCGCGGCGAAGATCTTAGCGCCGACAAGCAGTGCCACCGCAAGCGAGGTCGCAGCACCGGCGGCATAGGCGATTAAGAGGACGGTCGTCTGCAGATTGGCGCCCTGCAATGCCGCGCCGGTCAGCACGAGGCCGAGAATCGGCCCGGCGCAGGGCGCCCAGAGCAGGCCGGTGGCGACGCCGAGAATGAGCGCACTCCTGACCGTCGGGGCCGCGCGTCCGCCACCGCTGGCGTTCAGAAGATTGTTGCCGAGGT
>NZ_QYCP01000014.1 GCF_025506275.1 Brevibacterium permense
TTGCAGCATGGGGGGCAGCCATTGGGGCCGGTGGTATGACCGGCATCCTGTTTTCTCTCGGTGCCAGTATGGTGCTCGGTGGTGTGGCGCAGATGCTGGCACCGAAAGCCAGAACTCCCCGTACACAGACAACGGATAACGGCAAACAGAACACCTATTTCTCCTCACTGGATAACATGGTTGCCCAGGGCAATGTGCTGCCTGTTCTGTACGGTGAAATGCGCGTGGGGTCACGCGTGGTTTCTCAGGAGATCAGCACGGCAGACGAAGGGGATGGTGGTCAGGTTGTGGTGATTGGTCGCTGATGCAAAATGTTTTATGTGAAACCGCCTGCGGGCGGTTTTGTCGTTTATGGAGCGTGAGGAATGGGTAAAGGCAGCAGTAAGGGGCATACCC
>NZ_QYCP01000013.1 GCF_025506275.1 Brevibacterium permense
GCTCCGAGGCATTCCCCTATCGATCAGCGCCGGCATCGGCTTCATCGCACTGTCGGGCGTCGCCGTGCTCAACGGCCTCGTTATCATCACGTTCATAGAGCGCCTTCGCAGGGAAGGACACGCCCTTGTGGACGCGGTCCGCGAGGGCGCGCTGACCCGGCTTCGGCCCGTCCTGATGACTGCGCTCGTCGCTTCCCTCGGTTTCGTGCCGATGGCGATCGCGACCGGCGCCGGCGCGGAGGTGCAGCGGCCGCTGGCCACGGTCGTCATCGGAGGAATCATCTCGTCAACCATTCTTACGCTGCTGGTGCTGCCCGCTCTCTATGTCCTGTTCCGGCGCGAGGACCTTGAGAACGGTGAATTGAAAACGCCGGAACCGAACGGAGTGAAAT
>NZ_QYCP01000012.1 GCF_025506275.1 Brevibacterium permense
GGCGTGGCGGCGCCGGCGTGGCCAGCGTCCGCGACCGGTGCCGGTCTGGACCTGGTTTCCCGCCGGCGTTTTGGCGACGGCGCTGACCGCCGCGGGGTTCGCCGTCGCGGCGGTGACGGGGCTGGCGGTGGCAACACTGGCCACCGTAGTGCAGGCGTGGCGCGGTGGTGGCGCTGCCTGACACTTCCGGCGAAACCATGCCAACCTGCTGCGTCAGCCCGCGGACTTCCTATGAGGTCAGTGGTCTCGGTGGACGATCAGCGCAGCAAGATCCTCCAGCTCCGCGCCGGCGCGGGGTGCCGGTGCCACGCCGGCCAGGTGCTCCAACGCTTCCCGGAACAGGACATCCGCTTAAGTTCGGCTCCAGGCTCGGCCACCCGCCGTGTCGACC
>NZ_QYCP01000011.1 GCF_025506275.1 Brevibacterium permense
CATGTTAATTGATAAATTCGAAACATACATCATCAACATCGCCGGTTTAAATGACCGTACTACTAGAAAAAAATTAAGTAAGTTATGCAAAAGTGTACAATTTTGTGATGCGTTGCAATTCTCAATAAACAAACAGTTTAATCAGTATGTATTAGAAATTAGCTTACCAAAGCAACAACTTCCATACTTCATTTCATTTTTAAGTTTTCATCAGTATAGTATTTTCCAAGTACTTTCACCAAAGAAAATAAATGAATTACTTGATTCTGATAATTTATATCAATCTGCAAAGCGTTTCGATATCAATATTGATGGCTTGCAAGATGCTTTCATTAAAGACAAAGTCATCGATATTATGAATATGTTCCAAAATCACACTGATATCACTTA
>NZ_QYCP01000090.1 GCF_025506275.1 Brevibacterium permense
GGGTAACCATGGGGTCACCTCTGGGAGGATGAACCCATCCGAGCGACACCCGATTTCAGGTTTGACGACATCACCCCGGTGCGACGAGCGCCGGGGTGATGGACTACCCTGAAAGTGTCACTCATCACAAGTGAGAAAAGAGTTTCCATGACAGATTTCACCGTTCTTAAGAACCTCCAGCCGCAACCCGAGCTGGTGCGCGAGAACATCAAGAAGGATCCCGGCTTCGGCCAGTACTTCACCGACCACATGGCGCACATCCGCTATACGATCGATGACGGCTGGCAGGGGCACGAGGTCCGGCCGTATGGTCCGCTGCTGCTCGACCCGGCAGCCGCCGTCCTCCACTATGCCCAGGAGATCTTCGAGGGGCTCAAGGCCTACCGTCATGCTGACGGATCGGTATGGACGTTCCGACCCGAGCGCAATGCCGCGCGCATCAACAGGTCCGCCGAGCGTCTCGCGCTGCCACAGCTGCCCGAAGAGGACTTCATCGACTCGCTCAAGCACCTGGTCAGCCTCGATCAGGCATGGGTTCCGACGCCGGAGTCGGACGCCGATGAGTCGAGCCTGTACCTGCGGCCGTTCATGATCGCCACGGAGCGGTTCCTCGGCGTGCGGGCCAGCCACGAAGTCGACTACTACGCCATCGCGTCGCCGGCCGGACCTTACTTCTCCGGGGGCATCAAGCCGGTGTCGATCTGGCTCTCACCGAAGCTCAAGCGCGCCGGCGCGGGAGGCACGGGATTCGCCAAGTGCGGCGGCAACTATGCATCGTCGCTGGTGGCGACCAACGAGGCGGCCGCCAAGGGGTGCCAGCAGGTGCTGTTCACCGACTCGGTGGAGAACAAGTACATCGACGAGCTCGGCGGCATGAACCTCATGCTCGTGACGAAGAGCGGCAAGCTGCTCACCCCGGCGCTGAGCGATTCGATCCTCGACGGCGTCACCCGCCGTTCGCTGCTCGAACTGGCTCCTCAGCTCGGACTCGAGGCCGAAGAGCGTCAGATCTCCATCGAGGAGTGGCGCGAGGGCGCGGCCAGCGGCGAGATCGTCGAGGCGTTCGCCTGTGGCACTGCCGCGGTCATCACGCCGATCAGCAAGCTCGTCAGCGAAGACTTCACCATCGACCATGGTGAAGAGGCCGGTGAGACGACCATGGAGCTGCGTAAGACGCTGCTCGGCATCCAGTACGGACGCGTCGAGGACAAGAACAACTGGCTCGTGCGACTGGCCTGATCAGGTAAACGCTGCAGATCTGGCAGGCGTTGCCGGTCCGGCGGGCATGGCTGGTCGGGCGTTGCTGGTCTGGCGGGCGTTGCTGGTCCGATGGGCATTGTCTGATCTGGACGGCAGCCGGGCACGCTTCTGAGGTGGGCAGCTGCGAAGAGATTCGGAGCTGCCCGCCTTCTGCGTTCCGCCCGTTGTTCATCACCCGCTGTCAATTGCGCTGCGGATCTCGGTGGGCGGCTCAAACTGTGGTGGGCGGCGGATGTCGGGGTGGATGCGGAGACTGTGGTGGACTGGGGAGTGGCGTACGTGCGGTAAACGCGCGCGGAGCGTTTTACTCAGTTGTGCGTTAATTGCGGTACTGTGGCCACGTGCACACGACCACCTCGGCGTCGGTACCGACAGCCTCCGAAGTCATCGCCCACCTGCCATGGAAGTGGCGCACTCAAGGTGCCATTTTCATCATCGGCGGGCTCGGTTTCATGTTCGACGCATGGGACGTCGCCCTCAACGGATTCCTCATTCCGCTGCTCAGCGGCTATTGGAGTCTCACCGTCGGCCAGGCCGCCTGGATCGCGACCGCCAACCTCATCGGCATGGCACTTGGTGCCTTCATCTGGGGCGGCATCGCCGACGTCATCGGTCGGAAGAAGGCCTTCACTCTCACGCTCCTCGTGTTCTCGATCTTCACCGTCGCCGGAGCCTTCGCGCCCGCATATGGGTGGTTCATCCTCTTCCGCTTCCTCGCCGGATTCGGGCTCGGCGGATGTATCCCCGTCGACTACGCCCTCGTCGGGGAGTTCACTCCCAGCCGTCACCGCGGACGCGTGCTCACGGCTATGGACGGCTGGTGGCCGATCGGCGCCTCGCTCTGTGCGTTCGTGTCGGCTTACCTCCTCGGCTTCGGGGACTGGCGCCTGATCATGCTCGTCATGATCGTGCCGGCTCTGTTGACGGTGGCGGTGCGTTTCGGGATTCCGGAATCACCTCTCTATCTTGCCTCGGTCGGACGCTACGCAGAGGCCGATGCGATCATCAAGCGACTGGTCGAGCGCACCGGCGCCGACGTCGCCGAATGGACCCATGAACCAGTCAGCGGGACTGCTGCGACGCCGACCTCGGGCACAGGACCGAAGGTCAGCGGGCAGCTGCGTGCGGCCAGCGGTCAGCTGGTGCAGCTGTGGCAGCACTCCGCGAAGACGACTCTCGTCGCCTGGTCGCTGTTCGTCTCCGTCCTTCTTGTCTACTATGCGGCGCTGACATGGCTGCCGGGGATCCTCAAGAAGCAGGGGCTGGCCGATCAGGCGGCATTCCTCGTCACCGGGTCGATGACCGCGGTGGGCATCCTCGGCGTGATCGTCTCCGCGCTCATCGTCGAACGATTCGGTCGCAAATGGGTGCTCGGGGCCTCGTCGATCGTGGCCGCCATCCTCCTCGTCGGATCGGCCGTATTCATCGAAGCCTCCGGCGCCGACCTCACCTGGACCGCGAGGGCCGCAATCATCGGTTTCGGCTTCGTCATCCAGATCGCCATCCCGACGCTCTACACCTACGTCTCCGAGCTCTATCCCACCCGACTGCGCGGATCCGGTTTCGGGTGGGCGTCGGCAGCGTCTCGACTGGCGACAGGAATCGCTCCGATCGTCTTCGGTGCTTTCATGTGGCCCGTGCTCGGACTGACGCTGACATTCGTCCTCACCGGAGCGCTCGTCGTTGTCGCCGTGCTGCTCATGGGCTTCCTCGCCCGAGAGACGACCGGCGAAGAACTGAGCTGAGGCAGTCGCGAAAGCAGCGGGGCAGCTCCACCTTCATTCGTTTGGCAACGGATCTGCTTCCATGAAGCTGTGACCTGCACAGATGGGGGCCCGAAATCTCGTGTCAGTGGCGAACGATAGTGTTCTGGACATGGAAGCAAAGCAGGTTCCAGACGTGCTCACCGAGATCGCTCGGTGGTGTGAGAGCCTGTCCGAAATGCCTCCTGCCGCGACCGAGGAAGAAGCGATCGATCGCATCACGGCCATCGAGAAGCTGACCTCCGCCTGCGCCGCCGCGCAGGCCCGCGAAACCCTGACGTTCGATATGCACCGCAGGAATCGGGAAGCCGAAGACGGGATCCCGAGCAAGAAGCAGGGTCTCGGAGTCGGTGCGGAGATCGGCTTAGCCAGAAAGGTCTCCCGGCGCCGTGGCAACGCGCTGCTCAGATTCTCTCGGACCCTGCTCTTGGATCTGCCCAATGTCTACAGGGCGATGAAAGGTGGCGACATCTCGGAGGAGAAGGCCCACACGGTCGCAAAGGAATCCGACTGGCTTCCCCGTGAGAAGAAGCACGAGCTCGACGAGCGGATGGCCGGACGCCTGGCCGAGGTGGGTGTCAGGCGACTGGGCAACGAAGTGAGGGCTCTCGCACAGAGGCTCGATCAGCAGGCTGCGGTCGACCACCTCGAGCGCTGTATCGAAGAGCGCTCGGTCAGTGTGCGTCCGGCACCGGGAAACATGGCCTATCTGACCGCTCTGCTGCCGATGCCGCAGGCAGTCGCCGCATTCGCCAACCTCAAGAAGTCGGCGCAGACTGCCATCGCCGCAGGCAACGCCGATGGCCGTGGTCAGAGTCAGATCGCTGCGGATCTCTTGGTCGAGCGGCTGACCGGGCAGGCTGCTGCTGCGGCAGTGCCCACCGAAGTTCACCTCATAATGCAAGACAGCAGTCTGTTCGGGCCTGGGGAAGAATCGGCCTGGTTCCCCGGAGTCGGCCCGATCCCGGCACAAGCCGCCAGGGCCGTCGTTGCCGAAAACGACGCCGCCATCTTTATCCGCAGGCTCTACACACGACCCGAAGACGGGCAGCTCGTGAGGATGGACTCGCGCCGCAGGGAATTCTCCGGGCTGCTTCGACGCATGGTCATCTTCCGCGACGACGTCTGCCGCTCGCCCTGGTGCGAGGCACCCATCCAGCACGCCGATCATGCCGACCCGGCTGCCGGCGGCGGCGAAACCGATTGGGACAACGCCTCTGGACTGTGCGCGTCCTGCAACTATCTCAAAGAACTCAGCGGTTGGCGCCACAAGGCAACTGCCGGTGCCCTCGAGGTCGTCACACCGACCGGTCACCACTACAAAACCCGCACCAAACCACTCAGTGACCCCGATCCCGGATGCACCTCTGCTCAGGACGAGGGATTCGGTGCGAGGCATGGCCCCGGCCAACAGGATCCTCCTGATCAGCAGCACGATCGGGAACGGCAGCAATTTCCCGGTCGACAACACGGCCCCGAGCCGGGACGAGACTATGGTCCCGAAACGGGACACGAGTCCGCTCAAGCAGCGGAGGCGACGGCGTCGACCGGTGACGGAGCTCGTGCCGCGCCGCCCAGCGACGGAGGTCGTGCCGTGCCGCCCGGTGACGAAACCCGTGCCGTGCCGCCCGGTGACGAAACCCGTGCCGCGTCACCGGGCGACAGAGCTTGTGCCGTTCCTCCGAACGACCGTGACGGTGCTTCACCGGACGAAGCCGTACACGCGTTTTCGGTGCTGATCCCATGGCGGTACGTTCGCCGGACCTCGCAGCCGGCAACCGTCGAAATCGCCGGAACCACCATCGGAATCGATATCTTTGATGCTGACGAACGCCCGATGAGTCCCACCGAAGAACTCCTCTGCGCCGCAATCATCGAACACCGAGGCAGGCTGTGAACCGAGTCTGCCGAAGCGATGACAAGTGGTCACCGAAAGTTCAACTGCCCGCTCCAACACGGGACTATGGTGATAGTCATGAACGACCTCAACGGGCAGACGTCGCCCGCTGACCACATCGCGACCTCCGGCCGAGCAGACGTTCCCGCGGTCGAAATCGTGTGGGGGATGCCGTCGGGAATGGGTACGTTGTGGCAGGGAGTGCCCTCGGGGCCGGGAATCGCCGGAGTCCTCCCGCCCCGCAGCGAGGTCGAAGCAGTCTATGGGGCTGCTGCCGCCGAGCCGCCGCTGAACGAGGACCCGAGGTTCGCGGCAGTATTCGCCGACGTCTACGAAGTCTCCGTCCGCAACGGACAGGTCCTCATGACATTGACGCGGACCCAGCCCGACGGACGGCTGAGCTCATTCGCCTACGGACACCATTGGAAATGGGAAGAACAGAAATATCCGTGGGCATTCGAACTGCAGCGCCGCCTCGGCGAGTCTTCGACCGAACTCGAATCGACCTTCGCTCTCAACCTGCTCGCCCGTGATCCGAACCGGCGGGAACGAGGTTTGGGACGGCGCACTCTCGAGGCGTGGGTCGGGGAGGTCGGTCGCTTCGGCTGCTGGCTGCAGACCGACGATATCGACAGTCCGGCACGACGGCTCTACGAGGAACTCGGCTTCACCGAACTCGGCCACGGGCCTGAAGCACCCAACGGGCACCCCGGTTTGGTCATGTTCCGCAGCCCGCGGTGAGAAATCCTCGTCTGAACAGTTCTTAGTCAGCGGCACCAAGCGGCTGAGTCAGCGGCAGTCATTAGGATGGGGCCATGCGTGAAGAAGACTCCTCAAAGACGGCCTCGACGGTGAACGCCGAACTGCCCGACGACGAAAACATCTGGCTCGAAGACATCTACGGCGAGGAGCAGATCGCCTGGGTGAAAGACCAGAACGTGAAGACCCTCGAGCGATTCCACGACGGACTCTTCGACGACATCTCCGGTGATCTGCGCACCGCACTGGACTCCGACGACCGCATCCCGATGGTCACCAAACGCGGGGACCACTTCTATAACTTCTGGCGGGACAAGACGAACCCGAAGGGCCTGTGGCGACGCACCTCCTGGGACAGCTACCGCACGGCCACCCCCGACTGGGAAGTGCTGCTCGACCTCGACGAACTGGCCGCAGAGGAAGACACCGCCTGGGTCTGGTCAGGAGCGATGGTGCGCCGCAGCGACAACCGCCGCGCGCTCGTCCTCCTGTCCCCGGACGGAGGCGACTCACACCGAGTCCGCGAATTCGACCTCGATGACCGCGCCTTCGTCGACGGCGGCTTCGACATCCCCGCCGCCAAAACACGGTTGGCCTGGCTCGACGACGACACCGTGCTCGTTGCCACCGAAACCGACGCTGACTCACTGACGACCTCGTCCTACCCACGCCAAGCCCGAGCGCTCCGCCGAGGTCAGAGCCTCGACGACGCCCCGATCGTCGCCGAAGTGCCACGCGACCATGTGGCGATCTTCGTCGGCAGCGACATCCGCCCCGACACCGAGGCCACCGACCGTGCCGTCATCATCGACGCCATCGACTTCTTCAACTCGACGATGAGCTTCCTCGACCTCGCCGACATCACGAGCGCAGACGGTTCGCTGTCAGTCGAACCGACAGCATGGGCCGACGCGCTCAACAGGGTCGACGTCCCCACCGACGTCGAGGTCGGCTTCGAGCGCGACCTCCTGCTCTTCCGACCCCAGTCGACGTGGACGTCCGCCACCACCGAGGTGGCCGCCGGCGGCCTCGCCATCGCCGATATCGATGCAGTCAAGTCAGGCGAGATCGCTCCGCGCGTGATCTTCACCCCCGACGCCCACACCTCCCTGCAGTCCTTCACCTTCACCCGGGACTACCTCGTGCTCGAGCTGCTCGCCGACGTGCAGTCGAAGCTCACGGTCCTCGACCTGGGCAACGGCTTCGCCGAATCCGCCCTGCCCGGAGTCCCGGCCAACCATATGGTCGGCCTCGGCGCGGTCGATCAGTACGACCCGGCCACCGCCAACGACTTCTGGATGGTCAGCACCGGCTTCCTCACGCCCTCGACATTGTCGTACGGCACCTTGGGCCCCTCGGACGAAGCTGCGGGAACGAACTCCGACGAGTCCACCATCGAGGTGATCAAGTCAGCCCCGGCGATGTTCGATGCCGAAGGGCTGAGCGTCGAGCAGCACTTCGCCACCAGCGCCGACGGGACGAAGATCCCGTACTTCCAGATCGGAGCCGATGACCTCGCACTCGACGGAGAGAATCCCACCCTGCTCGACGGCTACGGCGGCTTCGAAGTCAGCCGCACTCCCGGATACTCACCCGTCGTCGGCATCGGCTGGCTCAGCCGCAGCACCACCGGCAACACCCTCCCGGCAGGTCGCCGAGGCGTCTATGTCCTCGCGAACATCCGCGGCGGAGGCGAATACGGACCCGAATGGCACACATCGGCGATGCGGGAGAACCGCATGCGCTGCTATGAAGATCACTCGGCCGTGGCACGCGATCTCATTGCCCGCGGAGTGACGAGCCCGAAGACGCTCGCCTGCGCCGGCGGATCCAACGGGGGCCTGCTGGTGGGCAATATGCTCACCCAATATCCCGAGCTCTTCGGTGCTGTGTCCTGCGGCGTTCCGCTGCTGGACATGGCCCGATACACGAAGCTCAGCGCCGGCTATTCGTGGAAAGCCGAGTACGGAGACCCGGACGTGGCCGAGGACTGGGCGTTCATCAGAGAATTCTCTCCTTACCACCTCCTCGAGAACGGTCAGGACTATCCGCCGGTGCTGTTCTGGACGGCCACGTCGGATGATCGGGTGGGCCCGGTGCAGGCACGAAAGATGGCCGCCCGGATGCAGGCGCACGGAATCGAGAACGTGTGGTTCTTCGAAGACACCGAAGGCGGACATTCCGCCGCTTCGGACAATGAGCAGACCGCGTTCACCCGGGCGCTGAGCTACCGGTTCATGTGGAACGCACTGACAGGGGAGTAGGTTGGGAGACATGACGAACGAGACGCAGCACTTCCACGGCGAGTACAAGGTCATCGGCGGCAAACTCGTCGTTGCCGATGTCACCACCGACGGTCAGACCATCACCGAGGTGAAGATCTCCGGGGACTTCTTCCTCGAACCCGAGGAAGCCTATTTCGACCTGGCACCGGCACTCGTCGGCGCCAGCGTCACTGCCGATAATGCGGCGCTGCGCGGTCGCCTCGACGCGGCTCTGGCCGGCTACGGTTCGGAACTGGCGATGCACGGCTTCTCCACCGCCGATATCGCCACCGTCGTGCGCCGGGCGTTGGGTTCGGCGGCGAACTTCACTGACTTCGACTGGCAGGTCATCCGCGGCGAGGTGTTGCCGACCCAGCTCAATGTGGCGCTCGATCAGGTTCTGCTCGAGGAAGTCGCAGCAGGTCGCAGGCAGCCGACCCTGCGGTTCTGGGAATGGGAGGACACGGCTACCGTCATCGGGGCCTTCCAGTCCTACGTCAACGAGCTGCGGCCCGAAGGCGTGGAGAAGTACGACGTCCAGGTCGTGCGTCGCATCTCAGGCGGAGGTGCGATGTTCATGGAGGGCGGCAACTGCATCACCTATTCGATGTTCGTCCCGCCTTCCCTCGTCGCCGGCCTCGACTATGAGGAGTCGTATGTGTTCCTCGACCAGTGGGTGCTCGCGGCTCTCAAAACTCTCGGCGTGGAGGCATTCTACAAGCCGATCAACGACATCTCCTCGACCGGAGGCAAGATCGGCGGTGCCGCACAGAAGCGCAATCGCGACGGCACACTGCTCCACCACGCGACGATGAGCTACGACATCGACGCGGACAAGATGGTCGAAGTTCTGCGCATCGGCGAAGCGAAGATCTCCGACAAGGGAGTGGCGAGCGCGAAGAAACGCGTCGATCCGCTGCGGAGTCAGACCGGTGAGGCGCGCAAGGACATCATCGATGTCATGGCGGACACCTTCGCCACCCGCTACGGGGCCACTTACGGCACCTACACAGAGGAGGAACTCAAGCGGGCCCAGGAACTCGTCGATGAGAAGTTCGGGACCGAGAAGTGGACGCACCGAGTGCCGTGAGCACCTCTGAATCCACCGCTTTCCGGGGCACGATCGTGGCCCTCGGCGGCGGTGGGTTCTCGATGTCCGAGACCGGGGAATCGGCTATTGACGACGAGCTTCTGCAGATGGCGACTCGACGAGCCCATGCCGTCCATCAGGAAGGCACCGGCACCGGCACCGCATCACTCATTCCACACGTCTGCTTCGTCCCGACGGCATCCGGCGACAGCCGCGACTACATCGAGAGGTTCGAAGCGGCGTTCGAGGCGCGGGCGCGAACCCATGTCCTCTCCCTGTTCGGGCAGAGCCCGTGGGACTACCAAGATCCGGCGATGCTGCTCGACATGGACCTCATCTACGTCGGCGGCGGCTCCACGGCGAACCTGCTCAGCCTCTGGCGGAGGCATGGCGTCGACCAACGGATGAGAGATGCGGCCGCCGGAGGATCGATCCTCGCCGGCATCAGCGCCGGTGCGAACTGCTGGTTCGAAGCATCTTCGACGGACTCGTTCGGTTCGCTGGCACCGCTGAACGACGGGCTCGGATTCCTGCGGGGGAGTGCCTGCCCGCACTTCCATGGAGAACCCGGACGGAAGGAATCCTTCCGGGAATGGATCGCGCAGGGCCGGCTTCCCGTCCCCGGAATCGCCATCGATGATCATGCCGCGGTCGTATACGTCGACGGTGCGGCCACCTCGGTGATGGAGGAATCCGCAGGGGCGCAAGCGTTCGTCGTCGATACGGGCGGTCGCCTGCACAGCCTCGACGTATAGGCTTCCGTCGCACCTGTCCGCCAAGACGGTTGAGGCGAGGAGAATTTCGGTGCGGACCGGTCGCCGCAACCAGCCGGGCTGTCTGTAGGATTGGGAATCAATCACGTCCCCTTCACTAGGAGAGCCATGCGCCAGGTCGAACCGTCCGTTGAACTGCTCGCCAAGCCCAATATCGATTGGGAAGCGATGAGGACTTACCTCGACGAGGTGGGCGGTACCTCCTGGGCGGACCGGGTCGAAGATGCGGAATCTCCCGACGCCGAGGATCTCCTCGAGTTCTCCGGACGCATGTGCTACCGCTCATGGGAGCCGGGACTCAACCCGAACGTCTCGCGTGTGCGCACCGATTCCGCGCAGTACCTCGGCAACGTCGTGAAGTCCCAGCACGGATCCGTGCTCGAACACGCGAACTTCACCTTCGTCCTCCACAACGTCTCGCGCGTGCTCACCCACGAACTGATCCGCCACCGCGCGGGATCGGCGTTCTCGCAGGAATCGCTGCGCTACGTCCGCCTCACGGACATCCCGTTCTGGTTCCCTGAGTGGGCCCGTGAAGATCCCGAACTCATGGAACGCAGCCTCAAGGTCCTCGACACACTCGAGGAGCACCAGCAGTGGATGGCCGATCATTTCGAGCTTGACGAGGAGGGCACGAAGTTCTCCCACAAGAAGCACATGACCTCGTTCATGCGCCGCTTCGCCCCCGAGGGCCTGGCCACCGGAATCGTCTACACCGCGAACCTGCGTTCTCTGCGCCACGTCATCGAAATGCGCACTGCGAAGGGCGCTGAAGAGGAGATCCGCCTCATCTTCAACAAGATCGGCGAGGTCATGCGCGAAGAGGCACCGGCAGTCTTCGCTGACTACGAAGTCGTCGACGGAGAATGGATCCCCGGCACCCGCAAAGCCTGAGACCACGCAAGGCCTGTTGCGAAGCGTCCGGAGGCCTCCGAGCGCCTCACACCTACAGACACCTGACACGTCGAGCCACACCTGACGCCGATGTCAGACAGATTTCAGGAGGAACCGTCATGGCAGATATCTACGCTGCTCAGCTCAACCCCGGCAAGCTCGACGTAGTCACCGACTGGGTAGCCAAGCAGGACTGGGCCGCCGAGCTCGACCTCGCGGTGCACCCGCTCGAGGCCGTCACCGCGTACCGATTCGACGATCCCGCCGGCGAAGTGGGCATCGAGATCCACATCGTGAAGAGCAGCGATCAGCTGCTGCAGGTGCCGCTGACCTATCGCGGAGCACCGCTCGAGGGCGCCGACGAAGCATTCGTGGCGAATATGGAGCATTCGGTGCTCGGCAAGCGGTGGGTCTACGCCGGCATGGGTGATCCGCTGTTCCGGCAGCGCCTCGACCACACCATCGCCACCGCGTCGACCGCGGCGAAGCAGTACCGCGTCGACGCTGAAGGCAACCGGGGCGAAGAGATCACCGAGGTGGCCCACGCCTTCGGGACGGGACCGCTGCCGGGTGCCGGCGACGTCGAGATCCTCTACCGCCTGTCGCCCGAGTCACCGGCGGAGAAGACCGACGCCGGTCTGCTGCTGGGCCGCTGGGAAGGCCAGGACACGAACGTCGTCCTCGCCATCATGGTCTGAGGGCTCGCCTATGTGATCTGAGGGGCCCGGGCTAAACGCCGTACGGCACAGCCAACTCGTTGCGGGGAGGAATCGGAACTCATGAGCATCGACTGCATCTTCTGCCAGATCGTCGCAGGTGACGCGCCGAGTGCGCCGATCGCCGAGACCGAGTCGACCTTCGCGTTCATGGACATCCAGCCCGGGTCGGACGGGCATCTGCTCGTCGTGCCGAAACGTCACAGCACGGACCTGCGGGACATCCCGGCCGAAGATCTGTCTGCGGTGGCGCTCGAATCCCAGCGCATCGCCAAGCACGCTTTCGACGCGTGGGGAGCCGACGGCGTCAATCTCCTCAACTGCTGTGGCGCCGATGCGTGGCAGACGGTCTTCCACTTCCATATGCACGTCATTCCGCGCTACCGGGACAAGGGCAAAGACCGCCTGCGTCTGCCGTTCGAACCCGGCATCCGCGGGAATCAGGAGCTCATCGGATCCCTGGCCGCGAGCATGCGGGAGTCACTCGGCGACGAATGAGGCAATGCCGTGACCGCCGCCGTTGCGCTCGACCTCGCCGAGGCGACGCACAGTGCCCGGGCCGTCGGCCGTCTCACCTGGTCAGGTCGATGATCGTCATCCCCGCCGAGGCAGAGGGTGACCCCATCGCCTCCATCGCCGCGGGCGCCTCGTCGAGGCCGATGACAGTGCTGACCAGGTCCTGTGGTCGCAGCCGTCCCTTAACGACAAGGTCCACGAGCTCAGGGTACTCGGCTGCAGCCATTCCGTGCGAGCCGAGCACGCTGAGTTCGAGAGCGATCACGCGCGGCAGATCGACGACCGGCTCGGCAGACAGCAGTCCGATCTGCACATGCCGACCCAATGGTGCCAGAGCACCGATTGCCGCCCGGATCGTGTCCTCCCTGCCCAGGGCATCGACGGTCACAGCCACCCCGTCAGGATCGGTCGACGCGAACTGCGCGACCACCTCGGCGCTCAGGTCCTCGGGACTGAGATCCCGTGCGTTGACGCATCGTGCTGCGCCGAACTCACGGGCGGATTCCAAGGCCGCATCGCTGACGTCGATGGCGACCGCCTTCGCGCCAAGGGCCCGAGCGATCATGATCGTCGACAGTCCCACCCCGCCGCAGCCGAAGACGGCGACCGTTTCGTCCGCGGCAAGGCGAGCCCGCACGCGCAGACCATGGAAGGCCGTGGCGAATCGACACCCGAGCCCGACGACGGCCGCGGCCGGCAGATCCTCGGGCACGGCCACGAGGTTGGCATCGGCATTGTGGATGACGACCTGATCCGCCCACGATCCGAAATGTGTGAATCCCGGCTGCGTCTGATCGGGGCACACCTGCGCATTGCCGGAAACGCACCACCGGCAGCTCCCGCACCCGCACACAAAAGGAACGGTCACACGCTGGCCGACGTGGAAGTCCTGTACGCCCACACCGGCCGAGGCGACCCTCCCGACCAGCTCATGCCCGGGTACGTGGGGCAGGGTGATCGTCGAATCGTGGCCGGCCCACGCGTGATGGTCGCTGCGGCACACCCCGGTGGCTTCGACGTCGATGACGACGCCGGCATCGGGGGCCGTGGGAGCGGGAATCTCATGAAGCTGGGGGCGGACGGAGAACTGATCGAAGACGATGGCGCGCATACCGTCGATCGTAGGGCGCGTGCCCGGCGGGAGCCGAGTGTGTCCGCTCTATGGCAACGGCCCGTCAGATGCCCGACCCGCCGACACCTCAGCGCGGATGAACTCCCGCGACCGCCAAAGCTTCGAGCAGGCGCGACCGCAGCGCCTGCGCCCTGTCGGAGAAATCCTTCTGCCGCTCCATGTACTCGGCCTTGCCCGCTGCGGTCTCGATGGGGACGACCCCGTAGCCCCATCCGCGCAGGTCATAGGGGGAGGCCTCCATGTCCAGGGTGCGGATGTCGAGCGCGAGGTCGAAGCAGTCGACGACGAGATCCGAATCAGCGATCGGCGAGATCTTCATCGCCCATTTGTACAGATCCATCCCCGCGTGCAGACACCCGGGCTGCTCGTTGGCGATCATGCCCTCGCGGCTCGGCTGCAAGGTGTTGAGCGGACGCGCGGGTTCGGTGAAGAAACGGAACGCATCATGATGCGAACACTGGATGCGGTGGCCTTCGACCACATCGTCGGTCTCGGCGTGGCTCAGCCGCAGCGGCACCTGCTGATGGCGGCGCTGCTCGTCGGTGAGACGGTAGACCATTGCCCATTCGTGGATGCCGAAGCACCCGAAGTTCGCTTCCCGACCCAATGTCGACGACAGCAGGGAGGCGATGAACTTCGCCCCGTCTCCACGGTCGGTGCGCCAGGACTCGAGGTCCACCTCGGCGAAATTCTGCGCATCGTCGATGCGATACCACCGACGATCGAAATACCGACGATCTTCGGCCGTCTCAAGCGCGACACGCACACCTGGCCCGGGATGCCACTTCTTCAGCTGCCCGACCTTGAACGGGTAGTAGGTGAAGAGGAAGTCCTCGACCGGGTGGGTCTCCTGTCGCATCCGCCGCCCGATATGCGCATCGGTGCGCTCGGCGATCCGATGCTCGTGCTCGTCACGCGGCTCGCGCCAGATCTCGGCAGGAACGACACCGTCGCCGAGGCGGCCCGACGATGCGTCGGTGCGCTCGGTCGCCGCCCTGTACGGGGCGGAGGTCGTGGTCGAGAGTGCGGAAGTCACCGCACCATTGTCCCAGACGGTCGAGTCGGGCTCCAGCTCAGCGACCGGAGCGCTTCGTGCCCTTCGCCGCAGGCGCGGTGAGTGGATCCTCCGGCCACGGATGCTTCGGGTAGCGGCCCCGGTTCTCGGCCCTGACATGGGCATACGCATTCGCCCAGAATGACGCGAGATCACTGGTGACCGCCAGGGGCCGCCTGGCGGGGGAGAGCAGATGCATGGTGACCTCAACCCTTCCGTCGCAGATGCGAGGCACGTCGGTCCAGCCGAAGCACTCCTGGAGTTTGACCGCGAGGATCGGGCTCGGGAGCTCGACGAGGTCGGGGTCCGGATACTCGAGGCGGATGTGTGATCCGCTGGGCACCTCGATATGGGTCGGCGCAAGCTCGTCGAGCCGGGCCGCCTCGGGCCAGGGCAGCATGCCGCGCAGCGCGGAGACGAGGTCCACGCGGGCAGGATCGGAGCCCTTCGCGATCCGGTCGAGTGCATCAGGACACCACTGGTCGAGCGTGTCAGAGAGGTGCTCCCACGTCACGTCCGGCCACGGGTCCCCGTAGATCGCGCGGAGCAGTCCCAGCCGGGCGCGCAGCGATTCGAAAGCCTCGGAGGGACGCAGAACCTCGCGGGCTCCTCGTTCGCGCACCGATTCGGCGATGGCACGGCGGGCGAGTTCTGGGCCGGCCTGGATCGGGGTGGAGGTCAGTTCGATTCCGCCGAGGCGGCCGCGCCGTACCGCGCGGACCTTCCCGGACTCGAACGTCGCCGTCTCCTCCGTGTGCAGCAGTCCGGCGCCGGCGAGTTCTGCGGTGTCGACGCCGATGGGAACAGCTGATCGGATGATCGCACGCGATCCGGCCAGGCCCACCTCGGCGATGGCCAACCATGGGCTGCCCTGCAGTGAGGAGTCTCGGGGCAGGCTCGCCGCCGTGCCTGAGGCGAGCAGGTATTCGGAATCGGAGGCGCTGCGCTGACGCGCGATCTGCAGGGGATAGGACAGCGCCGTGACGAGTCCGAGGTCCTCGGGAGTCAGCGCTGTGCCGGAATCGCCGGTGACTTCAGCGCGGTCGCCGAATCCACCGTTCCCGGTGTCGTCTCCCGTGTCGCCGCCATCACCGCCCGAGGCGAATTCGCGTGCGATCGACGCGAACCGTTTGCGGTCCTGAGCGAATCGGGCGTCCTTGCTGCGCCGCAGGTGCCGCAGCAGAGCGGAGAGATCGGCGCCCAGAGCCCTCTGCTCGGATTCGATGACGGCGACCGCTTCTGCCGCACGAGCGGGAGACAGCAGCGCAGCTCCGTCGAGGAGGCCACGTGCCGACCACACCGAGGCGGGAACCGCCGCGATCGCCCGCCCTGTCTGGGTGACGTGCAGTGCCGATATCGGGAACTCGGCGGTGTCGGGGCGCTCACCGGTTCGGCGCCCATCGGCGGAGCGCTCGCCTCCTGCACTGTCCATTGCCGCCGCCGAGATCTCCACGGCTCCCAAGGCGACCAGGTTGTCGACCGCCTGCCGCTTCGGTCCGGCTGGCAGCGGATCAGGCAGGAGGGACTCGTCGCCGCCCCACACAGCGAGTGCGAGCACTGCGGAGGTGAGATCGGAGGTCGCGATTTCGGGAGGAGTGTGCTCGGGCAGGCTCGCCCAATCCGCCTCTGACATGCACCGATACGCAACACCCGGTCCTTGCCGGGCGGCACGACCGGAACGCTGTGTTCCCGAAGCCTTCGACTCCCGCATCGTGACCAGCCCGGACATGCGCCGCCT
Organism: Brevibacterium permense; assembly: GCF_025506275.1. GTDB lineage: Bacteria > Actinomycetota > Actinomycetes > Actinomycetales > Brevibacteriaceae > Brevibacterium > Brevibacterium permense_A. The sequence continues at coordinate 15,857 of NZ_QYCP01000090.1, forward strand.
CGTATCCAGCCGTGGTCCCCGGGAGAGCCCGGAGTCGACGACGATGCGCACTCCGTCGATCGTCAGTGCCGACTCGGCCACCGACGTCGAGACGATGACGCGACGGTCCCGTCCCTGGTCGGCGCGTGGGCGCAGAATCGCGTCCTGCTCCTTAGCGGGGGTCCGCCCCATGAGAGTGTGCACCTCGACCGAGTCACCGGTACCCGAACCACCGGAGCCGATCGGTCCACCACCGGCTCCCGAACCGCCATCTGATTCCACACGGCGCCGCACGCGAGAGGCCACCTCGTCGACTTCGCGTGCACCGGGAGCGAAGACGAGGACGTCGCCCTCGCCGGTCTCAGTCAGCGCATGCACCGTCGTCGCCGCCAGATGATCAAGGAAATCCCAGGTCACACCCCGCGCGTCAAAGGGCCGCTCCTTCGCCGGCGCCCACCGTATTTCTAAGGGATGAGGATCGGCGGACACCGACAGCAGCGTCGCCGGCGACTGCGGTCCGTCACCGAGACGCGCGGCCCACAGCTGCGCATCCAAGGTCGCCGACATGACGACCACGGAGAGATCCTCGCGCAGATCAGCCAGTTCCCGGCACATCGCGAACGCGAGATCCGTATCCAGCTGTCGCTCATGCACCTCGTCGAGAATGACCCCGTCGATACTGGTCAGCTCCGGATCGCGCAGCAGTCGGGACAGAAGCACACCCGTGGTGACGAACTCGATCCGTGTCGCCCGCGAGGTCCGCGACTCTCCGCGGACGGTGAACCCCACCACCTCGCCGAGGCGGGTCCCCGTCAACGACGCGAGCCGCCTGGCCGCGGCGCGGGCTGCCATCCGCCGGGGCTGGGTGACGATGATGCGGCCCGGACCAGTCAGGTGCTCAGCGATCATCGGCGGCACCACGGTGGTCTTACCGGTTCCGGGAGGAGCCTCCACGACCAATCTCGGGGCGGGGGTCGCCTCGGCGAGGCCCAGCTCATCGATGAGCCGGGCGGCAGGCAAGCCGGCCCCGATGCGGGCGAGATCGAAGGTGTGCGGGAGGTGCGGATCGGGCATGCCACCAGTCTCTCAGCAGGGCGGCCCCGCCCGCACACGGGACACAGCGGGGGAACTGTGGGGACCTGATCGCGGATCGATGAGCACCGACGCGGCAGAAGGCACCAGGCACTGACTAGACTGTGACACATGCGTATCGCCAGATTTGTACATCAGGACGAACCCAAATACGGAGTCGTCGAAGGTGAAGTGCCGCCGATCACCGACGGAAGCTGGGACACGTCGGGACTCGAACTCGCCGTTCTCGACTCGGACCCCTTCTTCTCTCCGGCCCAATCGACAGGCGAGAGGCTGAAGATCGACGACGTGCGCCTGGTCAGCCCCATCCTGCCGCGTTCGAAGGTGATCGGCGTGGGCCGCAACTTCGCCGCACACGCAGCAGAACTCGGCAACGAGGTTCCCGTGACCCCGGTGACCTTCTTCAAGCCGAACACCGCGGTCATCGGCCCCGGCGACCCCATCCGCCTGCCCGCCATCAGCGAATACGTCTCCTATGAGGCCGAACTCGCCGTCGTCATCGGCCGTGTGGCCAAGGGTGTGAAGGCGGAGAACGCTTTCGACCATGTCCTCGGCTACACCGCGAGCAACGACGTCACCCTGCGCGACCTCCAGAAGTCCGACAAGCAGTGGACGCGGGCAAAGGGCTTCGACACCTCGGCCCCGCTGGGCCCCTGGATCGAAACGGAACTCGACGTCGACGACCTCGGCATCCGGTCCTGGGTCGACGGGGATCTCAAGCAGGACGGCACCACCGCCGACTTCATCTTCGATATCCCGACCATCATCGAACACCTGTCGGAGACGATCACCCTGCTGCCCGGCGATGTCATCCTCACCGGAACCCCGGAAGGGGTCGGCCAGATCGTGTCCGGCAACCGCGTCGACATCGCCATCGAAGGACTCGGCGTCCTGTCGAACCCGGTCATGGACGCCTGAGCCCACCGACGCCTCGGCGGAGTTGCGTCCCGGACCTTCCCACCGCCGCCTCGGCGATCGCATCCGCGGAACACCAGAGCCGCCGAACCACCAGCGCCACCGCGCACACCACAGACTCACACCCGAGAAGATCACGCAAAGGACAATCGTGAGCGTCAAAGTTCGTTTCTGCCCATCGCCCACCGGCACCCCGCACGTCGGCATGGTCCGCACAGCCCTGTTCAACTGGGCCTACGCCAAGCACACCGGCGGCAAGTTCGTCTTCCGCATCGAGGACACCGACGCGGCACGTGACTCCGAGGAGAGCTTCGGCCAGGTCGTCGAAGCCCTCAAATGGCTGGGCCTGGACTGGGACGAAGGCATCGAGGTCGGCGGCGACAACGGACCCTATCGCCAGTCGCAGCGCGGCGAGATCTACGCCGACGTCATCGAGAAGCTCAAGGCCGGCGGCCACATCTACGAGTCCTACTCGACCAACGAGGAAGTCGAAGCCCGGCACAAGGCCGCGGGCCGTGACCCGAAGCTCGGCTATGACGGGTACGACCGCGACCTCACCGACGCGCAGAAAGCTGCCTTCCGCGCCGAGGGCCGCGAACCGGTGTGGCGCGTGCGCATGCCCGATGAGGACATCACCTTCACCGACCTCGTCCGTGGAGACATCACCTTCAAGGCCGGAACCGTGCCCGACTTCGTCGTGGTTCGTGCCAATGGCCAGCCGCTGTACACCCTGGTCAACCCCGTCGACGACGCGCTCATGGGTATCACTCATGTGCTCCGCGGCGAGGACATCCTGTCCTCGACCCCGCGTCAGATCGTTCTCTACGAACACCTCAAGGCCATCGGCATCGCCGAGGCGACTCCCGAGTTCGGTCACCTGCCCTACGTCATGGGCGAAGGCAACAAGAAGCTGTCGAAGCGCGACCCCGAATCGAACCTGTTCCTCCACCGCGAGAACGGGTTCATCCCCGAGGGACTCATCAACTACCTCGCCCTGCTCGGCTGGTCCATCGGACCCGACCGCGACGTGTTCAGCGTCAAGGAATTCACCGAGGCATTCGACGTCCACGATGTCCTGCCCAACCCGGCCCGCTTCGACGTGAAGAAGGCCACCGCCATCAACGCCGACCACATCCGCCTCCTCGATCCGGATGACTTCCGTGACCGTCTGGTGCCGTATCTCCAGGCCGCCGAGGTGCTCCCGGAGTCCCCGAAGGAGGCTCAGCTGCAGATCCTCGACGAGGCCGCACCGCTCGTGCAGACCCGCATGAAGCTGCTCGGAGAGGCTCCGGATCTGCTCGCGTTCCTCTTCACCTCCGATGACGACCTCGTCATGGCCGAGGACGGGCTGAAGACGCTCAAGGACTCCGCCCCCGAGGTGCTCGCCGCCTCGATCGAGGTCCTCGAGGGACTCGATGACTGGACCACGGCCAAACTCGAAGAGGTGCTGTCAGCCAAGCTCGTCGACGAGATGGAGATCAAACCGCGCCTGGCCTACGGACCCCTGCGTGTGGCCGTGTCCGGCCGCAAGGTCTCACCACCGCTGTTCGAGTCGATGGAGATCCTCGGCAAGGACTCCTCGCTGAAGCGCCTCAAGGCCCTCGCGGCACAGCTGTGACCATGGTCGAGCAGAAGAACTGGACCCGTGGGGGACTGCACTTCCGTGACGTGACGGTCACCGTGCCCTTCGACCATTTCGGAAGGTCGGGGGATGCCGCCTCGGCGGGGAAGAGCGCCGCGTCAGCCGCCTCGGGGAAGGCGAATCTGCCGGACGCGATGGACGTCTTCGCCCGGATCATCGCCACTGAGGCGGACAGTCAGAAGCCCTACCTCGTGTACCTGCAGGGCGGGCCCGGCGTGGAAGCCCCGCGCCCGGGCATCGTCGGCGGTCCCGGCGCCTGGGTGAAGCGTGCCCTCGAAGAATTCCAGGTCGTCATGCTCGACCAGCGTGGCACCGGAAGATCGAATCCGATCGGCTCTGTTGATGGGGCCATCACCGGACTGGAGACGGTAGGGGACGGCCCGGCCGCGATCGCCGAGGCGCTGTCCTTCTTCCGTGCCGATTCGATCGTCGAGGACGCGGAGATCCTGCGCCGCCACCTCGGCGCGGAAACCTGGTCCCTGCTGGGGCAGTCCTTCGGCGGCTTCACGACTCTGCGCTACATCTCCGCGCATTCGGATGCCCTTCACGAGGTGTACTTCACCGGCGGTCTGCCGGCGATCGGCCTCGATCCGGCGACCGTCTACGGACGTACGTGGGAGGGCATGATCCGCAAGTCCGAGCAGTATTACGCAGCGTTCCCCGGCGACCGTGAGAAGATGCGGCACCTCGTCGAACTTGCGTCTGTCGGTGACGGTCTCGCCCTGCCCGGGGGAGCGCGGGCGACGCCGGAGCGGATCCGTCTGCTCGGGCACTTCCTCGGCGCTTCGGATGGTCCGGAGAAGCTGCATTATCTGCTCGACCTCGACTTCTCTTCGGGGGCATTCCGGCATGACCTTGCCGCGTCTCTGCCGTTCTCGGGGCGCAATCCGCTCTATGCCGTCATCCACGAATCCTGCTGGGCCGACGGCACGGTGACGAACTGGGCGGCCAGGCGGGCGATGCCCGATGCCGTGGTCAAGGATCCGACGCTGCTGGCCGGCGAGCATGCCGGGCCGGAGTCGCTGCATGAGGATCCGGAGCTTACGCCCTTCGCCGAGGTGGCAGAGATCGTCGCCGCACGTCAGTGGCCCGGTCTCTACGATGTCGACGCTCTGCAGGCCGCCTCGGTCCGTGGTGCGGCGGCAGTGTACTTCGAAGACGCCTACGTGCCGGTGGAGTATTCGCTGTCCACGGCCGAGCATCTTTCCGGGGTGCAGCCGTGGGTGACGAACGAGTACGAACACAACGGTCTGCGTGCCGACGGCTACCGGGTCCTCGACCGGCTCATCGGCCTCGCCCGCGGGTGAGGCCGGGGCCCGTCGGGACAGGCAGACCGAGCCCACGCGCGGGACTACTTGGCCTGTCGGCGGGCTGGGTGCGGTGAGCCAGTTGTGTTAAGAAGGTCACACTGAAAAGGAGCCTCTCGGATTTGTCGGGAGGCGGGGTGCTTGTGTAGAGTTATATCTCGTTGCTCAGGGAAATCTCCTCGGGGATAACCTTGAAAAACATTGGGCTATGGTGTAATTGGCAGCACGAGTGATTCTGGTTCATTTAGTCTAGGTTCAAGTCCTGGTAGCCCAGCGGACACAGTCTGGATCTGTCCAGGAGTGTTGTTCTAGCCCCCGTCGTCTAGTGGCCTAGGACGCCGCCCTCTCAAGGCGGTAACGGCAGTTCGAATCTGCTCGGGGGTACGGTTGAGCCCCGCATCGAATTTCGGTGCGGGGCTCACTCTAATTCACGGGCGTTTTCCCTCGTTTTCCACTCCGCTGGTCATAGGCCCGAAGGAAGCACGGGTTTGAGGAGGCTGTAGGGGGCGGGACTCACTCGCCCCAAATTGAGGTCACTATCGGATGCTTCCGCCAAAACTCAGGTCGCTATCGGATGCTTTCTTGCGCGAAAAGTATCCGATAGCGACCTATTCTTCTGGTGCAGTGAGTCAGCGGCTGACTGAATCGGCGATGCGCTTCGTATGTTCGGCCGTCTTGATGTTGGAGACGATGAGCTCGAGCACGAGACGGACGCCGATGACCCACAGGGCCGGGATGATCCAGCCGAAGATGATCGACAGGATCAGTGGCAGCACGCTGAAGCTCGGTCCACCGCTGAGGTAGCTCGATGCCGAACCTGCGGCGATTCCCGTGGTGATGCCGGCGACGATGGTCCCGAGGTAGGACAGGACCGCGACCACGATCGCGATGATGTAGATGAAGCCCGCCCACTTCACCGCGATGAAGTTGTCGAATCGGATGTCGAACAGCGACTTGAAGAACCCGGACTGCTGAGGCGCCGACTGCGGAGCCTGACCATACGCAGGCTGCCCGAAGGCAGGCTGGCCGTACGCCTGCTGTTGGGCCGTACCCTGCGAGTATGCGCCCTGCTGGTAGGGGTCCTGCTGGTAAGCGCCGGGCTGCGAATACCCGCCCTGCTGGTACTGCTGTCCCTGTGCCTGATAGGCATTGGGATCATAGGTGCCCTGCTGATAGCTGGGCTGATCGGGCTGGAACTGTGCATCATTGCCGTGCTGCGATGCCGGCGCATCCTGGCTGGGCTGGAACTGAGTGTCCTGAGGGTTCTGCGCCGAGTGATCCGAGGCGGACTGGGCACTCTCTGGCTGGTCGCTCGCGCCGGGGCTCTGGCCGTCGAGGTTCTGCTCAGCCGAGGTACTGTTCGGGTCGTTCGGGTTCTGCGGTGTCGACATGGTGTCCCCTTCGAGAATGGAACGCACCCAGGACAGGGCACGCTCGCCTGATATCTGCCTGTAGTCGCAACCTATCAGGATGCGCCGACTCGCAGCAGGGCGACTGTCATTTTGGAAGGAAGCACGAAGTGTTGACTCAGCCCGCAATCCCAGGCTGAGGTGATGGCGTCAGGCGTCGGAGTCAGTGGGAGCATCGTCGGGGGCAGACGAAGCCTCCGCTGAGTCAGCGGGAGCATTGTCGGAGACGGACGAAGCCGAATCGGCATTTCCGTCATCGATCCCGGTCAAGGCGATGCTCCACTCGACGGCAAGCTCGTCACCCGGGGAGACGACGTCGAAGTCCTCGCCGGCTTCGCCCGCGGCGAATGCATTCGGAGGGCACGTCATCGGCTCGATCGCAATCGCCCGACGAGCCAGATCCTCATCGAGGCCGTCGCCCGTACACGCCTGCCAGGTGCGGAACCCCGGCCCCATCCCGACGACGACCTCGCGCTGATCTGCACCCTTCAGTCGTGCCCTCGACCATCCGTCGTCACCCCGCCGAGGCTGCCCGAAAGCATCATCGAGGATCGTGCCGCCGATGAGGCGCAGCGCCCGGAAGTCCTTGCACACCATGCATGCGGAATCATCGGAGGCATGATCGGCCGGGACGGCAGTGCCGTCATCGAAGGGACGAACAGCCGTGGGGATGAGCCGCTCATCGGTCTCGTACCAGCGCGCAGCGGGAATGACGAGCTGAGCCTCATCGACGAGCTCACCATCCCCGGCCGAGAGCCACGGATGAAATCCGAAACCGAACGGTGCGGGAGCCGACCCCGTGTTCAGGGCACGTGCGCGCATGCGCAGCTCCGCCTCGGCGAGTTCGAAATCCACCTGCAGATCGAACGCAAACGGATACCCCTCCGTCGGCTCCAGCGTGTATTCGAGGCTGACCATCGACTCTGTGCGCTCGACCACGGACCATTGCACATCGGCGACGAGACCATGAAGTGCGGTACCCCGCTCGGGCTCGGTGATCGGCAGCCGGCGGCTGTCGCCGGCGAAGTCGTAATGGCCCCCATCGATCCGATTCGGCCAGGGCGCGAGCACGGCTCCGTCGAACGCCTTCATCGGCACCACGACCGGACGATCGCCGACGCTGAAGCTCACCAAGCTCGCGCCGATGGGGGAGATGACCGCCGCCGACCCGTCACAGGCGAGTGCGATGGTGGCGGACATAGGTCTCCAGGGTGCTCGAGCGCGGGAAGAACAGTTGCAGATATTCTACGCCGTCCGCACGCATCCGGGCCGCCAGATGTTAGCATTATGATCGAAAATGATAACTTTTGGGAGGTCTGATGCCAGCGTCGCATCGCCGGGCGAACCTGTCCGATGGTCGTGAGATCCTGTTCTTCCAGGACCCCGACTCACCTGCACCGATGATCGCCGCCGACCCTCGGCCACACGATTCGCGACCAGACAGCGGAACCCTGCGCTTCGACGTTCTCACCGGCGAATGGGTCGCCGTGGCCACGCACCGGCAGACCCGCACCCACCTGCCCGCCGCCGCCGAATGTCCGCTGTGCCCGTCGACGCCGGATCGTCCCACAGAGATCCCGGCCGCGGACTTCGACGTCGCCGTCTTCGAGAACCGCTTCCCCTCCCTCGGCCCCGGCCTCGGTGATGTTCCGTCCTCTCAGAGCGTGGACACCACCTTCGCCGAGGCGGCCGCCGACTCCGCCGAAACCGTGACCTCTGCGCTGTCGGGACCGGGATACGGTCGCTGCGAAGTCGTCGTCTTCTCCTCGGAGCACACCGGCTCCTTCGAATGCCTCGGCACCGCACGCGCCCGCACCGTCATCGACGCATGGGCCAATCGGACCGCCGAACTCTCTGCCCTGCCGGGCATCGAACAGGTCTTCATGTTCGAGAACCGCGGGGAGGAGATCGGAGTGACGATGAACCACCCGCACGGTCAGATCTATGCTTACCCCTATGTCACCCCGCACACTGCAATCACCTCGGCCCGGGCGCATGAACACCTGCGCCGGACCGGTCGGCCGCTGCTCGGCGATGTGCTCGCCTTCGAACGCGAGGCAGGGGAGCGAATGATCCTTGAGACCGATCACTTCTCCGCCTTCGTGCCCTTCGCGGCCCGCTGGCCGATCGAAGTCCACCTCGTTCCGCACCGCCAGGTGGGAAGCGTCGACGAGCTCGACGAGACCGAACGCGACGACCTGGCTCGCGTCTATCCGGACGTGCTGCGCCGCATCGACGGCCTCTACCCGAGTCCCACACCGTATATCGCGGCCTGGCATCAGGCGCCGGTCAACAGTGCCGACCGCCGCGCCGACTGGCTCCACCTCGAGATCACGAGCCCCCGTCGTGCTGAGAACAAGCTGAAGTTCCTCGCCGGTTCGGAAGCCGCAATGGGCGCCTTCGTCGGCGACGTCTCCGCCGAGGAGACCGCAGCCAGACTGCGTGCCGTGACCCTGGAACCCCTCGCCGAGGCGGCCGTACCCGCAGCCGCGAACGCGAGCACGGCTTCGGCATTCGGCCCGGAAGACGATCGTTCATGACCGCAGAGACCCCCGAGGCCGTATCCACACCGACCCCCGGACACCTCGTCGAGGAGTTCGAGTCCCTGTTCGGATACCGTCCGATCGGTTCCTTCCGTGCTCCAGGCAGGGTGAACTTCATCGGCGAACATACCGACTACAACGCCGGCTTCGTCCTGCCGATCGCCATCGATCGGGCGGTCTACGTCGCCATCGGTCGGCGACCCGACAACGGCGCTGACGGGCGAGGCGGGGACGCCGCAGAGCGGCAGGTCGTTGACGCAGAGAGCACGGGGACTGTGCAGCCGCCTCGGCGAGGGGACAGCATTCGCATCGTCTCCGACCATCGCGATGACACCGGCCGGAGAATGTCCGGCCAGTTCGCGGCCGCGGACCTCTTGCCCGGAACCCTGCCCGGATGGCTGAGCCATCCTGCGGGAGTCGTCGACGAGATCGCGAAGACCACCGGCACGGTTGTCGGCGGAGTCGACCTCTATATCGAATCCACCGTGCCCGTCGGTGCCGGACTGTCGTCATCGCACGCACTCGAAGTCGCGGTGCTCATCGCCCTCGACGAGGTGTACGACCTCGGCCTCGACGACCGGGAGAAAGTCCTGCTGACACAGCGAGCCGAGAACGACTTCGTCGGTGCGCCGACGGGAATCGTCGACCAGGCCGCTTCGATCATGACCGAGGCCGGGCATGCGCTCTTCCTCGACTGCCGTGACCTCAGCGCTCGCCAGATTCCATTCGACCTCGACGCCGAGGGGCTCAGACTCCTCGTCATCGACTCGAAGGTCTCTCACTCGCACAGCGAAAGCGGGTACGGCGCCAGGCGGAGGACCTGTGAGGAGTCCGCCGCGATCTTCGGAGTCGACAGTCTGCGGGAACTCGCCGATGACGTCGACCTGAGCGAACTGACCGAGGAGCAGCGGAGGCGGGTGCGCCACGTCATCGCCGAAAACGCACGGGTCTGCGCCACCGTCGAATTGCTCGAGGACAATGAACGAGCAACCGGCGACGAGCATGATGCGCGCATCAGTGCCATCGGCGACCTATTGGTGGCTTCCCACGAATCTCTGCAGCACGACTACGAGGTCTCCTGTGTCGAACTTGACGTGGCGGTGGCCGCCGCAATGGGAGCCGGGGCGCTCGGCGCGCGGATGATCGGCGGCGGCTTCGGCGGTTCCGCGATCGCCCTCATCCACGCAGACCAGGTTGTTCAAGTTGGCGACGCCGTCACCGCGGCATTCGCCGAGCACGGCTGCGGGGCGCCGGACATCTTCGCTGTCAGCGCGGGTCGGGGTGCTGCCCGGTTCGACTGAACCTTTTTCGGCTGAGCCGCTGATTCGGCTGACCCGGCAGGCGTTGACTTCCCGAACCTTCGCAGCTCATGCTTGAACCTCAGATGAGGATGGACTCAAGCAGGCGGGGGAGCGCATGGGCATCTGCGACGTCAATGGAGTGAGCCTCGGCGTCGACGAGTTCGGTGAGGCGGATGCGCCGCTCGTTCTCTGCCTCGGCTCCCCGACGATGCTGTCCTGGCCCGATGCTCTGTGCGAGCAGCTGGCAGAGCAGGGACGTCACGTTGTGCGCTGCGATCTCCGCGATGCCGGGGCCTCGAGCCATGGTGATCTCGAATCACCGGACTACACCCTGCGAGACCTTGCTGCTGATGCCGCCGAACTCGCACGGACCTTCGACGGTCGGCCCGCTCATCTCGCGGGAATCGGCATCAGCGGAATGATTGCGCAGGTCGCGGCTCTCGACCATCCGAAGGCGTTTTCGGCACTCACTCTCATCGGCACGCGACCGGTCGCTCCCGGCCCCGTCGACGATGACCTGCCGGATCATGATGAGGCGACGATGGGTCCGTTGTTCTCCCGTCCGCAGCCGGACTGGACGGACGTCGGCTCGGTGGCCGACTACATGGCCGAAGGTGCGCGGATCCTCGGCGACGACCCTGAAGAGGCACGGGCAGTCGCCGCGCGGATCTGGGCACGTACGCAGAGCTCTGATTCAGAACAGAGCTCAGATCCGACACAGAACTCAGATCCGGAAGCTCATCTGGCCGATCAGCTGGGAATGGTGTTCTCCCGTCTCGACTGCCAGCCACGCTGGCGAGAACGACTGCCGCAGCTGACGGTGTCGACTCTCGTCGTGCACGGCAGGCGTGACCCGTTCTTCCCCGTGGGCAATGGAGAGGCGCTCGCCCAGGAGATTCCAGGTGCCCGGCTGCTCATCCTCGAGGAAGCCTCGCGGGCAGCGCCGGCTGAGGACTTACCCGAGGTTGCGGCAGCGATGGCAGCGCTCTGAGCGGATCGACGCAGACTGAGGCGATCAGTCGGTGCCAGGCGCGCCGGCGGCGTCGTCGGGAGTTTCGACGATGCGGATCGGGCGCAGCTTCGCCCAGATGAGGAAGACGGCTGCGGCGATGATGAGGCCGATTCCGGTCCACAGGTTCGCATCGACCCCGCCGGTGCGCTCTGCTTCGTCGGGGGTGAAGCCGACGATTCCGGCGATCGTGAGGATGACGCCGAAGATCGCCAGCAGCGCACCGATGAAGTTGCGGACGTCGAAGGCGCCTGCGGTCTTGGTCAGTTCGTTGGATTTGCTCATGGGTCTCACTGGCTCCTTCAGCCGAATGTCACGTTGAGGATGATGACGAGCACCAGAGCGACACCCGCGACGGGCACGGGGCGCTTCCAGAACGGCGCCTTCGGTTCGCTGAGGTCCTCGAAATCGGACTTCGGGGTCTCCGAGTAGACGAGTCCGCGCAGCTCCGCGGCGGGCTTCGGCGTGGTGAACAGGGTGACGATCACCGACAGAACGATGTCGACGACGAACGCCGTGCTGGCCGCGAGGAATGCGGCACCCTGACCGGGCAGGTCAAGGACTCCGGTCTCGGCGAGGATGAACACGAACACGGCCGAGAGCGTGCCGCCGACGAGGCCGACCCAGCCGGCAGTCGCCGACATCCGCTTCCAGAACATACCGAGGATGAACGTGGCGAACAGTGGGGCGTTGAAGAAGCCGAACAGCGTCTGCAAGTAGTCCATGAGGTTGGAGAAGTTGCCCGCGATGAGCGCTGTGAAGATCGCGACGACACAGGCGCCGATCGTCGCCCAGCGGCCGATCTTCAGGTAGTAGTCGTCTTCGCGGTCCTTGACCACATACTGCTGCCACAGGTCATAGCTGAATACCGTGTTGAACGCGGAGATGTTCGCGGCCATACCGGCCATGAATGCGGCGAGGAGGCCGGCGATCGCCACACCGAGGAGACCGTTGGGCAGGACCTCGCGCATGAGGAGCAGGAGCGCGTCGTTGTACGTCACGCCCGTCTGTTCGAGCGCGGTCGCCTCGTCGATGGATGCCGAGATCTCCTTGAACTGCGTCATCTGCGGTACGAGGACCGCGGCGATCATGCCGGGGACAACGACGATGAAGGGGATGAGCATCTTCGGGAACGCGCCGATGATCGGGGTCAGGCGCGCGGCATTGATCGACTTCGACGCCATGGCGCGCTGGACCTCGACGAAGTTCGTCGTCCAGTAGCCGAAGGAGAGGACGAAGCCGAGGCCGAAGACGATGCCGACGACCGAGAGCACGGGGTTGGAGAAGCCGGAGAGCTGTTCGCCGGGCCAGCTGCTCAGCTGTTCGGCCCCGAGCATTCCGTCATTGCTCACCCGGTCGACCAGCCCGTCCCAGCCGCCGACGCGGTTGAGGCCGATGAGGGTCAGCGGCAGGAGGGCCGCGACGATGACGAAGAACTGCAGCACCTCGTTGTAGATGGCCGCGCTCAGCCCGCCGAGGGTGATGTAGGACAGGACGATCGCGGCGGCGACGATGAGGGTGATCCACAGCGGCCAGCCGAGCAGTCGATTGACGATCGTGCCGAGCAGGAACAGGTTGACGCCGGCGATGAGCAGCTGTGCGACCGCGAAGGACAGTGCGTTGACGAGGTGAGCGCCCGTACCGAAGCGCTTGCGCATGAACTCCGGGACCGACCGGACCTTCGAACCGTAGTAGAACGGCATCATCACGACGCCGAGGAACAGCATCGCCGGGACCGCGCCGATCCAGAAGTAGTGCATCGTCGGCATGCCGTACTGGGCGCCCGTGGCGGACATGCCCATGATCTCCACGGCGCCGAGGTTGGCCGAAACGAACGCGAGAGCCGTGACCCAAGCAGGCAGGCTCCGTCCGGAGAGGAGGAACTCGATGCTCGAGGAGATCCCGCGCTTGGCGAACCACCCGATGCCGAGGACGAAGATGAAGTAGATCGCTATCAGCAGATAGTCGATCCACTGTGCGTCCAAGCGGATTGCTTCCAAGGTTCCTCCATATGCGTCAGTGCATGTCGTCGTGATGCGTCAGTGCATGGCTGCGTGTGGTGTAAGACACCTGAGTGGACACTTTAGAGGATTGTGAGCCTGATCGCTAGTGATCGAACCTGAACAGTTTTGATCGTTTGCTGGCGAGGGTCAGACGACCTCGACCTCGACGCCGGCCTCGCGCAGGGAAGCGAGTTCGGATTCCTCGCTCTTCGAATCGGTGATGAGCTGCTGGATCTGCTCGGTCGGAACGGTGAGCACCGATGAGCGGAGGCCGACCTTCGTATGATCGACGAGCGCGGTCACGCGCCCTGCCCCGGCGGCCATGGCCCGATCCGTATCGGCGACGGGGAACGCCGGTGTCGACAGGCCGAAGTCCGCGGCCAGTCCGTTCCCGGAGAGGAAGACGGTGTCGGCGCGCAGGCCGAGCAGCTGGGACACCGTGCCGCCGCCGACGAAGGCCCGGATCGAATGGCGCAGCAGTCCGCCGACGACGATGACCTCGTTGTCGGGGGAGGAGACCATGGCCTCGGCGACGAGCAGCGAATTCGTCACCACGCGCAGACCCGAACGCGTCACGAGCTCCTTGGCCAACAGTTCGGTCGTCGTTCCCGGCCCCAGGGCCACGACATCGCCGTTGCGCACCTGCGTCGCCGCAGCGCGGGCGATGGCCGACTTCTCGGCCAGAGCCTGCTCGAGCTTCTCCGCATAGCTCGACTCCCGCGCGCTCGAGGCGAGGACAGCACCGCCGTGGGTACGGATGAGCCTGCCCTCCTCAGCGAGCTGATCGAGGTCACGGCGGATAGTCACGGCCGAGGTATCGAGCTTGTCCGACAGTGAGGTGATGGAGACTGCGCCGTCTCTCTCGATCGTATCGACGATGATGTTGCGTCTCTGAGCGGCGATCATGGGGCCATAGTACAAGTCCGGAGGCCGGGCCGACTTCAAGGACGGTGCACGACCGCGGGCCCGGAGGGATGATCCTCCGGGCCCGCGGTCAAACCGTTCGCCGCTGGGCGAGGTGCGATGGGAGCAGAGTCGGACTCAGCCGCGCACGAGTGCTTCGGTCAGAGCACGCGCTGCATCGAGGACCGACTTCGCGTGCAGGCGGCCGGGCTGGCGAGTGAGTCGGTCGACCGGCCCGGAGATCGAGACGGCCGCGACCACCCGATTGCTCGGCCCGCGCACGGGAGCCGACACCGAGGCGACGCCCCGTTCGCGTTCGGCGATGGACTGGGCCCAGCCGCGGCGACGCACCCCGGAGAGCATGGTCGCGGAGAACCGGGCACCGCGCAGACCCGTGTGCAGGCGGTCCGGTTCCTCCCAGGCCAGCAGCACCTGAGCCGCGGAGCCGGCGCGCATCGACAGCGTCGCACCGATCGGCACGGAGTCGCGCAGACCCACGGGGCGTTCGGCCGCGGCCACGCACAGACGCAGATCGCCCTGACGGCGGAAGAGCTGAGCGGACTCACCCGTCTGATCGCGCAGCTGACCGAGCACCGGTCCGGCCGCGGCCAACAGGCGGTCCTCGCCGGCAGCCGACGACAGCTCGGCCAGACGCGGCCCGAGGACGAAGCGCCCCTGCAGATCGCGGCCGACGATGCGATGGAATTCGAGGGCAACAGCCAGGCGGTGGGCAGTGGGGCGTGCCAGTCCGGTCAGCGTCACCAATTCGGCGAGAGAGGCGGGTCCGGCCTCAAGTGCGGAGAGAACCATTGCGGCCTTGTCGATGACCCCGACGCCGCTACCATTGCTTGTCATAGGCACCATTGTGCGCGTCTCAGTGGGCGAGATGCAAGTTCGCATTGCGATACGACCGAGTAGATTTCGAATACGCACTCACTCCAGTGCACACATCGCAGTTCATCGACGCGCCGTACCTCGGCCCGTCAGGTCTACATCGGGTGCAGAGATCCCTGCACCGGCGGGAGGAACCATGCCACGCACATTGGCCGAGAAGGTCTGGGCCGATCACGTCGTCTCACGAGGTGTTGACGGTGCGCCGGACCTCATCTACATCGACCTCCACCTCGTCCACGAGGTGACCAGCCCGCAGGCCTTCGACGGACTTCGACTCGCCGGGCGCCCCGTGCGCCGCCCCGACCTCACCATCGCCACCGAGGACCACAACACCCCGACGTGGGACATCGACAAGCCGATCGCCGAACCGACCTCGGCCACGCAGATCAACACCCTGCGCAAGAACGCCGAGGAATTCGGCATCCGCCTGCACAGCCTCGGCGACGCCGACCAGGGCATCGTCCACGTCGTGGGACCGCAGCTGGGCCTGACCCAGCCGGGCACCACCGTCGTCTGCGGCGACTCGCACACCTCCACCCACGGCGCCTTCGGAGCGCTCGCCTTCGGCATCGGCACCTCCGAGGTCGAACACGTGCTCGCCACGCAGACGCTCAGCCTCAAGCCCTTCAAGACGATGTCGATCACCGTCGACGGCGACCTGCCCGAAGGCTCGAGCGCCAAGGACATCATCCTCGCCATCATCGCGAAGATCGGCACCGGCGGGGGACAGGGCTACGTGCTCGAATATCGCGGCTCGGCCATCCGCCAGCTGTCGATGGAAGCCCGGATGACGATCTGCAATATGTCGATCGAAGCCGGTGCCCGCGCCGGAATGGTCGCCCCCGACGAGACGACCTTCGAGTACGTCAAGGGCCGTCCCCACGCCCCCGAGGGCGAAGACTGGGACGCCGCCGTCGAGTACTGGAAGACCCTCTACACCGACGAAGGCGCGGACTTCGACGCCGAGGTGGTCCTCAAGGCCGAAGACATCGAACCCTTCGTCACCTGGGGAACGAACCCTGGCCAGGGCCTGCCGCTGTCGGCGAGCGTGCCCAGCCCCGACGACTTCACCGACGAGAACGACAAGGCCGCCGCCGCCAATGCGCTGGCATATATGGGCCTGACCCCCGGCACGCCGCTGCGCGAGATCGAGGTCGACACCGTCTTCCTCGGGTCCTGCACGAACTCCCGGATCGAAGATCTCCGGGCCGCCGCCGAGGTGGTCCGCGGTCGCAAGAAGGCCGACAACGTCCGCTTCATGGTCGTCCCCGGCTCCGCGAAGGTCCGCCTCCAGGCCGAAGAAGAAGGCCTCGACGTCATCTTCAAGGACTTCGGCGGCGAATGGCGCTTCGCCGGCTGCTCGATGTGCCTGGGCATGAACCCGGACCAGCTCGCCGAGGGCGAACGCTGTGCCTCGACCTCCAACCGCAACTTCGAAGGCCGCCAGGGCAAGGGCGGTCGCACCCATCTCGTCTCGCCGCTCGTGGCCGCGGCCACTGCGGTGCGCGGC
Organism: Brevibacterium permense; assembly: GCF_025506275.1. GTDB lineage: Bacteria > Actinomycetota > Actinomycetes > Actinomycetales > Brevibacteriaceae > Brevibacterium > Brevibacterium permense_A. Next base: position 32,364 of record NZ_QYCP01000090.1, read on the forward strand.
ACGCTGTCCTCACCGGGCGACGTCGCCGACCTGCCGCGGGATGCCGAACCCGTGGAATGGGCCGACAATCGCCTGTCCCTCAACCTGACACCCGTCTCGGCGAACGACTGACAAGGAGGACGAGCCATGGAAGCTTTCACCACCCACACCGGCATCGGCGTTCCTCTGCGCCGATCCAATATCGACACCGACCAGATCATCCCCGCGAAGTTCCTCAAACGGGTCACCCGCACCGGCTTCGAGGACGCCCTGTTCTACCGCTGGCGAACCAACAACGACTTCGTCCTCAACGACCCCGATTTCGCGTCCGGCTCCGTCCTCGTCGCCGGCCCCGACTTCGGTACCGGATCCTCCCGCGAACACGCCGTCTGGGCGCTCAAGGACTACGGCTTCCGCGTCGTCCTGTCCTCCCGCTTCGGCGATATCTTCCGCGGCAACTCCGGCAAGGAGGGCCTGCTGGCCGCCCAGCTCGAACAGGCCGATATCGAACTGATCTGGAAGATCCTCGAGAACCATCCCGGCACCTCGATCACCGTCGACCTGAACGAGAAGACCGTGACGTGTGACACCGTCACCGTGTCCTTCCAGATCGACGACTACACGCGCTGGCGCCTGCTCGAAGGCCACGACGACATCAGCCTCACCCTGGCCAAGGAAGACGAGATCGTCGCCTACGAATCCTCCCGTTTCGCCTTCAAGCCGACGACCCTGCCCGCCAAGGTCTGACCCTCACTTAAGCCGGCGCCCCCGCACCGATCCACCCTCACCGAGGATGCCCACCGTCACGCGTCCGGACGTGACGGTGGGCCGCCTCGGCGAATCGGTGGGATACCGTCGGCTGGGTTAGTCTAGGACGGTGCCCGCGGCAATCGTGGGGCACCGTCTCCGGGTGGCATCCCGCCCGGATCCGATCATCGGAATCAGGGAGGAACATGCTCGAAGTACGTGGGGGAAATCCGCTGGACGGCACCGTCCGAGTCCGCGGCGCCAAGAACCTGGTGCCCAAGGCGATGGTGGCTTCTCTGCTCGGCGAGACTCCGTCCGTGCTGCGCGGCGTGCCCAACATCCGCGATGTCGAGATCGTCACCGGACTCCTCGAACTCCACGGAGTCCGCGTCACCTCCGGACCCGACGGGGACCAGCCCGATGGCGAACTCCACCTCGACCCGGCCGATGTGGCTCAGGGCTCCATAGTCGACATCGACGCCCACGCAGGATCCTCCCGGATCCCGATCCTCTTCTGCGGACCTCTCCTGCACAGCCTCGGTCAGGCGTTCATCCCCGACCTCGGCGGCTGCCATATCGGCGACCGCCCCATCAACTTCCACCTCGATGTGCTCCGCAAGTTCGGAGCCGAGGTCGACAAGACCCCCGGCGGCATCATGCTCAAGGCGCACAGCCGCCTGCAGGGCACCAAGGTCGAACTGCCCTACCCCTCCGTCGGGGCCACCGAGCAGGTGCTGCTGACCGCGGTCCGCGCCGAAGGCGTGACCGAGCTGCGGGGAGCGGCCATCGAACCGGAGATCATGGATCTCATCGCGCTGCTGCAGAAGATGGGCGCGATCATCACCGTCGACACCGACCGCGTGGTGCGCATCGAAGGCGTCGACACCCTCCGCGGGTTCATCCACCGCGCCCTGCCCGACCGCAACGAGACCGCATCCTGGGCCTCGGCGGCACTGGCCACCGGCGGAGACATCTTCGTCGAAGGCGCCAGCCAGCCGGAGCTCATCACCTTCCTCAATGTGTTCCGCAAGATCGGCGGTGAATTCGATGTGCAGGAGAACGGCATCCGCTTCCGCCACCCCGGTGGCAAACTCCGATCCTTCGCCCTCGAAACCGACGTCCATCCTGGCTTCATGACCGACTGGCAGCAGCCGCTGGTCGTCGCGATGACTCAGGCCGAAGGTCTGTCGATCATCCACGAGACCGTGTATGAGAACCGGTTCGGCTTCACCGACGCCCTGCGGGATATGGGAGCGCAGATTCAGCTCTATCGTGAATGCCTCGGCGGCACCCCCTGCCGCTTCGGACGACGGAACTATCAGCACTCGGCCGTGATCTCCGGACCCACCGACCTCAAGGGCACCCGCATCGACGTTCCCGACCTGCGCGGCGGCTTCAGCCACCTCATCGCCGCACTGGCTGCCCAGGGCACGAGCGAAGTCCACGGCATCGAACTCATCAACCGCGGCTACGAGAACTTCCTCGACAAACTCACCGGACTCGGTGCCGAGGTCTCCGCATGAGCGCCGACATCGAACCAGACGCGAACGACCACGATCTCGTCTCCTTCGATCCCGCCTCGGTGCGTTCCCAGAACCGGGCTGGCACCGTCGCGGCCGCTGCGGCCTTCGGACTCATGCGTACGGCTACGAAGATGAGCGTGCGGGGAGTCGAGCACCTGCCGCCGTCCGGCACGGGCGTCATCGCCGCCGCCTACCATGCCAACCATCTCGACCCGATCCTCGTGGGGCTGGCACTCAAGCGCAACGGCCGGATGCCGCACTTCCTCGCGAAGTCGACGCTGTTCACCGGGGTGCTCGGCAAGATCCTCAAGACCATCGGGCAGATCCCGGTGCTGCGGGCCTCGGCGTCGGCCGGCGACTCCCTCGAATACGCGAAGGACGCCCTGGCGAACGGGCAGACCGTCGTCATCTACCCCGAGGGCACGCTGACGAAGGACCCGGAGCTGTGGCCCCAGCACTTCAAGACCGGCACCGCTCGGCTGGCATTGGAGACCGGAGCCCCGATCATCCCCGTCGCCCACTGGGGACTGGACACGGTCTACCCGCGAGGGCAGAAGAAGGTCCGCTTCCGCCCCTTCAGCCATGATTCTGTCGTGTCGTTCGGCCCCGCCATCGACTATTCGGACCTGTGGGAGCACCGGGATGAGAAGAAGACGATGGGAGACCTCTCCCACCGCGTGAAGAACACCGTGGCAGCGATGGTGGCCGAACTGTCCGAACGCGAACTGCCGCAGCGTTTCACAGCTAAGGAGACAGGCGAATGAGCGTCGACAAGATCACCGTCCTCGGAGCCGGATCGTGGGGAACCACCTACGCCGCGGTCATCGCCGACGCCGGATTCCCCGTCACCCTGTGGGCCCGCCGTCCCGAGGTCGCTGAAGAGATCAACTCCACGCACACCAATGAGCGCTACCTGGGCGAGCGAGTCCTGCCTGAGGGTCTGAGCGCGACCGCTGACGATATCGCTGCGGTCACCGACGCCGAGGTCATCGTCCTCGCCGTCCCCGCCCAGACCCTGCGGGAGAACCTCACCCGGTGGAAGCCGCATCTGCGTGAGGGCGTGAAGCTCGTGAGCCTGATGAAGGGCATCGAGGTCGACACCGGCAAACGCATGTCCGAGGTCATCGCCGAGGTCGCCGAGGTCGACGAATCCCAGATCGCCGTCGTTTCCGGACCCAATCTGGCGCGTGAGATCGCCGACCGGCAGCCCACCGCCACCGTTGTCGCGTCCTCCGACATCACCACCGCCGAGGTGGTCGCGGAGATCAGCGCGAACGCCTACTTCCGCCCGTATACGAACACCGACGTCGTCGGCGTCGAGATCGGCGGAGCGATCAAGAACATCATCGCCCTGTCCGTGGGCATCGCCGACGGACAGAAGCTCGGCGACAACTCCAAGGCGTCGATCATCACCCGCGGGCTCGCGGAAACCTCTCGCCTGGCCGCGGCCATGGGCGCTGAGGCGCATACTCTGTCCGGACTCGCCGGGCTCGGCGACCTCGTGGCCACCTGCGCTTCGCCCCTGTCGCGCAATCGCACCTTCGGACGCCACCTCGGTGAGGGGATGAGCCTCGAGGACGTCATCGCCCACACCTCGCAGACGGCCGAAGGCGTGAAATCCGCTCCCGCCGTCCTCGCCCTGGGTCGACGCAACGGCGTCGACCTGCCCATCACCGAGGCGGTCTGTGCGGTTCTCGCCGGAAGACTGCAGGTTGACGAACTCGCCGGATTGCTGTTGTCTCGGAAGCGTAAGCACGAAGGACCACCTGCCTGAGCCACACCGAATCTCAGGCACCCGCTGGAAAACTAGGAGCACTCATGAGCGCCAACTCACCGTTCTTCAACCTTCCCGAGCTTCCCACCTTCACGCTGACGAGCACCGACATCGAAGACGGTGGGGTGCTCACCGGCCCCCAGCTCTCCGGCGCCATGGGCGTGCCCGGCGGTGAGGACGTCTCTCCGCAGCTGTCCTGGTCCGGGTTCCCCGAAGAGACCAAGGCCTTCGCCGTGACCTGCTACGACCCCGACGCTCCCACCGGCTCGGGCTTCTGGCACTGGGTCGTCACGGACCTCGACGCCTCGGTGACGAGCCTGGAGGCCAACGCGGGCGACCCGGCCGCCGATCTCCTGCCCAGCGGCGCCGTGACCCTGCGCAACGACGCCGGCGAACCCCGCTTCGTCGGTGCCGCCCCACCGGAGGGCCACGGACCGCACCGCTACTTCTTCATCGTCACCGCTCTGGCCGAACCGCTGGGCATCGACGAATCCGCATCCCCGGCCTTCGCCGGCTTCAACATGTTCTTCAAGGGCATCGGCCGGGCGTGGCTGGAATGCACGTACGAGGCCAAGTGAGCTAGAGTCTTTCAGTCCGCGCACACCTGACCCGCTGTGCGCACCCGTGTCCGGTTCGAGTGCACGGGAGTACCACTTCAGCAAGGAAACTCATGGCAGACAACGATCACCGGCCCCTTGTCGCAGTCCTCTTCGGAGGCCGTTCGAGCGAGCACTCCGTCAGCTGCGTCACCGCGGCCGGTGTGATCGGTGCCATCGACGCCGATGCCTTCGACGTACTGCCGATCGGCATCACGAAGACCGGTCTGTGGCGGGTCGTAGACGACTGGGCGAGCATGCGCTTCGACCCGGACAACATGCCCGAGGTCACGGACAACGGCACCGAGGTGATCCCCCCTGTCTCCGCCGACGGGTCACCGCTGCTGCACCGTGATGCCGAGGGCAACTACACCGAACTGGGTGCGGTCGACGTATTCTTCCCGCTCCTGCACGGCCGCTTCGGTGAGGACGGAACCCTGCAGGGGCTGTTCGAACTCAGCGACACCGCGTTCGTCGGCTCCGGAGTGTTCTCCTCCGCAGCGAGCATGGACAAGCACTACACGAAGTCACTCATGGCCCACGCCGGAATCCCCACCTGCCCGTGGGAGCTCGTGACCGAGACGATGTGGGCCGCAGACCGCGCGGAGGCGGAGAGGCGAGTGGCCGCACTCGGCCTGCCCGTGTTCGTCAAACCCGCCCGGGCCGGATCGTCCATGGGAGTCAGCCGGGTCGCCGAGGCGTCCGACCTCGAAGCCGCCCTGCTCGGCGCCTTCGAGCACGACTCCAAGGTCATCGTCGAACCCGAGGTCAATGGTCGTGAGGTCGAATGCGCCGTGCTCGGTTCCGTCTATGACACGGAGCTGCGAGTGTCGTCTCCCGGAGAGATCCGGGTCAGCGGAGACCACTCGTTCTACGATTTCGACGCCAAGTACCTCGACCTCGCCGCCGCGGAGGTCACCTGTCCGGCCGATCTCGACGAGACGGCGACCGCCCGGGTTCAGGAGTTGGCTGCCTCGGTGTTCCGTCTCTTCGACTGCACCGGTCTGGCCCGCGTCGACACCTTCGTCACGGACACCGGCGAGGTCGTCATCAACGAACTCAACACCCTGCCCGGGTTCACCCCCACCTCGGCGTACCCGTTCATGTGGGCACAGTCAGGACTCGAATACTCCGAACTCATCGGCGAACTCATCTCGATCGCCCTGATCGACCGCGCCCGCGCAAAGTAGGCACGCGGGCCGCGGAGCTATCGAGTCCGCGGAGCAGCCGCGTCTTCGGCGGGCGCTCTAGCCGGCGATGTCCTCGGCGCCGACGCACTCGTTCTCCGGCGGGAACTTCGACAGGGTCGGTGAGATCGCGGCGAGCACGTCATTGCCTGACTCGGCCTTGCGGTTGACGAGCACCTCGACGGCGGGGGTGCGCCCGTAGCTGGTGAATCTCCACGTCGAATCGTCGTCCTCGACCGGCTTCGAGATCCAATCGACCCCGGACACGCTCACGCACTGATCCGTCGTCGGCCCTGGAGGAGTGACTCCGCAGCGCAGCACCGCGACGTTGGGGTCTCCCCACGCCTTCGTGCCCTGCGAGGAGGTCGTGCGTGCCTTCTCGCCCGAGATCTCATCGGGAAGGGTGAGCAGGATGTCGGCACACTTCGGATTCGCCGCGTCCTTGGCCGGTTCGACGATGACGGTGCGCGAACACCCGGTCACTGCCAGACCGGTGAGGACCGTGGCCAATGCGACGTAGGCGAGAGAACGACGACGGTGCGCGGGCCGAGCGTTGCGGCGCGTCGAAGCAGGGCGAGATCTCATAGGACTACCGTATCGCCCGATAACCTGGAGCCATGACCCGACTGTCCGAACTTGGCGAATCACACATCATCTCCCGCGTGCTCGGCCGCAATCCCAGCAGCACGCACGTGATCGTCGGACCCGGGGACGACGCGGCCGTGACCGCACCGGAGGGGCGACTCGTCTCGACCGCGGACATGCTCGTGGAGGATGAGGACTTCACTCGCGAGTGGTTGGACTGGGAGAAGCTCGGAGTCAAGGCGGCAGCCCAGAACCTGGCCGACGTCTGTGCCATGGGCGCGACCCCGCACGGATTGCTCGTCTCCGCCGCCGTCCCCGATGACACGGACATCGCCTGCCTCGAAGCCCTGTACTCCGGGCTCTTTGACGAAGCGGAACGAGCTGGGACGGCTTTGGACTGCACGGTGCCGATCATCGGCGGGGATCTGTCTTCCTCGGGTCTCATCGTCATCGCCATCACCGCACTCGGGACCGTAGGGGAGGAGTCCGCAATTCTGCGCTCCGGCGCCCGGCCCGGAGATTCGCTCTACCTGGCCGGAACGGTCGGGCGAGCCGCCGCCGGGCTCGACCTGCTCTTCGCCGGAGCGCGACCTGACACCGCCGGACCGGAGCTCCGCTCGCTCATCGACACCCAGCTGGCGCCACAGCCTGACTACGGTGCGCTGCGCACGGTCGGGGCTGCCTCGGCGATGATCGACGTCTCCGACGGGCTCAGCCTCGACCTCGCGCGGGTGGCGACCGCCTCGGGGGTGGGCATCGATCTCGATCGCTCCGGGCTGCGCGACCTTGTCGACCCGCTGCTGCCCGCAGCCGAATTCGTGCTCGAAACACGGGCGACTGGAGGGGCAGGCGACGGGGTCAGTGAAACGGAGGTGGCCACGACGGCAGAGGATCTGGCGCTGTCCTGGGTGCTCGACGGGGGAGAGGACCACGGCTTCGCCGCGTCTGCGCCGCCTGCCGCCGTGCCTGGAGTAGGCTGGCGGAGAATCGGTGAGATCCGCACCGGACACGATGTCAGCCTCGACGGCACACCCGTGCCGGCGAGCGGTTTCAGCCATTTCGGGAAGTGACATGAGCAACGCCATCAGCCTCAACGGTCGTCTGGCAGCCCGCTGGGCCCGCCGTGCGGTCGACCGGCTGCGCAAGGAGCGCACCGAGATCGACGAGCTCAACGTCTTCCCCGTCCCCGACGGCGACACCGGCACGAACATGTACCACACCCTGCGCGCCGCTTACCTCGCCGTCGAAGAGCTCACAGGCCCCGTCACCCTCCCGCACGTCGTCGCGGCACTGGCCGCCGGAGCCGGACGCGGCGCTCGCGGCAACTCCGGACTCATCCTCGCCGTCGCCCTGCAGGGAGTCGCCGATGCCCTGGCCGGAGTCACGGTGGCCACCGCCGACGCCATGGCCACCGCCCTGGAGACCGCGTCCGACCGGGCGCGGGCCGCCGTCGCCCGACCCGTCGACGGCACCATGCTCACTGTGCTCGACGCCATGGCCACCGAGGCCCGTGAGCAAGCCGACGACGGAGCCTCTCTGATCGACGTCATCGCGGCCGTGCGGGAACGCTCCCGGTCGGCGCTGCGCGAGACCACCGGACAGCTCACCGTGCTTCGCGAAGCCGAGGTCGTCGACGCCGGATCGACGGGCATCGTCGAACTCTTCGACCTCCTCTACGCCACCGTCACCGGCCGCACTCCTCAGGATTCGATGCTCGCCGAGGTGGCCCGCGCCCCGAAGATCATCCACGAAGCCACCGCCGACGAACTCGAGATCGTCGCCATCCTCGTCGACACCCCCGCTGACGCACTCGCCGAGGATCTCGACCGCCTCGGCGGGACCTCGATCGTCATCAACGCGGCCAAGGTCCACGTCCACGTCGCCGACGAAACGACCGCCGCGGCCGTCATCGACCGCCTCGGCGAATATGGGATCGCCCGGCTTGATATGGAAGACCTGCGGATGCACGAGGAGGAGGGTGAGACGAAGCTCATCGCCCTGGTCAAGGGCACGGGACTGCTCATGCACACCGCGCTCAACGGGGCCACGGCGCTGACTCCGGAGGTGGGGGACCTGTTCGAGACGATGACCGAACTCATCGCCGCCGAGGACCGAGAGGTCATCGTCATCCCCAGCTCCACCTCGGCGCTGAAGTCCCTTGCCGGGCTGGGGGCGCACGTCGTGCGCTCTCGCAACGTCGGCACCCTGCTCTCGGCCCTGGCCGTCTACGATCCCTTCGCCCCCGCGGGGGAGATCTTCGCCGATATGACCGAAGCGGCCGCGGGCACGAGGGTGGGCACGATCTACTCAGCCGATCAGCTCGCCTCCGACCCTCCGACGGGGATGCTGCCGGTGATCCGCGAAGACGAAGGATCGACTGCGGGCGGCGTTCCGGGTGCGGCCACGGATGATCGTCCGAGCGGGGGCACGGCAGTGGCGGCTCATCCGGCACAGTTCTACCGGGTCTTCATCGAAGGCCGCGCGAAGACCCAGAGCACGGAGCTGCGGACCCTGGTCGAGAAGCTCGCCGATCGGCTGCTCGGGGCCGGGGGAGAGCTGCTCACCGTCGTCCACGGACCCGACTGCGCACCGGAGGTGCTCGACCACCTGCGGGATTGGATCCAGAAGTCACATGAGACCGTCCACTTCCAGGACATCGATTCCAGAGACTCCGGAGTGCTCGTGATCATGGGGGTCGAATGACGACCCGGCTCGAAGACAACTTCCGGCCGGCTGATCGGAAGAACTTGGCCCAGCGCGGGGTGCATTCGGTCACTGACCTGCTCCGCTTCTTTCCCCGCCGCTACCTCGTCCCCGGGGAGCGCACGGAACTCGGGGATCTGCCCCTGGGGGAAACCGCGATCATCCAGGCCGAAGTCATCAAGGTGGAGACGCGACGGATGAAGCAGCGGAAAGGCACGATCACCGAAGTCATCGTCCATGACGGGAAGCAGTCGATGAAGATCGCGTTCTTCAACCAGTACTGGTTGGAGAAGTCGCTGAAGCCGGGACTGACCGTCGTCTTCGGCGGCAAGGTGGAATCGTTCCGCGGGCAGCTGACTTTGGCGTCTCCGGTGTGGCTCAACCGCACCGAGGATGACCATGAGTGGACACCCGAGGACCTCAACTCGCCGTTCCCCATCTACCCGGCTGTGAAGAAGATCGCGCAGTCCCGGCTGTGGAGTTCGATCAAGACCTTGCTCACCGTCGCTGGGCCCGAGGAGTTCGAGGATCCGCTGCCGAAGGGGCTGCGGGAGGCACATGAACTGCCGGATCTGCGCACAGCTCTGGAGGACATGCATCGACCGCGGAAGATCGAGGACGTCGAACGGGCCCGTCTGAGGTGGAAGTGGGAAGAGGCACTCGCCCTGCAGACCGAGTTCGCTGCCCGCAAAGCGAAGTTGGCCGACGAGAAGGCGACGCCGCTGCTCACGCAGGGGACGAAAAGCCGCCGATTCGACGAAGACCTGCCCTTCACCCTCACCGAGTCCCAGGTCAGGGTCGGTGAGGAGATCGCTGAGGACATGGCCGCAGACCGGCCGATGCACCGGCTCCTGCACGGTGACGTCGGTTCCGGTAAGACCCTCGTGGCACTGCGGGCCATGCTCACTGCGGTCGACTCCGGTGCCCAGGCCGCCATGCTCGCCCCCACCGAGGTGCTCGCCACTCAGCATTTCCATTCGATCCGGACATTCCTCGACGAGCAGATGGCGCTGTCGCCTCTGCTGGCCGACGACGACCAGGTTACGGTGGCGCTGATGACCGGGTCGATGCCGGCGAAGGACCGTCGCGAACTCGCTCTCGACCTCGTCGCCGGCAACATCGACATCGTCGTCGGCACGCATGCGCTGCTGTCGGAGTCGACGATGTTCGCCGATCTCGGTCTCATCGTCGTCGACGAACAGCACCGCTTCGGTGTCGAACAGCGGGAAGCGCTGCGCGCGAAGGGCGGGGACACGACCCCGCACACTCTCGTGATGTCGGCGACGCCGATCCCGCGCACCGTGGCGATGACGGTCTTCGCCGACCTCGATATCTCGACCTTGAAGGAGATGCCGGCCGGGCCGAAGGACATCGCCACCCATGTGGTGCCGGTCGTCGACCAACCTGCCTGGTACGTCCGGGTTCGGGAGCTCATGCGGCAGACCGTCGAGGCCGAGAAGGGAGTCTTCGTCGTCTTCCCGCGAATCGAACCGATGGATATCGAAGATCCGGAGTCCGGGGATGTAGTCGGACAGAAGCAGGGCATCGAGGACATCACACGGAAGCTGTCTGAGACCCCGGAACTGGCTGGTCTGAAGTTCGGTCTGCTTCATGGGCGGATGTCGACGGCGGAGAAGGACCGGGTGCTCGCGGACTTCGTCAGAGGCGACATCGAGATCCTCGTCTCGACGACGGTCATCGAGGTCGGCGTCGACGTGGCGAGGGCGACGATGATGGTCATCATCGAAGCTGAGAACTTCGGTGTCGCACAGCTGCACCAGCTGCGCGGACGCGTCGGCCGTGACGGCAGCTCGGCCATGTGCTTCCTGCTCACCGAGATGAGTGCTGAAGATGAGAGCTATGGACGGCTGCAGGCCGTGGCCGAGACGCTCGACGGTTTCGCTCTGGCCGAATACGACCTCGACGCCCGAGGCGAAGGCGACGTGCTCAGCGGCTCCCAGTGGGGCGGATCCTCACTGCGGCATCTGTCGATCCTCCGCGACTCCGAGATGGTCGCCGAAGCGAAGACGATCGCTGAGCAGATCGTCGCCATCGACCCCACTCTCGAGGCGGTCCCCGCGCTCAAGGCCTTCATCAGGCGCGTCCTGCCCGAGGACGACGCCCACTTCATCGAGGCAGGCTGAGGGAGCAGATATGAGAATCATCGCCGGCGCACACAAGGGCGCCAGACTGTCCTCACCGTCGGGAGCGAGCACCCGACCCACGTCCGACCGGGTCAGGGAGTCTCTGTTCTCGATGCTCGAGGGCTACGGGGTGCTGCAGGCTGCGAACGTCCTCGACCTCTTCGCGGGGTCCGGTGGACTCGGCTTCGAAGCGATGTCGCGGGGTGCCGCGCAGGTCGACTTCGTCGACTCCTCGCTCGCCTCTATCCGCTCGCTGCAGGCCAATGCGGACAGGCTCGGCCTCGATCATTCCGCCGAGGTCCACGCCGGAGATGTGCTCCACTTTCTCGCCGGACTGCCCGGACCGGAGAATCCGGAGTCACGTGTCTTCGACCTCGTGTTCATGGACCCGCCGTATCCGCTGGGCGAGGACGCTGTCACGCAGATCCTCAGGCGTCTGCGAACGCACTTGGACATGGAGTCCATCGTCGTGGTCGAACGTGCCGCGCGTTCGCCGGAGCCGACGATGCCCGACGGGCTGGAGGTCTTCCGTTCGAAGACCTTCGGCGAGACCGCGATCCACTTCGTCCAGCTCGTCGCAGAGGGGGCGGGCGACGGCACCGAGGAGGGGTGAACCTCAGAGCACGCTGGAGAGGAACGACTTGGTGCGTTCGTGACTGGGGTTGTTGAAGATCTGGTCGGGCGGGCCCTCTTCGAGGACCTGACCGCCGTCGAACATCATCACCCGGTGAGAGACGTCGCGGGCGAACTGCATCTCGTGAGTGACCAGCAGCATCGTGATGTCCGTGGTCTCGGCGATATCGCGCAGCACGCCGAGCACGTCGCCGACGAGCTCGGGGTCGAGCGCCGAGGTGACCTCGTCGAGGAGGAGGATCTCCGGACTCATCGCCAGCGCCCGGGCGATCGCCACACGCTGCTGCTGGCCGCCGGAGAGCCTGGTCGGATGAGCATCGGCCTTTTCCGACAGCCCGACACGTTCGAGCAGCTCCTTGGCCTCCGTGCTCGCCTCAGCCTTCGACTTGCCGAGCACGTGAACGGGTGCTTCTATGATGTTCTCGAGCACCGTCATGTTCGGGAACAGATTGAATTGCTGGAAGACCATGCCGATGCGCGTGGTCATCTCACGAGTGCGCTTCTTCGGCATCTCGACCCGCTTGCCGTCGCGTTCCTCGAACGTCAGCGGTTCGCCGTCGACGAAGATGTAGCCGTCGGTGAGGTCCTCGAGCGTCATCACGAGGCGCAGGATCGTCGTCTTGCCCGAACCGCTGGGCCCTATGAGGGTGACGCGCTCGCCGGGAGCCACCGTGAAGTTGAGGTCTTTGAGCACAGTCGTGGGGCCGAAGCTCTTCTCCACGTCCTTGAACTCGATCGCCGGCGTGCCTGCGGTGGCGGGAGTGGCTGGGGTTTTCTCAGTAAGTGGCAAGGCGTCGGTCCAATCTCTGAATGAGCAATGAGGTCGGGTAGCTGGCGACGAGGAAGATGATTCCGGCCAGAGTGAAGGCTTCCGTATAGGCGAATTTCGCTGCTCCGAACTGCTGCGCGGAGGTGACGAGCTCGACCACGGAAATCGCGAACAGGAACGGTGTGTCCTTGAACATCGCGACTGCGTAGTTTCCCAGCGAGGGGATGGTCGCACGCAGAGCCTGCGGCAGTACGACCGCGGTGAAGGTCCTCACCGGCGGCAGGGACAGTGCGGTGGCAGCCTCGAACTGGCCCGGCGGCACCGAATCGATCCCGGCACGGTAGCTTTCGGACATGTACGTCGAATAGTGGATGCCGATGACGATGAAGCCGATGACGAGCGCCGGAACATCGACCAGGCCCGGTATGCCCGCGAAGATGTAGTAGACGAAGATCAGCTGCACGACCAGCGGCGTGTTGCGGACGAAGGCGACGAGCAGTCGGACAATCCAATTGATCCAGCGCGGCAGTCCGCGGATGGCCACGGCGAGGATGAGACCGAGGACCGTGGCGATGATCGTGCCCACGACGGTCGCGATGAGCGTGTTGACGAAGCCGCGGAGCAGGATCGGCAGCGCTTCGGCGGCGAATTCCCAGTTCCAGATCACAGTCGCCCCCCTTGTCCCGAAGCGGGTCCGGACTCCGGACCTGTCCCGAGTCCGTCGCCGCCTCCGTCATCTGCGGCAGCGCGTGAGGTCGAGCGGTCCTTGCGCACGGCATCTGCGCGAGCGAGGCGACGGGCCTCACGACGATCGGTGCGCGAGTTCGGCCGCCTGCGTCCCAGAGCGGCCGTGGCTCTGCGTTCGAGGAAGTTCATGAACTCCTGGATCAGCCAGGCGATGACGAAATAGATGATGAGGCCGACGGTGAAGGCGAAGTACGTGTCGTTCGTGGACTGACGCAGCTGCGTGATCTTGTCGGTGAGGTCCTGGAGAGTGATGAATGAGACGACCGCGGTGCCCTTGAGCAGCTGGATGAGCAGTGTGGCCAGCGACGGGATCATCAGGGCCCAGGCCTGCGGGAAGATCACGCGGATCATCCGTCGGGACGGTGAGAGGCTCAGGGCGATCGCGGCCTCCCACTGCCCTTTGTCGACGGTGGTGATCGAGGAACGGACCACCTCGGCGGAATAGGCGCCGTAGTTGAGCGCCAGCGCCCCGATGCCGCAGATCATAGGATCGAGCTCGACGCCGAGGAGCGGGAAGACGTAGAACAGCCAGAACAGCTGCACGAGCAGGGAAGTGCCGCGGAAGAATTCGACGATGATCCGGGCAGGTACTCGCAGCCACGCGTGCGTGGACGTCATCGCGAGCCCTAGAGCGAGCGCTATGATGACGGCGCCGAGGCTTCCGACGACCGTGAGGATGATCGTCACCCGAACTCCCTCCCACAATTGTGGGAGGAAGTTCAGCAACGTCGTGAGGTTTTCGGTCATGGTGCTTCAGTTCGCGTCGGCTCAGGAGTCAGCGGTGGGAAGTTCGCCCTTGCAGAGCTGATCGGTCGTGATCGAACCGTCGGGGCGCTCCTCCTTCGTGAAGCCGTAGTCCCCGACGATGTCGAGGTAGGACTTCTCGTCGGAGACGATCTTCTCCAGGGCCTTGTTCCATTCGTCGCGCAGCTCGTCGTCACCGGTACGGAACACAGTGGCACCCGCTCCGACCTGCGGGACTCCATCGATCTCCTGGACGAAGGATTCGCTGACTTCGACGTCGGCGTCCTTGTTGTTCTTCGCCATCCAGTTGAGCGAGATCCCCGTGAGGGCGAAGACATCGGCGCGCCCGGTCGTCACAGCGTCCATGCCGTCCTGTGGGGTGCCGACCTGCTGAGCCTTGATGCCCAGGCTCTCCGCGTAGTCGGACTCGATGGCACCGGTCATGGTGGCGAGCTTGAGGCCCTTCTCCTTGACGTCGTCAAGGGTCTTCATCCCTTCCTGCTTGCCCTTCTTCGTCATCAGAGCCGTGGTGTACATGAACTCGGGGTCGCCGAAGGCGGCCTGTTCGCAGCGGTCGGGAAGAATCGACATGCCGGCAGAGATCGCGTCAAAGCGCTCGGCGTTGAGACCTGGGATGAGGGAGCCGAACTCGGTATTGACGCCTTCGACGTCGTCGACGCCGAGCTCCTTGAACACGGCCTTGGCCAGAGCCACGGACGCTCCCTGGAGTTCACCGCCCTCTTCGAAGCTGTATGGGGCTTCACCGGCGAAGCCGACGGAGATCTTTCCATCGTCGATGGCCTTCTGCAGAGTCGACTTGTCGGAGTCGCTTCCACCGCAGGCACCGAGGGTCAGCGTCAGCGCGAGGATCGATGTCGCGGCGGCCAGTCCTTTGAGTTTCATGTGCTGTTCCTTCCTTGAACGTCGACACATCATCGTGACGTGCGTCTCTGAAACAGTATTCAATACTCATGCTGTCCGAATGTCACACTGTCTGACAACGTTATATGATCGTGACTGTGACGAATCCTCCGACTTCCGAGCTGCCGGTGCTGCGCAAAGTGGTCCGCTCTTCGACGATCGACCTCATCGTCGATCAGATCCGCAACGCCATCTACTCCGGTTCGCTCGAGCCTGGTCAGTCGATCAACGAAGTGCGCACGGCCGAGCTGCTTGAAGTCTCACGGCCGTCTCTGCGGGAGGCCCTGCAGCGTCTCATCAGCGAAGGAGTGATGACTCATGCTCCCGGACGCGGTGTGCATGTGAGACGCATGCGCACGGCCGACATCGACGATGTCTATGCCGTGCGCGAGGCGATCGAATCGCAGGCGGTCAAGCTCGTCATTCGGCGTGGTTTCGCTACCTCCCGGATCAGCTTCGCATTGAGAGAACTTGAGCATGCGATCGAGGAGAACGTCGCACGCTCCATCGGCGACGCGGACCTCAACTTCCATCACTCGATCGTCGCGTGCTCCGGATCGAATCGGCTGACCAATCTGATGAAGGTCTCGATGGTTCACACCCGCCTGCTGTCGCTGTCGGATAAGCGCGGCTATGAGGTCCGATGCGATGTCCTGGACAGTCACAGGAACCTCGCCGAGGCGGTCGCGGCCGGTGACGAACCCCGTTCCCTTGCCATCGTCGCCCGGATCATGGCCGAGGCGGCCTCCCGCCTGCACGGCCAGGTTGATGATTTCGACGGGCAGGTGGTCAAAGGTATCGATGCTGAAACTCCCACCGATGACCAGTGGCTGCTGCTGCGCGAACAGGCGCACTGACAGTCGGCGCCTCTCGAGTGTCCGTCACACGGATCTGCCCGCCTCTGATCGGGGCAGACGATACGATGAGGGCATGAAGGTCGTCTGTCCCGGTTCCTATGACCCGATCACCATGGGTCATCTCGATATCATCGCCCGCAGCTCTCTGATGTTCGAAGAGGTCGTCGTGGCAGTGGTCCACAATCCCTCGAAGTCCGGTCGCTTCGACCCGGAGATCCGTGCCGACCTCATCCGCCGATCCTTAGCCGAGGACGAACGCACTCGAGATGCGCAGAACATCACGATCGACCTCGTCTCCGGGGGCCTCCTCGTCGACTACTGCACGAGAATCGGCGCCCCCGCCGTCGTCAAGGGCCTGCGGTCGGGCACCGACTTCGCCTACGAACTGCCGATGGCGCTGATGAACAAGCACCTGTCCGAACTCGAGACGATCTTCGTCCCCGGTGACCCGAAATTCGAACACGTCTCCTCCTCACTCATCAAAGAAGTCCACGCTGGCGGCGGGAACATCGAGGGCCTCGTCCCCATCTCGGTGCTGGAGGCATTGGGCGGCCGCGGACCCGCGGCCGCGAACGACGACAGCGTCGTCTGAGGAATGAGCGCAGCCGCCAACCCTGCCAATAGGGCCTGGTTCCCGGGCCTCGTCATCCACACCGTCGTCGCGCACGCGACGTACAACGGTGTCCGCGTCCTCATCTCCTACCGCACCCTGGAGCTCGGTGGATCAGGAGTCGTCCTCGGTCTCATGACCGCGGTGTACTCACTCGTCCCGCTGCTCACCGCGCTCTTCGTCGGTCGCCTCGTCGACCGCGGGTACGCCACGGCGGTGCTGTGGGTCGGCACTGCTCTGTCGATCCTACCCGTCGCGCTCGCGGCCACCGCACCCAACCTCGGTGTGCTCCTCATCGCCACGATGAGCCTGGGCTTCGGCCAGCTGCTCACCACGGTCGCCTCCCAGGCGCTCATCCCGCAGAGCTTCCCCGCTTCGAAGCTCACCGCGAAGTTCGGCCACCTCACCCTCGGGGTCTCGATCGGACAGACCATCGGCCTGCCGCTGGCCGGCATGGTCGCCGACGCCACCTCGGGTGATACTGCGATCACGAACGCGCTGTGGTTCATGACCGCACTGTCAGCGCTCACCCTCATCGCCGCCGTCATCGTCATGCTCCGCGGCCGCACGCCCCATGTCTCCCGCGCCGAGGCGGCCGAAGGTGCCATCGCCCCGTTGGCTCTGCTGTCGGTGAGGGGGATGAAGCCCGCGATCTTCGCCTCCATGGCCACGCTCGCCGCCGTCGATCTGATGACCGCCTACCTGCCGCTCATCGGTCAGCAGAACGGATTGACGGTGACGACGGTGACGTGGCTGCTCGCGGCACGGACCTTCGCCTCGGTGATCTCCCGGCTCTTCATCGGCTTCCTCACACGGAAATGGCGAAATCTCTCCCTGCTGTGGACCGCCTCGGCGGCCGCTGGGCTCTGCGTGGTCCTCATCCCCGTGCTCAGCCAACCGTGGACGCTGGCGATCCTGCTCACGATCGCAGGCTTCTGCTTCGGTCTCACCCAACCGCTGACGATGACCTGGGTGTCGACGCTGTCGGATCCAGCGAACCGGGCCGCGGTGCTGTCGATCCGCTTGGCGGGCAACCGACTCAGCCAGGTCGCGATCCCATCGGCCGCCTCGGCGCTCACGGTCATCGCCGGTTCCGGGATCGTGTTCACGATCTCCGGCGCACTGCTCCTCCTGGCCGGCGGCGTCACCTGGCGCAACCAACACGAGAAATGGTGAGCAGGAACACCTGCGTGGCGAGACGGACCCGATTGGTAATGGCCGCTGACAATGATTAGAATGGTGAGTCGCGTGTGAACGCAGGAGCGACATCCTCAAACGCACCAGGAGGACAGGGCATGAAGAGCAGATCTGAATTCGTCTATGATCTCAGATCCATGGGATTGCTCGGTCATCCGGGTGAGTGGGAACGGGTGAACACCACCTTGTCGGCTCCAGCGGATCTCAAGATCGAAGTGATCGGGGTTGCGGAAGGTTCACCACTGACGCTCGAGCTGATGTTCGAGAGTGTGTCGGAGGGGATCTACGTGTCGGGCACAGTCTCGGCGACGGCCCGCGGCGAAGACGCGAGGACGCTCGAACCCATCGAGTTGCCTATAGATGTGGACATCCAGGAGATGTACGTCTATGAGCAGGCCGAAGGGGACGAGGACTCCTACGTCATCGACCGGGATCAGCTCGACCTCGAGCCCGCGATCAGAGACGCCGTCGTGATGGCTGTGCCGTTCAATCCCTCGCGGGATGAGAGCGAAGAGTTCAGCTACACCTTGGGGGAGGACCTCGAGGTGGACGAGGACGAATCCGAATCGCCGTTCGCATCATTGAAGAATCTGTTGGAAGAGAAGAAAGAGAGCTAGACGTGGCTGTTCCGAAGCGTAAATTGTCGCGCAGCAACACCCGCCACCGTCGTTCGCAGTGGAAGGCCAAGGCTCCGAACCTGGTCAAGACTGTGGAGAACGGTCGCGTTGTGTACTCGCGCCCCCACCAGGCCAAGGTCGTCGAAGACGCAGCCGGCACCCCGCTGTACCTCGAGTACAAGGGCCGCAAGGTCGCTGACGTCTGAGACTGTGGACACTGACACCACAGCAGCACTGAAGAAGAGTCTCGGGATCGATATTGATCCCGAGACTTTTCGTCTCGCGCTCACGCACCGCTCTTTCGCCTTCGAGGCCGGTGGCATCCCCACCAACGAGCGCCTCGAGTTCCTCGGCGACTCCGTTCTGGGCCTCGTCGCCACCGAGTCGCTGTTTTACGACAACCCGGATCTGCCTGAAGGCCAGTTGGCCAAGATGCGTTCGGCCGTCGTCAACACGCGTGCCCTGGCATCGATCGCTCGCCGGCACGGCATCGGCGAGCACATTCTGCTGGGCAAGGGTGAGGAGCTGACCGGAGGGCGGAACAAGGACTCGATCCTCGCCGACACGGTCGAGGCCCTCATCGGTGCCACGTTCGTCTCTCGCGGTCGCGAAGAGGCCTTCGCCTTCGTCCACCGCCTCATCGACGGCATGCTCGACGACGCGGTCAACCTCGGTGCGGGGATGGATTTCAAGACCACCCTGCAGGAGGCCGCCGCCGACCTCGACCTGGGTGCCGTGAGCTACGAGATCACTTCGGCCGGACCTGACCATGCGATGGTCTTCACCGCCACCGCGATGCTCGGTGCGAACAACTGGGGTACTGGCGACGGCTCCTCGAAGAAGGCCGCCGAAGCCGCGGCCGCCGAGGTGGCCGTCAAAGCCATCCGCACCATCTATCCGGACTACCGGCGCTGAGCCTCACCGTGGTGACTTTGTGCGCTCACGGGCGCATTCCCGGTCGATTCGAGGGGCACTGATGCCTGAGCTTCCCGAGGTCGAAAGCGTCCGTCGCGGCGTCGACGAATGGACGGCTGGAACCACGATCGCCGGCGCCGAGGTGGCCGACCCCCGAATCTTGGGCACGACGTCCCAGCGGCGCATCGATCCGTCTGCGGTCTCCGGGTTCGTTTCGGCCGTAACTGGGGCGCACATCCTCAGGGCCGAACGGCGCGGGAAGTTCATGTGGCTGAGCCTGGGGGAGGGGACTGATCTCTCCACTGCGGACCCGGTCACTTCACCTGTGCCGAGGCCCGAACTCGGCATCCTCGTGCATCTGGGCATGAGCGGACAGCTGCGCATCCACTCGCCCGGCGAGGAGATCCACCGCCACACACGGGCGATTCTGCATCTCGACAGCGACCGCGAACTGCGGTTTGTCGACCAACGGATCTTCGGCCATATCGGCGTCCAACCTCTCGTCCACGGGTACGGTCGGCTCGTCCCCGCCTCGGCGGTGCACATCGCGGCCGATCCGCTCGAGCCCGCGTTCGATCCGGAGGCCGTTGTCGGCGAACTGGCGAATAAACGCACCGCGATCAAGACAGCGCTGCTCGACCAGACGCTGGTCAGCGGAATCGGCAACATCTATGCCGACGAGGCACTGTTTCGGGCAGGAGTCCACCCCTTGGCGGTGCCGGCCCGGACACGGAAGAGCCGCCTCGTTGCGGTGCTCGAATCCGCGACGAAAGTGATGAGCGATGCCCTGGCCGTGGGCGGGACGAGCTTCGACGCGCTCTACGTCAACGTCAACGGCGAATCTGGTTACTTCGATCGCGCCCTGCTCGTCTACGGGCGCGGGGGACAGGAATGTGTGCGCTGCGGGACCGAGATCGTCAAGATCACCGTCGGCGGGCGCGGAACCCACTACTGCCCCGTGTGCCAGAAGCCCCCGCGGTATCGTCTGCGGTGACGACGCTGGGGTGATCCGGCCTCCGAGTCTCCGGCACGGTGCACTGCAGCTGCCGAGAGCAACCCGTTGGTCGCAGTCCCTCGCCTTCGTCGCAATTCCTACAGTCAACGGTCCATCGGACACCGGCAGCGGCATTATGCACCGCTGCAGCGCGGTGAAATGAAACTCAGGGTGTGGGATGCCGGGCAGGAAAGGCTGTCGAGACCTCCGGCTTCAATGCAGTGAAGCGTAGACTCGGGCGAGAGGTCGCCACCTCGGCGCTCAGGCGGAGAGGAATGCTCATGTTCACGGTTCCAACGATCGCTGCCGGGATCGTACTCCTGCTCGTCAGGGCGGTTCTGACGGTGGCTTTCGTCCGCGAGTTCATGGTCAAGGCCAATGATATTCCGCGGTTCGCCAAAGCGGATGGGCTCAACGTCCCGACCGCATGGTTCGTTGCCATCGCCGAGCTTGCCGCCGCAGTCTCGTTCGCCACCGGCGTCCTCGCCCAATGGGCCGGTCTCGGCGTCATCGTGCTCATGCTCATCACGACGAGCCTACACGTATTCAAATGGCACTCGAAGTACTGGGCCTCTGCGGGAGGTCCCGAATACGACCTGCTCCTTCTGGTTCTGGCCGCGGTCATCACCGCATTCGGTGCCGGCCCGATCGCCATACCGGCGCTGTTCGGAATGTAGCCGAGAATGGGTTCGTCCGGCTCACGACGAACGAGTCAGCCGGCGGATGAAGACGAGGGTCGCCACGGTGAGCAGGCCGGGGATGACGAGGCCGAAGATGATGAATCCCGGCAGGCTCCCCAGACGATCGAGCATCCACTGGAAGTTCATGCCGAAGAAGCCCGTCGCCAGAGTGAGCGGCAGGAAGATCGTCGCCACCAGAGTCAGCCGTTCGGACACGACTGAGTCCTGCTCGTTGAGGATGTCGCCGAGCATCGCATACAGACGCGTGGTCATCGACTGGTTCGCCCCGAATGCCGCTGCGGCACGGGCGAGCAGCCGCTGATGGTCCTCGCCGAGGCTCTGCGCGAGCTCTTCCTCGTTCGACAGCAGCCTCTGCTGTGCGGCCTGGGTCTCACCGATCCGGAAGGGCTCGGCTCGCAGTCTTCCCATCGTCCGCCGCCGCGGTGAAGACGCGTAGCCGACTGCTTGTGACTCGAGCTCCTGGCACCGGTCATCGATCTCGTCGAGTGCCTCTTCGCAGCGGCGTGCCACGATGAGAATGAGGTCGACGAGCGCTGTCCACGTATCGTCGGCATCGGCAGGAAGCTTTCCCGCTATGGAGTCCAGGGCCTTCTTCTCGCCGATGACGAGCAGGCCGCGGTCACGGGCGTGGAGCTGCAGCGCGTGGTGGGCGCGATCCTCGTCGAGTACCTGCAGCACGAGGCTGATCTGGTTGTCGATGACCGCAGCCATCGGCCGCCTCGGCGCAGGATGTGCGGTGTGCAGCTTCAGGTCGAGGACTTTCGACGCTTCATCCGTCAGCTCTCGGTCTTCGGGGGTGGCTAGAACGCAGCGTGCGTCGGCAGAGTGCTCACGCAGCGCCTCGACGCTGTCGACCACGATCATCAGTCTCGCCCTCCGTCTTTCGCCTTCAACAGTGCCGTCTGCGAACACAGTATCAAGACGTCAGTGTCAGAATGCCCTCGCGAGATACGCTTTGTGGCCATCGATGAGAGCGCGTTGCGCCTCGGTGTGGTCAGGTGGGGAGAGAACGTTCGCGGGGTTCGTCGGAGACAACCACAGTGAGTCGATTTCGACGATCCGACCGTCTCTCAGGCGCACTGCCGCAGCCAGCCGATAACGTGAACCGGGAGCCGGTAGGAGAATGCGGTCGAGATCCCGCCAGGCGATCCGATGAGGTCTGCCGGTGAAGCCGCACCAGATGAATTCCTCAGGAGTGATCTCCAACCGGGCGCGGGTGTCCAAGTGGAAGTTCACCCACGCGCCGATGAGCGCGAGGACCGGTGCGAAGAGGAAGATGAGAAATGCCGGTTCGGCGAAGATCGCCAGGAGGATCACCGTGATGAACGCGAGAATCGCCATGACGACGAGCATCCAGCCGATGAATGTCGAGATGTTCCCCTCGCGTCTGATGACTCTGTGCATGTGCCTAAGTCCGTCTCTCCAGAACTACCTGACGGCGGCCCAGCAACCTCGCGCGAGGTAGCTGAGCCGCCGTCAGGTAGTAATAAGGGGTTAGTTCTTTGTGGAGGTGTCCTTGTCTGTGGACTTTGCCGCATCCTCCGTGTCCTCGGCCGGCTCGTCCTCGATCTGGAGTTCCGAGGTTTCGAGGCCGAAGATCTCGCCGTCGTACGCGTCGACCGCGGTGGCCACCGAGGTCTCGAGCACGTGCGCGGCCAGCTGCTCCTGGATGATGAGCGGATCCTTCGACAGGTCTTTCCACACCGCCACGCATAGCAGCAGCATGACGATGACGAATGGCAGGGCGGAGACGATCGTGATGTTCTTCAGCCCGTCGAGCGCCTCGGCGGGATCGGAACCGCCCGCCAAGAGCATGACCGCAGCCACGGCACCGGTCGCGGTGCCCCAGAAGATGACAAGGCCCTTGCCCGGTTCCTGCATGCCGTTGGCCGACAGGGTGCCCATGACAATCGACGCGGAATCCGCGCCGGTGACGAAGAAGATCGCGATGAGGATGACCGTGACGATCATGAGGATGATCGCAATGAGGTTCGGCAGCGGCAGAGCGCCGAGGAGGTCGAACAGGATCGTGTCCATGTTGATGTCCGGTTCGCCGTCGACGACCTTCGCCAGCGCCTTGACCGTGCCCTCGCCGCGCTCTGCGCGCTCCTGGATGCCTATGGCGCCGCCGCCGAAGATGGCGAACCAGATGGTCGAGACGACGGAGGGGACGATGAGCACGCCGGTGACGAACTGACGGACGGTGCGACCGCGCGAGATGCGTGCGATGAACAGCCCGACGAAGGGCGACCATGACACCCACCATGCCCAGTAGAAGACCGTCCACGACGACAGCCACTCATTGACCCCCTGACCGTCGGCAGCCGTGCGCGAAGCCAGCTGCGGCAGATCCTGGATGAACGCACCCACCGAGGAGGGGATGACGTTGAGGATGAACAGCGTCGGTCCGCCGATGAAGACGATGAGGGCGACGATGACCGCGAGCACCATGTTGATGTTCGACAGCCACTGAATGCCCTTCTCCACACCCGAGACCGCGGACGCGACGAACGCGGCCGTGAGGATCGCGATGATGATCACGAGCACCGGTGAGGAGACATCGGACATGATGCCCGCGGATTCGATGCCGCCGCCGATCTGGATGGCGCCCAAGCCCAGCGAGCAGGCCGAACCGAACAGAGTCGCGAGGATCGCGAGGATGTTGATGACCTTGCCGCCGATTCCGTTGACGGCGCGTTCGCCGAACAGCGGGGTGAACATCGACGAGAACAGCTGCGAGCGTCCCAGACGGAACGAACCGTAGGCCACGCCGAGTCCGACGATGGCGTACATCGCCCACGGGTAGAGCGTCCAGTGGAACAGTGTCGTTCCCATGGACGTGCCCATCGCCTCGGCAGTGGAGCCGTCGACTGTGTTCGGGGGAGGCGACATGTAGAAGAACAGAGGCTCACCGACCGCGGAGAACACGAGTCCGATGCCCATGCCCGTGGCGAACATCATCGCAATCCACGAGGAGGTCTTGAACTCCGGCTTCTCATCGTCCTTGCCCAGAGGGATCCGACCGAACTTGCTGACGGCGACGACGATGACGAAGATCGTGAAGATCGTGGCGGCGATGACGAAGAGCCACCCGAAGTTGTCCATCACTCCGGTCAGCAGCGTGCCCGCCACCGAACCGAGAGTCTCGGGGGAGACGAAGCCCCAGACGACGAACGCGACGGCGAGGATGCCGGCCGCGAAGAAGACCACCTTGTCCAGACCTTCACGTTTGAAGGGCCGGAGCGCGGTTGTCGGATGCTTCAGGTGCTCGATGAGTTCCTGAGTCTTTGTATGTTCACTGCTCATAGTGATCGGGCCGATCGGGGCGGGTCCTCGGTGACACGAATGAGAACGGCTGCCGCCTCGGCGTTCCTTCCTTGGATGGACTGCATCGGACAGGTGGCCGAAGGGATCCGAGCCGAGTGCACCCGAACACCTCTCACACATGATCATGACAGACCATGGGCGATGATGGTCGGAAATCCCTCATCTCGGACCACCAACTGTCGCCTTTCGCTGTGCTTCACCGTCACACAGGTGCGGTGAATAGTGAGGGACCCTGCCGCGCACGACAGGGCCCCTTCCAGCTCCCCCGGCTGGGCTCGAACCAGCGACCCTTCGATTAACAGTCGAATGCTCTGCCAACTGAGCTACGGAGGAAAACGGCGCAGTCGCCTACGCACGAGGAGAAACTCTACCAAAAGATTCGGGATCTCGCCGCCGCCTGCGGATATGCTGGTGCCCAATATGCATCTCAAAAGCCTGACACTGCGGGGATTCAAGTCCTTCGCCTCGGCGACGACCCTCCGATTCGAGCCGGGAATCACCTGCGTGGTCGGACCCAACGGCTCGGGCAAGTCCAACGTCGTCGACGCCCTGTCCTGGGTGATGGGCGAACAGGGTGCGAAGAATCTGCGCGGCGGAAAGATGGACGACGTCATCTTCGCTGGTACCTCGAAACGGCAGGCCCTGGGACGCGCCGAGGTGACTCTGACCATCGACAACACCGACGGAGCCATCCCCGTCGACTACACCGAGGTGACCATCTCGCGGACCCTGTTCCGCACCGGCGGATCCGAATACGCCGTCAACGGGGCGCCGGCGAGGCTGCTCGACATCCAAGAGCTGCTCAATGACTCCGGCCTGGGCAAGGAGATGCACGTCATCGTCGGTCAGGGCCGTCTCGACGCGATCCTCCATGCTGACCCGCTGGAGAGGCGCAGCTTCATCGAAGAGGCCGCCGGGGTGCTCAAGCACCGGCGTCGCAAGGACAAAGCGGTCCGCAAACTCACCGGACTGCAGACGAACCTCGACCGGCTCACCGATCTGCGCACCGAACTCAACCGGCAGCTGGGGCCCTTGGGACGGCAGGCCGAAGCCGCCGCGAAGGCAGCGACCGTGCAGGCGACGCTGCGTGACGCCACCGCCAGGCTGCTCGCCGACGACGCAGTGAGGATGCAGTCCTCCCTGGCCTCGACGAGCGAGGGCGAAGACCACAGCGACCGCATCGCCGAACTCGACCACCGCCGCACCCGCACCGAGGCGCGCCTGTCGGAGATCGAAGCCCGGCTGTCCGAACTCGACAGCGAACTCGAAGTCCAACGCAACGCCGAATCGCGGACACAGACACAGGTCGTGCGTGCTCAGGGGCTGAGCCAACGTGCCGAGGACAAGCGCTCCCACCTGCTCTCGGAGGTCACGAGCCTGGGGCAGCGGGAAGCGAAGTCACCCGAAGAGCTGCGCGCCCAGGCCGAACGCAACCGCTCCGAACTTACCGACGCCGAGGCGGCCCTGACCGAGAAGACGAACGCACTCGAGGCCAGCCAGCAGCGGAAGGAAGAGCTCACCCAAGCCCTGCGCACCGCCGAAGACGAGGTCAAGGCCGCACAGATCGCCATCACCGAAGCCGTGAAGAACCGCTCGGCGCTGCAGTCCAAGCAGACGCAGGCGGCCGAGCGGATCACCGACCTCAAGACCCGGATCGAAGCCAACCGTGCGGAGATCGACACCGTCACGGCTCGCATCGCCGAGCGCAGCAGGGAACTCGAAACTGCCGAGACCGGTGTCGAGGACGTCGAAGCCGGTGAGACCGAACTCGACTCCGCGTACGAGGCCGCGCAGGAGAGCCTCGAGAAACTGGAGACCGAGCGCACTGAGCTGCAGGAGCAGCGGGCGCAGGTCGCCTCCGAACTGTCATCGGCGAAGGCCCGCGCGGAAGCCCTGGCATTGGGCACCGCCCTGGAAGCCGACCTCGAAGACATCGTCAATGCGGATCTGCCGGGAGTGCGCACGGCCGTGACAGAAAGACTGAGTGTCGACCACGGATTCGAAATGGCCGCGGCCGCGGCCCTGTCGACGACGGTCTCCGGCGTCATCGTCGATGACAGCGCAGCGGCGCTGGCAGTGCTCGACCACCTCGGCGAGGACACGAACGTGTCCCTGACGATCCCCGCCGGGGTCGAACCAGCGGCAGGGAAGGGCGGTGGGAGCGCCCTCGACGCTCTGCCGGAGCTGCCTGCGCTGGACGGCCTGCGATGGCTCTCCGATGTCGTCGACAGCAACGTCCCCGAACTGCGCGCTCTGCTTGCCCGTGCCCTGCACGGTGTCGTCTGCGTCCCCGATGCGCGCACCGGAATCGAACTCACCGAGGCCCGGCCCGAACTCACCGCCGTCACCGTCCACGGTGAAGTGCTCACCGCGACCCGCATCAGCCGAGCCCGCACCGCCTCGGGCACACGCCTGGCCTCACAGACCGCGCTCGAGGACACGCATTCCCTCGTTGCCGACCTCGACGACCGGGCGCAGAAGCTCGACGCCTCCTTGAGGGAACTCGAACCGCGCCTGACCGCAGCGCGAGAGGAGTCGGCCGCAGCCCTCGACGCCCTCCACTCTTCGGACGCGAAGATCATGGCCGCGGCCGAAGAGGTCTCACGCATCACCGGTGAGATCGGTGTGGCTCGCACTCGCCTGCAGCGCGCGCAGGAGAACGCGACCGAACTCGAATCCCGCCTCGCCGCCGCCGAACGCGACTCTCAGTCGGCCGCGGCAGCACTGGCCGGAGCCGCCGAGGTCGACGAAGTCGTCGACACCGCTGCTCGGGACGAACTCAGCGCACAGGTCGCCCAAGCTTCGGAAGACCTCGTCGAAGCCCGCATCAGCCATCGGTCTGCTGCCGACCGGGCCCGGTTCTTAGGCGACCGGGTCGACTCCCTCCTGCGGGCGGCGAAGGCCGAAGAAGCGGCGCGGGAGCAGACGCAGCGCACGATCGCGAAGAAGAAGCGCGCGGCCGCCTCGGTGCAGCTCATCGCCGAAACCGCGACCGAAGCCGCGGAACTGGCCACCTCCACCGTGGCCGAGCTCGGTGAGGCGATCCAGGTCCTCGTCGACGAACGCGGCGGTCTGCGCGAAGAGAAGGGCCGCCTCGGCGAGGAATTGGGATCGACGCGAACTCAGCTGCAGAAGCTCAAGGACGCTGCCGCCGAAGCCGAACTCGCGAAGGAACGTTTCCGGCTTAGGCTCGAGGAGATCGCGCACCGATCGGAGGAGGAGACGGGGCTGGGAATCGACCGCCTCATCGACGAATTCGGGCCGCATCTGCCCGTTCCGTCGTTCGAAGAGGACGTCGAGGACCGGCCGTATGTGCGCTCCGAGGTGGAGAAGCGGCAGAAGCAGGCGGCGTCGCAGCTCAAGCGCATCGGCACAGTCAATCCGCTCGCGCTCGAGGAGTATGAGGCGTTGAAGGAACGGCATCAGTTCCTCGAGAAGCAGATCGCGGACATCGAATCCTCGCGCAAGGACCTCATGCAGCTCGTCGAGGAGGTCGATCGGCACGTCGAACGCGTCTTCGCCGAAGCCTATGCGGATACGGCGCGGGAGTTCGAGGACATCTTCTCCCGCCTCTTCCCCGGCGGTGAGGGCGCACTGAGCCTGACCGATCCGAACGATATGCTCACCACCGGCGTCGACGTGCACGCCCGCCCGGCCGGCAAGAAGGTCAAACGTCTGTCTCTGCTCTCAGGAGGGGAGCGGTCGCTGGTGGCCGTGGCCATACTGGTCGCGATCTTCAAGGCTCGGCCGAGCCCGTTCTACGTCATGGACGAGGTAGAAGCGGCCCTCGACGATCTCAACCTCTCCCGCCTGCTCACAGTGTTCAAGGAGCTGCAGGACTCCTCGCAGCTCATCGTCATCACCCACCAGAAGCGGACGATGGAGATCGCCGATGCCCTCTACGGTGTGACGATGCACGGCGACGGGGTGTCGAAAGTCATATCGCAGCGGATTCCGTGAACCGCGGCCCACGATCTGCCCGGCGCGCCCGAGCTGACAGGCCTGCCGCTGGGGCACAAGGCCGTTTGACGGTGATGCCCAGGACAGTCCCAGGGAATTTTGCAACTGCCGCACGGTGGGCGAGCACAATTGTCGTGGCCGGGGACTATAGACTTGGGCCCAGACACAGGTATTCGAAGAACGTGAGGAGCGGGACGTCCATGGCCGAGGCTGCTGTACTGCGAGGTGGCTCGAGGGCATGAATTCGGTACTTGTCGTCATCGTCGGACTCGCGATCTCCTTCGCCCTGGCACTCGTCGTCGTCCTCCTCGTGGCTCTGCCCGGCCTGCGCGCCGAAGGACGCCTGCGATACTCCTCCGATGTGCAGCGATTCCGCCTGCCGCCCGAGTGGACCGGCTACGACGACGAAGTCCACGAATTCTTCGGCCATGATGACGGCACCTCGCACCTGGCGACCAGGGAGCAGGCAGCGGTGACCGCTATCCGCGACCACTCCTATGTGCTCCGGCCCCAGCCCCGACGCCATGCGGCGCCCTCCCTCATCACGGTCCGCCCGCGCACTCGCCACTGGAAGATCCCCGAGTCGGGAACCGGGTGGAAGACCACCGCCGGGTTGCTCTTCGGCAGCCGCGGATCCTGACCTGAGACCTATGCGGCCTCGAGCGGTCGAGGCCCACGACAACGGAGGTCGCGCCGACTGATTCCGGCGCGTTCACCGACACACTGACACCACCGGAAGAGTCCGGGAACTCGAGTGCCGGCGGCCCGAACGGCGGCACTCAAAGGAGGACGGAAGAACCATGGATCAGCCGATCATCTTGCTCATCGTCGCGGCGATCGTATTCGCTCTCGTCGTCGGCGTGGGCATCTCGCTGCGCGTCAACGCGCGCAAGAAGGGCCTCGATGACAGGCGCGGCATCGATGCGGAGGTCACCGGTGAGCTGAGCATCGATGACGTCGCCGAGGCAGTCGAGAAGGACAAAGCCGAAGCGCGCGGTTCCGAGGTTCCCACCGAACCGGCCAGCCGCCTCGTCCGCCTGCGTGAACGCCTTGCGAAGTCGAACAGCGGGCTCGGGCGCGGACTGCTCAACCTCCTCTCCCGTGACAACCTCGACGAGTCCGCCTGGGAGGAGATCGAGGATACGCTCATCCTCGCCGACGTCGGCGTCGAACCGACGACCGAGCTCGTCGACCGCCTGCGCGAACGCGTCAAGGTGCTCGGCACCCGGAACCCAGAAGAGGTCCGCGGGCTGCTGCGCGAAGAGCTCATCGAACTCGTCGATCCGACGATGGACCGCTCGCTCGCCGATACCGGCAAGGGCGGCGACCCCTCCGTCATCCTCGTCGTCGGGGTCAACGGTGCCGGGAAGACGACGACGGTGGGCAAGATCGCCCGCGTGCTCGTCGCCGAGGACAAGTCCGTGTTGCTCGGCGCCGCGGACACCTTCCGCGCCGCCGCGGCCGAACAGCTGTCCACATGGGGTGAACGCGTCGGCGTCGAGACCGTGCGCAAGGAAGAAGGCGCCGACCCCGCTTCGGTGGCCTACTCGGCCGTCGAGAAGGGACAGGCCGACGGTTCCGACGTCGTCCTCATCGACACCGCCGGACGTCTGCAGAACAAACGCGGACTCATGGACGAACTCGGCAAGGTCAAGCGAGTGGCCACCCGACCGCTGGGGGAGGGCCACGAGATCGACGAAGTGCTCCTCGTCCTCGACGCGACCACCGGACAGAACGGCATGCAGCAGGCGAAGGTCTTCGCCGAGGCGGTCGACATCACCGGAATCGTGCTCACCAAGCTCGACGGCACCGCGAAGGGCGGAATCGTCGTCGCCGTCCAGCGTGAACTCGGAGTGCCGGTCAAGCTCATCGGCCTCGGCGAAGGTGCGGACGATCTGGCGCCGTTCACCGCCGAAGGGTTCGTCGACGCGCTGCTCGACTGATTTCACACACTGAACCTGCGCATGGATTCTGCCGGGTCTCACCCTTGTATCTGCTGGGTGAGACCCGGCTTGTCATATTCACGAAACATAGCCGAATCATCACTGTGACATGCGTCATGGAAACTGTCTCTGCGCGGTTCGATCCGGAACCGACTTCGACAGATGAGAGACGACATGGAACTCGATGCAGTGAACGTATGGATGATGGTCGCGGCAGGGCTGGTCCTGCTCATGACCCCCGGGGTGGCGTTCTTCTACGGCGGGATGACGCGAATCACCTCGGCCATCAACATGATGATGATGGTCTTCTCCGCAATGGCCGTCGGCGGTCTCGTCTGGGTGCTCTACGGATACGGACTGAGCTCGGGTGATTCGATCGCCGGACTCGTCGGCAATCCGCTGTCCCAGCTCGGACTCACCGGTGCCGTCGCCGAAGATCCCGCCTCGCTGATCTCGATCGGCTACGGTTCGACGTTCGCGATGATCGCAATCGCACTCATCGCCGGTGCCGTCGCCGACCGAGCGAAATTCTCCACCTGGCTGGTGTTCTCCGCCGCTTGGGTGACGCTCGTTTACTGCCCGCTGGCGTTCATGGTCTGGGGCGACGGACTGCTCAGCGAATCCGGTGCGATCGGCAGCCTGTTCGGACCCGCCATCGACTTCGCCGGCGGCACCGTCGTTCACATCAATGCCGGCATCTCGGCGCTCGTCCTCGTCGTCGTCATGGGTCGCCGTGCCCGCTTCTCGACCCCGCACAAGCCGCACAACATTCCGATCACCGTGCTCGGAGCGGCCCTGCTGTGGTTCGGCTGGTTCGGCTTCAACGGCGGTGCCGCCTCAACGATCGAACAGGGTGGACTCATCTGGATCAACACCTTGGCAGCACCGGCCGCCGGCATGATCACCTGGATCATGATCGAACGGCTGCGGGCCTCGCGGCCGTCCAGCATCGGCAGCGTCTCGGGTGCGATCGCCGGCCTCGTCGCGATCACCCCGGCATGTGCCAACGTCGATCCCTACGCCGCCGTGCTCATCGGCATCGCCGCGGGAGCGGGAGCGATCTTCGCCGTCGAAGCCAAGAACCGTCTGCGCTACGACGATGCGCTCGATGTGGTGGCCGTCCACCTCGTCGCGGGAATCATCGGCACCGTGATGATCGGCTTCTTCGCCTTCCCGCACGAGGACGGACCGTCCGGTCTCTTCTACGGCGGCGGACTCGAACTCCTCATCGCGCAGGTGCTCGCCTGCCTCGTGGCCATCGTCTTCGCGGGGCTCGTCACGCTGGCCATCTCGCTGGTGCTGCGGCGGACGATGGGGCTGCGGATCGACCCGCGCGAGGAGCTCGAGGGCATCGACACCTACGAGCACGCGGAGCAGGCCTACTCCTTCCGGTGAACGCAGTCGCCAGCGGTGGCCTCCCCGATCACCGGCTGCTGAATTTCGGCCCTCACCTCGCAGGTGGTTGCTTCCCCGACCACTGCTGGCCACCTGTCACCGCTGGCGGCAACTCTTCCCCACGCGGTCGCTTCCTACAGGTACTGACACATCCCTCACTGCTTGTTCTCTCTCCTGCAGCCAGTCGGGCATCCCTCACTGCTCCTCACAATCCGCTTTGGCGCAACGAGTGGGTTTGCGACCGCCACCGTGTTCTGCGAGGAATTGTCGGGTGAAGCACCAGCGGGGAGGAGTTCACCGGGGCTCACGGGGGTTTGCCAGCATGTGTGGTTTCAGCCGGACCCGGGTGAGTTGCTAGTCTAGAGAGTCGACCAAACCATCGTGAAGAAGGCTTGTACGTGTTTAACTCTCTGTCCGACAGGCTCACCGCGACTTTCAAGAATCTGCGCGGGAAGGGCCGGCTGTCCGAAGCCGACGTCGATGCTACCATCCGTGAGATCAGACGTGCCCTGCTCGACGCCGACGTCGCCCTGCCTGTCGTGCGTGCCTTCACCGGCCGGATCCGTGAACGCGCCCTGTCCGAGGAGGTCTCGGGCGCACTCAATCCCGGCCAGCAGGTCGTCAAGATCGTCAACGACGAACTCGTCGGCATCCTCGGCGGTCAGACCCGTCGACTCAACTTCGCCAAGCGGCCGCCGACGGTCATCATGCTCGCCGGCCTCCAGGGTGCAGGTAAGACCACTCTGGCCGGAAAGCTCGCGCACTGGCTGAAGTCCGAGGGCCACCGGCCTATGCTCGTCGCGGCCGACCTGCAGCGCCCCAACGCCGTCAACCAGCTCCAGATCGTCGGCGAGCGTGCAGGTGCCGTGGTCTACGCCCCGGAACCGGGCAATGGTGTCGGTGATCCGATCCAGGTCGCCACCGACTCGATCGAGGTTGCGAAGTCCAAACTCCACGACGTCGTCATCGTCGATACGGCCGGCCGCCTTGGCATCGACGAGGAGCTCATGCAGCAGGCCGCGGACATCCGCAGCGCGGTCAACCCCGACGAAGTCCTCTTCGTCATCGACGCGATGATCGGTCAGGACGCGGTGAAGACCGCCGAGGCGTTCCTCGACGGCGTCGACTTCACCGGCGTCGTGCTCTCGAAGCTCGACGGCGACTCCCGCGGTGGTGCCGCGCTATCCGTCGCCGAGGTGACCGGAAAGCCGATCATGTTCGCCTCCACGGGCGAATCGATTAAGGACTTCGAGCAGTTCCACCCGGACCGGATGGCCGACCGGATCCTCGACATGGGCGACATCATGACGCTCATCGAGCAGGCCGAGAAGAACTTCGACGAAAAAGAGACCGAGAAGCTCAAGAAGAAGGTCGAATCCGGCGAGGACTTCGACCTCAACGACTTCCTCACGCAGATGGCGGGCCTGAAGAAGATGGGCTCGATGAAGAAGATGCTGGGCATGATGCCCGGAATGAGCCAGTACAAGGAGCAGCTGGCGAACTTCGACGAGCGTGAGGTCGACCGGGTCGAAGCGATTGTGAGATCGATGACACCCCAGGAGCGCTCCAACCCGAAGATCCTCAACGGCTCCCGCCGTGCCCGCATCGCCAAGGGTGCCGGCACCACGGTCACCGCGGTCAACCAGCTCATGGAGCGCTTCACCCAGGCGCAGAAGATGATGCGGTCGATGACCCGCGGCGGCGGTATGCCCGGAATGCCCGGTGGCGGAGGTATGCCGCAGATGCCCGGAATGGGCGGAATGCCTGGTGCCGCCAGTGGCAAGAAGAAGAAACCCGCAGGGAAGAAGAAGGGCCGCAAGGGCGGTCAGTCGGGCAACCCGGCCAAGCGTGCGCAGGAGGCGCAGGCGCTGGCGGACAAGAAGGCGGGCAAGACGCAGGACCCGGTCGGCTCGGCCTTCGGCGGAGTCGATCTGGGCAAGGACGAGGAATTCGATCCGGCGAACCTGCCCAAGGGCTTCGGCGGAATCTTTCCAGGTGGCAAGAAGTAGAGCCTTCTGGCACAATTGACTCTTGTACTTTTGCTTTCGGCCCGGGCCCTCTCATCCGCGCCGAAGTGATAGTCCGAGCCGCGGCTTCCAGCAGATCAACCCCACGATTCTTCTGGTACAGCTGTGCACACAGAACACAAAAGGAGACACCACTAAAGTGGCAGTCAAAATTCGTCTGACCCGCATGGGCAAGATCCGTGCACCCTTCTACCGCGTCGTCGTCGCTGACTCGAAGACTCGTCGTGACGGTAAGGCCATCGAACAGATCGGCATCTACCACCCGACCCGTGAGCCTTCGGTCATCGAGATCGACTCCGAGCGCGCGCAGTACTGGCTCGGCGTCGGCGCACAGCCGAGCGACCAGGTCAAGGCTCTGCTCAAGCTCACCGGCGACTGGCAGAAGTTCAAGGGCGAAGGCGAAGCGGTCAACACCGTGAAGCCGCAGCCTGAGAAGGAAGCCTACGTGGCCCCGAACGCCGAATCGGTGATCAAGGAAGCCATCACGCAGAAGGGCGGCAAGTCCGCTGAAGCTGCCGAGGCTCCGGCCGAGGAAACAGCCGAAGCCGCATCTGAGGCCGCTGAAGAAAGCGCTGAAGCCTGAGATGTTGCCTGATTCGCTCGAACATCTGGTCCGCGGAATCGTCGATCATCCCGACGACGTCTCCGTTCGTTCGCGTTCTTCGCAGCGCGGCACGACCCTCGAGGTCCGGGTTCACCCCGAAGACCTCGGCCGGGTCATCGGCCGTGCAGGCAGGACCGCCAAGGCCCTGCGCACCGTGATGAACTCGCTGGCCGGCCGTGAGTCGGTGCGAGTGGACCTCATCGAGGCGTAATTCCAACATCCGAGAGGGGATGCAGTGCACGTGCGCTGCATCCCCTCTCGTGCATTCACCCACCGGTCGCCGACTACACTGGTGCCTGAACGCGGCGGCCCGCCGTACGACCGCAGAAGCGCAGTCACCTAAGTGCAGGGCCGGCCGAACAGACAGCGACAGCAGACTTCGAGGAGCAGAATGGACACGGTGATCGCCCGGCTGGGCAAGCCGCACGGAATCAAGGGCGAGTTCACCGTCGAGGTGCGCACCGACCGACCCGAGGACCGGCTCAATCCAGGGGCGACCTTCGCCACGGATCCCGATATCGGACTGCTGACGCTGAAGTCGGCGAGGTGGCACCGCGATCGCCTGCTCTTGGCCTTCGATGAGGTCCCCGACCGCAACCGCGCCGAGGAGATCCGCAACACCCTCATCCTTGCCGAGGCGGATGAGGACGACGACGAAACCGACGCCTGGTACCTCGACGACCTCATCGGCCTCAAGGTCTATGAGAACGACGCCCTCGTCGGCGAGATCGTCGACGTCACGAACGGGACCGCCCAGGATCTGCTCCACATGAAGCACACCGCCGGTCACGTTGTGCTCATCCCCTTCGTCACTGAGATCGTGCCCGATGTCGACATCGACTCAGGACGCGTCACCGTCACCCCGCCCGCCGGCCTCTTCGACGCCGAATGAGCGAACCGTTCCCGATGAATGGCAGCGACACCCCCGCCGAGGCGACCGGAGCGGACTTCGTGACCCAGGGTGCGACTCCCGCCGAGGCTAGCGGACCGCAGATGTCGATCGATGTCGTGTCGATCTTCCCCGAATATCTCGCCGGACTGCAGCTCTCGCTCATCGGCAAGGCCGTCGATCGTGGTCAGCTGAGCCTCGGCGTCCACGACCTGCGGGACTTCACCTTCGACCGGCACAATACCGTCGATGACTCGCCCTATGGCGGGGGAGCGGGAATGGTCATGAAGGCCGAACCCTGGGCGCTGGCTCTCGAGCACATTCTCGCGGAACGCGGCAGCGCTGCGGTGGGCGAGGGTGCGGATGGTGCTCGGACCGCCGGTCCGGCAGCCGGAGGCAAGCCGACGCTCATCGTGCCCAGCCCCGCCGGGCAGGTGTTCGACCAGCGCATCGCCGAAGATCTCGCCGCCCGCGACCACCTCGTCTTCGCCTGCGGACGCTACGAAGGAATCGACCAGCGCGTCATCGATTGGGCCGGGGAGCACTTCGACCTGCTGCCCATGAGCATCGGCGACTACGTCCTCAACGGCGGTGAAGTCGC
The DNA here is from genome assembly GCF_025506275.1 of Brevibacterium permense. Taxonomy (GTDB): domain Bacteria; phylum Actinomycetota; class Actinomycetes; order Actinomycetales; family Brevibacteriaceae; genus Brevibacterium; species Brevibacterium permense_A. The sequence continues at coordinate 68,053 of NZ_QYCP01000090.1, forward strand.
CTCGATGGTGATGATCGAAGCGGTCAGCCGCCTCATCCCCGGCGTCATCGGAAACCCCGAGTCGCTGACCGAGGAGAGCCACGAAGACGGACTGCTCGAATACCCGATCTATACGAAGCCGGCGTCCTGGCGCGGACGCGAAGTGCCCGAGATCCTGCTCAGCGGCAACCACGCTGCGATCGCCAGGTGGCGACGTGACCGACGTCTCGAACGCACCGCGGATGTCAGACCGGATCTGCTTGAGAAGCTCGATGACCTGAGCAAAGACGACCTGGCGGCTCTCGAGCGGTTTGAGTCTGAGCGCTCAACCGTGACAGAATAGAGCGTCGCGTTTGTTGGCACTCACCTGCTTCAGGGGGATGAGTGCCCACGGTGGCCCGTCGCATCGAATCGGCGGGCCGACGGGGAGAGATCCCGACAGACGATCCAGTTACCGGAACACCGGTCCGATATGCGTGTCCTCGACCTGAAGCAGAGGCCACAGGAGAAACCACAATGCAGAAGCTCGATGTTGTAGATGCAGCCTCGCTGAAGTCTGACGTTCCCGAATTCCGTCCGGGCGACACCCTCAATGTTCACGTCAAGGTGATCGAAGGTTCGCGCTCGCGTATCCAGGTCTTCAAGGGAATCGTCATCCGTCGCCAGGGCGACGGCGTTCGCGAGACCTTCACCGTCCGTAAGATCAGTTTCGGCGTCGGTGTGGAGCGTACCTTCCCGGTGCACTCGCCCAACGTCGACAAGATCGAGGTCCTCACCCGCGGCGCCGTGCGTCGTGCGAAGCTGTACTACCTGCGCGAACTGCGCGGCAAGGCTGCTCGCATCCGCGAAAAGGCCTGATTTGCCCGGCACGGTGGGAGATGATCACACGGTGCCGAACAGACATGAAGACGCGACCTTCGGGTCGCGTCTTCTGTCTTCGGCACGGTTCTGGAAGGCGATCGCGGCGATCGCCGTCATCATCATCGTCCTCGGCGGATCGATCCGCGGATTCGTCATCCAGCGCTTCACCATTCCGAGTGCCTCGATGGAGCCGACGCTCAAGGTCGATGATTCGATCACGGTGTGGCGCCCGGACGCCCTGCGCGGAGACCTCCGACGCGGAGACATTGTCGTCTTCGATGGCCGCGGATCGTTCGTCGACGATGAGCTGCCCACTCCTCTGCAGAAGATCGGTTCCTGGGTCGGTCTCGGCCCTCGGGATGTCTACTACGTCAAACGCGTCATCGCCATCGGCGGTGACAGCCTCGAATGCTGCGACGCGAAGGGTCGTCTGCTGCTCAACGGCAAGCCTCTGAGCGAAGACTATGCCCCGACCCCCGCCTCGGCGGTGGAATTCTCCATCGAAGTCCCCGAAGGCACCATGTGGGTGATGGGCGACAACCGCAACGACTCCGCCGACTCCAGGTCGCTGCTGGGACGGCCAGGTGGGGGATTCATCCCCACCGACCGGATCCTCGGCCCCGTGATCGGGCACGGCTCCTCTATCGACTGAGCGCCGCCTCGGTTTGGGGAACCGTCGTCCACAGAATGCCGCCTCGGTGCGGGCAGTCGTCGTCGACTGAGCATTTGCGCGGACGGCTGAGCGTACACATGGAACTGCACTGCGGCTGAGTGTGCGGCGAGAGTCGTGCTGATACGCTCGGTTCAGTCCACAGCCGCAGTCCCGGTCCGATGTGAAAGCGAACGAATGACAAGCGAATCCGAAGCTTCCCCGCCGCCCGCCTCGAAACGGTTCGCGCGCGGTCTGCTGGAGACCCTGGCGATCATCGTCGTCGCCCTGCTCATCTCGACGGCCCTGAAGACGTGGGTCGTCCGTTCTTTCTACATCCCGTCCGAATCCATGATGACCACTCTTCAGGTCGATGACCGGGTGCTCGTCAACCAGCTGGCTCACCGCTTCGGACCCGCCGACCGCGGCGACATCATCGTCTTCGACGACCCGGACCATTGGCTCTCGGCCGCCGAAACCGCCGAATACACGCCCAACCCGGTCCTCGAATTCATCGGCTTGGCTCCCGCGGACTCGGGCAATCAGCTGATCAAACGGGTCATCGGCGTCGGCGGCGACACGATCAGATGCTGTGACGCCGAAGGACGCCTGCTGGTCAACGGCGAGCCGATCGACGAAACCTATCTCGATGAGGGCACCGCCCCCTCGGAGGTTGAATTCGAGGTCACCGTGCCCGAAGGCCATTACTGGGTGATGGGCGACAACCGCAGCAACTCCGCCGACTCGCGATACCACATGGACACCGACCCGTTCGTGTCCGAAGGCGACGTCGTCGGCACCGTGTTCCTCATCAACTGGCCGTTCAAGCACTTCAGCTGGGTCTCCACACCCGACAGGGTCTTCGCGGCCGTACCGGATACCGCCGAGGGACTCAGCGGGAACTGATGGCCGCACGTGGACTGACCGACCTCAGCGTCGAACGGGAACTTCTGAGCGAAGGATTCGACTACGTCATCGGCGTCGACGAGGTGGGCCGTGGTGCCCTGGCCGGGCCTGTCAGCGTCGGTGTCGCCCTGTTCGATCTGCGCACTCTCACTGCCGCCGAGGTGCCCGCCGGCATCCATGATTCGAAGCAGCTGAGTGCGCAGTCGAGGCAGGTTGCCACCGACCGCGTGCGGTCGTGGGCGACCGCCGCGGCGGTGGGATCGACGACGCCTGCCGAACTCGACGAGGTGGGGATGACGATGGCGCTCAACCTCGCCGGACGTCGTGCCATGATCTCGATGCTGCGCGAATGGGCGGGTGCAGGTTCCGGCGGACACGGTTCGGGCGGTGCCGAAAGGAACGGTTCGGGAGGTGGCGATGTCAATGGAACGGCCGCCTCGGTGAGGGATTTCCCGGGCCGGACGATGGTGCTCCTCGACGGTCGACACGATTGGCTTTCGGCCCCACTCACCCTCGATTGCCTGGGGATATTCGGTGACTGTGCCGACCTCGAACTGCCGCCTGTGCGCACCGTGATCAAGGGGGACGGCTCCGTTCCGGCGATCGCGGCGGCGAGCATCGTGGCGAAAGTTGCACGCGACGAGACGATGATCGCACTTGCCGAGGCCCATCCGCACTATGGTTGGGAATCGAACGTGGGATATGGGACGGTGAAGCACCGGCAGGGCATCACCGAACTCGGACCCAGCATCCACCACCGGAGAAGCTTCCGCCTGACCGCGGACTCAGGAGCGAAGGAGGGCCTGTCATGAGCGCCGATGATCTTGACGACTACGAAGCACAACTCGAGCTTGCGCTGTACAAGGAATACCGGGACGTCGTCGGTCTCTTCGCCTATGTCGTCGAGACCGAGCGCCGGTTCTACCTCGCCAACCACGTCGACCTCAAGGCTCACAACGATGCCGGCGACGTGTACTTCGAACTCACCCTGCGCGACGCGTGGGTGTGGGACAGCTACCGGTCGGCGCGGTTCATCAAGACCGTGCACGTGCTGACGTTCAAGGACGTCAACATCGAAGAGATCGCGAAGTCCGATCTCGAACCGCCGACGGCGATCCGTGGGTGAGACGGGGCGCCGGGGCCACCGGCGAACCCTGGGCTCACTCACTTCGGCACCGATTGCTGTGGACGAGGCACGGACTCGAACGTAGAACCCCTGTGGATGAGTCGGCCTCGTCCACAGCCCCTTTTTCTGCTCTTCCTCGAGGCAGGGTCGGCATGGTCATCTGACCGGCATGGGACGGATACGAACACCCGGTCGGAATCGAGCGTCGAAGAGCACGCGGACCGTGAAGGGCCTGCGTAAGCAGGCGCTCGGCAGCAGGGGAGAGGACCTCGCCGCTGCGTTCCTCGAAGACACTGGACTCGTCATTCTCGAACGCAACTTCCGGTGTGCTCGCGGTGAGCTCGACATCATCGCCCGCGACGGTGACACCGCGGTCTTCGTGGAGGTCAAGACGCGTCGCACGGCCATGCTCGGATCACCGCTGGAGGCCGTGACCCGAAACAAGCTCGCCCGCATCCGCACATTGGCAGGGCTCTGGCTGAGCGGGCAGGACGAATACTTTCCGGGCACGCGCATCGACGCACTCGGGATCATCATGGAACCGCGCGTCCAGTACTTCCACTGCCCGAACATCCAGGTCGACTCGTGAGTGAGGAGACCCTGGGACGGGAGGAACCGCCGGGCGATCCGGTCGAACCGCCAGAGATGGTCGACCCGCCGGAGCTGGTCGAGCCGGCCGAGGCCGACGAAGTCGAACCCGCATCCTCGGCGCACATCATCGGGCGGGCCTCCGCCGTGGCCCTGTGGGGATTGACCGGGAAGATCGTGTCGATCGAAGCCAGCGTCAGCGCCGGCCTGCCGGGAATCGACATCGTCGGACTGCCGGATGCCTCGGTGAGCGAATCACGCAAGCGCCTTCGTGCGGCCCTGTCATACCTCGGCAAGCCCGTCGCCACAGAACACCTGACGATCAACCTCACCCCGGGAACGGTGCCGAAGATCGGCACCGGATTCGACCTCGGCATCGCCGTCGCCGTGCTCAGAGCACTCTCGTTGATCACCAACGACGACACAGGCAGCGTCATCCACTGCGGTGAGATCGGGCTCGACGGCAGAATCCGTCCCGTCACCGGGGTGCTCCCGTCCCTGCACACAGCGCTGCAAGCTGGGTTCGACCGATTCGTCGTCCCCATCGGCAATGCCGGTGAGGCGGGACTCATCGGACGGGCAAGAGTCCTCTCGGTCGCCTCGCTGGCCGAGGTGGTCAATGCCTACGGAGGATCGATGGCCGTACCCGCACTGCCGGCGGTCCTCGAAATGGATCGGCCCGACCCCATGAACCCAGAACTCCACGACCTCAGCGAAGTCCAAGGACAGGCTGAAGGACGTTTCGGCCTCGAGGTCGCCGCGGCAGGTGGCCACAACATGCTCATGCGCGGAACACCCGGAGCGGGCAAGACGCTGCTGGCCCAATGCCTGCCCGGAATCCTGCCGCCGCTGAACGACGACGAAGCCGTAGAAGTCGCCACCGTCCGTTCCCTGCGCGGAGAACTCGACGGCAGCGACGGACTCGATCACCGCCCGCCGTTCGAGGCACCCCATCACCGCAGCACCGCCTCGGCGCTCATCGGCGGACGCCGCCCCGGAACGGTCGGAGTCCTCAGCCGCGCCCACCGCGGGGTGCTGTTCATGGATGAGGCACCCGAATTCTCACGCGATGTGCTCGAAGCCCTGCGACAGCCGATGGAATCCCGTCGCCTCCACATCCACCGTGCCTGGGGATCGATGGTGCTCCCGGCATCCTTCCAGCTCATCATGGCCGCAAACCCCTGCCCCTGCGGAGTCGGGATGGCCGGCGCCGGCGGGGACTGTCGGTGCACCCCTTTGGACAAACGCCGCTATCGCAATCGGCTCTCCGGACCGCTGCTCGACCGCGTCGACCTGCAGCTCGAGCTCTTCCCCGTCTCTCCCGCCGACATCCGGCTCGGTGGGGACCAGGAGACCAGCACCACGGTGGCCGCCCGCGTACTCGACGCACGGAGGCGACAGTCGGAACGCTTCGCCGGCTGCGACTGGAGGCTCAACGCCGAAGCGCCCGGAACCTGGCTGCGCGAACACTTCGCACTCACACCGACAGACCTCAGTGATCTCGATCGGGCACTCGACACCGGCCGGATCACCATGCGCGGCTATGACAGGGTGCTGCGTGTCGCAACAACTCTGGCCGACCTGGCGGGAAAGCAGGGTCCCGACCCCGACACGATGAGAATGGCGCTCGCCCTGCGGACACAGGAGTCATGACCGTGAACACACATGAGGACGTACGCATGGCCATCGCCTCACTGCTGCGCATAGGTGAGCCAGGCGACGGACTGCTCAAACGGCTCGTCGACGGAATCGGCCCGGTCGCCGCGCTGGCGATCATCACGGCCGTCGGTCGCGGTGAGACCACCGCACTCGATGCCGTCCAAGGTCTGGCCGACACCGGCACCGAGGCGGCCGAACACGGTCAGCTGTCAGCGGCCATCGACCGGTGGGCTGTGCGAGCCGGCGAAGCCGACGCGGTCGGGAGCGATCTGGACAAGATCGCGAGAATCGGCGGCCGACTGGTCATTCCCGATGACGATGAGTGGCCACGAATGCTCGACGATCTCGGCCCTGCAGCACCGCTGGGCCTATGGGTGAGAGGAGCAGCTTCTCTCAGTGCCGCACTGACTCGTTCCATTGCCGTGGTCGGGGCCAGAGCAGCCAGCAACTACGGAACCAAATGCGCCTCTGACCTTGCGTGGGATCTTGCCGCTCGTGGAATCACCGTCGTATCCGGCGGTGCGTTCGGCATCGACGCGGCCGCCCACCGTGCCGCCATCGCCCGGGAATCGCCGACGGTGGCATTCATGGCCGGGGGAGTCGACCGCTTCTACCCGGCGGCGAACGCCGAACTGTTCGAACAGATCCTCGCCACCGGAGCCATCGTGTCCGAGACTGCACCCGGAATGACGCCGATGCGCCACCGGTTCCTGCTGCGCAACCGACTCATAGCCGCCTCGTCGCAGGTGAGCGTGATCGTCGAAGCCGGCTGGCGCAGCGGGGCGCTCAACACCGCTCGGCATGCCCTCGAACTCTCCCGCCAGGTCGCGGCCTTCCCCGGGTCCGTGTACTCGGCGTCCTCGACCGGAGCACACAAGCTCGTGCGTGAACACGAAGCGGAACTCGCCACCTGCAGCGACGATGTCATCGCGCTCATGGACGATGACACCCCGGCACTCTTCGACACGGCCGTGTTCAGTTCTGCTGCGGGGAGTGGAGAACGCCCGCCGTCTCTCGATCCCCGCGAAGGGCTCGACGAGAGGGAGAAGATCTGTCTGAATGCGCTGACCGTGTCGAAGCCGCTCGACGTCGGCACCATCGCCTCCCGGGCAGGGCTGACGATCGCGGATGCGCTCAACTCTCTCACCGCCCTCGACCTGGCCGGACTGGCCGCACGCCGCGACACCGGATGGGTGAAGCTGCGCAGACCGAGCCCCTGATGCTGGGGATTGCTGTCAGTCCGCCGTGGAGGCCGCGTATCCTGAGAACGTGAGCACAGACTCTCCCGCCGGCCATTTCTCTCAGGCCTGGACAACACTGCTGAGAACTGTCGCCGAACTGCCCGACGGCGACTTCGAACGAGCCTCCGGCTGTGCCGGGTGGCGCGTCCAGGACCTCGTGTGCCACCTCATCATCGATGCCCAGGACGTCCTCATCACCCTCGTGACACCGAGCGAGGGCGCACCGACCCACGACGCAGCAACCTACTGGACTGTCACAGACTCCCCGCCGACCGGGAATGATCCCCTCGACGCGCTCATCCCGCGACTGGCTGCCGCCTATGGGGATCCGCAACTGCTGAAGTTCCACCTCGACGATGTGGGCACAGCCGCCGACCGGGCCGCTCGGCTCGCCGACCCCGAACGACGGGTGGAGACCCAGCACATGGTGCTCACGATCGGAGACTTCCTCAACGCGTATGTCCTCGAATGGACCCTTCACCACTTCGACCTCATCGCACACCTGCCGGGTGCGCCGACTCCGCCGACCGGCTGCGTCGCTCGAAGTCGGACGATGTTCGAGGACGCTATCGGGGCGACGATCCCCGCGGAACTGTCCGATGCCGAAGGTCTGCTCATCGGCACGGGACGACGATCACCGGACGCGGCACAGAGATCGGTCCTCGGCGACATAGGCGAACGGCTGCCGTTCATCCTCAGCTGAGGTCTGACGGCCGACACCTGACGCCTGATGGCCGACGGAAAACGGCGGCGTCCTCCGGCGCCGCGTATCCTGGGGACGTGAGCACATCATCGACCGTCGTCGAGGTGGTGTCCGGCTATGCCGACCACCTGAGGTCTCGTGACGTCTCCGAACACACAGCCCGTGCCTACGTCTCCGACGTCACTGACTTCCTCGATCACGCCGTGCATTCGACGAAGCTCCAACAGAGGAGCGGAGAAGGGCACCTCGCGACGGCATCCGGCGCACGGATCGACATCGCTGCTGTCGATCTCGACGTTCTGCGGTCCTGGCTCATCGCCCTCGACGATGCCGGTGCCGCGAAATCGACGGTGGCGCGAAAGATCGCGGCAGTGCGGTCCTTCTTCGCCTACGGCGTGAGCAACCTGGGACTGCCTAACAACCCGGCTGCGCGTCTGCGGACTCCGAAGAAGGACTCCCGCCTACCCACGGTGCTCAAACCTCAGCAGGCCGCCGACCTCATCTCCGCCGCCGAGAACCACCGAACCGGAGTCACCGGCGTGGGGCGGAGACGGAAAGGGGGAATCGCCGACAACGGCATGGATACGAGTGGCTTGATGGCAGACGACTCCTCGAAGAGCGACCCGGCGGCAGACGACGCCACGACGGGTGATTCCGCACAGCACGGCAAGAACGATCCACTCGATGCGGCCAAACGCATCCGCGATGCCGCAATCCTGGAAATGCTCTACGCCACTGCAGTGCGCGTCTCGGAGCTGACCGGACTCGACCGCAGCGACATCGATCACCGCGCATCGATGATCACCGTGCTCGGCAAGGGCAACAAAGAACGTCGCGTCCCGTTCGGGACCCCGGCACGCAGAGCCCTCGACGACTGGCTCGCCGCCCGCGAACTGTTCACCGGTCCTCACAGCGGCGACGCACTGTTCCTCGGCGTTCGCGGAGGACGCATCGGCGCCAGGCAGGTGCGCGAACTCGTACACCGCTACGGTTCCGACGACCCCAGCGCCCCGGACATCGGACCACACGGACTGCGGCACTCTGCGGCCACACACATGCTCGACCGCGGTGCCGACCTGCGTCAGATCCAAGAGCTGCTCGGCCACTCCACGATGAGCAGCACTCAGATCTACACTCAGGTATCCATGCAGCGTCTGCAGGACACCTACCGGCGAGCACATCCGCGGGCCTGAGACTCACAGAGAGGGACTTGGCCGACAGAGTCATGGCGGAAGCGTCGGCCAGACTGGGGCGTTCTACTTCCGGAATTCCCAGTGCCAGGGCTCGGGCAGGGACCCCGTCTGCCGTGCCCAACTGGGATGGATCCACCCGAACTTCGGTGCATTCGCCCGCATCCACTGATGCTGGGCGGTGCCGAAGGAATTGATCCCGCTGCCGAGGTCGACAGCCAGCGCCCACCCGTGATTCGACGTTCCCGGTGTCGCCGCCATCCGCCCCTTTCGCCGCTTGAGGATCACCTGCGTGGCGTAGTCCCGGTAAGCATCGGTGACCGAGATCGGGGCACCGAACCGAGCCTCGAACGCCGTCGAGAGCCGATCGAATGCCGCTTGAGCATCGCAGCGCAGCATCTGCCCGGGAGCCGACTCCAACTGACACATCGCCGAGGCGGGAATCCGCCCATTGCTGTGACCACCCCACGCTCCGGCACCGGAGGTGGCCGAATCTCCGCCGCCTTCAGGTTCCTTCGCGGGCTTCCGTGACAGAGGCAGAAGTGCCGACTGCTCCTGGCCGAAGAACTTGCCCGGATCGACGTACCTCTGATCGCTCGCGGCCGGCCATGCTCCGATATGCAGGCACGAACGCTGGCAGTGGTCACCGCTGCCCACCGTGCCGATCTTCTCGCCGGCGGCAAATCCCTCACCCTTCTTCAACGACGTCGCGGCCGGCTGGAACGTGAGCACATGATCGGACTCGGTGAGGATGCTGATGGTCGCAGTCCCCGCCACCGTGCCGGCAAAGCGGATCGTCCCTTCCGTCGGTGCCCGCAGCGGTTCGCCTTCGACTGCGAGCACGTCGATTCCGCGATGCCCCTTGAGCCACGGCTTGTCCGGAGGATCGAAGGCTTCGATGATCTCCATCGCCGGCACCGGGGTGACCCAGTTCGTCGGTGCGCTCCTCTGAAGGCTGACCTGTATCCGTGTCGACGAAGCCCCGGAGGCGGCGCTCGCCGTTGGGGGAGTGTTCGTGAGCACAAGCGCCGCTGCGATGATCACGGCAAGGAGCAGTGACCGCGGTGAGCCGAGGCTTGAGCGTTTCGTTCGGAGAAGGAGCAGCAGGCGGAGACGGTCGAACGCGAAGTGAGTCATGGGAGCATGCAAACCCCTAGCGCACGGTCGTGTCACCCGTGAGTATCACCCCTGTGGATGAGCCGCCTCCATCCTCAAGTCAAAGACGTTCGAGTGCGGCATCCGTCCACAGGAAGCGATGGTCGAGTGCAACGAATCGACAGCGATCCGGCTCCCCACACCCAACGGGACCCTGCGCTCCGGAGCTTGCCCACACCCATCGGTCCCCACCCGTCGACGTACGAGTCGGTACGACGATACGGCCCGGTGGGCCGCCTCGGCGGGGGATCGATCTCGATTGGAAATGACTTGCCCAACCGGGATAGACTGAGATCAGCAGAAGCGTGTCTTCTGACTACGCGTATCCGAATTCTTCTCCTTCCCATGGTGCAGGCAGCCGTCAGGCGTGCCTGTGGGGTGGATGAACCGGGTACTAGGAATCAACCGAAAATGTCATCGACGCATCCCGTCGATCGAATCGATGCGGACCCTCAAAGGTTCGCCTTGAGAACGATCGATGCGCGCGTGACGTAAAAGCACCCCGAGGGTGCACAGAAAGGAGGGCGTCGGCATGGCCGTCGTCACCATCCGCCAGCTGCTCGACAGCGGCGTTCACTTTGGACACCAGACCCGTCGTTGGAACCCGAAGATGAAGCGCTTCATCTTCACCGAGCGCAACGGCATCTACATCATCGACCTGCAGAAGTCGCTGGGCTACATCGACAACGCCTTCGAATTCGTCAAGGAGACCGTGGCCCACGGCGGCTCGATCCTCTTCGTCGGCACCAAGAAGCAGGCCCAGGAATCCATCGCTGAGCAGGCTCAGCGCGTGGGTCAGCCCTACGTCAACCAGCGTTGGCTCGGCGGTATGCTCACGAACTTCCAGACCATCTCGATGCGTCTGCGCCGCCTCAAGGAACTCGAAGAGATCGACTTCGACGACGTTGCAGGTTCCTCGCACACCAAGAAGGAACTGCTCATCCTGCGTCGCGAGAAGGACAAGCTCGAGAAGACCCTCGGCGGCATCCGCGACATGCAGCGCACCCCGTCAGCCGTCTGGATCGTCGACACCAAGAAGGAACACCTCGCGGTCGACGAAGCCAAGAAGCTGGGCATCCCGGTCATCGGCATCCTCGACACCAACTGCGACCCGGATGACGTCAACTACCCGATCCCGGGCAACGACGACGCCATCCGCTCCGTCTCGCTGCTGACCCGCGTGGTCGCCGACGCCGTGGCCGAGGGCCTCATCGCCCGCCACTCCTCGGACGACGCTAGCGGTGAGAAGAACGTCTCCGCCGTCGAGCCCATGCCCGAGTGGGAGCGCGAGCTCCTCGAAGGCAAGACCGAAGAGAACGGCACCGAGGCTGCTGCCCCGGCCGAAGAAGCCGCTCCTGCCGCAGAGGCTGCTCCTGCGGCCGAAGCCGAGAACGCCGAAGCCGCTCCGGCCGCTGAAGCTTCCGACTCCACCGAGTCGACCGAGTCCTGATTTCGTTTAACTCCACCATCCTGAGGAGAAGGAATGGCAAACTACACTGCCGCTGATATCAAGGCACTGCGCGAGAAGACCGGCGCCGGAATGATGGACGTCAAGAAGGCTCTCGACGAGTCCGACGGCGACCAGACGAAGGCCATGGAAGCCCTGCGCATCAAGGGCCTCAAAGGCGCCACCAAGCGCGAAGGCCGCTCGACCTCCGACGGTCTGGTCGCGACCTCCGTCGAAGGCGGAGTCGGCACCATGATCGAGCTCAACTCGGAAACCGACTTCGTTGCGAAGTCCGAACCGTTCGTCAAGCTCTCCGAAGAGGTCCTCGAGCTGGCCGTGGCCAACAAGGCCGATTCGGCCGAGGCACTCCTCGCCGCTGAGACCGACGGCAAGCCCGTCTCCCAGTTCATCACCGAATCCGGTGCCTCGCTGGGTGAGAAGGTCGAACTGCGTCGCGTGGGCCGTGTCGAAGGCTCCAAGATCGCCTCCTACCTGCACCGCACCAACAAGGACCTGCCCCCGCAGGTCGGCGTGCTGCTGGCATTCGAAGGTGACGACGAGACCGTGGCACACGATGTCGCCGTGCACATCGCCGCTATGGCCCCGAAGTACTTCTCCCGCGAAGACGTTCCCGCCGACCTCGTCGAGAACGAGCGTCGCATCGCCGAAGACACCGCGAAGAACGAAGGCAAGCCCGAGCAGGCTCTGCCGAAGATCATCGAGGGTCGCGTCAACGGCTTCTTCAAGGAGAACTGCCTGCTCGACCAGGGATTCGCCAAGGATCCCAAGCAGTCCGTGGCCAAGGTGCTCGAGGCTGCCGGCGTCAAGGCCACCGGCTTCCTGCGCTACCGCGTCGGAGCCTGATTCACCACTGACCGCGAAGCAGACAGATCTCTGCTTCCCAGGTTCACCGAGTGAGTGAGAACTCACCCGAAGGGCGGGGTCGGACCAATCGGTCCGGCCCCGTTTTTCGCTAAACTGACCCAGATGCCCGATCGCAGTGACGATCCCACCGGGCACAGACCTGCCCGCACGGAAGAAGGACTCCATGACAAGCACTCCTGTTCACGAATCCAGCTACGCCAGCCGCGCGGTGCGCTCCCATCGGCGCCGCGTTCTGCTCAAGCTCTCCGGTGAGGTCTTCGGCGGCGGGAAGATCGGCGTCGATCCCGACGTTGTGGCCGCAGTCGCCCGCGAGGTCGCTCCCACCACCGAGGACGTCGAGGTCAGCATCGTCGTCGGCGGCGGCAACTTCTTCCGCGGAGCCGAACTCTCCCAGCGCGGCATGGACCGCACCCGTGCCGACTACATGGGCATGCTCGGCACCGTGATGAACTGCCTGGCGCTGCAGGACTTCCTCGAACAGACCGGAGTCGACACCCGCGTGCAGACAGCGATCCCCATGTCCCAGGTCGCCGAATCCTATATTCCCCGCCGTGCCATGCGGCACATGGAGAAGAACCGCGTCGTCATCTTCGGCGCCGGTGCCGGACTCCCATACTTCTCCACCGACACCGTGGCCGCTCAGCGCGCACTCGAAGTGCATGCCGATGAGGTCCTCATCGCCAAGAACGGCGTCGACGGCGTCTACACCGCCGACCCCAAGGTCGACCCGAATGCCGAGAAGATCTCCGAGATCAGCTACCAGGACGCCCTGCAGCGCGGCCTCAAGGTCGTCGACGCGACCGCCTTCAGCCTGTGCATGGACAACAAGCTGCCGATGCACGTCTTCGGTATGGAAGGCGAGGGCAACCTGCGCAAGGCCATCATCGGTGAGAAGATCGGCACGGTCGTCCACTGAGACCCACTCCCACCGAGGCGATCCGACGTTGAATGCAGGCGGATCCTCACGGCGGGGGACCGCCTCCACCGAGACGGTCGGACGCCTGATATCCACGCAGGTGAGAACACCCGTGCGATGATTCAGTGCGGCATTTTTCAGTGATGACCCATAGAATGAACCCAAAGCTTTAAGAAGAGGGAAAGAGGCAACCGTGATTGAAGAGACACTGGCCGAAGCCAGAGAGAAGATGGACAAGGCCGTCGAATTCACGCAGGAGGACTTCGCGTCGATCCGCACCGGCCGTGCCAACCCCGCACTGTTCGCTGATATCGAGATCGACTACTACGGCGCTCCGACACCGCTGCAGCAGCTCGCCTCGTTCCAGACGCCCGAGGCACGTACGATCCTCGTGACCCCCTACGACAAGGGCACGCTGACCGATATCGAGAACGCTCTGCGCAACTCCGACATCGGGGCGAACCCAGCCAACGACGGCAACGTCATCCGCGTCGTCCTCCCGGACCTCACCGAGGAACGCCGGAAGGAATACGTCAAGATCGTCAAGGGCAAGGCCGAAGACGGCAAGGTCTCCATCCGCAACATCCGTCGTCACGCCAAGGAGACGCTCGAACGCATCAAGAAGGACGGTGAAGCCGGCGAGGACGAGGTCACTCGCAGCATCTCCGAGCTTGACGATCTGACGAAGAGCAAGGTCGAAAACGTCGACAAGCTGCTTGCGCAGAAGGAAGCTGAGCTGCTCGAGGTCTGATGATCGCCGTGACAGGGTCCGACAGCCCCGCAACAGATCCGGCTCCCCGAGGGGAGCCGGATCCGTCAGGCGAGGCAGCGCGGGTCGAGACCCCTTTCCCCAGACGTCGAGACCTGCGCAACTCGGACAAGCCGTATTCGCCTGACGACCCGGAGTCGAATCCGACCGCCGAGGCGGCTGCGGCCGATTCCGAACCTGAACCGAAGGATTATGGTCGAGCAGGACGCAACCTGCCGGCCGCGATCGGCATGGGACTGCTCATCGGCGGCGTGGTGCTCGCGTCCCTGATCTTCCTGCCGATCTCGTTCCTCTTCATCGTCCTCGTCGGCATCGTCGCCGCAATGTGGGAGCTGGCGAACGCTCTGTCACGTTCCGGTTCCCTTGTCTCCCGAGTGCCCACCATGGTGTCGGCAGCCTGTATGGTCGTGGCCACGTTCATCGGGGGCCGCGAAGCACTCTGGGTGACTTTCGCCGCCAGCGCTGGAGCAGTCATGCTCTTCACGATGGTCGAGCGCCGGAAGAACGCAGTCAAGGACGTCTCGCTCTCCCTCTTCGCTCTCACCTATGTCGGCCTCATGGCCTGCTTCATCGTCTACATCCTCACCCAGCCGGACGGTAACTTCTACGTCATCATCTTCCTCGCCGCGGTCGTCGCCTCCGACACCGGCGGCTACGTCTTCGGCGTGTTGTGGGGCAAGCATCCCATCGCCCCGCGGATCTCTCCGAAGAAGTCCTGGGAAGGCTACCTCGGCTCGACCGTCTTCGCCGCCGTGGTCGCAACGGTCCTCGCCGTCACCGTCGTCGATGCTCCGTTCTGGACCGGTTTGGTCATCGGTGCCGTCATCCCCGCTTTCGCCACTCTCGGCGACTTCAGCGAATCGATGATCAAGCGCGACCTCGAACTCAAGGACATGGGCACCCTGCTGCCCGGCCACGGCGGAGTCATGGATCGGCTCGATTCGATCCTGCCGACCGCTCCCGTCGCGCTCGTTCTCTTCTCGGTCCTGCCCGGCTACCTCTGACCGTCCCGCCGACTCGGTTACCCGGCTGTCTCTGGCCCTGTCCGGTTCGCACTTGCCCCACGTGGCGGCTCACACACGACAGCCGCGCAGCGAACATGAGACAATGGCCGTGTGAGTTCTCAAGCAGGCAGAAGGCAGACCAGGCCCGTCGTCGAACATGCCGACGGCACGACATCGAAGACCCCGATGCGCGATGGCCGTCCCCTTCTCAACTTCAAGTCCGCGCGGGTCAAGCAGCCTCCTCAGCATCTGGCCGATATGACGATGGACGAACGCGTCGACGCGGTCAAGGAGATGGGACTGCCTGCTTTCCGGGCCAAGCAGATCTCCACCCACTACTTCAGTCACTATGTCACCGACACCGAGGCGATGACGGACCTGCCCAAGGACAAGAGAGCAGAGATCCAGGAACGGTTCTTCCCGCACCTACTCACCGAAGTGCGCCGCCTGCGCACAGAGAACGGCGACACCATCAAGTTCCTGTGGCGCCTCTTCGATGGGGCACTCGTCGAGTCCGTGCTCATGCGCTACCGCAACAGGGTCACCCTGTGCGTGTCCAGCCAGTGCGGCTGCGGAATGAACTGCCCGTTCTGCGCCACCGGCCAGCAGGGTCTGACCCGGAATATGTCCACGGCCGAGATCGTCGAACAGGTTGTCCGCGCCAACCAGGTCATCGCCGCCGGCGAACTCGCCGAAGCTCCGAAGTCGGATATGCCCGGTGCGGGAGAGACCGCGCTCGGCGGGGAAGCCGACGAAGACGAAGCGGCGGGAGAAGCCGGATTCGACGGGGAGGCCGCGGCCGCCTCGGCGAATGGCCCCGAACGGGTCTCGAACATCGTCTTCATGGGCATGGGCGAACCCCTGGCCAACTACAAGCGAGTGATGAACGCGGTGCGCCGGTTCGTCGGACCGAGTCCCGAAGGACTGGGCATGTCGGCCAGGCGGATCACGATCTCCACGGTCGGACTCGTGCCCGGCATCAACAAACTCGCGGCCGAAGACATCCCCGTCACGTTCGCCCTCAGCCTCCACGCACCCGATGACGAACTGCGCGATGAGATGATCCCAGTCAACACGCGGTGGAAAGCCGATGAGGCCATCGACGCCGCCTATAACTACTACCAGGTGACCGGGCGCCGGGTGAGCATCGAATACGCGCTCATCAAGGACATGAACGACCACGCGTGGCGTGCGGAACTGCTGGCCAAGAAGCTCAACGCCCGCGGACGCGGCTGGGTCCATGTCAACCCGATCCCGCTCAACCCGACCCCGGGCTCGGTGTGGACGGCCTCGGAACCGGAGGTCGCCGACGAATTCGTCCGCCGCCTCATCGATCAGGGCATTCCGACGACGATCCGCGATACCCGCGGATCCGATATCGACGGCGCCTGCGGACAGCTCGCCGCAGCCGACTGATCGACGCCCGGTTCGGCAACTGCGGACTGCGGCAACGCAATTGCTGCGGCTTCCATCTATTATGGTGGAAACACCACAGCCACTCGCTTCTGGAGGAGACATGGCGGACACGACTTTCCCTCGAATGTCCGGTTGGAAGAACGGATACGACCCCAAGCAGGTCGACAGCTTCTTCAAGCGTGCACGTGAGTCCTTCGAACGGCCGACGCCGCAGCCCGGCGACCTCGACTCCCGGGCGGTGCGCACGGTCGGATTCGACCTCGTTCGCAAGGGCTACCACGTCGCTGTCGTCGACGCCGCGCTCGACCGTCTCGAGGACGCATTCGCCAAGCAGGCCCGCGACCGCCTGATCGCGCAGTCCGGTCAGGACGCCTGGGTCTCCGAGCTCACCCGTGTGGCGGCGTCCCTGCGAGGACGCCTGGTCCGTGAGCCCGGTGAACGCTTCGACAATCCTCCTCCCGGAGTCATCGGCTACGACATCACCCAGGTCGACGACATGTGCGACAAGGTCAACTCGTACTTCACGCAGGGCGTGGCGATGAGCGTCGACCAGGTCCGCCGCGTGCTGTTCAAGACCGCAAAAGGCAAGAAGGCGTACAACGAGGACCAGGTCGATGCGTTCATCGACCGCGTCGTCGAAGTGATGGCCTCCGTTGACTGATTTCCACTACTTCGCGGTCCCGACTGCGACCGATCCCGGCACGCTCAACCCGGTTTACGAGCTCCTCGACTTTCCGATCGCGATGGGCAAGGCCGAAGATATCGTGCTGACCGGACCCGCTCCGGAGAAACCGCTCGTCGACGGCCGGGAAGTCACGGATCCCCGCCTGGTTAAGGCCCTGTCCGTTCCCGTCGAGCTCGACCGCGCCGAGGTGCTCGACCGGAGTTCGAAGCTCGCCGGAGTGCTCCGTGCCATGGGCGTGGTTCCGGAATCCGGTGCCCGGCTCACCTTCGCCGAGGATGTCCCGCCGTTGGCGCGGGCGCTCGGTGTGTTGGCTGCCGCCCGGATCGGGCTCGTCGTGGATCTGCGAGCAGGGGCTCCGTCTGACTCTGCCTCAGACTTAGTGGTTCTCCACGCCATCGAAGACGAACCGGTCGAGCCGGGGCGTGCCTCTGTGCGGGTCACCCGGTCGCGCTTCGAAGGCGTCGGAGTGACGATCGGCTCCGAGACCGCGAACCTCGACCAGGCGATGCGCGACTCCCGCGTCGAATTCGCCGCAGTAGTGCCGCTCGACCCGCAGCGCACTCTGCTGCTCACCGATGACGGTGATCTTGAGGCGGGTACGAGCCTCGACTGGTTCCGCTCCGAGGTTCTCACTGCCTCCTGAGCCCCGGACGCCTGGAGGCTTCGACACCGAAGATGGTGTCGACGTTCCGGCTTCCGCGGACCCGCGGTCTGCTGACCAGCGTTTGGCTGAGACGGTATCTGCTCTGCGCGCGGCTGGCTGTGTCTTCGCCGAGGACGAGGCGGCGATCCTGCAGGAGTCAGCAGCTGGCTCTGTGCCGAAACTCGATGAGCTCGTTGCACGACGCGTGGCCGGTGAACCCCTCGAGCAGGTCGTCGGCTGGGTTGATGTCGCGGGTCTGCGACTGAGCGTGCGTCCCGGAGTGTTTGTGCCGCGGCAGCGGACTGCTCTGCTTGCGGCTCACGCAGTCGCGGTGACCCGACAGATGCTGGACGCACAGGGAAATGGGACCAGGACCGCCGCATGCTCAGACTCTGCTGCTGACCGGCCCGTTGTGCTCGAAGCATTCAGCGGAGTCGGCCCGGTCGCCTCAGTGGTGGCCTCTTTTGTGCCGGGGGTGGAGATCCACGTCGGCGATGCTCAAGCGGAGGCCGTGCGGTGTGCGGTGGAGAATGTTCGCCGTTGTTCCCGGGCGGGGGAATCCGCACCCGCAGGCGAATCAGCACAGGAGTCCGGCCCCGCTGTGACCGGCCATGTCCTCGACTGCCTCCAGGGCCTGCCGGAGGGACTGCGGCAGTCAATCTCCGTCATCGCCGCTGTCCCACCGTACGTTCCTGAGACAGCGGCCGAGTTCCTCCCGCATGAGGCTCTCGACTGCGAACCCGGAATGGCGCTGTTCGGCGGTGCTGACGGGCTCGACCTCGTCCGCAGACTCATCACGGACTCACTCGATTGGCTTGCTCCGGCCGGTGCCTTGCTCATCGAACTCGGGCGCGAACAGGCGGCCGCGGCCACCACGTTCGCAACTGCACATGGGCTGAAAGGGCAGAGCCACCTCGGCGAAGGTGAGCAGACTGTGGTCCTCGAACTACGTCGTCGGAACTGACAACGGCCGGCTGAAATCGAGTGATTTCAGCCGGCCGGCTGCGTACCGACTGGTTCAAAGTACATGTGCAGTGCATTAGGGTCGTGCGCCTGTACTTTGAGCCAGTCGGTGATTGGGTGGAGTCAGTGCGCTGCTCCACCCTGGGTGATGCGGTTCAGTTCGCGAAGGCGTTGATTCCGGTCATCGTACGGCCCAGAGTCAGCTGGTGCACTTCGTGCGTGCCTTCGTAGGTGAGCACGGTCTCGAGGTTGACCGCGTGACGCAGCGGCGGGTACTCGCTCGTGATGCCCGACCCGCCGAACAGAGCACGCAGGTCGCGGCAGACATTCATCGCGGTATCGACGTTGACCATCTTGCCCAGGCTGATCTGCTCGGGACGGACACCCTTCTCGGAGTCCTTGAGCTTGCCCAGGTGAGCGGCGAGCAGAGTGATCTGCGAGTACTGGCCGAAGGCCTTCGCAAGCTTCTGCTGAGTGATCTGGAAAGACGCCAAGGGGCGATCGAACTGCACGCGGGTGCCGGTGTACTCCAGCGCGGAGAGCAGCGCGTCGCGGGCAGCACCGGTGACGCCGAAGACGATGCCGTAGCGGGCCTCGGACAGGCAGGACAGGGGGCCTTTGAGTCCCTTGGCCTTCGGCAGCATCGCATCCTCGGGCAGCCGGACGTTGTCGAGGACGATCTCACCGGTGATCGAGGCGCGCAGCGAGATCTTGCGGTGGATCTCCGGGGTCTGCACACCCTCGGTGTTCGAGGGGACGACGAAGCCGCGGACGACATTCTTGCCCTTGTCGTCGACCTCTTCGGTCTTGGCCCACACGACCATGACGTCGGAGACCGGGGAGTTCGTGATCCACATCTTCGCGCCGTTGAGGATCCAATCGGATCCGTTCTTCTTCGCGGTCGTCTTCATCCCCGACGGGTCGGAGCCGACATCGGGTTCGGTCAGACCGAAGCAGCCGATGGCCTTGCCGGCGGCCATCTTCGGCAGCCATTCTTCCTTCTGTGCTTCCGATCCCCAGTGGTGGATGGCGAACATCGCCAGCGAACCCTGCACAGAGACGAGGGAGCGCAGACCGGAATCGACGGCTTCGAGTTCGCGGCAGGCCAGTCCGTACTGAGTCGCCGTCGACCCGCCGCAGCCGTAGCCATCGAGGTGCATGCCCAGCAGACCGAGCTCGCCGAGTCCTTCGGCCAGTTCTCGGGCGGGGATGGTGGCGTCGAGGAAGTAGTCGCCGATCTTCTCCCGGACGTTCTCGTCCAGCCATTTCTTCACGATCGATGCGAATTCGAGGTCATCGGGTTCGAAGACCGAATCCATTCCAAGAATGTCGTCGGGGCTCAGCGTCTTGCTCATATCCATCTCTTTCGCCATTGATTGTCTTCATTCACAGTTTTACCGGAACCCGGTGGAAGATCGGTGTCCCGAAGCACTACAGATGACCATGTCCCGCTAGGCGACACACGAATCCGTGTCGAGTCATTTCCCAGAGAACTTTGGCATCATCGGTTGGCGTGAGTAAACGTGGTTTCATTGTAGTCGGCTCAACCGGTTCGGTCGGCACCCAGGCCCTTGATGTCCTAGCCGAACACCGGGACGAGCACGCGGTCATCGGCTTGGCCGCCGGGTCCCAGCTCGACCTTCTGCTCGAGCAGGCCCTCGATTTCCACGTCCCCGTCATCGGGCTCACGACCCCACCCGCCGGAGGCGAGGCCGAGGTGCGTGCGCGACTGGCCGAGTTGGCTGCGCAGCGGGGGACCGCCGATCCCGTCGAAGCCATCCATCTCGGGGACGATGCCGCCGAGGCGGTCGCGGGCTTGGCCGCCGATATGGTCCTTAACGCGATCACCGGTGCCGCCGGTCTCGGCGCGACCCTGGCCGCCCTCGAACGCGGTACGGATGTCGCCCTGGCGAACAAAGAATCCCTCATCATCGGCGGGTCCATCGTCCTCGACGCCGCTCATGCCTCCGGGGCCCGCCTGGTGCCGGTCGACAGTGAGCACTCCGCCATCGCCCAGGCGCTGCGCGCCGGCACGCACGGGGAGGTCAGCAAGCTCATCATCACCGCGTCGGGCGGCCCCTTCCGCGGCATGACCCGTGATGCTTTGCGTCGGGTCACCCCCGCCCAGGCGCTCAACCATCCCACCTGGTCGATGGGGTCGATGATCACCATCAACTCGGCGACCCTGGTCAACAAGGGCCTCGAAGTCATCGAAGCCCAACTGCTCTTCGACATCGACTTCGACCACATCGAAGTCGTCGTCCATCCGCAGTCGCAGATCCATTCGATGGTCGAGTTCGCCGATGCCTCGACGATCGCGCAGATCTCCCCACCGGATATGCGCCTGCCGATCTCCTATGCGCTGGGCACCCAGGACGATGGAACGACGAAGCGGCTGACCTCGGGGGCTGTTCCCCACAATTGGGGCCAGCCCATGCACTGGTCGTTCGAACCGGTCAACCATCTCGCCTTTCCCGCGCTCGGTCTGGCCATCGACGCCGGCAAGAAGGGCCGCAGCTACCCGGCCGTGCTCAACGCCGCCAATGAGGAACTCGTCGCCGCCTTCATCGCCGGGGACATCGCCTTCACCGGAATCGACAAAGGCCTCGCCCGAGCTCTGGCCGCCCACGAACCGGCGGCCGAACACTCGGTGGAGACCGTGCTGGCCGCCGACGCCTGGGCCAGGGACTTCGCTCGCGCTGACGTCGCCGAACAGAAGGGGGACCGTCGATGACCGTTGTGCTCTACATCGTCGGGATCATCCTGTTCCTCATCGGCATCTCGATCTCGATTGCGCTGCACGAACTCGGCCACCTCACCCCGGCGAAGAAGTTCGGCGTGAAAGTCACACACTATATGGTCGGCTTCGGACCGACCCTGTTCTCGTTCCGCCGCGGTGAGACCGAGTACGGCATCAAAGCCTTCCCACTCGGTGGGTTCATCGCGATGCCGGGTATGTATCCGCCCGAGGCGGCGACGAAGGCTCGCTTTGAGACAGCCGTCGCTGCGCAGAGGGGCGGCACGGCCGCCGGTGTCGAAGAAACGTCGGGCGGCCTCGGCGAATCGGGCGCCGCACTCGATGAGGTGGACAACGAAACGTCGGGCCGCCTCGGCGTGGGGATGGGTGACGGTGATGCCGCTCCGCTGCGCGGGGACCGGAAGAAGCGGAAGGGGCGGCCGTTCGAGGACACGATGGCCGATGCCCGCGAGTTCTCGAATCAGGAGATCGAACCGGGGGAGGAGCACCGGACGTTCTATGCGCTCAGTGTGCCCAAACGCCTCGTCGTCATGTTCTCCGGTCCCTTCGTCAACCTCGTCCTGGGCATCCTCATCATGGGGATCTCGCTGCTGGGCATCGGTGTGGTCACTCCGACGACGACCGTCCAGACCGTCGTCGAATGTGCGGTGCCCGTCTCCGAAGCCCAGCAGCGTCCCGCCTCAGAGCAGAACACCTGCCGTCCCGACGATCAGCTCACCCCCGCGTGGGAGGCTGGGATCAAACCGGGTGACGAGATCACCTCGATCGCCGGCGTCGAGACGAAGGACTGGGACCAGCTGTCCTCGGTCATCAAGGAACATGCAGGCGAACGCGTCGATGTCGACTTCATCCGCGATGGTCAGGCCCAAACGGTGTCGGTGCCGATCATCGCCACCGAACGGCCGAAGGTCGACGACACCGGCAAAGCCGTGCTCAACCCGGACGGAACTCCGCAGACCGAGACCCAAGGATTCTTCGGCGTCGGACCCGTTCAGGAACGTCAGTCCCTGCCGCTCGAGGAGTTCCCCGGTGCCGTGTGGGACCAGGTTTCCGGAGTCTTCCACGCGATCCTCACCCTGCCGGTCAAACTCGTCGATATCGGCGAGGTGGCCGTCGGCACGAAGGACCGCGACGCCGAAGGGCTCGTCGGCATGGTCGGCGTGGGGCGCATCGCGGGCGAGATCGTGTCCACCGATCAGATCGACGTCGTCGACAAGGCGCAGATGGGGCTGGGCATGCTCGGCTCGCTCAACATCTTCCTCTTCGCGTTCAACATGATCCCGCTGCTGCCTCTCGACGGCGGACACATCGCCGTGGGTCTCTACGAAGGTGCGCGCCGCCGCATCAACCGGTGGCGCGGCCGCGGACTGGTCGGCCCCTTCGACACCGCGAAGCTGCTGCCGCTGACGTACGTGTGCATCGGGCTGATGCTGTGCATGACGGCGCTGCTCGTCTACGTCGACCTCGTCAAACCCATCACCCTCGACGCGATCTTCAACTCCGGCGGGTAGGCCGGGCCGTTCCGGCGGATAGGCCGGACACGCAGTTTGGGCGATCTCGGCTAGGGTGGTGCGAGTGGAGAATACTGAGACCAAGCCACGTGAGCGTTTCTTCTCGCGAGCGGAATGGACGTTCATCGGATTCCTTGCGCTCGCCTTCGTGCTGACTCCGCTCTTCTACGGGCTGCCCTTGCTCAGCCCTCTGTTCGCTATGGGGACGCGGGTCCGCGGGCACAGGGCGAAGATGATCTGGCTGTGGACGGTCTCCTCACTGCTCGTCCTGATGTCGATCGCACCGTTCATTCTCAAGTTTGCAGGGCTGAGTAACTTCGTCGTGGAATGAAGGCGTGAGCGATCTGCGGTTGAGCGTTATCATTCCGTTCAGTGGCGGACCCGTTCAAGAACTGAGGGTGATCGCCTGCACCTCGCCGAGGTGATTGAGCCCGACCGTGATCGTGGCGTTCTCATCTGCTGTGCCCGGCACTGTGACCACTCCGCGCAACGGGGAGACCATCTCGAGGTCCGCCTCGGTGAGAGGACGGTCGATCTGCTTCTCCGCCCGCCACCGGGCGAAGCGCTCCCGCCTCTCGTCGCGGGGTTCGTCGAGGTCCATGTTCATGGAGAAGATCTCCTCGGCGACGGTGTCGTCGAAGTTGTTGACGAGGTTCGCCGCGGCCATCACGGCATCGATCTGGGGTTGGACGGCGGGGTATCGGGGCACCGGCGCCGAGGTGGCACTCCGTTCCAGCCGGGTGTCCTGTCGTCCCGTGGCCGCCGCCCAACCGAGGTCGAGCGCGTCCTGGACGACGCGCTGCGCCGGGTAATAGGTCGTATTGCCGAGCACGACGATGCTGAGCCCCAGATCGGGGAGCCAACGCATATGTGAGCCGTATCCTGGGTAGCCGCCTGAATGGCAGACGATGCGGCCGAAACGTGTGTCCAGACGAGTCTCGAGACCGTATCCGTAGCTGAGCGTCTCCGCATGGTGGTCGCTCTTCTGGACCTCCATGGTCCGTCGTGGCTGCTGGTTGTCGGTCAGTATCCGCGACCAGGATCCGGAAGCATAGGAGTCCATGCGTTCGAGGGCGTCGAGATGCGTGTCCATCCATGTGCCGACGTCGTCCACCGTGGAGATGACCCCGCCGATGGGGGAGAAGACTCCTGGGCCGGTGAGTTCGGCCGGGTGGAGGCCGCCGTTGAGGTCGACGCGGAACCCGGTCGCCAGGTCCGGGAAGTCCGTGTGGTCGAAACCGGTGCGCGTGAGCTTCAGGGGATCGAAGATCTCAGTGGACACGAGTTCGGTGAACGCCCTGCCTGTGACCGCCTCGGCGACCATGCCGAGAAGCGCATAGCCGAGGTTCGAATACTCATAGCCGGTGTCGGCGGGCGCGCAGGCAATGGCTCCGCGGTGCAGCCAGTCGGTGAGCTCGGCCGGAGTCATCGCCTCCATCCGGTCCGCCCACGGGTCGTCCTTGGTGAAACCGGTGCTCATCGTCAATGCCTGTCGGCAGGTGCGGTCGGCGATGGCCGTATCGGCCAGTTCCGGGAGCAGGGTGCCGAAAGGATCGTCGAGATCGAGTCCGTCGGCGGCGAGGAGCCCGATGGTTGCGGCGGTGAAGGACTTCGTCATCGAAGCGATCCGGTACGGAACCTCGCCGTTCACGGTTCGGGCGGGGCCGCCTCGGCGAAAGATTCCCCATGCCAGAGATCCACCCTGCTCGTCGAGCTGCTGTGCTTCGGCCTCGAGAGCCGCAGTCATCGCCTCGGCATCGGGGTCCACGAATCCGGGTGTGCTCACAGGGCTGCTCCTTCGCGCAGACGTCAGGTCACCTTCACACTACCGTCAGCCGGTGACACTGGATCGGTACCAGTGGGCCGTGGCGTGGTGCGGGTGGAGTCGAGGTCGCGCGGGGGCCGCCCAGGGTGCGCCGGTTGACTGTCCGGGGTACGCCCTGCGGACGGACAGTTCTGTGTCAGTGGGAGGTCCTACAATGGTGATCGTTCGCACAATCCGGGTCCCGCATCGGCGCTGGCTCGGACATTGTGGCTGGTCAACAGCCTGACTGAAGGGATCCTTCGTGACATCGGTCAATCTCGGAATGCCCGCACCGCCGCCTCCCGTGCTCGCTCCGCGAAGGAAGACGAGGCAGATCAATGTCGGAAAGGTGGGGGTCGGATCCGATTCCCCGGTGAGCGTGCAGTCGATGACGACGACGCAGACGACGGACATCAACGGAACCCTGCAGCAGATCGCCGAACTCACCGCCGCCGGCTGCGATATCGTGCGCGTGGCCTGTCCCACCGCCGACGACGCCGCGGCTCTGCCGATCATCGCCGGCAAATCCCAGATCCCCGTCATCGCCGACATCCACTTCCAACCCAAATACGTCTTCGCCGCCATCGACGCCGGCTGTGCGGGAGTGCGCGTCAACCCCGGCAACATCCGCAAGTTCGACGACCAGGTCAAGGAAATCTCGAAGGCCGCCGCCGAGGCGGGCGTGTCCATCCGCATCGGCGTCAACGCCGGATCCCTGGACAGACGGCTGATGGACAAATACGGCAAGGCCACGCCCGAGGCGCTCGTCGAATCCGCGCTGTGGGAAGCGTCCCTGTTCGAAGAGCACGGATTCTATGACTTCAAGATCTCCGTCAAACACCATGACCCGGTGATCATGGTCCGCGCCTATGAGCTGCTCGCCGAACGCGGCGATTGGCCGCTCCATCTCGGTGTCACCGAGGCGGGACCCGCCTTTCAAGGCACGATCAAGTCCGCTACCGCCTTCGGACACCTTCTGGCCGAGGGCATCGGAGACACCATCCGAGTCTCCCTGTCCGCGCCTCCCGCCGAGGAGGTCAAGGTCGGCAACCAGATCCTAGAGTCCCTCAACTTGCGGCCCCGAAAGCTCGAAATCGTCTCCTGCCCTTCCTGTGGGCGCGCGCAGGTCGACGTGTACACGCTGGCCGAACGCGTCACCGCCGGACTCGAAGGCATGGAAGTGCCGCTGCGGGTGGCTGTCATGGGGTGCGTCGTCAACGGCCCCGGTGAGGCTCGCGACGCCGACCTCGGCGTGGCCAGCGGCAACGGCAAGGGCCAGATCTTCGTCAAGGGCGAGGTCATCCGAACCGTGCCCGAATCCGAGATCGTCGAGACCCTCATCCATGAGGCCAACCGCATCGCTGAGGAGGCCGCGGGTCAGCCATCGGGCGCTGCGTCGGGGCCGCCTGAAGTGACCGTCGGCTAGGTGCGATACCTTGTGAGGACGAAGAGTTTCATGGTCCAGTCATTGGCCCATGCTGACGGCTGAGAAAGAGTTCAGGGGCACATGGCGCTGAGGATCGCACGACTGGAACATCAGCACACCCGGTGGCTGACGGACCTGCTTGCGCGCAACCCCTGCGAGAACGTCTACCTCATCTCCCTGCTCGAAGTCACAGGCACCGCCCGTCTGGGCTCCCCGGCCGGCACCCTGTACGGAATCTTCGATGGTGACCGACCCGTCGCCGCCTACTGGGTGGGCGGCAATATCATCCCGGTCGCGGCGACCCCGGCGACGAATGAGGTGCTTGCCCGGAAACTCAATGCCGACGGTCGCGTGTCCTGCTCACTCATCGGCAGCCGGTCCGTCATCCTCGACCTGCAGCAGCGGCTCAATTGGGGTCGACCGCGTGGAGTGCGCGAACGGCAGCCGCTGCTGGCCATCAGCTCGGATCCGCTGGTCACCCCCGATGAGCATGTGCACCGGGTGACCCTCGATGACCTCGGTGCGGTATTTCCCGCCAGTGTGGATATGTTCACCAAAGAGGTCGGATTCTCACCGATCGAGGACGGCACCGCCGGGTACCTGGCGCGGGTGCGCGGAATCATCCGCGGCAAGAACTGCTACGCCCGGATCTCGTCTACCTTGCCCCAGGGAGGTGCGGTGCCGCGGTGGCCGGCCGAAGAACAGGATGAACAGGTGCTGTTCAAGGCCGATATCGGCATCCGGGCCCGCCGCATCGTTCAGGTCCAAGGAGTCTGGGTCCATCCTGCAGTACGCAATCAGGGTCTGGGGGCAGCGGGCATGGCCGCGGTCGTCCAGCGCACTCGTGACAAAGGCCATTCCACGGTGAGCCTGTATGCCAATGACTACAACGAGACGGCGCTGCGCATGTATGCCCGCGTCGGCTTCGAACAGGTCGGCACCTTCGCCACCGTCATGTACTGAGCGCCCGAGCGCTCAGGCACCGGAAGATTTCACTGACCGCTCGAGTCGCCGTCGCTGTATCAAGCTATGCGGTGAGCGGTCGGCGGTAACTTGAGCTCTCGGCGGGCGGGGACGCTCTGCGGAGAGCGGTTGACGTTAACTTGAGCTGTCGGCGGATCAGTCTCGACGGTTGCGCGACTGAGGTTTGGCCATATCGCCGAGGAACTTCTCCATCTCCCGGCGGTCCTTCTTCGTCGGACGCCCCAGCCCTTTGTCTCGCCTGGGCACGAATCCGCGCAGCGCCGGATCGGGCGGGGGAGTGAGGTCCTCATAGCACTGGACAGCGATGGAGGCCTGCATCCTCGTGGGGATGAAACCGGTGATCTTCCAGATGAACTCGGACCCGGCCTTGCGCACGCGCACCTCCTGGCCGATGCTCACCTTCTGCGCGGCCTTGACGCGCTGACCGTCGACCTGCACATGCCCGCCGCGGCAGGCCTGAGTGGCGAGGTTGCGGGTCTTGAACATCCGCGTCGTCCATAGCCACACGTCGACGCGCATGTGCTTTCCGGCGTCGCGGTTGATCTCGGTCATCAGCGACTGCCATCCGGGGAGTCCGTGCCGGACGAGAGCATCCCGGCATCGGCATCATCGGGGTCGTGTCTTCGGGAGTCGGCTCGCAGCGCCAGAGCCGAGCGTCGGGTGAAAGTCTGGGCGGGACGACCACGCCCCTGGCTGACGGCCTCCCCGGTGGGATCGAGCAGCGGCAGCATGGTGCGACGGAACGTATCGGCCTGCAGGCTCTCCCCGGCGACGATCTCGTGGAGCTCGCGCAGCTGCCGCAGCGAGAACTCCTTCTCCAGGAGCCCGAAGGGATCCGGTGTGCGTTCGTGGAACGCCCGCAGTCGGTGCACGGCCACGCGCACGATCTCCTGATGCTCGGCGCTGAGCTCGCCGACATCGTGGACGGGCACGAGCTTCCGCCGGTGGACGGGGGAGCCCGGGTGATCGGAATCCGATTCGGCAGTATCAGGGTCGGCCGCCTCGGGGAGGACCTCCTCGGCGGGGGACGATTCCGTACCCTGCGCCGGAGCATCCGCCACGGCCGCCTCGGTGGGATCGCCCTCCTCAGCGAGTCCGACATCGGAGGCGGAGAGAACATCGAGATGGGCCACGGAGATCACCCAGCCGCGATCATCGCGGTCCGGTTGGTCGAACACGTGCAACTGGACGGGGGCGCGGTCGACCAACCGAGCCTTTTCGCGCAGACAGCGGGCGACCGCCTCGGCGAGGCGTTCCTGCGGACGCAGGATCGACCCGGGCAGCTGCCACACCCCATCTCCGGGATGGGTCATGAGAACATGCAGACCACGGCCGGGCACGGGGCAGAGGACCGCGGTGTCGACCGCGACCGAGGGCCGCGGGAACTGCGTGAGTTGGCTGGGATCAGGCATGCTCTTCGTATCGTTCGGACTCGTCATTTCAGCGGGGACCGGGCGGGGACCGGACGGCCCCGACCGATGTCGGGCTTCGGTGCTGCAGCCACCAGTCTAATTCTCTTCCCGCAGGTGACGAATCCGCACCCGCTCCGATTCCCTCCGGCTCGCCCGCGTGCGATAGTGTTCGATCTGAGTCTTGACAAGTTGAGGAGATTTACCCATGGCCCTGCGCATGTCGTCCCTGTTCGTGCGAACCCAGAAGGAAGACCCGGTCGGCGCCGAGGTGGCCAGCCACAAACTGCTCCACCGTGCCGGATACATCCGCAGGTCAGCACCGGGAATCTACACGTGGCTGCCGCTGGGACTGGCCGTGCTCGGCAAGATCGAAGCCATCGTGCGCGAAGAGATGGCGCTCGCCGGCTCCCAGGAGGTCCACTTTCCGGGCCTGCTGCCCGCCGATCCGTACAAGAAGTCCGGCCGTTGGGAGGCCTTCGGGCCTGACCTCTTCCATCTCAAGGATCGCCGCGAGAACGACTACATCCTCGCTCCCACTCATGAGGAGGTCTTCACCCTTCTGGTCAAAGACCTCTACTCCTCGTACAAAGACCTGCCGCTGTCGATCTACCAGATCCAGACCAAATACCGCGACGAGGCTCGTCCTCGGGCCGGACTGCTGCGCGGTCGCGAATTCATCATGAAGGACGCCTACTCCTTCGACATCGACGATGCCGGACTCGACGCCTCCTATGAGGCCATGCGCGTGGCTTACCTGCGGGCCTTCGCCCGCCTCGGCCTGCCGTGCCTGCCGGTCAAGGCGACCCCGGGTGCCATGGGCGGCTCCGGAACAGAGGAGTTCATCTACCCTTCCGAGGTCGGGGAGGACACGTTCGTGAGGTCGCCCGGCGGATATGCCGCGAACGTCGAGGCCGTGACCTCGATCGTCCCCGAGGCGATTCCCTACTCGCAGTCGCCGGCCGCGCACGTCGAGGACACCCCGGACACCCCGACCATAGAGACCCTCGTGGCAGCCGCGAACGCCTCGCACCCGCGCTCCGATCGTGAGTGGACGGCGGCGGACACGCTGAAGAACGTCGTCTGCGCCGTCACCCATCCCGACGGCACCCGCGAGATCATCGTCATCGGCCTGCCGGGTGACCGCGAAGTCGACCTCGACCGGGCTGCCGGCACCGGCATGCTCGGCGACGGTGAGGTCGACCTCGAAGCCGCCACGGCTGAGGATCTCGCCGCCCATCCGGAACTCGTCAAGGGTTACATCGGACCCGGCAACTCCCTCGACGCGCCGGTTCTCGGCCTCGAGTCGCCCTCGAAGATCCGCTACCTCCTCGACCCTCGCGTCGTCGACGGCACCCGCTGGATCACCGGAGCCAATGAGCCCGGACGCCACGTCTTCGACCTCGTTGCCGGACGGGATTTCACTGCCGACGGCACTATCGAAGCCGCCCAGGTCGTCCTCGGCGATCCGGCACCGGACGGCTCCGGTCCGCTGGAGCTGGCCCGCGGTGTCGAGATCGGTCAGATCTTCAAGCTCGGCCGCAAGTACGCCGAGTCCCTCGACCTCAAGGTGCTCGACCAGAACGGCAAGGCGACGACCGTGACCATGGGCTCCTACGGCCTCGGCGTCACCCGCGTCATGGCCTGCATTGCCGAGGAATACCATTCCGAGGACGGCCTCCTGTGGCCCCAGCACCTGGCCCCGGCCGATGTGCACATCATCGTCGCCGGCAAGGGTGAGGAGATCGCTAAAGCCGCCGAGAAGATGACGACCGAACTCGAGGCCGAAGGCGTCAGCGTCCTGCTCGATGACCGCAACAAGGTCTCGCCCGGATTCAAGTTCGCCGATGCCGAGCTCATCGGCATTCCCACTGTCATCGTCGCAGGCCGCGGTCTGGCCGACGGCGTCGTCGAGGTCCGCGACCGTCTGGCCGGGGAGAAGACCGACCAGCCCGTCGCCGAGGTGGTCCCTGCGACCGTGGCACGTGTGCGTGAGGCGTACGCGAAGGCTGCAGCCGCAGCCGACGCGGCGATCAGCGCCGACCAGAACGCCTGAGCCGCCTCGGTGTTCGAAGCCCTCGCCGGAGGCATCGATGTCACCTGGACGATGGTCCTGTGGCTGCTCGCCGCGGGAGTCCTGGCCGGGTGGATCGATGCCGTCGTCGGCGGGGGCGGACTGATCCAGCTGCCCGCGCTGCTGCTCGTGCCGGGGATAAGCCCCGTCCAAGCGGTCGCGACGAACAAGATCGGGTCGATTGCGGGCACAACCGCCTCGGCGGTCACCTATCTGCGCAAGATCACCCCGGACCGGTCGGCGACGATCCCGGCCGCGGCGTCGGCGTTCTTGGGTGCCGTGCTCGGGGCGAAGCTCGCGACCTTGGTGCCCAGCGACGCGTTCACCCCGATCATTCTGCTCGCGCTCATCGGGGTCGGGATCTTCACGGTGCTCAACCCGAGCCTCGGCGCCGATGCCACGCTGCGGTTCGGGGAAACCTCGAAACGTCACCACGCGCTGTCGTGGCTGATCGGGCTCGTCATCGGCATCTACGACGGAGTGCTCGGGCCGGGGACGGGATCGTTCCTCGTCATCGCCTTCGTCTCGATCATCGGGTTCTCATTCCTGCAGGCCTCGGCCACGGCGAAGGTGATCAACTGGGCGACGAACTTCGGAGCGCTCGTCTACTTCATTCCCGACGGTCAGGTCGTCTGGCTGCTGGGTGTGATCATGGCCGTGGGCAATGTCACCGGCGGGATCTTCGGTGCGCGCACCGCGCTGGCGAAGGGCTCAGGGTTCGTCCGCGTCGTCTTCGTCATCGTCGTCTCCGCTCTGATCCTCAAACTCGGCTTCGACTTCATCTCCGCCCTCATCCACTAATTGCTACCTGACGGCGGCTCAGCAACCTCGCGCGAGGTTGCTGAGCCGCCGTCAGGTAGCAATAGGGGTTAGCCGATGGGTTTGAGGGCGTGGGCGTTGACTCCGGCGACATCGGCGCCGGACAGCGCGCGGGCCACCCACAGAGAGCGGGCAGCATCGGCCAGGCTCGAATTCGACCCGCCGGAGGCCGCGCGCAGATACCAGAACATGTTCGTGATCTCCCGTGCCACGGTCGCCCCCATCCCGTACTGCGGATCGACCCCGGCGCACAGCGCCAGGTCCGTGGCGAAACCACGCAGCCACGCCGCCTGCGCCTGCGGATGATCCGACGGGATCTCGGCGAGGCGGTTCCACAGCACCGGAGCCAAGGTGTACGCGGTCGGACCGGCCAAGGGCTGAGGGTCGATGGCCTTCCACGTCGAGATGCCCGTCGGGTCGGGATTGCCGGCGAGGATGTTGTAGTAGTGCAGGTCGGCGTGGATGAGCCACTTCTCATCCGAGGACGCCAGAGTCTGCATCCAATTGCGGGCGAACGACAGCAGCAGGGAATCGTGCGGACCTGCCTCCGACCACCCGTTCAACAGCGCGGCATCGGCATCGAACGAGTTCAGCCACCCGGCCACGACATCCTGGACGCGCAGGAACTCCGAGGTCGCCGGAATCTCCAAGGACCTCTGCAGCGCACCCCACACCGGCGGCACATCGGCCAGTGGCAGCACGGACAGATTGTCCTTCGTGCGCAGTCGCTCCTGCAGAGTGACCCGGAAGCTGCGATCATCCCGGATGACCCGCACCGCCCCGTGCCCGTTCCACATCTTCAGCGCCCGCAGCACCTGCGCATGCGCGGCCGTATGTGCCGAGGTGGGAGCCGCGAACCGCAGCACCCCCTGATAGTTCTCCTGAGTGAGCACCGGAATCACCAAGGACTCGCACCCGGCCCACGGTGCCCCCGGCACATCGTCGAAGCGCAGCTTCCACCGATCGAGGAGCTCGTTGGCCATATAGTCGAGCGCGGCAACCCACGAATCGGTGCGATATTCGCCGATGATCTCGCGCGTCGCACGGTAGAGAACCGGTGGGACCTTCACTCCTGCACCTCCGCCTGCCCGGGTTCGTCATAGGTGAAACGCAGCGGCTGCGGAGCGGCGAAGACCATCCGGTTCCGGGCCGATTCCCAGAGCCGGAGAATCGCCGAGGCGTCCGCCTCCAACCAGGGCAGAAGCGCGGAGGCGATACCGTCTTCCAACGACAGCGCCAACTCCTTCGCGGAGCCCGCATCCGTCGGGGTGGGATCGAGCTTCCACGCCGAGGCGGCCGGATCGGCTGCGTCCTCACCGAGTCGTTCGAGCATCTCCCCGGACAGGGCACCCAAGGATTCGAGCCTGGCCAGGGCAGCCCTGCGTTCACGCGACTTCGAATCGAAGTTCACGGCCAGCCGTTCATAGCCGTACGCGGCGGCCCGCGACTGCCTGAGTATCGCGTTGAACATCTCCGCCCGACCCTTCGGCACCTGGCTTCCGGAATCGCTCGTCCCGGCATCCGCGTCGGCCCCGCCGGTGGCACTGGGTGACGCAGTCGCATCATCGCCGCCGTCCCTGCTCTGGTCGAGTTCCTCACGGCCGGCGCGGATGAGTTCGTCGGCGGTGGTGATGATCTCCGGCTTCTTCGTCCCAGCAACCAGAGCCAGACCCGTGGCCACATCGGCCAGGACGGGAATGAGATCCGAACCCAGGGACGCTGAGGCCTCGAACACTGCGCGGGAAGCCACCTCGGCAGCCTGGACGAAGTTGCGGTCCTCCTCGGTCGGAGGCGCCTCGGTGGCGAATTCGGTTGGTGGATTCCATTCCGGACCGATCGCCGCAACGAAGTCAGCAAGGTTCTCACCAGTGGTTTCGGGATCACCGGTGCCGGGAGAAGTGGAGTCTAAGATGCGGGCCAGACGATTGCGCAGCTGCTGAGTCGCATCAAGTGTGGGGATCTCGGGATCCTGATCGAGTCGCAGGCCGCAGGCGGTGAGCAGGCCCAGACTCAACCCGCCGACGCCGGCAGTCAACAGGCCGCGGCGACTGACGGGAAAATGCATACGGCAATCCTATCGGATGCCCCGACAGCGCCGAGGGGCACCAGACAGCTCCGAGGGGCATCGACCCTCGCCCGCCCGACCGCAGGATGAGACTCGCACCCGGCAGAACCGCGACGAAGGCTTAACCTCGACGGCGGCTGTCGCTTAGGGTGGGTGAGAACACGGCGGTTGCACACGTGCACGGTGCGCCGGCCCCTCGCCCCGCCTCGGCGAGGGGGACGCACAAGGAAATGGAGGAGAAATGGACGAAGACGTCGAGCGGATCAAGGGCCTGCTCGCCCCGCCCCTGCAGGATGCGGGATTCCACCTCGAGACCATCAAAGCGGTGGCGGCCGGTCCGCGGCGCACGCTCACCGTCGTCGTCGACCTCGACGAATCGAGCACCGATCCGATGTCGATGGAGAAGGTCGCCGAATCGACGAAGATCGTCGGCGACGCCCTCGACGAGGTCGAGATCTTTCGGGACAAGCCGTACCAGCTCGAGGTCACGAGCCCCGGTGCCACCAGAAAACTCGAGACCCCGCGCCACTTCCGACGCGTCATCGGCCGTCGCCTGGAGATCACGACGAAGAAGGACACCTTCAAGCTCGACCTCGCCGAGGTGGGGGAGAGTTCGATCACGGGCACGGACCCCCAGCGCAAGGAGTCGAAGACGGTCGATCTCGGCGAGATCCGCAAGGCCCAGGTGGAATTGAAGTTCCGCTGAGGCGAACCTCACGCTCCGTCGGCGGTGCGGCAGTCCCTTCGCGGACAGAGTGCGGGCGCGGACTGGGATAGACTGTTACGCCTGCATAAGTGAACACAGACAATTCAATGCTCGGTTGAGCGAGAGAGGACTTAGACATGGACATCGACCTCAATGTTCTGCGCGTCATCGAACGAGAGCGTGAGATTCCGCTGGAAACCCTCATCGAACTCATCGAACAGGCGCTCTTCCTCGCTTACCAGAAGACCGAAGGGGCCTGGCCCGACGCCCGCGCCGAACTCGACAAGTCCACCGGTGAGGTGCGCATCCTCGCCGTGGAGTTCGACAACGACGACAACCCGATCGGCGAGTTCGACGACACTCCCACCGGCTTCGGCCGCATCGCCGCCCAAACTGCTCGGCAGGTCATCCACCAGCGGCTGCGCGATGTCGAAGACGAGACGCTGCTCGGCACGTTCAAGGGCCGTGAAGGCGAGATCGTCTCGGGCATCATCCAGCAGGGCCGCGACCCGCAGATGGTCCAGGTCGACATCGGAGACGTCGAGGCCGTGCTGCCCCCGCACGAACAGGTCCCCGGCGAGACCTACGCCCACGGCACCCGACTGCGGGTCTACATCGCCGACGTGCACAAGGGCACGAAGGGCACCTCGGTCACCGTCTCCCGCACCCACCCGAATCTCGTGCGCCGACTCTTCGCCCATGAGGCTCCGGAGATCGCCGACGGCACCGTCGAGATCGTGTCCCTGGCCCGCGAAGCCGGCCACCGCACGAAGCTCGCCGTGCGCGCCACGAAGCCGGGAGTCAACGCGAAGGGATCGTGCATCGGCGAACTCGGCTCCCGTGTGCGCGCGGTGATGAACGAACTCGGCCAGGAGAAGATCGACATCGTCGACTACTCCGACGACCCGGCGAAATTCATCGCACACGCCCTGTCCCCGGCCAAGGCCAAGAGCGTCGAGATCCTCGACGCCGCCGCTCAGGAATCCCGCGCAGTCGTCCCCAACGACCAGCTGTCCCTGGCCATCGGCAAGGAAGGGCAGAACGCCCGCCTGGCAGCCAAGCTCACCGGCTGGAAGATCGACATCGTCGCAGGCGAATAGCCTCGTGCAGTGATTCGCACCACTGGCCCCCTTGGCGCGAGCGGGGGTGCCGGTAATGTAGAATCATTCATTGTGAATGTTGGTGATGGACCCGTAAGGACGTGCATCGCCTGTAGGCAGAAGGCCAGTCGGGACGAGCTGACACGCTTCGTGTTCCGCCCCGATCAGCACCCCGCCGTCGTCCGCGATGTGTCAGCTACACTGCCGGGACGTGGTGCGTGGGTGCACCCTGTTGCGAAGTGCCTGGACAAGGCACTGACCACTGCCGCCTTCGCTCGATCCTTTCGAACGAAGATCACCGCCTCGGACCTCCCGAGGCCGGACACCGAACCCAAAGAGAACGGGTAGCCGAATGGATGACAAGTTGTGAGTGTCGCACGATGACACCCAAACGGAATTCGAGAGAGCAGTGAAATGAGTACTGCTCTTCATTGATGAGGTTCTTTCCTGACCGGGAAAGAACCCGGACAGGAGAACTGTGGCAAAGCCCCGTGTCCATGAGCTCGCGAAAGAGCTCGGCACAACAAGTAAGAACGTCCTCGAAAAGCTCCAGGACATGGGCGAATTCGTTCGCTCGGCCTCTTCGACGCTCGAAGCGCCCGTCGTGCGCCGTGTGAAGGAGGCATTCGCCGATTCCTCTTCCGCCGATGGTGAGAAGTCCACCGGCGCGAAGAAGGCCGCCAAGCCGGCCGCGAAGCCCGGAGCCCCGAAACCCGGTGCGAAGCCCGCACCAAAGCCCGCCGCGAAGTCGGCCGCCAAGCCGGGTGCTGCGAAGTCCACCGGTGCAGCGAAATCGGCCCCCGCCGAGGATGCCGCCCCCGCTGCGAAGTCCGCACCGAAGCCTGCCGCTGAGCCGAAGCCTGCCGCTGAGCCGAAGCCTGCCGCTGAGCCGGCGACGCCGGCTGCTCCGAAGGCAACCGAATCGTCCGAGGCTCCCGCAGCCAAGCCGGCTGCCTCCTCGGCGCCGAAGCCCGGAGCCCCGAAGCCGGCAGCCGCGCCCAAGCCCGGAGCCCCGAAACCCGGAGCTCCCAAGCCAGGTGCTGCAGGGAAGCCCGGCGGTCGCGGTGCCGCGCGTCCCGGAAACAACCCCTTCGCGTCCTCGCAGGGAATGCCGAAGCCCGGTCGTGGGCCCAAGCCCGGCGGTCGTTCCGGCGGTCAAGGCGGTCAGGGTGGCCAGGGCGGACGCCCCGGCAACAACCCGTTTGCGCCTTCGCAGGGAATGCCGAAGCCCGGCCAGAAGCAGCGCGGATCCGGTGAGGAATCCTCGGGCGGTCCCCGTCCGGCACCTCGCCCGGGTGCACCACGCCCGAACCCGTCGATGCTGAAGAACTCGGCACTGAACAAGCCCGCTCCCGGCCGCGGTCGCGGCGGCGGACGCGGAAACGCCCCAGGCGGCGGCGCCCCCGGTGCCCCGGGCGGCGCTCCCGGCGGTCCTCGTCGTGGACCCGGCGGCGGTCCCGGTGGTCGCGGTTCAGGTCGCGGTCGCGGAAGCACGCAGGGTGCATTCGGTCGCGGCGGCGGTCCCCGTCAGAAGGGACGCAAGTCGAAGCGGGCGAAGCGCGCAGAGCTCGAGCAGATGCAGGCTCCCTCGGTCGGTGGCGTCACCGTTCCGCGCGGAGACGGCAACACGCCGCTGCGTCTTCGTCGCGGCTCCTCGCTGGCCGACTTCGCCGAGAAGATCAACACCGATCCGACGAACCTCGTGACCGTGCTCTTCCACCTCGGTGAGATGGCCACGATCACCCAGTCCCTCGACGAGGCGACCTTCGAGGTCCTCGGCGAAGAGCTCGGCTACAAGATCGAGATCGTCTCGCCCGAAGACGAAGACCGTGAGCTGCTGGAGACCTTCGACATCGACCTCGATGCCGAAGCCGCAGAAGAGGACGACGAGGACCTGCAGGCACGTCCGCCGGTCGTCACCGTCATGGGTCACGTCGACCACGGTAAGACCAAGCTGCTCGACGCGATCCGCTCGGCCAATGTCGCTTCCCGCGAAGCCGGCGGAATCACCCAGCACATCGGTGCCTACCAGGCCGAGGTCGAGCACGAGGGGGAAGATCGCAAGATCACCTTCCTCGACACCCCGGGTCACGAGGCGTTCACCGCCATGCGTGCCCGTGGTGCGAAGTCGACGGACCTCGCGATCCTCGTGGTCGCCGCCGACGACGGCGTCATGCCGCAGACGATCGAAGCTCTCAACCACGCTCAGGCGGCCGATGTGCCGATCGTCGTGGCCGTGAACAAGATCGACAAGGAAGGCGCCAACCCCGCCAAGGTCATGCAGCAGCTGACCGAATACAACCTCGTGGCCGAAGAATACGGCGGCGAGACCATGTTCGTGCCGATCTCCGCGCTCAAGCGCGAGGGCATCGACCAGCTGCTCGAATCCGTTCTGCTGACCACCGATGCGGCCCTGGACCTGCGGGCGAACCCCGACAAGTCCGCTCGCGGCATCGCGATCGAAGCCAAGCTCGACAAGGGGCGCGGTGCGGTTGCCACCGTCCTCGTCGAGTCCGGCACCCTGCGTCAGGGCGACGCCATCGTCTGCGGCACCGCCTACGGACGTGTGCGTGCGATGTTCGACGAGAACGGAAACGTCGTCGAGGAGGCCGGACCCTCCCGCCCCGTGCAGGTGCTCGGTCTGTCGTCCGTTCCGCGTGCCGGTGACTCGTTCATCTCCACCGATGACGACCGCACAGCCCGTCAGATCGCTGAGAAGCGTGACGCAATCGAGCGCAACGCCGCTCAGGCCCGCGGTCGCAAGCGCATCAGCCTCGAGGACTTCACGAAGGCTCTGGCTGAGGGCAAGGTCGACATGCTCAACCTCATCCTCAAGGGCGACGTCTCCGGTGCTGTCGAAGCGCTCGAGGATTCGCTGCTCAAGATCGATGTGGGTGACGACGTCGACCTGCGGATCATCCACCGCGGCGTCGGTGCGATCACGGAGAACGACATCAACCTGGCCACGGTCGACAACGCGATCGTCCTCGGCTTCAACGTCCGTCCGGAAGCGAAGGCTCGCGACCTGGCAGACCGCGAAGGCGTCGACGTCCGATACTACTCGGTCATCTACCAGGCGATCGACGACATCGAGTCCTCGCTCAAGGGCATGCTCAAGCCCGAGTACGAAGAGGTCCAGACCGGTACCGCGGAGATCCGCGAGGTCTTCCGTTCCTCGAAGTTCGGCAACATCGCCGGTTCGATCGTCCGCGACGGCCTCATCAAGCGGAACTCGACCGCTCGCGTCACCCGCGACGGAATCGTCATCGGCGACAACGTCCACATCGAATCGCTGCGCCGGTTCAAGGACGATGCGACCGAGGTCCGCGAGGGCTACGAGTGCGGTATCGGACTCGGCAAGTTCAACGACCTGCGCGTCGGCGACATCATCGAGACCTTCGAGATGCAGGAGAAGCCGCGCGACTGATCGGTCGCACAGTGAGTTCCACCCCCTGATTCGACAGCGCAGCAGCGCAGCGGAGGAGGATGGGACTCACACCGTGAGTCGACGGCTCCGGTCGGCCCCCTGAATGGGGGACCGACCGGAGCCGGTTCGATTG
The DNA here is from genome assembly GCF_025506275.1 of Brevibacterium permense. GTDB lineage: Bacteria > Actinomycetota > Actinomycetes > Actinomycetales > Brevibacteriaceae > Brevibacterium > Brevibacterium permense_A. The sequence goes on from NZ_QYCP01000090.1 coordinate 107,054, forward strand.
CACAGCTAATATAGGGCCGGAGAGAAGCTCCGGCCCCGAACAGAAGGACACGCACCATGGCAGACTCGACACGGGCCCGCAAGATCGCCGACCAGATCAAGGTCATCGTCGCCAGCACCATCGAGCGCAAGCTCAAGGATCCCCGCCTCGGCTTCGTCACCGTCACCGATGTCCGCGTGACCGGCGATCTGCAGCACGCGACCATCTTCTACACCGTCTACGGCGACGACCAGGATCTCGTCGGCACCGGTCATGCCCTCGAATCGGCCAAGGGCTTCATCCGCTCAGAGGTCGGCAAGGGGCTGACGATCCGCCTGACCCCGAGCCTCGAATTCATCGCCGATGCCGTCCCCGAGGCGGCCGCCCGTCTCGACGGACTGCTCGCTCAGGCCGCCGCCGACGACGCTCGAGTGGCCGGGTTGGCCAAGAACGCGCAGCATGCAGGTGAATCCGACCCGTACAAGAAGGCCGACGACGCCGACGAAGAGTGATCGTCGCATTCCAGCGAACAGAGTGCATCGCGCCTTATCATCGGGTGGAGAGCGGCGGAATGGCCGTTCCGGGTCCGATTTGAGCTTCGTCACGTCGCGAAAAAAGTTCTCGTAACAGTTTTGTTATCTTTCCGAGATGTCGTAGACTTTTTGCGGTAACGAAATGATTACGACTCTGTTAAGGGAATTCTGCATTGGGTAAGCACTCCTCACCGAAGCCGTCGTTCGCGAAGCAGCTGATCCGGGATCTGACTCCCGGCAAGCGCCCCGCAGGCCGACGCGCAGCGAATGCGCCGTCCTCGGCGACTTCCGTGCTGGCGACCGTCAAGCAGCGTCCCGTCGTCGCCGCGATCGCCGTTCCAGCAGCCGCGACCGCCGCCGTCGTCGGTTCGACCGTCGTCATGGGACCACCCGAGTCCAGCAACGTCACCACTGAAGCCGCATCGACGACCCCCGAGGAGTCGACCACTGCCTCGACCCCGAGCCAGAAAGAGCTCGACGCCGAACGCAAGAAGGCTGGCGAAGAGTACCTGGAGAAGGTCAAGGACGACCCGAAGTACAAGAACAAGACCTCGAAGACCGATCTCGAGGTCAAGGCTCCGCCGAAGCCCAAGCCGACCGCCGAATCCTCGGCTGCCTCGGAGAAGAGCGACGATTCGTCCTCCGGTGATAAGTCTTCCGATGAGAAGTCCTCCGGCGGAGGCACCTCTTCGGATACCTCGGCTCCGCCCTGCAGCGTGTCCTCCTCGATCGAGTCCGGCCTGCTGCCGAACGCCGTCAACGGCTACCGTGCTGTCTGCGCGAAGTTCCCCGAGGTCAAGACCTTCGGCGGACGTCGCCCCGGCACCGGTTCGGATCACAACACCGGTGAGGCCGTCGACATCATGATCACCGGATCCACCGGCGACCGCATCGCCGATTACCTCATCCAGAACCAGGGTGCCCTCAACGTCAAGTACGTCATCTGGAAACAGCGCATCTGGATGCCCGGGCAGGGCTGGAAGGGCATGGAGGACCGCGGAGACGCGACCGCCAACCACTTCGACCACGTGCACGCGTCCTTCAACTGATCGCACACCCAGTGAGCGATACTTCCCCGCAGGGCGTCCTTGTCTGCGACAAACCGCAGGGACTGAGCTCCCACGGCGTGGTCTCTCGCATCCGCCGCTGGTTCGGGACGAAGAAGGTCGGCCACGCCGGCACTCTCGACCCGATGGCCACGGGTGTCCTCGTGCTCGGCCTCGGCCGCGGCACCAAGCTGCTCACCTACATCACCGGGGTCTCGAAGACCTACTTCGCCACCATCCACCTGGGGTCGTCGACACCCACCGATGACGCCGATTCCGAGCCCGATCGCTTCGCTGACCCGTCCGATCTCGCTCGTGTCGACGCTGCGGCCATCGAAGCCGCCGTGGCCAGGCTGCGCGGCCCCATCGATCAGGTGCCCAGTGCCGTCTCGGCGATCAAGGTCGACGGCAAGCGCTCCTACGCTCGCGTCCGCGCCGGCGAGGACGTCGAACTCAAGGCCCGCCGCGTCGAAGTCTCGGAGTTCCAGATCATCGACATCCGCTTCTCCGCCGTGGATGGGCATATCGACGTCGATGTCGAAGTCGACTGCTCCTCGGGCACCTATGTGCGCGCCCTGGCGCGCGATATCGGCACCGACCTCGGCACCTTCGGCCACCTCACCGCGCTCCGGAGGACGCGTGTCGGCGATTTTCACATCGACCAGGCCGTGACCTTGCCCGAGGACCTCGACGTCCCCGCGCCCACCCTCATCTCCCTCGCCGAGGCGGCCCGCACCCTCCTGCCCGTCGTCACCGTCGATGCCGATCGAGCCAGGGCGCTCATGCAGGGCAAGACCGTTGCGGCTGGTGACTGGCATGCAGATCCCGACGCCGGCGACACGGGGAACCGAGAGGTCGCGGTCGTCTGCGGTGATGCCCTCGTCTCCGTGGCAGAAGTGCGTCGGAACGGCGGTCTGAAGTCGCTGACCGCCTTTGCCATCGACCTCGCCTGAGGTATCCAGCTTCCACGTTCGAAACAACGAAATAGATTGTATTCATCAAATACAACCGAAACTCTTGTACCTGGGACAATCATCTGGTCTACTTGTCCTATGTTCGTCTTGACCATCGACCAGCAGGATTCGCGGTCGAACGCCGACGCAGTGCCCCGCATCCTCGATGCTCTCTCTCCGGTCGGCACGGTCGTTCCCTTCGCCCGCACCATCGGTGACGAGGTCCAAGGGGTCCTAGACGATCCCGACGTCGTCGCCGAGGCGGTCCGCCGTATCGGCATCGACTCCGGCTGGCATATCGGCATCGGCATCGGCGAGGTCGAACGGCCGCTGCCCGAAACGACCACCGAGGGCAGGGGAGAGGCCTTCTACTCGGCCCGCCAGGCGGTCGAGGCGGCCAAATCCGCACCGGCTCACCTCGTCGTCAGCGCCGATCCGGACAGTGGCCATCGTGGGTTGGCAGAGGCGGCTCTGCGGCTCCTCATCAGCGCGCTATCCGAGCTGCGCGGTCACTCCCGCGGCTACGTCGGATACCGACTCGACCACCCGGACGCCACGCAGGCCGAGATCGCCGCGGAATTCGACGTCTCCCAGCAAGCGGTCTCTCGGGTGCTGGCGGCCGGTCCCGCCGAGATCATCGCCGGGGCCGAGCATCTGGCCCGGCATCATCTCGACCGGCTCCAACGAGCCCTATCGGAAGGAGACGCACATGTGGACTGACGTGCTCGTCGCCATCGCCGCCGCCATCATCGCGGCCCTCATCGGCTGGCCACTCGTCCCGCTTCTCCTCCGCCTGACCCATGCGGGCCCGGGCTCCAAACCCGAACGCACAGGAGCCGAGGACGTCGAAGTCCTGCGCGGCGGACTGTGGATCGGCATCGTCGAACGCGCGCTCATCGCCGGAGCGATCGTGCTCGGCCGTCCCGAACTCATGGCCGTGGTCATCGCGGTCAAAGGGCTCGGACGCTTCGCAGAGATCAAATCCTCGGCGGCCGCGGGAGAGCGGTTCATCATCGGCACCTTCGTCTCCATCGCCCTGGCCTCCCTTCTCGGCGTCATCGGATGGGCGATCATCGCCTGAACATGTTCTTCCGCATCGGCGAGGTCCGGGTTAGGAGGCGGAAGATCTCTGCGATAATCTGAATCGGTGCACGGAAGGAGCGAATGTCTGGTGGAGCTGTATCACGGACTCGGTGAGGTCGAGGTCGACGCTGTCGGCACCGTCGTCACCCTCGGCAACTTCGACGGCGTGCACCGCGGACACGAAACGGTCCTGACCACCGTCGCCGCCCTGGCCAGGCAAGAGGGCCTGCGCTCGATCGCAATGACCTTCGATCCCCACCCGCGCACGGTCCACCGCCCCGAAGAGCCGACCGTGATGATCAACTCGACCCGGCAGCGCGCCGACCTCATCGCCGCCACCGGAATCGACGGCCTTCTCGTCCAGCCCTACGACCTCGACTTCGCCGCCCAGTCGGCCGAGGAATTCGTGCGCCGGTACTTCGTCGAAGCCCTGCGCGCGAAGATCGTCGTCGTCGGCGATGATGTCCGGTTCGGCAAGGACAACGAGGGTACGATCGAGACTCTGCGCCGCCTCGGCGGGAGATTCGGGTTCCGTGTCGAAACGATCGACGAAGTCGGGCGCGGGGGTCGGTATTCGTCCTCCCGGATCCGGGAGCAGCTCACTGCCGGTGATGTCGCCGAGGCGGCCGACCAGCTCGGGCGCTACCATGCACTCCACGGCACCGTCGTCCATGGCGATGCCCGCGGACGCGACCTGGGATTCCCGACGGCGAACCTCTCGGAGAATCCGGACGGGCTCGTCCCCGCCGACGGCGTCTACGCCGGCTGGGCGACGTTCTCCGGTGAGGATCAGGCGTACCCGGCCGCGATCTCTGTGGGCACGAACCCGACTTTCCAGGGGCAGGTTCGACGGGTCGAGGCGTACGTGCTCGACAAGGAATTCGGCGAATTCGACGTCTACGACCGTGAGATGACTCTCGAATTCGTCTCCCGCATCCGCGGGCAGGTCGCGTTCACCGGGATGGACGACCTCATCGTGCAGATGCATGAGGACATCGCCGATGTGCGCGAGGTCCTGCACACCTGATAAGCTGATCTCTGCCGTTTTCACCGGCCGCGGTCCCATAGGGCAGAGACTTCAGGTCCCTGCGCCGCGCAACGACACGAAGGAGAACTCCATGGCTCTCGATACCGCTGTGAAGCAAGAGATCATCAAGGAATATGCAACTCATGAGGGCGACACCGGTTCTCCCGAGGTCCAGGTTGCACTGCTGACCCGCCGGATCACCGACCTGACCGAGCACTTCAAGGATCACAAGCACGACCACCACTCGCGTCGTGGCCTGCTGCTCCTCGTCGGCCAGCGTCGCCGCATGCTCAAGTACCTCGCGAAGGTCGACATCGAGCGTTACCGTTCGCTCATCAAGCGCCTCGGCCTGCGCCGCTGATTCGACTCAGCACAGCTGAATCGGAAGCGTCCCACCTTCGGGTGGGGCGCTTCTGTGCTTCTGCGGTAGACTTCGTACCGGACAACCACGCCATGGACGTTTCGGTCTTCGGTAGTGGCCTCCGGAGGAATGAGCGCTTGAGCGCCGGTTCCGTGGGCCCCGATCGATGACCGGCTTGGATCCATGGGATGTCCGAGCCAATATCCCGCCGGAACGACGCGGGGTCGCGCACTGTCGAGGCACACCGCCGAAGGCAGCGCGTCACTGATGCGTTGAGAACTATCACCTGCGCACTACAGACCACCGCGTGCCGGCACAACATAGGAGACTACGTGGGACTCAACCCTGAATCCGCCGTTGCCCATATCGACAATGGCAGCTTCGGTTCGCACACCATCCGCTTCGAGACCGGGCGTCTGGCCCAGCAGGCCGCCGGCTCCGCCGTCGCCTACCTCGACGACGACACCATGCTTCTCTCGGCCACCGCGGCCGGCAAGAACCCCCGTGAGGGCTTCGACTTCTTCCCCCTGACCGTCGACGTCGAAGAGCGCATGTACGCCGCCGGACGCATCCCCGGTTCGTTCTTCCGCCGTGAGGGCCGCCCCTCGACCGATGCGATCCTCACCTGCCGCCTCATCGACCGCCCGCTGCGCCCGTCCTTCGTCAAGGGCCTGCGCAACGAGGTCCAGGTCGTCGTCACCGTGATGTCGGTCAACCCCGACCACCTCTACGACGCCCTGGCCATCAACGCCGCGTCGATGTCGACCCAGCTGTCGGGTCTGCCGTTCTCCGGCCCCATCGGCGGTGTGCGCATCGCGCTCATCGACGGCCAGTGGGTCGCCTTCCCGAACCACTCGCAGCTCGAGGATGCCGTGTTCAACATGGTCGTCGCCGGTCGCGTGGTCGGTGACGACGTCGCCATCATGATGGTCGAGGCCGAAGCCACCGACAACGCCATCGACAAGATCAAGACCGGCGCCCAGGCCCCCACCGAGGAGGTCGTGGCCGAGGGGCTCGAAGCCGCGAAGCCGTTCATCGCCGAGCTCTGCCGTGCGCAGTCCGAACTCGCCGATCGCGCCGCGAAGCCGACCGTCGAATTCCCCGTCTTCCGCGACTACGAGGACGACGTCTTCGAAGCCGTCAAGGAACTCGCCGAGGCGAAGCAGACCGAGAACTTCAGGATCGCTGACAAGCAGGAGCGCGAAGCCGCCGGCGCCGCCCTCCTCGACGAGCTCTTCGAGAAGCTCGGAGAGCGCTTCGAAGGCCGTGAGAAGGAGATCGCGAACGCTCTCAACGCCCTGACCAAGCAGGTCGTGCGCAAGCGCATCCTCACCGACCAGGTCCGCATCGACGGCCGTGGGCTCAAGGACATCCGTCCGCTCACCGCCGAGACGAACGTCGTTCCGCGCGTGCACGGTTCGGCCATCTTCGAGCGCGGCGAGACCCAGATCCTGGGCATCACCACGCTCAACATGCTCAAGCTCGAGCAGACCATCGACTCCCTGTCGCCGGTGACCTCGAAGCGCTACATCCACCACTACAACTTCCCGCCCTACTCGACCGGTGAGACCGGCCGGGTGGGCAGCCCGAAGCGCCGCGAGATCGGCCACGGTGCACTGGCCGAACGTGCCCTTGTGCCCGTTCTGCCCAAGCGTGAGGACTTCCCGTACGCGATCCGTGAGGTCTCCGAGGCCCTCGGTTCGAACGGTTCGACCTCGATGGGCTCGGTCTGCGCCTCGACGTTGGCCATGCTCTCGGCCGGTGTGCCGCTGCAGGCACCCGTCGCCGGCATCGCCATGGGGCTCGTCTCCGACGTCATCTCCACCGACCAGGGTGAGCAGACCGCCTACGCGGCTCTGACCGACATCCTCGGTGCCGAAGACGCCTTCGGCGATATGGACTTCAAGGTCGCCGGTACGCGTGACTTCATCACCGCGATCCAGCTCGACACCAAGCTCGACGGCCTTCCCGCCTCGGTGCTCGGTGCCGCCCTCAAGCAGGCCCGCGAAGCACGCATGGTCATCCTCGACGTCATCAACGAAGCCATCGACGCCCCGGCCGAGATGGCACCGACGGCACCGCGGATCATCTCCGTGAACATCCCCGTCGACAAGATCGGTGAGGTCATCGGGCCCAAGGGCAAGATGATCAACCAGATCCAGGAGGACACCGGCGCGGACATCAGCATCGAAGACGACGGAACCGTCCTCATCGGTGCCACGGACGGACCGGCCGCCGAGGCCGCCCGTTCGATGATCAATGCGATCGCGAACCCGCAGGTTCCCGAGGTCGGCGAACGCTACCTGGGCACCGTGGTCAAGACGATGAGCTTCGGCGCATTCGTGTCCCTGACCCCGGGCAAGGACGGCCTGCTGCACATCTCCGAGCTGCGCAAGCTCAACGACGGCAAGCGCGTCGAGGACGTCGAAGACGTCGTCGGTGTGGGCCAGAAGGTCCAGGTCGAGATCACGAAGATCGATGACCGCGGCAAGCTGTCGCTGGCTCCGGTCACCGACGAAGACGAGAAATCGGACGAAGAGGGATCAGACAACTGATACTGAGCAGTTCGCACACCGGGGAGGGCAGCCGAATCGATCGGTCTGTCCTCCCCGGTGGTTTGACGCTGACCACCGAACACATGCCGGGTCTGGCCTCGGAGACGATCGGGATCTGGGTTGCAGCCGGGTCCCGTGACGAATCCGCAGAGACCGCCGGCTCGACGCATTTCCTCGAGCACATGCTGTTCAAGGGCACCGGCAGCCGCGATGCGAAGACCATCGCCGCGGCCTTCGACCGCACTGGCGGGGATTCGAATGCGATCACCGCCAAGGAGCTCACCTGCTACTACTCCCGGTGCCTCGTGACGGATCTGCCGAACATCGCCGGGCTGCTCCTCGATATGGTCTCGAACTCCCAGCTCGACATTGAGGAGTTCGAACGCGAGCGCGGTGTCATCATCGAAGAGCTCGCCATGTCCGCCGACGATCCCGGGGACGTCCTCTTCGACGACTTCGATTCCCTGGTCTTCGGTTCGCATTCGCTGGCCCGGCCCGTGGGTGCGACGAAGGATCAGATCCGCGTGCTCGGCCACCACACGGTCATCGACCACTATCAGTCGACGTATATCCCGCCTCGTCTGGTCATCGCTGCCGCGGGCGGTGCGACCCATGAAGAGGTCCTCGCGATGGTTAAGGACGCCCTCGCCGAGGCGGGGCTCGGGTCACGTGCCGACGTCTGGTCGGGCGCGGGAGCCGGTGGCCACGGTGCGGGCTCGGTGGATGCGGGCAAGGCCGATGGCGGGGCCGCCTCGGTGCGCACGGGTGACGCCGACGGCGGGGCCGCCTCGGTGGCGAAAGGCTCGCACCTCGGTGGTGCCGCGCGGGCGCGTCCGGAATTCCATTCCGGGAAGTCGCACACCGTCAAAGACATCGAGCAGCTGGGCATCATGCTCGGCTGCGAAGGCCTGCCCGAGGGCGACGACGACCGTTTCATATACTCGGTGATGCTCACGATGCTCGGCGGCGGGATGTCGTCGCGGCTGTTCCAGAGCGTGCGCGAGGAGCGCGGACTGGCCTATGCCGTGAACTGCGTGGCCAGCCAGTTCACGGATACCGGCACCTTCGGCATCTATGCCGGATGCACGGCCGAGAACGCTCAGGCCGTCGTCGATCTGGCGGTGAGCGAATGGGATCGGCTGGCGCAGGAGACGCCGAGCCAGTTCGAGCTCGACGAGATCGTGTCCCAACTGTCGGGGTCAATGGTGCTCGGACTCGAGTCCTCTGCGGCGCGGATGAATCGTCTCGCCCGGTCGGAGATCTTCGGGCTGCCGCTCGAATCGCCGATGGACCTCATCGAACGCGTCCGCTCGGTCACAGCCGAGGACGTCAGCGAGATGGCCGGGCGGCTGCTGTCGCGGCCCAAGGCTCTGGCGCTGGTCGGACCGGCCGCCGAGGTCGAACTGCCCTGATCGCGTCGCCGCATCCGGGGCTTCGGCCTCGGGCGCGGGATGCCGTCCGGCTGGAACGTGAAAGGAGACAGGCGAGATGGCGAGGAAGAGCGCAGCGGTCCGCCGGGAGGAGATTCTGGCGGCTACGGTCGAGGAGATCGAGGCGACGGGTCTGCGCGCGCTACGGGTCTCCGACGTCGCCGCGCGTTTGGGCTTGAGCGCCAGTCTCGTCATCTACCACTTCGAGACGAAGGAAGCCCTCGTCGCCGAGGCGTTCGATTTCGCCGGGCGGCAGGACATCGATCGGGCCCGGGAGCTGGCTGCGGGGCATGTCTCGGCTCTCCAGCGACTGCGGGACGTTGTCGGCTGGTACCTGCCCAGCGGGTCCTCGCGAAGCTGGAAGATCTGGATCGACGCTTGGTCGGCCGGACTCTTCGATGCTGGTCTGAGAGCAACATTCGCCGCGCTCGACCGGGAGTGGAAGTCGATTCTCGTGCACCTCATGGACGAGGCCATCGCGGCAGGGGAGTGCACGGCACCTGACGGCGGCACCGCGTCGGGCGCGACCCGGGTCCTCGCCTTCCTCGACGGCCTGGCTATCCAGGTGATGGTCAATTCGGAGACCGTTGACACTGAAGCGCTGAGCACCTGGGTCGACGACTTCCTCACCCGCGAACTCGGCTGAGGGTGATTGTTGGGTCGACTGCCGTGTGCTCCCATCAGTAGCGAGCGGAGAACCCTCCGTCGGCAGACAGCAGTTGGCCGCTGATCCACCGGCCCTCAGCAGAGAGCAGAAATGCAGTGACCCAGGCGATGTCGCGAGGAGTGCCCATACGGCCGAGTGGCTGATAAGGGATCAGCCCGGTCCTCGTCTCTTCGTCCATCCAACCCGTATCGATCGGCCCAGGATTGACGACGTTCGCAGAGATCCCCTTCGGTCCGAGTTCCCGCGCAGCGGAGATGACGATTCGATCGAGCGCGCCTTTCGATGCTCCATAGGGCAGATTGCCCGTGGCGTGATCGCTGGTGAAGGCGACGATCGCGCCTCCCGACTCGCCGATCTGCTTCGCGAACGCCGCGATGAGGAGCAACGACGCGCGTGCGTTGACAGCCCATGTGGCGGTCGAAGCTGTCGGCATGCTTCGATCCTAGCGGCCTTGACGTGGTGGCCCTCACCCGGACAGACTGGAGTCACACGTCTTACTGAATAGCGGTTCAGTAAGAGTCTTGAGACGCCGATCTTTTGGGAGCCCCATGTTCATGGACATCACTTGGCAGGATCCGGACACCGGTGCACTCGGGTATGTCGTCATCGACACCCTTGTGCGCGGCACCGCTTCGGGAGGTCTGCGCATGCGCAAAGGCTGCACCCTCGAGGAAGTGCGCGGACTCGCCCAGGGAATGACCCGCAAGGAAGCGATCCATCTGCGCGAGGGTCGACACTATGTGCCCGTCGGCGGAGCCAAGGGCGGAATCGACTTCGACCCTCGCGCACCCGGAGCAAAGGACGTCCTCGAACGATTCCTCGTCGACATCAACCCGATCATGCACGCCTACTGGGCCCTCGGTGAAGACCTCGGCGTTCGCCAGGACGACATCGACGAGATCCTCGCCCGCCGCGAACTCGGCTCGGGGCTCTCCGCCGTCAACAAGCTCGTCGACGATCCGGTCGCCGTCGAGGCCCGCGCGGAGAAGGCCTTCTCCGCCATCGTCGACGGCGTCGCCCAAGACGAACTCGTCGGCGGCCTCGGTGTGGCCACCTCGGTGATCGCGGCCCTGCACGAAGCTGGACGCGACCCGAGAGAATCCACCGTAGCCATCCAAGGATTCGGCTCCATGGGCGGCGCCACCGCCCGCTATCTCGCCGAGGCGGGTCTGCGTATCGTCGGCATCGCCGACGCCGACGGGTTCGTGTCCAACCCTGCCGGGCTCGACGTCGAAGCGCTGCTGGTCACACGCGACCAGTTCGGCGGTATCGACCGCAGAGCACTGCGCCCGGAGGACCAAGTCGGCGATCGCGACGACTGGCTCGCTGCCGACGCCGATGTCCTCGTCCCTGCGGCCGTGAGCTACTCGATCACGCCGGACAACTGCGACCGCGTCACCGCCTCACTCATCTTCGAGGCCGCGAACATGCCTGTCCTGCCCGCCGCCGAAGAGACGCTGCTGGCTCGCGGCGTCACCGTCGTCCCGGACTTCCTCGCGAACTCGGCGACGAACGCCTGGTGGTGGTGGGTGACCTTCGGCGACGTCGACGGCAGCTGGGAGGACAGCCGCACCATCGTCACCTCGACCCTGCGCGACCTCACCGCCGAAGTCCTCACCGCAGCCCGCGACCAGGGCATCAGTCCCCGGGCGGCCGCCCAGGCGAAGGTCGATGCGAATCTCGCCGCTTTGGGCGATCGCACTGCCGCTGCCGCCTCGGTGACGGAAAGCTAGCGACATGGACGCGTTCTTCGATCCCGGCAGCGTCGCCGTCCTTGGAGCATCGAACGATTCCAGCAAATGGGGTTTCTGGCTCGCCGCCGGAGCTCTGCGCGGGGCCGAGCGTCGCCGCGTCTACCTCATCAACGCCAAAGCCGGCTCGATCCAGGGCCAGCCGACGTACGCTCGCCTGAGAGACCTGCCGGAGACGCCCGAGCTGCTCGTCATCTCCGTGCCCGGCCCCACCGTCGCGGGAGTCGTCGCCGAAGCACTCGAGAACGGAGTGCGAGCCTTCCTCATCATCTCCGCCCGCGTCCCCGACGCCGACCAACTGGCTGCCACTATCCGCGAGACCGGCGGCCGCCTCATCGGCCCGAACTCGCTCGGGATCGTAGACTCACACACCGATCTGCTCCTGGCCTGGGGCAACTTCATTCCCGGAAGTCTCGCCGTAGTCACCCAGAGCGGCCAGCTCGGCACGGAGATCGCGACACTCGCGGCCCGCAGCGGACTCGGCGTCTCCCGATTCGCTTCGATCGGAGGACAGTCCGACGTCCGCGCCGCCGAGGTGCTCGCCACCCTCGTCGACGACCCCGCCACCGCTCAGGTCGCGCTCTACCTCGAATCCTTCACCGGCGGAGCCGCCCTCGTCTCAGCCCTCAAAGCCCTGCGCGCCGCCGGGAAGCCGACGATGATCCTGACCACCGGTGCGTCGTCGGCCGGTGCCCGCCTCGCGAGATCCCACACCGGATCGATGACCTCGGCCATGGACACCATCGACGCCGCCTGCCGTGCCGCCGGCTCGATCCGCCTCACCACCCCCGGACAACTCGTCGAACTCGCCGGATTCTTCGCCTCCGCCTGGCTGCCGAACGGCCCACGCATCGGTGTGCTCTCCGACTCCGGCGGGCAGGGAGCAATCGCCGCCGACACGGCCGAGAGCTGGGGACTCGACGTGCGCGAACTCAGCGCCGGCGCTGCCGGACGCGTGAGCGAACTGCTGCCCGAGGCCGACCACATCGTTAATCCCATCGACCTCGACGGTGCAGGAGAGAAGAACCTTGATGTCTATGCGGACCTCGCCGAGGTGCTGCTGACCGATGCGGACATCGACGCCGTCGTCCTGTCCGGATACTTCGGCTGCTACGGCGAGGACGTCCCCGACCTCATCGACAGGGAACTCGCCGTCGTCGATCGTCTGGGCGAGCTCGTCGCCGAGGCGAAGAAGCCCGTCATCGTCCACTCGATGAGCGCATCGTCGCCCGCCGTCACCCGTCTTTGGGAGCTCGGCGTCCCCGTCTGCACCTCGATCGAAGCGGCCATGCGCGTGCTCGCCCGCGCCGGCTTCTACGCCGCCCATTCGGGTCGGCTCACCGAATCCCTCGAACTCACCGGCCCCGTCACCCCGTGGGGCACCGGATATGCGGCCGCTCGAGCAGTGATCGAGGACGCTGGGATTCCCGTCCCCGCCGCTGTGACTGTGGGCAGCGTGGGCCCGGGGGAGTCCCGTGCACCCGCCGAGGCGGCCAAGGCGTCCGAACTCAGACCGCCGTTCGCGCTCAAGGCCGGGTGGCCCGCCCACAAGACCGAGGTCGGAGGCATCGCCCTGGGACTGAACGACCTCCACGCAGTCGACACGGCATACGCGGACATGGTGGGTCGCCTCGGCGAGGGTGAGTACATCCTCGAGGAGATGGACACACGCGATCACGTAGTCGAGATCCTCGTCGGGGGTCGGCAGGACGAGAACTTCGGGCCGCTCGTCATCGTGGCCGCGGGCGGGACGGAGACCGAACTCTTCGCCGACACGTGGCTCGAACTCGCCCCCGTCACCCACACCGAAGCCTTGGACATGATCTCGCGGCTGAGCTGCTCGCGGCTGCTCACCGGATGGCGGGGCAGACCCGCCGCGGATGTCGACGCACTCGCCGAGATCATCGTCGCGGTATCCAGACTGGTGGCCGGGAACAACGCCATCGCCGAGATCGAGATCAACCCGGTGCGAGTCGCCCCGGACGGCGCCTTGGCCGTCGACGCACTCGTCGTGACGACGGAGAACCCGACAGCAGAGAACGTGCCAGCAGAGAAACCGAACAGCGAGGAATGAGAATGGACCAGACGACCATCACCGGCGGAGCACACCTGGCTCGTGCGCTCCAGGCCGAAGGGTTCACCCGCGTCTTCGGAATCCCCGGCACCCACAACCTCGAGATCTTCGCGCAGCTGAGCGCCGCAGGCATCGACATCGTCTCACCTCGCCACGAACAGGGCGCGGGCTACATGGCCGACGGAGCTGCCCGCGTCACCGGCGAGGTGCAGGTCATCGTCACGACCACCGGGCCGGCCGCGCTCAACGCACTCACCGCCCTGCTGCAGTCCTTCACCGATTCCGTGCCCGTCCTCCTCATCACCCCCGGCATGCCGTTGACCCACCCCGGCCGCGGGAACGGACTCCTCCACGAAGTGCGCAACCAGTCCGCGGCGCTATCGGCGGTGCTGACCGAGGTCATGCGGGTCACGAGTCCCGGCGAGGTGTCGCTGGCAGTTGGGCAGACGCTGTCGGCGATGCGTTCGGGCCGGACCCGCCCGGCCGCCATCGAGATCCCACTCGACCTCATCGAAACCGCCGGCCCGGGTCAGCTCCATCCGTCCTTGACCCGGGCGCTGCCGGCTCCCGTGTCCTCGGAGATCGATGCTGCCGCCGAGGCGATCGCCGGCTCGAAGCGTCCGCTCATCATCGCCGGGGCCGGAGCACACGGAGCAGGAGCGGAGGTCGCGGCTCTGGCCGAGTCACTCGGAGCGGGAATCGGCCTGTCCTCGAACGCGAAGGGACTCGTCGATGACCGCGCCGAGAACACCATCGGCGCCGTCGGGGTCCTCGAGTTGCTTCCAGAACTCACAAGCGATGCCGATGCGGTCATCGCGATCGGTACGGAACTGGCACCCAGTGACTTCTGGCCGGAACCTCTGCCACTGCCCGACACCGTGGTGCGCATCGACATCGACGAAGTGCAGATGCTCACGAACGCGGCCGTCACCCATCCGATCCTCGCCGCCGCGAAGAACGCGACAGCCGCCCTGAGCGAACAAGTGTCTGCGCTGCGGACGGAGTCCACGACTGCCGCCGCACGGGACTGGACGGTCGGCTGGAAGTCGAGGGCCGCCTCGGCGATGGAATCCGATGGTCGGCCGTGGGCCGAACTGTCGGCCGCACTCACAGCGTTCGCGGAATCGGACACCTCACCGCTCATCGTCGCAGCGGATTCGACGATGGCCTGCTACTACGGGGTGCAGACCGGGTGGAAAGCTCGATCCGGAGACCGATTTCTCTACCCGGCCGGGGCGGGCACGCTCGGTTACGGGCTGCCCGCCGGCATCGGTGCGAAACTCGCTGCTCCGCAGGCCAGAGTGGTCGCGGTGGAAGGCGATGGGGGATCGATGTTCACGATCCCCGAGCTCGCCGCGGCCGTGCAGGCGGGCGTGCGAATGAGCCTCATCGTCGTCGACAACGGCGGGTACGGGGAGATCCGCAACGAGATGGAGGACCGCGGGGACAGTCCGTCAGGGGTGAAGCTCACCGGGCCGGATTTCCCGGCACTCGCGCAGGCGATGGGCGCGCGCGGAGTCCACGTCGACGGCGCGGACGCGCTGCTGGCCGCGCTCACCGAGGCAGAGGCAGCGGACGGTCCGACGCTCATCCACATCACCGAGGATTCCCGGGCCGGAGCGGACATGCTCGACTGACCGGGGACGAGGAACATCGGCCGGGCGCAATGAGGCGCCCGACCTCCACTGACACTTCGAAGGAGAACTGATGAGCTACACACCTTGGCCGCTGAGCGATGAACAGCACGACATCCTCGACCTCGTGCGCGGATTCGCCCACGACACGATCCGCCCGGTCGGTCGGCGCGTCGACGAGGCCGACACCGAATCGCCCGTCGACATCTTTGCGGCGGCAGCAAGGCTCGGGATCACCGACTTCATGATTCCTGAGGAATTCGGCGGCGGCGGATTCACCGATGTCTTCACTCAGTGCCTTGTCCAGGAACAGCTGTGCTTCGGGGATCCGGGCATTGGGAACTTCGTGTGCTCGAACGGCTTCTTCGCCGACCCGATCCTCGCATTGGGCACGCCGGAGCAGAAGGAGGAGTGGCTGCGCCCGCTGACTGGAGCGGACCCGAAGATCACGGCGCTGGCAACGACCGAACCCGGCTCCGGATCGGACTCGGCTTCGATCATCACCCGGGCGGATGCCGTCGACGGTGGATACGTGCTCAACGGGCAGAAAGCCTGGATCTCGAACGCGGGACTCGCCGACTTCTACGTCGTCTTCGCCAAGACTGACTCGAGCCGGCGTTCTCGCGGAATCAGCGCATTCCTGCTGCCCAGGGAGACCGGGGGGATGGAGTTCGGTGCGCCGATGAAGAAGATGGGACAGCGGGCCATCGTGTGTCGGGAGATCTTCTTCTCCGACGCATTCGTGCCCACGTCGGGCCGCCTCGGCGAGGAGGGGCAGGGCTTCTACGGACTCATGCGCACCTTCGACATCTCACGGGTGGTGCTCGGTGCTGCGGCGCTCGGCACGGCTCGGGCTGCCTTCGAATATGCGCTTGACTATGCGCGGGAGCGCACGCAGTTCGGGACGAAGATCATCGATCATCAGGCCGTCGCGTTCCGGCTGGCGGATATGTCCTCGCGGATCGATGCGGCGTGGCTGCAGGTGCTCAATGCGGCGCGGATGCTCGACGCCGGCGATGTCGTGGATCGGCAGCGGATGACGGCCGCGGCGGCGATGGCGAAGCTGAACGCCTCGGAGACGGCCATGTTCTGCACCTGGGCGGCCGTGCAGACCCTCGGCGGATGGGGGTATTCGCGCGAGCATCCCGTCGAGCAGTGGATGCGAGATGCCAAGCTCGAGGAGATCGAGGAGGGCACCTCGGACATCATGCGGCTGCTCATCTCACGCAACCTCGGGTGAAGGTGTCCTAAGCAATCTCGGGTGGGGAGGTGATCCCGTCACCGCGCGTCATATGGAATAGGATGCGGGATCCCCTTGTTGTCCGAGATGAGACCCTGGGATAGGGTCGAAATGAAGCCACCGATGTGGTGGTCATCAAATCTGATCAGGAGGAATCTCATGGCTGAGCAGTACACACTTCCGGAACTGCCCTACGACTACTCCGCTCTTGAGCCGCATATCTCGGCTCGCATCATGGAGCTGCACCACGACAAGCACCACGCCACCTACGTCAAGGGCGCCAACACCGCCGTTGAGCAGCTGGCCGAAGCCCGCGAATCCGGCAACCTCGCCAATGTGCCGAAGCTGACCCGCGACCTCGCGTTCAACCTGGGCGGTCACGTCAACCACTCGATCTTCTGGAACAACATGTCCCCGGACGGTGGAGACAAGCCGGTCGGTGAACTCGCCGCAGCCATCGACGACCAGTTCTGTTCATTCGACAAGTTCCGCGAGCACTTCACCACCGCGGCCACCACGATCCAGGGCTCCGGCTGGGCCGTGCTCGTCTATGACCAGCTCGGCGGGAACCTCTTCATCGAGCAGCTCAAGGACCAGCAGTCCGACATCCAGCTCGGCGGCACCCCGGTTCTGCAGCTCGACATGTGGGAGCACGCCTTCTACCTCGACTACCAGAACGTCAAGCCCGACTACGTCAAGGCTTGGTGGAATATCGTCAACTGGGCCGCCGTCAGGTTGTTTGAGAGTCCAGAACTAGCGCTGGCGGACCGGCGGCTGGACCCCCAACCGCGAATAAGGTGGCCGGATGAACGCAATTCTCAGACAGTGGCAGGCAGGCGACGCCGAGGCGTTGGCCCAGGTGTATGAGCGGGCCGACGATGCACTGCTGAGCAACATCCCCGACGACCGTACGATCGCTGGTGCCCGGACATGGCTGGAGACCATCACCGACGCCGAGGCGGCCAGTGAACTGTGCGCTCGGGCGATCGTTGGCGACGCTGACCGTTCAGGCCGACGAATCTTTGGAAACGTCATGGCCTCCCGGATCGAACGCCGGCACTCGAGTGCGTGGATCTCCTATTGGTCGGTGGCCGAGGCCCGCGGCCAGGGGCTGGTGTCGGCGGCGCTGCGCAGCCTCGTCGACCTCCTCCACGACGGACTCGGGATCCACCGGCTCGAACTCGGCTACCGGGTGAACAATCCGGCTTCGGCCGCAGTCGCGAGGAACGCGGGCTTCATCGTCGAAGGCCGCGAACGAGAGAAACTCCTTTACGACGGCATTCGCTACGACACCGAGATCTGCGCTCGGCTGAGTGGAGACCCGCGGCACAGCGGACCGCGCGTACCGGTCGCCCCACCTCGTTGACCGCGCCCCGTCCTCTCAAGAACTACCTGACGGGGGCCCAGATACCTGGCGCCAGGTTGCTGCGCCGCCGTCGGGTAGCAATTGGGAGTGTTTGGATGGTCACTGGATGTGAAGAGAACTGTCGAGGGTCGCTAGACTGGCTGGCGGAGATCGTTCCGGTCGTTTCGCCTCGTCCCGACCGGCACACCTCGCAGGGATCATCGCACAAGGAGTCACAGCATATGAGCATTCGCGTAGCCGTCATCGGAGCCAAGGGTCGGATGGGATCCCACGCCGTCGATGCGATCAACGATGCCGAAGGACTCGAACTCGTCGCCGCACTCGGCAGCAGCGATTCGCTGGAGACCCTGCTCGATCAGAACATCGACGTCGCCGTCGAACTGACCGTGCCCAAATCCACCGAGGACAATGTCACCTTCCTCGTCGAGAACGGCATCGACACCGTCGTCGGCACCACCGGCTGGAACAACGACCGTCTGGCCCGCCTCGAAGCCACACTGAAGAACCACCCGGAGACCGCGGCGCTCATCGCCCCGAACTTCTCGATCGGTGCCGTCCTGGCCATGCGCTTCGCCGAACTCGCGGCTCCCTACTTCGACTCGGCCGAAGTCGTCGAAATCCACCACACCCGCAAACTCGACGCCCCGTCTGGCACAGCGAACCACACGGCCCAGCGCATCGCCGCGGCGCGCAGCGCCGCCGGACTGCCTGCCGTTCCCGACTCCACCGAATCCGATCCGCACGGTGCGCGCGGCGCCGTCATCGACGGAATCCACGTCCACGCCATCCGTCAGCAGGGCATGAACGCCCACGAGGAGATCCTCTTCGGCTCCGACGGCGAAGCCCTGACCATCCGCACGGACTCGCACTCCACCTCGGCGTTCATGCCCGGCATCGTCACCGCCGTGCGATCGATTGCCGATTACACGGGGCTCATCCACGGCCTCGAGAACATGCTCGACCTCTGATGTCGAAGGCCAAGATCGGAGCGATCATCGTCTCCGTCGTCCTCGTCTTCTACTTCGCCCTCATGGGACAGCGGGCGTGGATCCTCGTCCGCGAACCCGCGATGATCCCCAAGATCATGGGCATCGCCCTGTTCGTCCTGCCCGCCATCGGAGCGTGGACGCTCATCGTCGAACTCGTCTTCGGCGCTCGTACGGAGAAGCTCGCGCGCATCCTCGGGGAGGAAGGCGGACTGCCCGTCGACGACCTTCCCCGGACTCCGGGCGGGAAGATCATCCGCGAGGCCGCGGATAAGGAATTCGTGAAATACCAG
The DNA here is from genome assembly GCF_025506275.1 of Brevibacterium permense. Taxonomy (GTDB): domain Bacteria; phylum Actinomycetota; class Actinomycetes; order Actinomycetales; family Brevibacteriaceae; genus Brevibacterium; species Brevibacterium permense_A. Next base: position 126,032 of record NZ_QYCP01000090.1, read on the forward strand.
GCCGAAGCCGAGGCCGCACCCGAGGACTGGCGGTCCTGGTTCCGGCTCTCGTGCGCCTACGACGCCAGCGGCGACCGCAAACGGGCGCGGGCCACGATGCGCAGATCGATCAGCCTTTTCCGGGAAGGTCAGAAGCAGGGCGCTTAGGACCCGGCGACGCCACCCTGATGATGCCCGCGATTCCGCCTTCCAGCGGGCCGCGGGTGCTGACAAATGCTTTCCACAGCAGAGGCAGCAGCACGAACGTGAGTGCGTGAATGACGAACTCGAGAGTCTGCTCGCCCGTCGTTGCGGACTCCTTCAACGGATCGCCCACGATCTGAGACCTCGTGATCTCCAACAGCACGACGTGCGCCGAATACACGCTCAACGGCATTGATCCCGGCGCCGACAGCGGCGCGAGTACCCATGACTGGCGACCCAAGAGCACTGCCGCGGCCTGGCAGGCGGCGATCGTCATCACCGCGGTTCCACCCGTGGAGAGCAGATCGAACGGCGTCCCCGAATGCGGTCCCGCGATCGCCAGCCACCACCACGACGTCGCCGGAGTCACGCCGTAGCTGCCGGTGAACAGTGCCGCCGTGAGATCCGTGCCCCACATCTGCGAAACCTCCACGAGCGCGGCATCACCGCCGAAAACATTGAGCAGAATCCACGAGGCACCGCGCCCGACGACGAAGAGTCCGAGCCCGGCGGTGAACAGCGCGAGCAGGTGACGCCCGATGTCGAGCTTCGCCACGGCCATGCCGAGCAGAATGTACGACAGCCACTGCAGCACCGGGTAATAGCCGGTGAGGAAGAGGTCGGTGAGCATCGTCCCCGGCGTCGCGAAGTCGAAGAAGCCCATCGGCAGGTAGCTCGGTTCGAGGAGGAACGTCGAACGCACCCACATCGACGCGACGGGGGAGACGACCATCCAGACCCCGGCGATCGCGAACAGCGCTCCCGCGCGCAGCCGCAGGAAGAACAGGGCGAGGGCGAACATGATCCCGTAGTTGACGAGGATGACCGCGAGCAGTCCGGAGATCGACCCGAGGCAGAGCCCGATGAGGACGATGGCCGCGGCCCGGATGAGCACGCTCGGTGCCGCATCGCGCAACCGCCCCGACACCGCCATCCGCGATCGGGTCGAAAGCACCAGGGAACAGCCGGCGAGGACCGCGAACAGCGCCGAGGCCCGTCCGGCGAAGACCGCGGCCCAGGTCGGCATCCCCGTCTCGTCGCCGAGGGCGAAGATGTGCGTGACCATCATCGCCAAGAGCGCGATCCCGCGGGCGACATCGAGTCCGATGAGCCGACCATCGGGGCTGAGCCGACGGGAAACCCTCGCCGAGGTGGCCGTGGAGTCCGCGTCGTGCGCTCGGTGAGGTTCCGCCGGGTGAGAGCTCATGGAACGATTCTCACACGACTTCACTTCTGCGCGCCCTCCGGCGTACGCTCCCGGGGTATCTTTATGCCATGACCTTCAATCCGAACGCCGATATCAGCGGCAACAGGACGAGCAAACGCGGTCGCAACACCGCGATCGTCGGCGGTGGCGGCGTGGGCATCGTCGGCCTGCTCGTCTTCCTCATCGGACCGCTGCTCGGCGTTGATGTCACCGGTCTGATGGGCGGAATCACCCCGGACGACGGCGGCCAGAACCAATCGAGCGGGACGAGCATGGCCCAGTGCGATACGGGCGAGGACGCGAACACGAACATCGACTGCCGAATGGCCGGAGCACAGGTCGTTCTCGATGACTACTGGGCGCAGAAGGTCGACGGCTACGAACCGCCGGCGATGACTCTGGTCGACGGTCAGACCTCGACCGGCTGCGGGACCGCATCGAACCAGGTCGGACCCTTCTACTGCCCGGCCGATCAGGGCGTCTACATCGACCCGAGCTTCTTCGACATTCTGCGCCAGCAGTACGGGGCCTCGGCCGATGAGCTCGCCCAGCTCTACATCGTCGGCCACGAATGGGGCCACCACATCCAGAACATCACGGGCGTGATGAGCGAGCATCCGAACAACGGCACGGGTCCGGAGAGCAACGGCGTGCGCACCGAACTCCAAGCCGACTGCTACGCCGGCGCCTGGCTGGGCAAGGTCACCACTCTCACCGACGACAACGGCACTCCGTATCTCGAAGGGCCCTCCAAGGAACAGCTCGATGACGCTCTCAACGCGGCCTTCGTCGTCGGCGACGATCACATCCAAGAGCAGTCCGGCTTCGTCAATCCGGAATCGTTCACCCACGGTTCGAGCAAGCAGCGCCAGACATGGTTCACCACCGGATACAACGAGGGCCTGAGCAGCTGCGACACCTTCGTGGTCTCCGGCAGCGAGCTCTGACCGACGGTTCCGCCCGATAGCAATCGCGCCGCCCCAATCGGCGATCGGCACCTTGGGAGCCAACCCTTGCCGCCGTTCGTCATACGGTGATATGAATAACTGAGGCAGCCCCATCGAGGGGCGGCCGCCCAGTCTCACCCGACGATCTGATCAAGGACGATCATGTCTCAGCTGTTCCCGCACCTCTTCGACCCCATCACCATCGGCTCCACGACGATCCGCAATCGCATCGTCTCCTCCGGACATGACACCGTGCTCGACGATCACGGCCACATCGGCCACGACCTCGTTGCCTACCATGAGGCCCGCGCGAAGGGCGGGGCCGGACTCATCGTCCTCCAGGTCTCCGGCGTCCACGAAACCGCCCGCTACACCAGCCACGTCCTCATGGCCACCGACGAATCCTCCGTCCCGGGTTACCGAAACGTCGCCGAGGCGGTCCACCGCCACGGTGCCACGATCTTCGCCCAGCTCTTCCACCCCGGCCGCGAAGTCATGGACGGTGAGCGCGGAATGGCACCCCGCGCCAAGGCCCCGAGCGACGAACCGCAGGAACGCTTCAAAGTGGTCCCCGAGCCTCTGACCACCGCTGAGGTCAGAGACATCATCGCCGGCTACGGACGTGCCGCGAAACGCATCGCCGACTCCGGAATCGACGGCGTCGAGATCGTCGCCAGCCACGGCTACCTGCCCATCCAATTCTTCAATCCCGCCGTCAACACCCGCACCGACGACTACGGCGGCAGCCCGGAGAACCGCCGCCGTTTCCTCACCGAGGTGGCCCAGACCGTCCGAGCCGCCGTCGGACCCGACGTCGTGGTGGGCGTGCGGATTTCCGGTGAGGAGAAGACCGAGGACGGCCTCGTCGCCACCGAGATCCTCGACCTCATCGAACACCTCGACTCCCTGACCGCCGACGGCGTCGACTGCCTCGACTACTTCTCGATCACCGCCGGCGATTCCTCCACTCTGCAGGGCGCCGTCCACATCGTGCCCTCGATGCAGATCGACCCCGGCTACGCCGCGAACCTGTCCCAGCAGGTCAAGAAGATCACCGCCAAGACGGTCATGGTCGCCGGCCGCATCAACCAACCTCACGAAGCCGAAGCCGCGATCGCTGAGGGCCGCACCGATATGGCGATCATGACCCGCGCGATGATCTGCGACCCCGAAATCGCGAACAAGTCCGAATCCGACAAGGTCGACGAGATCCGCGCCTGCATCGGGTGCAACCAAGCCTGCATCGGCCACTTCCAACAGGGCGTGCCGATCTCGTGCATCCAATACCCCGAATCGGGCCGGGAACTGACTTTCCTTCCCCGACCGACGGTGCGCTCCCGCAGCCGAGTCCTCGTAATCGGCGGGGGACCGGCCGGCCTCAAGGCAGCCGCGGTCGCCGCCGAGCAGGGCGATGACGTCGTCCTGTGCGAGAAGGAGCCCCACCTCGGCGGGGCGGTGCTGCTGGCTCAGGAACTGCCGTATCGGTCCGAATTCGGGGGAGCGGCGACCAATCTCTCCGCTGAGGCGGCCCGCGCCGGCGTCGACATCCGCACCTCCGAACCGGCCACCCAGGACCTCATCACCGAGGTCGCCCCCGACTACGTCATCATCGCCACGGGAGCCGAACAGCGCATGCCCGCCCTTGAGATTGCTGACGACGCATTCGTCATCGGGGCTCGCGATTATCTGCGGGAGTCCCCGGACCTGCCGCCCGGCCGCGTGCTCATCACGGACTGGAAGGGCGATTGGATCGGACTCGGCATCGCCCTGCGGCTGGCCGAGGCCGGGCGACACGTGAGCTTGGCGACGGCGGCGAACTTCGCCGGTGCCGCGATCCAGCAGTACACGCGCACCCTGCTCGTGTCGCAGGCGCTGCGGACCGGTCGGATCGGATTCGTCAACGACGTGCGCCTCGTCGGAGTCGATGCCGACACCGGCTATCTGCAGTCCACTCTCTGCGAGGTCGTTCACGAGGTCGATGGTGTCGCCGCGACGATCGTGTCCGGAGCACCGCGATCTGTTCCGGTCGATCTCGACTTCGGGGCCGCCTCGGTGACGGTGATCGGCGACGCCCTGGCCCCGCGCACGGTCGAAGAGGCCGTGTACGAAGGGCTGACCGCGGCCACCGCCCTGGCCGAACGACGAACACCGGTCACGGCGTGAGCCCGCGTCCGGCCCAACCTGCGGCCGAAGCCGAGGCGAAGAAGGCGGCGACCATCGCGGCTACCCTCGGCCAGATCGTCGACCGAGGCCCCGCGGCTGTGCGCATGGCCGATGTGGCGAAAGCGGTCGGCATGTCAGTCGGGTCGGTGCAGTACTACTTCGGGTCACGCGATGCCCTGCTCGCCGCAGCGTTCTCGGCCCACAGCGATGCGGTGCTCAAGGACATCGCGGACATGGCGAATCCTGATGGCAAGAACACGGGCGAAGGGACAGAAGCCAGTTCGCCTCGGTCCCGTCTGCACGCGGCCTTCAGCGCCGTCCACGAGGTCGGCAATCACGGCCAGAGATCGCGGATCTGGATCGAACTCGTCACCGCGGCACGCACCCACGCGAGCCTGCAGGATTGCGTCGACTCCGTCTTCGAAGGGTGGCGCAGTCTGTTCTCACGCATCATCTGTGACGGCATCAGGACCGGAGATTTCACCCTCGGAGAGCTCACCGCCACCGAGGTGGTCGATACGTTCATCGCCATCATCGACGGCTTCGACCTCGCCGCCGTCGCCGGTCACGGATCGGATCCACGCACAATGACGCGCATCCTCATCGAAACAGCCGACCGCCTGCTCGAAGCTTAGGGGAACCGCGCCCGAGCGACGGGTGAGCGCGCCCGCCTCACAACCGCGCGATCGTCTCCACGTCCTCGCCGAACTCCCGAGCCGTCTCCTCGGACACCGTCGCCCGCGTCGCACGCAGCGCCTCGAGATAGTCATCGGTCGAAAGCACGTCGGTCCGCGAAGCGATGTCGACGTGCTGCTGTCGCAGCGACGAGGCCAGAGCTTCCTGCGAAGCACGCCGGGCAGCGTATTCGATATCGGCCGGGGTCAGACCATCACTGGCATCGACGAGCACATCGAGATCGACACCGTTGATCGTGTGCTCGGGAATGTAGCGCGACCAGATCGCCTCCCTGGCAGTGGCATCGGGCAGCCCGATGGGAATGACATAGTCGAAGCGCCCATGCCGCAGGAACGCCGCATCGAGGGCACGGACGAAGTTCGTCGCACAGATGAGCAGCCGGCCCTCCCGATCCCGGAACTGACCGACCTGCTTGAGCAGCTCATTCGTCACCCCCTGCGTCGGCGACGGCGGCTCACCTCCGCGCCTCGACGCGATCTCCTCTACCTCATCGATGAACACCACAGCATGCTCGAGTTCGTTGATCTGCTCGAACGTCGTGCGCAGACCCGCGGCCACGCCGCCGGGCTCACCGGACAGACGCGACGGGAACACCTCGACGAACGGCCAGTCCAAGCGCGACGCCACCGCCTTCGCGAACGTCGTCTTCCCCGTCCCCGGCGGACCGAAGAGCATCACCGCCCGAGGCGGCACCACCCCGAAATGATCGGCGAGATCCGGTTCGGCCAAGGGCACGACGAGGCGGTCCTCGAGCATGTCCTTCTCCTCCTGCATCCCGCTCACCCCATCCCAGAGATGGCGCGGCAGAATCCGTCCCCCGACCGCTTTGAGCCGGTCGAGCTCACGACGTTGGACGGGCAAGTGCCGCTCGACGTACTTCAGTCCGGTCCGGGTCTCGAAACCGTTGGCCACCAGACCATCGCAGGCCGACGTCCCCGCGGGAACGAGCATCGACAGCTTCCCCAAACCCAGCGGCATGAGGCGTCGTTCGAGCGCATCGAGCAGTCCCGCCTCGGCGCGGGTGCCCTGCTCAGGATCGGCACGGATCGCCTCCAGGACATGGAAGAACACGAGAACTCCCTGACCGTGTGCGGCGCGGCCGACGGCGGCACCGACGATCTCCTCATCGCGGACGGCCACGACGGCCTGATTGCGCTGGCAGGCGGCCAACACCTCGGAGAGCAGATAGAGCGGGGGAGCGGCCTCGGATTCCGGGACGGCGGCTTCGAAGAGACGGATGATTCCGTCGAGGTCATCATCATGGAAATCGCGGAAGCGGGTGCGGGTCATCGAAAACTCCCTTGTTTCGGTGGCGGGCAGGGCTCAAGAGTAGACGATCGGGCGGCCGCAGGTGTGATCCGTCTCTCAACGTGACCGCACGGGCACCGCAGGCGAGGCGAACGACACCCGCAACGCGGGTGGACCACTGCACTGATGCGAGGACGTGGGCGCTATCCTGGTTCTATGGCGATTCTCGGTGACCAGGCAGCAGCGACTGCCATTGACGCGTTCGGTTCCGTCGGCACTGCAATGGTGACTCCATTCAAGCGCGACGGCAGCATCGACTATGCGTCTGTGGAGAAGGTGGCGAACCACCTCGTCGAGCTCGGCAACGACATGCTCGTCGTCTCCGGCACCACCGGCGAATCTCCCACGACGACCGACGACGAGAAGGTCGAACTCATCCGAGTCGTCCGCGGTGTCATCGGCAAGCGGGCGAAGATCGTCGCTGGCACCGGCAACAACGTCACCGCACACACCATCGACCTCTCCCGCCGTTCGGCCGATGCCGGGGCCGACGGGATCCTGCTCGTCACCCCTTACTATTCGAAGCCGACCCAACCGGCGATCGAGGCCCATATGCGTGCGGCCGCCGACTCCACCGACCTGCCGGTCATGCTCTATGACATTCCCGGGCGCGCCGGTGCCCCGATCATCACGGACACCCTGCTGCGCCTCTCGGACCACCCGAACATCCTCGCGGTCAAGGACGCCAAGGGAGACCTCTTCGCCTCCTCGTTCGTCATGAACAACTCCTCGCTCGTGTACTACTCCGGCGAGGATGCGCTGAACCTGCCGCTGCTGTCCCTCGGCGCGCTCGGACTCGTGTCCGTGGCCGGACACGTCTGCTCGGACCGGTTCGCCGCCATGGTCTCCGCAGTGGCGAACAACGACCTCAGCACCGCACGCACCCTTTCCCGCGACACCGCGGACGTGGTGGATGCGCTCATGAACCACATGCCGGGAGTGATCTCGGCGAAGGCCGCTCTGCAGGCCCAAGGAATACTCGACAACCGCGACGTGCGTATGCCGCTGCTCCCAGCTGATGAGGAGCAGACGGCGTTCGTCGCCGCCCAATTGACCAGGAGTGGTTACCTCAGTGAATAATGCATTGACCCAAGAACTGTCCCTCCCGCCGAAGATGGACAGAGAAGCCGTCCGCATCGTCGCGCTCGGCGGACTCGGCGAAGTCGGCCGTAATATGACCGTCTTCGAATACCACGGCAAACTCCTCATCGTCGACTGCGGTGTGCTCTTCCCAGAAGAGGACCAGCCCGGCGTCGACCTCATCCTCCCCGACTTCTCCTACCTCGATGACCGCCTCGATGACATCATCGGCCTCGTGCTCACCCACGGCCACGAAGACCACATCGGCGCCGTTCCCTACCTGCTGCGCCGGAAGGGCGACATCCCGATCCTCGGTTCGCAGCTGACCATCGCGCTCATCGAAGCGAAACTCAAAGAGCACCGCATCAAACCCATCACCCGCGTGGTGAAGGAAGACGATGTCGATCAGCTCGGTCCCTTCGACCTCGAATTCGTCGCCGTCAACCACTCGATCCCCGACGCCCTGGCCGTGTTCATCCGCACCGGCGCCGGAAACATCCTGCACACCGGCGACTTCAAGATGGACCAGCTGCCGCTCGACGGCCGCATCACCGACCTCCGCGCCTTCGCCCGCCTCGGCGAAGAGGGCGTGGACCTGTTCATGACGGACTCGACGAACGCTGAGGTCCCCGGCTTCACCGCGCTGGAGAAGGACATCGGGCCAGTGCTCGAGAACCTCTTCGGCACCGCCGAACGCCGCATCATCGTCGCCTCGTTCTCCTCCCACGTCCACCGTGTGCAGCAGGTGCTCAACGCCGCCACCGCCCATGGTCGCAAGGTGGCCCTCGTCGGCCGCTCCATGGTGCGCAATATGAAGATCGCCGAGGACCTCGGCTACCTCAACGTGCCCCAGGGAACGCTCATCGACATCAAGAAGGTCGACGACTTCCCCGAGGATCAGATCGTCCTCATGTGCACCGGCTCCCAGGGTGAGCCGATGGCCGCCCTGTCCCGCATGGCCAACCGCAACCACCGGGTCGACGTCGGCGACGGCGACACCGTCATCCTCGCCTCCTCGCTCATCCCCGGCAACGAGAACTCCGTGTTCAAGGTCATCAACGGCCTGATGAAGCTCGGCGCTCGTGTCATCTCGAAGGCCGACGCGAAGATCCACGTGTCCGGTCACGCCTCCGGCGGCGAGCTGCTCTACTGCTACAACATCGTCAAGCCACGCGGCGTCTTGCCCGTCCACGGCGAATGGCGGCACCTGCTGGCCAACGCCCGCCACGCCGAGGCGACCGGAGTCGACCCGAACAACATCGTCCTTGCCGATGACGGCTGGGTCGTCGACCTCAAGGACGGTCACGCCGAGGTCGTCGGCGCCGTCGACTGCAACTACGTCTTCGTCGACGGTTCCTCGGTCGGTGAGATCACCGAGGCGGACCTCAAGGATCGTCTCGTCCTGTCCGGTGAGGGCTTCGTGACGATCTTCATGGCCGTGAACTCGCAGACGAAGTCGCTCATCGCCGGACCCGAGATCCACGCCCGCGGTGTGGCCGAGTCCGACGACGTCTTCGACTCGATCGTCCCGAAGGTGCAGAAGGCCGTCGAGGATGCTCTGCGCGACGGCACCACCGATCAGTACCAGCTCCAGCAGGTGGTGCGCCGCACCATCGGCCGCTGGGTGTCCTCGAAGCTGCGCCGCAAGCCGATGATCGTCCCCATGGTCGTCATCGTCTGAGACTCCGCCTTCGAGCGGCTCCGTCGTCGGTCTGCTGCACCGACGAAACTGCGAACGCCCGCAGATGCCTCCTCGTGAGGCTCTGCGGGCGTTGTCGCGTTCTGGGCGAATCGCCTTTTGAGCGGCACATCGCGTTTGAACCCGATGCGTGGATCAAAAGGCGATGACTCCCGGCTCAAAAGGCGATGACATCTGGTGCGGGGGATGATCCGCGCGGGCGGGAGCGTCAAGCGCGGGCGGTGGGCTCCGGTTCGTCATCGTCGATGTCAGAGCCGCCGCCGCGAGCCGAGTTCCCGTCGGCGCCTTCGGCAATCCCGTAGGCCATAGCTGCGCTGCCAACTCCTGCCTCAAGGCCCGGCAGCGGTTTGCCCGGCGAGCGGCGGATCATCACCACGACGACGGCGAGGCCGATGATGATCGCAGTGAGGACGACGGTGCCCGCGTTGAAGCCCAGCCCGTTGAGTCCGATGAACGCCAGGGCGCCCGCGGCCAATGAGTAGACGAGCATCGGGATCGAGGTCCGCCGGATGAGCTCGCCCTCCCGACCAACGAGTCCCACCGTCGCCGAGGCGGCCACGACGTTATGCACGGCCACCATATTTCCAGCGGCGCCGCCGACCGCCTGAGCCGCAACCACGGTCTCAGGGCTGGCAGCACCGATCGCGGTGCCGGTGGAGAACTGGAACTGCGAGAACATGACGTTCGAGACGGTGTTCGATCCGGCGACGAAGGCACCCAGGGCACCGACGAACGGGGCGAACAGAGGCCAGGCGTCGCCCACGGAACTGGCGGCCGCCTCGGCGAGGGTGACCGGCATCGAATCCAGGCCGGCGCCGTTGTAGTCGGCACCGGAGTTGATGAACACACGCACCAGCGGCAGGGAACACAGCAGGGCCACGGCCGCGCCGGCGATCTGCGAACCCGCGATCTGCCAGGAGCCTGCGATCTGCTTCTTCGTCATCCGGTGAATGAAGTACGTCAGCCCGCAGGCGAGGACGAAGATCGCGCCGGGCGACCACAGCAGATCCATGTTCTGGCTGATCGGGGTGCCGAAGATGTTGTCGATCTTGATCACGGCCGGACCGTTGAGGAACTCCTTGATCGCGGGCACATTGCGGGTGATGAGCAGCAGGGCGACGACGATGAGATAGGGTGACCACGCGCGGGGCAGCGACATCTTCTTGGTCAGCTGCGCCTTCTCCTTGTTCGGGTCGACGGTGCCCATCCAGAATGTCGGCCACTTATCACGCGGAGCGAAGTCCCAGGTCTTCTTCGGCATGAGGAAGCCCATCCGCGAGGTCGTCACGACGATGGCGAGACCGAAGAGCCCGCCGAGCAGCGACGGGAACTCCGGTCCGAGCACATTGGCCACGATGAGGTAGGGCACGATCATCGCCAGGGCCGCGTAGATCGCGAACGGGGCGATGGCCAGGCCGTCGGCGAAGCGCCGATTGGCACCGAAGAATCCCGTCATCAGACACGAGAGCAGCAGCGGGATGAGGATGCCGCAGCAGGCGTGGATGAGTGCGACCTGAGTCGCGGTGTGGGCGACGAATTCGGCCTGGCCGAGGCCGAGCTGACCGGCACGTTCGGCGACGTCGGCCGACATCGACCCGTCCTCCTGCGCAAGCCCGGAGCCGATGCCGAGCACCATCGGAGTGCCGACGGCGCCGAAGCTCACCGGCGTCGACTGGATGATGAGACCGGCGAGCACCGCGGCGATCGCGGGGAAGCCGAGGGCCAGCATGAGCGGGGCGACCACGGCGGCCGGAGTGCCGAAGCCCGCAGCGCCTTCGATGAAGGACCCGAAGAGCCAGGCGACGATGATGACCTGCACCCGCCGGTCTGGGGAGATCGCGATGAAGCCGGCGCGGATCGTCTCGATCGCCCCGGACCGCGTGATCGTGGCGAGCAGCAGAAGCGCACCGAAGACGATCCACAGCAGGCCGATCGCGACGAGGAGGCCCTGGACGACCGATGCGCCGATCGTCACCCATTCGATCTTCCATGCGAAATTCGCTACGAGCGCGGCGGCGACCAGGCCGATGGGCATGGCGTATTTGGCGGGCCAGCGGAATCCGATGAGAAGGATTCCAGCCAAGAGGATGGGGGAGAGGGCCAGAAGAGCTGCAACAGCGAGGTTGTCCACTATGAGTCCGATCCGCGGCGTCCTTGCCGCATCGTTCCACGGACCTGACCTGGTGCGACGATCTTCCTCAGCCGACCGAGAACCAGCGGCGGTCGGTGACGATGGGCCGCCTCGGCGAGTCCATGAGAGTTGTTCCCCTTATCCTCCCGAGCCGCCTCCGCAGAGTCAATGAACACACTGTCTCGAATGCAGGATATGGTTTGACGAGACGTGCATCACCTCATATTCTTTCGTTGTGTGAACAAACATTTTCACAATGTGAAAGTTTCGCAGTCAAAACCCCGCTGACCAGCGAACATATCGCATCACCAGATGTGGATAAGGACGCAGCACCGATGTGCTGACTAAGGAGAACCATCGATGACCGCTCATATCGAAAACCTGGACATCCCCGCCGGGATGGAGATCACCGGTGAGCTGCCGGACGGGGCTGAGAAGGTCCTCACGCCCAAGGCGCTTGAGCTCATCGTCGATCTGCACCGGAAGTTCAACGGCGACCGTCTCGAGCGCCTCGCGGCCCGCAAGGAACGCCAGGCCGAAATCGCCGCAGGCAAGGACCTCGACTTCCTCCCCGAGACCGCCGAGATCCGCAACGATCCGTCCTGGCAGGTCGCACCCCCGGCACCCGGTCTCGAAGACCGCCGCGTCGAGGTCACCGGCCCCACCTACAAGAAGATGACGATCAACGCGCTCAACTCCGGCGCGAAGGTGTGGCTGGCCGACCAGGAAGACGCGAACACCCCGCAGTGGGACTCGGTCATCCAGGGACAGATCAACCTGCTCGACTCACTCAACCGCGAAATCGACTTCACTTCGCCCGAGGGCAAGGAATACAAGCTCGCCCCCGACGAGGAGCTGCCGACCATCGTCGTGCGCCCCCGCGGCTGGCACATGCCGGAGAAGCACATCCTCATCGACGGTGAGGAGACTTCCGGTTCGCTCGTCGACTTCGCGCTGTACTTCTCGACCGCCGGTCAGATCCAGATCGAGAAGGGCCGCGGCCCCTACTTCTACCTCGCGAAGATGGAATCCCACCTCGAGGCCCGTCTGTGGAACCAGGTCTTCGAACACGCCGAGGACGCCTTCGGCCTGGCCCGCGGCACCATCCGCGCCACCGTGCTCATCGAGACCTACACCGCGGCCTTCGAGATGGAGGAGATCCTCTACGAGCTGCGCGAGCACTCCGCCGGACTCAACGCCGGCCGCTGGGACTACATCTTCTCCGTGATCAAGAACTTCCGCTCCCGCGGCTCCGACTACCTGCTGCCGGACCGTTCAGACGTGACGATGACGGTGCCGTTCATGCGCGCCTACACCGAACTGCTCGTGCGCACCTGCCACAAGCGCGGAGCACATGCCATCGGCGGAATGTCCGCCTTCGTCCCCTCGAAGGACGAAGCCGCGAACAAGGCCGCCTTCGACAAGGTGCGCGAAGACAAGTCGCGTGAGGCCTCCAACGGCTTCGACGGCTCCTGGGTCGCTCACCCCGGCATGGTCGCGCTCTGCAAGGAGGTCTTCACCGAGACCCTCGGCGAGAAGCCGAACCAGATCGACAACAAGCGCGAAGACGTCAACGTCGCCGCTGCCGATCTCCTCGACGTGAAGTCGACTCCGGGTGCGATGACTGAGGCGGGCCTGCGCACCAACGTGTCCGTCGGCATCCAGTACCTGCGCGCCTGGCTCGAAGGCAACGGCGCGGTCGCCATCAATGGACTCATGGAGGACGCCGCAACCGCCGAGATCTCCCGCTCCCAGGTGTGGCAGTGGCTCGACGCCGGAGTCACCCTGGACTCCGGTGAGAAGGTGACGAAGGAGCTCGTCGAGCGCATCGTCGCCGAGGAGGTCGCCAAGCTGCCCGGTGACGACGCAGGCTGGAAGGACGCCACCGACACCTTCGTCTCGGTGGCACTCGACCCCGAGTACGTCGATTTCCTCACCCTGCCGGCCTACGCCCGCATGCCGTGATCCGCACTCGCTGACGACGCCGAACGCCCCCGAAATCTGTGCCATGAGCACCGATCTCGGGGGCGTTCTTCGCTAAGCTCGACATACACACTCCCTCGCGACGGTCCCAGACCGACCCGCAGGTGGGAGGCGCCGACGACGGATGGATCTACGGAGGTGGGGATGAGCCTGACCACAGACGAACTGCCCCGACTGGCCGGCCCCGGCAGCATTGCCGAACTCTCCGAGCTCATGGGCCGTGCCCATGCCGAGCACCGCACCGTGGCCGTGTTCGGCGGCGGCACCGCCTTCGACGATCATCCGCCCGCGTCCACGCCGGGGCTGCTCATCGACCTGACATCCATCGCCGAGGCGGCCGATCCTCGCGGCGGCACCATCCGTGCCGAAGCCGGCACCCGGATCAGCGCCCTGAACAGGTTCGCCGCACAGTCAGGTCGGGAGATCCTCAGTGACCTTCCCGTCGACCGCGTCGAAGCCGGTGCCACCCTGGGCGGAATGATCTCCACCGCGGCCACCGGTCCCCGCAGTCTGCGCCGACCTCGCCTGGCCGAGACCGTGGAATCCGTGACCGTCGTCGGTGCCGACGGGACCATCGCCCGCACCTCTCACGGGCTCAACTGGGACCTCAGCGGCCGCGATCTGCCCGGACTCGTCACCGGATCCTGGGGAACCCGAGCGATCGTCGTCGAGGCCGAGATCCGTCTGACCGAGCGGCCCGAAACGCAGAGATTCGTATGGATTCCCGGCACCGAGGCGGCCGCTGATCTCCTCGTCGCCCGCAGAGTCCCGGACGCGGTCGTCATCGAACGACCATCTGGTTCACCAGCGGCGACAGTGGTTCTCATCGAAGGGGAGGCCGACGAGGTCGAGGCCGAGGTGATCCACCTCGTCGATCGGATCCCCGGTGCGACCCCGTGCCGGGAACCGGAATGGTGGGGTCGCAGAGCGCGGCTGGCCGCGACGATCGGAGTGTCCGTGGCGCCGAGTTTCATTTCGACGCTCATCGATGCCGTCGCCCGACTGGAGATGACGATCGGCTATCCGCTGCAGCTGCGCGGCTGTGCGACGGGCACGTTCGAACTGGGCATCGGCGCACCGGAATCCGAGCCGGGGGTGGCCACTCGAGTGGTCCTCGAGCATCTGCGCAGCTTCGGCCTGCATGTCATCGCCGCCCGGCTGATCCACGCACCCGCAGCGGTGTGGGACGAGGTGGACGCTTGGGGTCCGCAGCCGGGACGGTCGGGTCTGCGCGACATCAAGAAGCTGGTCGACCCGCGAGGAATCCTGGCCCCGGGCCGCGGAATCGCCGGAATCTAGAGTCGCGCCACCGGGGCCGCGCGATCGGCTCGCACGGCTGGCCACAGCCGCGAACTTCTACTTGACCAACAGCACCGGGCACTCAGCCTCGAGGATGACCTGCTGCGCACTCGAGCCGAGGAGCAGCTTGATCACGGGCGAGCGTCGCTTCGTGCTCATGACGATCAGCGCGGCATCGTGATCCTCGGCGAGACCGAGGATCTGCTCGGCCGGGTCGGGCCCGGAACGGTGGACGGCATACTCGAGTCCCGCCTCGGCGAGAGCGGCGCCCAACTTGGTGCATTCGGACAGGGACGACGTCGACGGAGCTGTCGTCGTATCCGTAGCGAACACGACCGCCTGCACCGCTGCGTTCTCACGGCGGGCCGCGGCGATCGCCTGCTCGAGCACCTCATCCGAGGCATCCGGACGCAGCGCCAGGACCACGGTCGCTGATGCCGAATCGATGCCCGGCGAGGCAGTGACCTGCAGGGACGGGGCAGGGAAGCGGCGCTGCGGAGTCGAATAGAGATCAGTCATCGCAGTCCTCCGCTCAGCCGATTCCGATGACACCGACGGCGACACCCACGGCGAGCATGACTAGCGCGACGATGAGCGCGCGCCACAGCACCTTCTTGTGGTGATCGCCGAGCTCGACACCGGACAGGGACACGAGCAGCAGGATCGCGGGCACCAGCGGCGACTGCATGTGCACGGGCTGGCCGGTGATCGAGGCCCGGGCCATATCCGCCGCGGAGATGCCGAAGTGGGAGGCGGTCTCGGCGAGGACGGGCAGAATGCCGAAGTAGAAGGCGTCATTGCTCATGAAGAACGTCATCGGGATCGACAGCAGGCCGGTGATGACGGCCATGTAGGGTCCCATCGAGTTCGGGATGACCTCGACGAGCCATTCGGCCATCGCGTCGACCATTCCGGTGCCGGACATGAGGCCGGTGAGCACACCGGCGGCCATGACCATGGCCACGACGGAGATGATCGCGGTCGCATGGGAGGCGAGCTCCTCCTGCTGGTCCTTCATCTTCGGGAAGTTGACCATGAGCGCGATGACGGTGCCGATCATGAACAGGTACGGCAGCGGCAGGATGTCGATGATGAGCAGGACCATCACGGCCACGGTCAGGGCCAGGTTGAACCAGAACAGCTTCGGACGAAGAGTCGCGCGGTTCGGATCGAGCGCGGTGTTCGACAGACCCGTGCCGGAACCGGCGGATCCGTCTGTGTCGTTCGCGGAGGCGGGGGCCGCCTCGGCGGTGGGGCCGTCATTCGCCGAGGCGGCCGACCCGGATCCGTGTCCGAGCCCACCCGCAGTGGTGCCCGCGGACGAACCCGCGGTCGTGCTGGCT
This sequence comes from Brevibacterium permense, assembly GCF_025506275.1. GTDB lineage: Bacteria > Actinomycetota > Actinomycetes > Actinomycetales > Brevibacteriaceae > Brevibacterium > Brevibacterium permense_A. The sequence continues at coordinate 142,071 of NZ_QYCP01000090.1, forward strand.
CCGGCCACGGCGCCGACGAGGTCCCTGCGACGATTCGAACCGCGTTCCTCGACCCAGGCCACGCCGTTCTTGGCCAGGCGGCGGCGTTCGGAGATGCCGAGCACGTAGGCGAAGACGAGGCACACGAGCAGGCCGGCCACGAGGGAGGGGACCATGGGGACGAAGATCTCGTTGGCGTCGATCTGCAGCGCCGAGGAGGCTCGGGCAGTCGGGCCGCCCCACGGGACGATGTTGAGGGTGCCGTTGATGAGACCGGCGACGCAGGTGAGCACCACGGGCGACATCTCGAGGCGCTGGTAGATCGGCAGCATGGCCGCGGTGACGACGATGAACGTCGTCGATCCGTCACCGTCGAGGGACACGGCGCCGGTGAGCAGCGCGGTGCCGAGGACGACCTTGACGGGGTCGTTGCCGGCGACCTTGAGGATGAACTCGACGAGCTTGTCGAAGAGACCGACGTCGATCATGATGCCGAAATAGATGATGGCGAAGAGCAGCAGCGCTGCCGTCGACGACATCGAGGCGATCGCGTCCATGACCATGTCCCCGATGCCCAGACCGGCCCCGGCGAAAAGGCCGAAGATCGTGGGCACGAGGATGAGCGCCAGGATCGGCGAGAGTCGTTTGGTCATGATCAGCGTCATGAAGACGAGGATCATGGCAAAACCGAGAATGACAAGCACGAGCTTCTCCTTCGAAGGCGAATGTGAGGCTCGAAACACCGTAGGGCCCAGATCACGGGCCGCGCGCGCTTGTGTGCACTGATGGCGTTTAGATCGTTGCGCGCCTTTTGCGCATTGCGCTCAAACGCGGCTACGCTGAGCGCGTGCCCCGGCCCCATCGTTCGTTCTCCCGACGTGTGCTGATCTCTCAGCTCGCGCTCGTCATCGTGATCCTCGCCCTGGTCACCGGAGTGTTCGCATGGATGGGTGCGCGCACCGTCACCGAGGTGACCGAGACGAAGGCGCTGGCCACTGCCCGCACGCTGGCGATCGATCCGGACGTCCGCGCCGCCGCTACGCAGGCTTCGGCCGAACATGCTGACGAACCCGATGAGCAGCTCGTGACCTCGATGTTGGCGATCACCGATGATCTGCGTGACCGCTCGGGCATCACCTTCGCCGTCATCACCGACGATCGCGGCATCCGACTCACCCACCCCGACCGGTCGAAGATCGGACACAGGGTCTCGACGTCGCCGGATGAGGCACTGGCCGGACGCGAGAACGTCTCCCACGAATCGGGAACCCTGGGCGAGACGGTGCGCGCGAAGGTGCCGATCTATTCGAATCAGGACGGCGAGACCGTCGTCGGTGAGGTGTCGGTGGGCATCTTCGCCTCCGTGCTCGATGCCGATGTCCGCCGCGAACTCATCCTGCTCGGTACCGTCGCGGTGCTCGCCCTGGCGCTCGGCGGGGTCGTATCGGTCATGCTCGGGCGCCGGCTGCGGCGGGAGACGCTCGGCGTCGGACCCGAAGAGCTTGCCGAGATGGCCCGCGACCAAGGGGCCGTGCTCCACGGTCTCGACGACGGGGTGCTCGGGTTCGATGCGAACGAGAAGCTGACCCTGAGCAATTCGAACGCGAAGGAGCTGCTCCATGCCGCCTCGGCGGGGGACATCGACCGTGCGGACGGAAAGGCGGACGCGGACGACGGAGCCGCCTCGGCGGGGGAATCCGACGACGAACTCGTCAATGTGCCCGAAGAGATCACCGCGCTCATGGCCGACGCCCCGGCGGACGGAGCCCTGCGGCGGCGGATCACCATCGGCGACCGGATCCTGCTGGCCACGGCCGTGCGGGTCCGGCGCGACGGGGTGTCCGTCGGCGGGGTCGTGACGCTCCGCGACGAGACCCAGATGCTCACGATGGCTCGCCAGCTCGAATCCGTCACAGCGATGGCTCGGGCCCTGCGCACACAGCGGCACGAGTTCGCCAACCGGCTGCACACCGTGCTCGGCCTCGTCGACACGGGCGCGAACGACGAGGCACACACCTACCTATCCTCGATCCTGGGCACCGGGCCGATCACAGCCCCCGTCGAGGACATCGACCTCATCTCCGACCCGTACCTGCGCGCTGTTCTGGAAGCGAAGGGAACGACCGCCGCCGAGGCGGGAGTGGCTCTGGCCGTGACACCGGACTCCCTGGCCGTCGGCGCGGTGCGCGACCCGGAAGCGGTCACGCTCATCCTCGGCAACCTCATCGACAATGCCGTCCGCGCGGCCGTCGCGGGCCGGCGGTACGCCGAGGACGGGGGCCGGGTCGAAGTGCAGGTGCTCAGCTCCGGAGCGGAACTCCACGCGGTCGTCACGGACACCGGCGACGGGATCGACGACGAGGTGGCGGAGAAGATCTTCGACGAGGGATTCTCGACCTCGACGGCCGCCTCGGCGCCGGATTTCGGGATCGGGCTGACCACGGGAACCGGCACCGGAGACGGCCACGGACTCGGCATCGGCCTTGCGCTCAGCCGCCGGGTCGCGGAGAAGGGCGGGGGAGCGGTGTGGCTCATCGAGGGCCACGACCCGGACCTCGGCGGGGCGAGCTTCGGCATGCGCCTGCCCGATGCTCTCGACGACCTTGCCGACGTGGGCGACGTAGGCGACCTCGGCGACGTGGGCGACGTAGGCGAAGACGGAGACGTGGGCGATGGCGACAGTACAGCTTCTGGCCTGCGGTGACGACGGTTTTCAACGAATCTGCGGTGATGATGATTTTCAGCGAATCTGAGGAGAGATGATGGTCAACGTTCTCGTGCTCGATGACGATTTCTTCGTCGGGCAGATCCATGCCCGGTACGTCGACGAGGTGCCCGGCTTCACGGCGCTCGAACCCGTCCGCGACCTGAAGACGGCCCGCGAGGTCATCGCCGAGAACGAGGTCGACATGCTTCTCGTCGACTATGTGCTGCCCGAGGGCACCGGGGTCGAACTCATCCGCGAGACCGATATCGACGCGATCGTCCTCTCGGCGGTCACGGATCCGCAGGTGGTCCGCTCGTCGCTGCGCGCGGGGGCGATGACGTACATCGTCAAGCCCTTCGCCGCCGAGGTGCTGCAGAACTTCCTGCGCCGCTATGCTCGTTTCCTCCGCTATTGGGAGCGGGATAAGGTCGGGCAGACCGATCTCGAGCGGCAGCTGCGCAACCTCCACGACGCCGCGGCCGTCGGCGGGACCGGAGCGAGCCCAGCAGGATCGTCGACGACGACTCGGATCCTCGCCGCACTCGAGGAGGCGAGCGGTCCGATGACGGCCCTCGAAGTCGCCGAGGCGGTCGGAGCTTCCCGCGCGACCGCGCAGCGGCATCTGGCGAAACTCGCCGAAGCCCGCACGATCACGGTGTCCCTGCAGTACGGCAACACCGGCCGCCCCGAGCACCTCTACGCCACCCGCTGAGGTGTTTCAGGCTCGTCTCGGTCACTCTCGATCGACGGCTTCGCCGCTGCTGAGCAGATCGAGTTCGCGGGGGAGTTCGCGCATCCGCAGCAGGCGGGAGGCGAGCACCGGCAGTGATCCGAGCAGCGCGCAGGCTGCCAGGATCCACATCGTCGTCGCTACCCCGAGCCAGTCGCCGAGGATGCCTGCCAGGAAGGCGCCCAACGGCATCGGTCCCCATACGAGGAAGCGGATGGAGGCGTTCATCCGGCCCAGCAGCGGCTTCGGGCACAGGCGCTGCCGGAAGCTCACCTGCGCAATGTTGTAGATGACGACCGCCCAGGTCACAAGGAACCAGCTGATCAGCAGGGTCGGCAGCGCAGGCAGTACGGTGGCGAGCGGGACACCGAGGAAGCAGAGACTGCCGATCAGCGCTGACACAGCGATGCTCGTTCCTTCGCCGAGGATCTTCTGCACCCACGCCGCCGTGAGTGCGCCGAGGATCCCGCCTGCCGAGGCGACTGACATGATGATTCCGAGTTCGACCTGGTGAAGACCGAGTGTGGTGAGGGCGTACAGCACGAGGAGAGCGAAGATGCCCGACGACTCGAAGTTCGTCAGACCTGTGCTGGCAGTGATCCGGCGCAGCAGCGGGTGACCGAGCACGAAGCCGAGTCCCTCGCGGATCTCGGCGACGAATCCGGCCCGGACCTCGACTGGTAGTGGGGTTTCGCGGTGTTTGATGAGTCCGACGAGGATGCTGGAGAGACCCATGCAGATGCTGGTCAGTCCGATGGTCAGTGGGGCACCGATCGCGGTGACGAGTCCAGAGGCCAAAGTGGGGCCGGCAACTCCGGCGGTCTGCTGGCTGGCTTGGAGCTTGCCGTTGCCGTCGGAGATCGCGTCGCCGTTGACGAGTTCGGGCAGATAGGACTGATTGGCGATGTCGAAGAAGACGCTGACGATTCCGACCCCGGCCGCTGCGAGATAGAGCTGAACCATGCTCAAGGCGTCGACCATCCAGGTCAGCGGGATGGTCAGGAGGATAGCGGCGCGGATGATGTCGCCGGAGACGATGACAAGTCTCTTCGGCAGACGGTCGACCCAGGCCCCGGCGGGCAGGCTGATGAGCAGGAACGCCGCGGATTCCAGGGTTGCGAGCACTCCCATTTCGAAGGCGTCGGCGTGGAGGAGCTGCACGGCGATGAGGGGGAGGGCGAAGAGGACGAGCTCCGATCCGAACACAGAGACCGTGTCGCCTGCCCACAGCTTCATGAAGTCGCGGTGTCTCCAGAGGGAAGAGCGCTGAGGCTGCTGCGGCGTTGCAGGGTCGGGTGCGGCCATTGCTCTTCCTTGAGTCGGCAGGCGGAGGATCAGTGATTGAAGGTTGTCAATCAGTAATGCTCCATGAGCAATCGAGAGATCGCCGAGGCGACCGGGCTCAATCCTGCGACCTCGCTCCACCACGTGCGGATGCTCGCCGACACCGGATTCCTTGCCGCTCAGGACGCGAGGCGTGGCAGGCGCGGGTCCCGGGAGATTCCGTACCTGGCCACGGGCAAGAGCTGGTTCCTCAACACCGGGGACATGACGACCGAGATGCTCGAGGCCTTCACCGCCGAGTTCACAGCCGCACCCTATGAGGAGCGGACTATGGGGCGGATGGCCGCGATGCTCACCGAGGATGAAGTCGAGGAGTTCCGATCCCGCATCGATGCCCTGTTCGAAGAGTTCCGCAGCCGGCGCAACAAGGACGGTGCCACCCAATGGGGTCTGTTCATCGCCATGCACCCGAGCCGAGAATCGCCGGGTCGAAAGGCCGGGGCTGGTGATGACTGACGGCAAGACGGTCCGTTCGCAGCGAGCCGGTGGCGACCCATACGTCGACGCTGTGCGCCGACACCGGCTTCGTCGAGGGAGCGTCTCAAGCCCCCGAAGGAGTGTCCGCGGGCTCTGAGCACTCAAACATGGGTCGATAACGGATACTTCCAAGAAAATACAGGTCGATAACGGATACTTCTGGGCCTTCTGGGCCGCGAATATGTCCGAAGGTGACCCATGTTTCGGTTGCGGACCGATTTGGTGGTCGATCCGCGGCGAAAACAGAGGGAAACCACCGTGGATCGCCCAGACGATCTCGACAAGACGGTGTCCGGAATTGAAGATCCTCCGAATTCGGCAACTCTCAGAGGTAGATGCCTGCCCGACCTTCTCACCGACATCCCGGCTGACGTCGAAATTCGCCCGGCCAGCGCCCGTCGCCGGAGCCCGTGCCGCCCACCGCGCCACACGCCGAAACCTGCGGATTTGCTGGGCAGGAGCGCAATATCGTCCTAAGATGAGAGACATGGCGACCAGAACGACTTCCCCCGCTTCTGGTTCCGGGAAACGCACAGCGCGCAAAAACGCTGGTCGGTCCGGTCAAGCGGGGACCGAAGAACCCGGTACAAACGTTGTCACCGGTGCATGGAGGGGAGTGGCCCACATGGCCGGAAACCGTGCGCGAAAGACTCTCAGCGACGAACCGACTGATCAATCACCGACGAAGCGGGACGGCACAGCCTTCTTCCTCATCGGACTCTCGATCATCATCGCCGCATTCGAATGGTGGAACATCCCCGGCGCGATCAGCGACGGCATCCGCGGAATCGTCGAAGGCACCTTCGGCCGGGTGGCACTCGCCCTGCCGGTGGTCTTCACCTGCTATGCGATCCGCCTGTTCCTGCGCGGCGACGACAACCGCGGCAACAACCGCATCCTCATCGGGATGATCTTCGGTCTGCTCGCCGCCTCGGGCCTGGCGCATATCGCCGCCGGCAACCCGACCTTCACGAACTCCCGCGAGGCCATGGCCAACGGGGGAGGCGCGCTCGGATTCGTCGTGTCCTCACCGCTGGTCGTCGCGACCACCGTGTACGTGGCGGTGCCGCTGCTCGTCCTCCTCGGGCTGTTCTCCCTGCTCGTGGTCACCGCGACCCCGGTGCGCGCGATTCCCCGTCGCCTCACCGACCTGTACTACCGCCTCACCGGCGGTGCCCGACCTGAAGCCGACGCCGAGGCGGCCGAGACCAAACAGTCCGACCTCGTTGCCGAGAACGGCCGCACCTCCGACCTCAAGCCCGTGATGGGCGCCAAGCGCCGCGGCCGGAGGAAGAAGACCGAGATCCCCGATCTCGACGACGAATCCGCCGACGACGACACCGCGACGAAGGCCTACGACAAGGCCTACATCCATGAAGACGACGTCAGCGACGAAGAAGCCGACACCACGCGGATCGAAACCGCCCCGGAACCGAAGCTGAAGCCCGGCCAGCGCCGGCCCACCAAGGCCGAACGCGAGATGGCCGAGCTGAAGAAGACCATCGGGATGGACGACGACGCCGCGAACCAGGCGAAGAAGTCCGAGCCCGCTGCCGCCTCGGCGCCGGTGCCGACGACGAACGCACCCGCACCTCCGCCCACGGAGCAGCTGCCCGAACGCGTCGAACAGCTCACCCTGGCCGGCGACGTCACCTACACCCTGCCCGCCTCCGACAACCTCCAGCCCGGACCTCCCGCGAAGGAGCGCTCCGAGGCCAACGACCGCGTCGTCGAAGCCCTGCGCGATGTGCTCGAGCAGTTCAAGATCGACGCCGAGGTGACCGGCTTCTCCCGCGGACCGACAGTCACCCGCTACGAGGTGGAGCTCGGCTCCGGTACGAAGGTCGAAAAGGTCACGGCGCTGTCGAAGAACATCGCCTACGCCGTGGCCAGCGCCGACGTGCGCATCCTCTCGCCGATCCCCGGCAAGAAGGCCATCGGCATCGAGATCCCGAACACCGACCGTGAGAACGTGGCCCTCGGCGACGTGCTGCGCTCGAAGGCCGCCCGCAAGACCGACCACCCCATGGTCATGGGCGTGGGCAAGGACGTCGAAGGCGGATTCGTCGTCGCCGACCTCTCGAAGATGCCCCACCTCCTCGTCGCCGGTGCCACCGGTGCCGGTAAGTCGAGCTTCGTGAACTCCATGATCACCTCGATCATGATGCGCGCGACCCCCGACGAGGTCCGGATGATCCTCGTCGACCCCAAGCGCGTCGAGCTGACGATCTACGAAGGCATCCCGCACCTCATCACCCCGATCATCACGAACCCGAAGAAGGCCGCCGAGGCGCTCGAATGGGTCGTGCGCGAAATGGACGCCCGCTACGACGACCTCGCGAACTATGGGTTCAAGCACGTCAAGGAGTTCAACAAGGCCGTCCGCGAGGGGCGCATCCAGCCGCCCGCCGGATCCGAACGCGTCCTCCAGCCCTATCCGTACCTGCTGGTCGTCGTCGACGAGCTCGCCGACCTCATGATGGTTGCCCCACGCGACGTCGAAGCCTCGATCCAGCGCATCACACAGCTCGCCCGTGCCGCCGGCATCCACCTGGTGCTCGCCACCCAGCGACCCAGCGTCGACGTCGTCACCGGCCTCATCAAGGCGAACGTGCCCTCCCGCCTGGCATTCGCGACCTCGTCGCTGGCCGACTCCCGAGTCGTGCTCGACCAGCCCGGTGCGGAGAAGCTCATCGGTCAGGGTGACGCCCTGTTCCTGCCGATGGGCGCGGCCAAGCCGATGCGTGTCCAGGGCGCCTGGGTCAACGAGTCCGAGATCGAGAAGGTCGTCGAACACGTCAAGAGCCAGCTCACCCCGAACTACCGCGAAGACGTGGCCGTCGAAGCGCCGAAGAAGCAGATCGACGAGGACATCGGAGACGACCTCGACCTGCTGCTGCAGGCGATCGAGCAGGTCGTCACCACGCAGTTCGGATCGACCTCGATGCTGCAGCGCAAGCTGCGCGTCGGCTTCGCCAAGGCCGGTCGCCTCATGGATCTCATGGAGTCCCGCGGAATCGTCGGACCCTCCGAGGGGTCGAAGGCCCGCGACGTGCTCGTGCGCCCCGACGATCTGCCGGGCACCCTGGCCATCATCAAGGGCGAGACCCCGCCCGAGGATTCCGGCGGCGCCGCCGACGCCCCGACCGACGGTGGCCAGGGCCAGTCCGGACAGCCCGGTTCCGGGCACGCCTCAGCGGCCGGGGACTATGACGAGGAGTTCGACGACGACTACGGCGAGACCTCCCACGGCTCGGCGTCGGCGTACAGCTCGGCATCGTCCGACCGGTACTCGGGCGGCGTCGGGCATGCCGGCGACCTCACCGTCGGCGACGTCGACCCGGAGACCGGGCTCGAGGTCGTCGAAGCCAGCGGAGAGGACGCCTGGCAGCTCACCGGCCGCTGATCCGATCCGAACCCCACCCCTCGCCGAGGCGGCGCACCGTACCGACGGTGCGCCGCCTCGGCGATTGTGGTTGAGTTGGTCCTGGTTGGAATGATCTGCTCAGCTCACTCCGATAGGCTGGTTGCGTGAACGATCGAGTCGAGGCCGGAGCCTCTCAGCAGCCCTCCGCAGAACCGAGTCCGTGGAATGTCCCGAACGCACTCACGGTGCTGCGCATCCTCATGGTGCCCCTGTTCCTCGTGCTTCTGCTGGCAGACGGCGGCAACGATGTGACTCTGCGCTGGTGGGCGCTCATCGTGTTCCTGCTGGCCATGTTCACCGACTTCGTCGACGGCTACCTGGCCAGGCGGAACAACCTCATCACGAACTTCGGCAAGATCGCCGACCCCATCGCCGACAAGTCGCTCATGGCGGCCGCACTCATCGGTCTGGCGATCATCGTCGAACTGCCGTGGTGGGTGCCCGTGATCATCCTCGTCCGCGAACTCGGAATCACCGTGCTGCGGTTCTTCATGATCCGTATCGCCGTGATGCCCGCTTCACGCGGAGGCAAGATCAAGACAGTGCTGCAGACTGCTGCGATCGGACTGTTCCTGCTGGTCTTCCCACTCTCGGACGTGGTTCCCTCCGTCGTCTACGTCATCCTGCTCGTCTTCGCCTGGATCATCATGACCGCGGCCATCGTCGTCACAATCGTCACCGGTGTCGACTACTGCGTGCAGGCGGCGAAGCTGTACAAGGATGCGAAGAGCGGTGGGAGCACGCAGACCGGCGGGGACGCGCAGCGTGGCTGAGTCCGAGCTGATGGAGACCGCGCGTCGCATCATCTCCACCTGTTCTCAGCTGGGGATCTCGCTGGCTTCGGCAGAGTCGCTGACCGGGGGACGATTCGTCGCCTCGCTCGTCGATGTGCCGGGCGCCTCCGCCGTGGTGCGCGGGGGACTGGTCACCTACGCCACCGACCTCAAGGCGAGCCTGGCCGGAGTGAACGCCGACCACCTCGAGGAGACCGGTCCGATCGACCCGGTCGTCGCCGCGCAGATGGCCGTCGGCACGGCGCTGCAGTGCGTTGCCGATATCGGGATCTCCTGCACCGGAGTCGCCGGCCCCGATCCGCAGGACGACAAGCCCGTCGGACTCGTCTACACGGCGATCGCCTTCGGCGGGAAGGCGAAGGTCTTCGAACACGAGTTCACCGGCGACCGTGATTCCATCCGCAGTCAGACGGTGCAAGCGATGGCCGTCAACCTCAATGAATTCGTCGGCGAACTCGCCTTCGGACCGGAATCCGGGCAGGTCTCGAATGCTCGCGAGGACGCTCCGGAATAAGTTCGTCTGCTGTGGGGTTGACCGGGTGATGACCATCGGACGAAAATTCTCCAAAGTCTTCGAATGGACTGGCAATACCATCCGCTCGGGGCACCAGGTTGGTGCTGTGTCACGGCCAGGTTGTAAGGTTATTGGAACTACATTGACGGGACGCGCTGACAAAGGGAGGGCCGCGTTATGTTACTAAGAGTCGAAATCGGCGACGCACTTCGTTCCGCCCGCCGTCGTCAAGGACGCACCCTTCGCGATGTCTCGACCGGGGCCAGCGTTTCGCTCGGCTACCTCAGCGAAATCGAGCGCGGACAGAAGGAAGCCTCCTCGGAGCTGCTGTCGGCGATCTGCGAAGCACTCGACCTGCCGCTGTCGGCACTGCTGTCGTCTGTGTCCGATCGCTTCGCTCTCGAAGAAGGTGTGCAGATCCCCGATACCATTCCGCAGGAGCTCTCTGACAAGGTCCTCGGTCACCCCGAGGGATTCTCTGCTCCGCGGCTGGCCGCCAAGCCCTGATGCGGCACACGCTCTACTGGATCCTCATGAACGAGGAGTTCGGTGAGGCTCGCGCCGCCTCCCTGCACACCGACCTCACTCTGAGCTCCTTGGGTTCGCGAACCGCAGCCCAGGCATTCGAAGCCGGAGTCGAACCCCGCGACATCTGGACTGCCGTCTGCGATTCCATGGGTGTTCCCGAATCTCGGCGTCTCGGCAAGGAAAAGCCGCGCTCGACGCCGTTCTGACCGAGGTTCGACGCCGTTCTGCTGGATCGGAGCTGCCTCGCACCGTCTGTGGCTCTGTCTGGTCGGAGCAGCGCTGGCCTTCACTGTCGGCGCCGTTTCGGCCGAGGGTAGACTGACCGCATGAATCAGGCCATCCCGTTCATCACCTTCCAGCCCAGTCGTGGACGGAGCGCCGCCGAGGCCATGGAGACCTACCTCGAGGTCTTCGGCGACGGGCGAGTGATCCTCGACAATCGCTATGGTCCCGATGGTCCGGGCGCCGAAGGCACGGTCATCATGTCCGAGATCGAGATCGCCGGACAGAGACTGCGCTTCAGCGACAGCTTCGTCGTACATGAGTGGGACATCACTCCCGGCGTGTCACTCATGGTCGACTGCGAATCGGCCGAGGAACTCGAACGCATCTTCTCCTCACTGAGCGCAGACGGAACTGTGTTCATGCCGCTCGACGACTACGGATTCGGACCATTCGGGTGGGTGGGGGACCGGTTCGGCCTCACCTGGCAGTTGGGCCTGGCCCAGGACTGATTCTCGCGGAGACACGCGACACACCCGAATATATAGAACACCTGTTCCCATGTGGGTTATGCTGGTGAGGAATCACGGGACCTGTGACCACGAGTGGCTGGTTATCCACGGGGGAATCGCTTCCTCTGTCGTTATGTCAGTGCCATCTTCTAGCCTTGGTCTCAACGGAAAAGCAACGAAGAGGAGACGTCATGGCACGTACACCCAAGAACCTCCAGGTTCCCACCGGCGGCGACAAGTCGAAGGCACTCGACGCCGCGCTGGGCCAGATCGATCGCAACTACGGCAAGGGCGCGATCATGCGCCTCGGCGACGGTGTGCGTGAGCCCATCGCCTCCATCCCGACCGGTTCGGTCGCCCTCGACATCGCACTGGGCATCGGCGGTCTGCCGCGCGGTCGCGTCGTCGAGATCTACGGTCCGGAATCCTCCGGTAAGACGACTGTCGCCCTCCACGCCGTGGCGAACGCTCAGAAGGCCGGCGGAATCGCCGCGTTCATCGATGCCGAGCACGCTTTGGACCCCGAGTACGCGAAGAAGCTCGGCGTCGACACCGACCAGCTCCTCGTCTCCCAGCCGGACACCGGTGAGCAGGCGCTCGAGATCGCCGATATGCTCATCCGCTCCGGCGCCCTCGACATCATCGTCATCGACTCCGTCGCAGCCCTCGTGCCCAAGGCCGAAATCGAAGGCGAGATGGGCGACAGCCACGTCGGCCTGCAGGCTCGTCTGATGTCGCAGGCACTGCGTAAGATCACCGGTGCCTTGGCCCAGTCGAAGACCACCGCGATCTTCATCAACCAGCTGCGTGAGAAGGTCGGCGTCTTCTTCGGTTCGCCGGAGACCACCTCGGGCGGTAAGGCGCTGAAGTTCTACGCCTCCGTGCGCATCGACGTCCGCCGCATTGAGACCCTCAAGGAAGGTCAGGACGCGGTCGGCAACCGGACCCGTGCGAAGATCGTGAAGAACAAGGTCGCTCCGCCGTTCAAGCAGGCCGAGTTCGACATCCTCTACGGCCACGGCATCTCCCGCGAAGGCAGCCTCATCGATATGGGCGTCGACAACGGCATCGTGCGCAAGTCCGGTTCCTGGTTCACCTATGACGGCGATCAGCTGGGTCAGGGCAAGGAGAACGTCCGCAACTTCCTCCGCGACAACCCGGGCCTGGCCGAAGAGATCGAGCTGAAGATCAAGCACAAGCTCGGCCTGATCCAGGTCGACGAACCCGAGGAAGGCGTCGAAGCGGCCGGAGAAGCACAGACGGATGACGTCGAAGTCTCCTGACGCCTCGTCGACTGACGACGAGTTCGCCGACCGCGAGTCCGCCGCAACGACCGACACGGTCGGTGCGGGGGACTCGGGTCGCAGCGACTCGTCTCAGACCGAGACGCTCTCGCAGCTCCGCAGTGCGATCTCGGAGATCGACCAACGTCATGCCGAAGGAGAAGCCGGGTTCTTCGCCGGCCTCTCCGGAATCGACAACGATGTCACCGGTGGCAATGGTCGAAATGCCAAACGAAACAGCTCTGGGTCGCGGTCCGGTGCTGGCTCGGGAACGCGGTCGGGGAAGTCTGCACGATCGGGTTCGAAAGCTGGCACGAAAGCCAGTTCGAAGCGCAAGAAGAACTCCAGCGGCTGGAAGCGACAGCAGAAGGAACCGGACAACGGATGGGTCGAAGGCGGTACCGACTCGACTCCGGATTTCATCGATGTCCCTGATTTCCTTGCAGCCGAGAATGATGGTCCAGATTTCCTGGCGAGCGATGGCAATGCCGGGCCCGACTTCCTGGATGACAGCGACGGCCCACCCGACTTCGCTGCCGGACCCGGGCTGGGCTTCGACGACGACGAAGACGACGCCCGCGACTTCGACGGGGACTACGCGCAGGCGAAGAAGACGGCGATGAACATGCTCGCCATGCGCGATCACTCCAGCGACGAACTGCGCAAGAAGCTCCTCAAACGCGACCTCATGCCGGAAGCGATCGATGTCCTCATAGAGAAGCTGCAGAACTCGCGTCTGCTCAACGACGAAGAATTCGCGCACCGCTTCGCACGGGCACAGCGCGAGAACCGGAAACTCTCCCGGTCCGTGCTCAAACGCGAATTGAGCAAGAAGGGCATCAGCCCCGAACTCGCCTCCGAAGCCGTCGCCGAGATCGACGGCGAGGAAGAACTCGCCCGCGAAGTCGCCGAGAAGAAAGCCGCCTCCACCAGGCGCCTCGACTATGCGGTGCGGGAGCGCCGAATCCTCGGCATGCTCGCCCGCCGCGGCTTCCCCTCGGCGATCTGCATCAAGGTCACACGGGAAGTGCTTGCCGAAGACTGAAACGGTTCCCGGGGAACGGCTAGAATGGGTGCGCCATGACTGAACTGATTGACTCCCCGACGACATCCGAAACCACCCCTCGCAGCTACGAGGTCAAGACCTACGGATGTCAGATGAACGTGCACGACTCCGAGCGTCTGTCCGGACTGCTCGACGATGCCGGCTACGTTCAGGCGAACACCGACGACCAGGCCGACGTCGTCGTCTTCAACACCTGCGCCGTCCGCGAAAACGCCGACAACCGGCTCTACGGCAACCTCGGCCAACTCGCGAAGGTCAAAGAGAACCACCCCGGCCTCCAGATCGCCGTGGGCGGATGCATGGCACAGAAAGACCGGGACACGATCGTGAAGAAGGCACCCTGGGTCGACGTGGTCTTCGGCACCCACAACATGGGATCACTGCCCGCGCTGCTCGAGCGCGCACGCCACAACGAGGAAGCCCAAGTCGAGATCCTCGAAAGCCTCGACGTCTTCCCGTCCGCTCTGCCCAGCCGCCGGGAATCCCAGCACTCCGGATGGGTGTCGATCTCGGTCGGCTGCAACAACACGTGCACCTTCTGCATCGTGCCCAGCCTGCGCGGCAAAGAGAAAGACCGCCGCCCCGGCGACATCCTCGCCGAGGTCGAAGCCCTCGTCGCCGACGGAGTCGTCGAAGTCACTCTGCTCGGCCAGAACGTCAACTCCTATGGCGCCGAATTCCGCGACAAAGGCGCATTCGCAAAACTGTTGCGCGCCGTCGGCAACGTTGACGGAATAGAACGAGTCCGCTTCACCAGCCCGCACCCAGCCGCATTCTCCGACGACGTCATCGACGCAATGGCAGAGACCCCGACCGTCATGCCGCAGCTGCACATGCCGCTGCAGTCCGGTTCGGACACGATTCTCAAATCAATGCGCCGCTCCTACCGCACCAAGCGGTTCATGAACATCCTCGACACCGTGCGCGAACGCATCCCGCATGCTGCCATCACCACCGACATCATCGTCGGCTTCCCCGGAGAGACCGAAGAGGACTTCCAAGGGACGATGGACATCGTCCGCCGCGCCCGCTTCTCCCAGGCCTTCACCTTCCAGTACTCCATCCGCCCCGGCACACCGGCGGCCACGATGGACAACCAGGTGCCGAAGGACGTTGTGCAGGAACGGTTCGAACGCCTCACCTCACTCCAGGACGAGATCGCCTGGAACGAGAACAAAGACCAGATCGGCCGTGAGGTCGAAGTGCTCGTGACCAAACTGCCCCATGACGATTCCCCACGACTGAGCGGACGCGCTGAAGACAACCGCCTCGTCCACGTCGGAATCCCCGAAGGCACCCAGATGCCACGACCCGGCGACTTCGTCACCGCCACCGTCACCGAGGCGAAGCCCTACTTCCTCCTCGCCGACTCCGGATTCTCCGTACGCCCGTCCCGAGCCGGTGACGCCTACGACCGGGCACAGGCGGAGAGCTGCGGCGCACCGAGCCCCGGGCAGAGTGCAGTCGGTTCGACGAACCTCGGCATGCCGACGATCCGCCCTCGCGGCTGAGATGGGTGCCTTCGCCATCATCCCGGCAGCCCCGGTGCTGCTCGAGAACATCGACCTCAGCGAGACCTCGCGGATGGTTGAACTGCGGACCGCCATCCGCGATACCGTGAGTACGCAGACCGATTGGGCCCTGCCCGTCGAGACCCTGCCACCCGTGGCCGGACTCGGCGGCTGGGGAATCGACCGCGGCGTCGATATTCGCACCGGTCAGTATCTGTCCGGGACCGACTGGGTCGAAACCGTTGACACCCTGACGACGGATGAACGCAGACTCGCCGAGGCGGCCGACTCCGCCATCATCGTCGCGATCCTTCACGCTCACGCCGCCGGCATCGACTTCGGCCCGCTCGGATCGAGTGAGAATCTTCTGCTCCCCATCGACTTTTCCGGAGCCGCATCAGAGGACGCGCCCTTGGCCCCGATCGACGGTGCCGCGGAATTCGATCGTGCTGTCATCGAGACACTCACCTCCGGGACGTCGATCGACCCCGAACCACTGTTCGACCTCTGCGATCAAGCGGAGACCATGGCCGCCAATCTCAGTGTGCTCGCTGCTGGTATCCGCCACGCCGTCGACCAGGGTGCACGTTTCTCGTCTCTGGAACCGGTCGTCGACGAACGTGTCCACGAAGTGCGGACACTCTGCGGCACCGGACTCTGGGAGTGATCGCCGATGGCTGAGGACACTTCGCCGATCATCACCGTCGTCGGAGCCACCGCCACCGGGAAATCGGACCTGGCGCTGGATCTGGCCGACCGCCTCGGCGGGGAGATCATCAACACGGATTCGATGCAGTTCTACCGAGGGATGGACATCGGCACGGCGAAGCTGCCGGCCGATGAGCGGCGGGGGATTCCGCATCACCTCATCGACATCCTCGACGTCGCCGAAGAAGCGAACGTTCAGGACTTCCAGGCACGTGCGCGGGCAGCGATCGCGGACATCCGGGAGCGCGGACTGCGGCCGATCCTCGTCGGCGGGTCCGGACTCTATGTGCGCGCCGCCGTCGACCATATGGAGTTTCCTGGTACCGATCCCGAGATGCGGGCTCGCCTCGAGGCCGAGGTTGCCGGGGACCGGTGGGCGCTGCATCAGAAGCTGCGAGAGCTCGACCCGAAAGCGGCCGAGAAGATCACCGTCAACGACCAACGACGTATCGCACGAGCCCTCGAAGTCATCGAACTCACGGGACGTCCCTTCAGCGCCCAACTGCCGGACTACCAGGAGATAGAACCGACCATTCATCTGGGATTGAGCATGGACCGGGCGATTCTGCATGAGCGCATCGCCACCCGAGTCGAGCTCATGTGGGACCACGGCTGGGTCGACGAAGTGACGCGACTGCTCGACGTTGGGCTGGCCGAAGGCAAGACGGCGTCTCGCGCGATCGGATACGCACAGATCCAGCGCCACCTGGCCGGAGAGCTCACTGCCGCCCAGGCGAAGGAGGAGACGACGATTCGCACCCGGCAGTTCGCACGCCGACAGGACACCTGGTTCCGCCGCGACCCGCGCATCCGCTGGATCGACGGCAGCGCTGCCGACGCCGAACAGAATCTGGCGGCCGCGCTCGATGTGCTGGGCGATCGCTGACGACGTGGCCGTCGGCACTCGACGTCCTGAACGTGCACTGAAGACCTGACTGGACGCTCACCGATAAGATGGAGCCATGAGCACTCCGGATACCCCGTTCGCCGCCTGGACCGATGTCAGCTTCGTCAAGGGGCACGGCACCCAGAACGACTTCGTTCTGCTCTCCGACGACGACAGCACACTGGAGATGCATCCCGAAACTGTGGCCACGCTCGCCGACCGACGCGCCGGACTCGGCGCCGACGGCATCATCCGCATCGTGCGCTCCGCCGCCAGCGGCATCCCGGGAGCCGCCGAACAGGCCGACGCCGGTGCCGAATGGTTCATGGACTACTACAACAACGACGGCAGCCTCTCCGAGATGTGCGGCAACGGCGTTCGCGTCTTCGCCCACGCACTGGTGACCAGCGGTCGAGTCCCCGCCGATGCCCGCGAGATCCTCGTCGGCACCCGTGACGGCATCAAAGCCGTGCGCACCACCCTCAATCCAGCTCTCGGCGTCCAGACCGGAGACGATGTCGTCGACACCGGCACTGCCGGACCCGGATCCGCCCGCGACGCCTGGTACACGATCGACATGGGCGAATGGTCACTCGACCCCGCGAGCAGCGTGCTCGTGACCACCGGCGGCATCGACGTCGCCCGTCCCGGACTGCGCGTGTCCACCGGCAACCCGCACACCGTCGTCGCCCTGGCCGAGAACGCCGAACTCGCCGCAGCCGAACTGCGCGATGCCCCCGTCCTCGATCCCGTCCCGGCGCAGGGATCCAATGTCGAATACATCGTCATGGAACCGGCCCGGTCCGATGTGGCCGGGGGAGAAGGCGCCCTGCGCATGCGCGTGTTCGAACGCGGCGTCGGCGAGACCCGCTCCTGCGGAACCGGAGCCTGCGCGGCAGCGATCGCGGCCCACCACTGGGCCGGCGAGAAGTCGCCTCTGCAGTGGAGAGTCGACGTGCCCGGCGGTCAGCTGCGCATTGAAATCGAACCCAACGCCGAGGGCACGAGCGGACGAGTCCGCCTTGCCGGTCCCGCAGTCCTCGTCGCCAGCGGCACGATCAGCTGAGCTCAGTCGCGCTCGACCGTGAGCACGCGGAAGCCCTTCGACGATCCCGTGCGCACGACCTCGAAACCGTCGCCGAGCATCCCGGCGATCCACTTCTGCAGGGAATCGGCACCGAGGTTCTTCGATACGACGAGATCGGCGCGGCCGCCCGGCGCCAGACGCGGCAGCCACGTCTCCAAGAGCTCGTGCAGCGCTTCCTTGCCGATGCGGATCGGCGGATTCGACCGGATCGCGGCGAACTGCAGGTCGGCGGGAACATCCGCAGCGGTGACGGTGTTGATCGTATCGAGACCAAGCCTGCGCGCATTCGCCGCGGTGGCCTCCAGGGACCGGGAGTTGACGTCGAGCGCCCATACTCGCACATCCACCTCGGCGTCTTGGGCATCCAAGGCCGTGTGCAGGGCGATCGGACCCCAACCGCACCCGAGATCGAGGATATCGCCGGCCGGCGGCTGAGGCAGATGCCGCAGCAGCACAGCCGTGCCGAGGTCGAGGCGAGTGGGCGAGAACGTGCCGGATACGGTTTCGACGGTGACGGCGCGGCCGGCCAGATCGAGGTTGAGTACCCGCGACTTGGCCTCGCTGCTCGGCGATTCGGTGAAATAGTGCTCTGACACCGTTTCAGTCTAGACGGCTGTGGGAGAATTGATGGACACCACCGTCGGTGCGAATCGCCGTGACCGGTGGCAAGCATGACGACGCCCGCACGAGAAGTCGCGTACGGGCGGCAGAGAACAAAGGAATGAATGACGTCTGAAGACAAGGAGCGTCGCAACGCGATGCTCGATCGTGTGCTCTCCCGAGGTGCCCAAGCCCTCGACGATCACGACACCACCCCGGGCGATGACCAGTTTGACCTCGCCGAGCGCGCCGCCCTCACCCGCGTCGCCGGACTCTCCACCGAGCTCGAAGACATCACCGAGGTCGAATACCGTCAGGTCCGCCTCGAACGCGTCGTCCTCGCCGGCATCTGGAACACCACCCAGGCCGAAGCCGAGAACTCGATCCGCGAACTCGCCGCACTTGCCGAAACCGCCGGCTCTGAAGTCCTCGACGCGCTCATCCAGCGTCGCGACAAGCCGGACCCGGGCACCTACCTCGGCAAAGGCAAGGCCGCCGAGCTCGCCGAGGTCGTCGCCTCCGTCGGCGCCGACACCGTGATCATCGACTCCGAACTCGCCCCCAGCCAGAGGCGCGGACTCGAGGACGTCATCAAGGTCAAGGTCGTCGACCGTGTCGCGCTCATCCTCGACATCTTCGCCCAGCACGCGAAATCCCGCGAAGGCAAGGCCCAGGTCGAGCTCGCCCAACTCGAATACCTCCTGCCGCGACTGCGCGGTTGGGGCGAGTCGCTGTCCCGGCAGGCCGGCGGACGTGTCGCCGGCGGTGCCGGAATCGGCTCCCGCGGACCCGGTGAGACGAAGATCGAACTCGACCGTCGCCGCATCCGCACACGCATGTCGAAGCTGCGTCGTGAGATCAACGCCATGGCGCCCTCCCGGGAGACGAAGCGGAAGAACCGCGCCCGCCACCACGTGCCCTCCGTCGCGATCGTCGGCTACACGAACGCGGGCAAGTCCTCCCTGCTCAACCTGCTCACCCACGCCGAGGTGATGGTGCAGAACGCCCTTTTCGCCACCCTCGACCCGACCGTCCGTCAGGCGAAGACCGCCGACGGCATCGTCTTCACCTACACCGACACCGTCGGCTTCGTCCGCAACCTGCCCCACCAGCTCGTCGAAGCCTTCCGCTCGACCCTGGAGGAAGCCGCTGGCTCGGATCTGCTCCTCCACGTCGTCGACGCCTCGCACCCGGATCCGCATGGGCAGATCCAGGCCGTTCGCGACGTCCTGGCCGACGTCGACACCGGGGACATCCCCGAACTCCTCGTGTTCAACAAGTCCGATATCGCCGAGGAGGCCGTGATCACCGGCCTGCGCGCGGAGTATCCCGACGCCCAGTTCGTATCCGCCGTCTCGAAGGACGGGATCGATGACCTCATCGAGGCCATCGAGAACCGCCTTCCCGTCCCGGACATCGACATGACCGTGCTCATTCCCTATGAACGAGGTGATCTCGTGTCGAAGATCTACGCCCTCGGCACGGTCGAACACGAATCGCACGGCACGGAGGGCACCAGCCTGCAGGCGAAGGTGCCGACCGAGCTCGTCGACGAACTGCGCGAATTCCAACGGCCGGACCTGGTCATCGACGAGTGAAGGCTGTCGACACCCTCCTCGAATCCGCTGTCGGCGCCATCGGCGGATCGCCACGTGAGGGTCAGCAGGAGATGGCGCAGGCGGTCGCCTCGTCGCTGGACAAGGGAATCCATCTGCTCGTGCAGGCGGGAACCGGCACCGGCAAGTCGTTGGCCTACCTGGTGCCGGCGGCCGAATACGTCACCCGCACCGGCGGGAAGGTCGTCGTGTCAACGGCGACCCTGGCCCTGCAGACGCAGATCATCCACCGCGACCTGCCGCGGCTGTTCAAGGCCGTGAAGAAGGACCTCGATCCGCTGCCCCGGGCGGCACTGCTCAAGGGGCGCCGGAACTATGTGTGCAAGCACAAGCTCGCCGGAGGATACCCCGACGAGGGCGAGGGCATGCTCTTCGACCTCGGCGCCGACGCCGAAGCGGGACGCAAACCAACAGAACGCTCCGGCCTGGGGGAGGAGATCCAGCGGATCCGCACCTGGGAGAAGACCACCGACACCGGGGACCGGGACGACCTTCTGCCCGGCGTCAGCGATCGTGCCTGGTCACAGGTGTCCGTCAACGCCTTCGACTGCCTCGGTTCGAACTGTCCGCTGTTCACCGAATGCTTCGCCGAGATCGCCCGGAACAAAGCCGCCGAAGCCGATATCGTCGTGACGAACCACGCCCTGCTGGCCATCGACGCCTTCGGGGAATCGAACGTACTGCCCGAACACGACGTCATCATCATCGACGAGGCCCACGAGCTCAAGGACCGGGTGACCAGCGCCCTGTCCGGGCAGATCAATACGAGCATGCTCTCGGCCGCGACGAGTTCCGTACGCAAACACACCACCGTCCAGGACGGCGTCGTGTCTCTGCTCGACTCCGGCGCGGCGGCACTCGAACGCGCACAGACCTCGGTGCCCGAGGGACTCATCCTCCACATGAGCGAGGCCCTCGGTCTGGCACTGGCGCAGATCCGCGACTCCGCCCGCCAGATCATCAACGACATCGGCGGCAAGACCGAGGACGCCGATGCCGGCCGGCAGATGGCCAAGGCGCGCTGTCAGGAGATCTTCGAACTCGCCGAACGCTTCTGCGATCCGGGCAAGAACGACGTCATCTGGCTCTCACGCTCGACCTTCCGCGAGAAGGAGACGACGAATCTCGTCGTCGCGCCCTTGAGCGTGGCCGGGACCATGCGCAACGGCATCTTCGAAGAATCAACGGTCGTGGCCACCTCGGCGACCCTGTCTCTGGGCGGGAACTTCGACGCAGTCGCCGCCTCGTTGGGACTCTTCGGACCCGACGCCCCGAAATGGGACAGCCTCGATGTCGGATCACCCTTCGACTACGGCAAACAGGGAATCCTCTATGTCGCCTCCCACCTGCCCAAGCCCGGACGCAGCGGACTGAGCGAAGAAGCGCTGACCGAACTCGAAGAACTCGTCGAATCCTCGAACGGCGGTGCACTGGGCCTGTTCTCTTCCCGAGCTGCGGCCAACGCGGCTGCCGAACACCTGCGGAAGAAGTTCGATTTCCCGATCCTGCTCCAAGGCGAAGACGGCCTGCCGGCGCTGGTCTCTCAATTCTCCGCCGACGACCAGACCTGCCTGTTCGGAACCATGTCTCTATGGCAGGGAGTCGATGTGCCGGGACGGACGAACCGCCTGGTCATCATCGATCGTCTGCCGTTCCCACGTCCGGACGACCCGCTCATGCAGGCGCGGGCACGCGATGCCGACCAACGGGGAGTCAACGGATTCATGGCCGTGTCGGCCACGCACGCCGCCCTGCGTTTGGCTCAGGGAGCCGGACGCCTCATCCGGTCGACCAAGGACAGGGGAGTGGTGGCCGTGCTCGACTCGCGGCTGCGCTCGGCCCGGTATGCCGGGTTCCTCGTCAACTCGATGCCGAGGATGTGGCCGACGACGAACTCCGGTCTCGTTCGCAAGAGCCTGGCAAGGCTTGCCGAAACCGACGAAGGATGACAGAAGGGCCCGCGACCGATTCGGTCGCGGGCCTTTGTGTTCAGACTGCGGAGAGCCGGCAGAGGGTCAGAGGCGGCGGATGACGGCGACGACGAGGCCCATGATCTGCGCGTAGGTGCCGTCGATGGGTTCGTAGTTCTCGTTCTGCGGCATCAGCCACTGCTGACCGGCCTTGCGCTTGAGCGTCTTCACGGTGGCCTCGCCGTCGAGCAGGGCGGCGACGATCTGACCGTTGTCAGCGGTGTGCTGCTTGCGCACGACCACCCAGTCGTCGTGGCAGATGGCGGCTTCGATCATCGAATCGCCGACGACCTTGAGCAGGAACATCTCACCGGAGCCGACGACCTGGGTCGGCAGGGAGAAGACATCGTCGACTTCCTGTTCGGCCAGTATTGGGCCACCGGCGGCGATGCGACCGACGACCGGCACCTGCACGGTGTTGTTGGCGAGCTCCTCGTACTTCGCGCGCTCGGCTTCTTCCTCTTCGAACGGATTGACCACTTCGATGGCACGCGGGCGCTTCGGGTCGCGGCGGACATAGCCGAGGCGTTCGAGCTGGGAGAGCTGGTGGGCGACGCTGGAGAGGGATGCCAGTCCGGCGGCCTTGCCGATCTCGCGCATGCTCGGGGGGTAGCCGTTGGTCACGACCGCGCGTTCGATGGTCTCGAGCACGAGACGCTGACGGGGAGTGAGGCGGAAATCGCCCTCACCGGATGACCCCTCAGGGATCTGGACGACGTCGTCATCGGTGCGAGCGGCAGCGATCTCGCTGGCAACATCTTCGTTGCGAGGCCTGCCTCTGCCTCGTTTGTTCTGAACCATTGCTCGTTCCCCTTCGTTCTATTCCCTGCCGCTGAACGCCGTGATCTCCGCTTCGGAAATTCTCGTGTCAGTGCCGACTGAGATGGTTCTGACAGATCAATCAACAACGCTGGTTCCCTCTCATTGTCGCATAGATGTTCGAGTTGGACTGGACATTTGTTCGATTGGCATGTTGAATAGAACAGACGTTCTACCGATTACTGGTGGAATCGTACGAATGAAAGAGGTAATGCGATGTCTGCACAGAACACCGAGCTGCACCTGACCCCTCGTGGACGCCAGGCTGTGCGCCTTCTCCGGACCCTGCTCGTCGCTCTCGTTGTCATCGGCGGAGCGGTACTCCTCGCCACCCAGTCGTTCTCGGCCGCTGCCGTCGCCGAATCGGAGACGGAGAGCATCGGCATCGACGCCGAGGCAGTCGTCGTCGGTGAGGGCGAATCGCTGTGGACCGTGGCTTCGAATCTCGGAATCGACCGCGACACCCGCGACGTCGTTGCCGATATCGTCGAGATCAACCACCTGGACACCCCGACGGTTCACCCCGGACAGACCCTCGACGTCCCCGTCCGCTGAAGTCGAACCCTGCTCGACCGACAGGGTGCAGGTCCGACCGGCAGCACGCTGACCCGTTCGATCGGGTGAGCCGACCGGCGGATCTCGATGCCCGACCCGCCGCCCGGGCGGCGGGCGCCTCTCGGTAGAATGACCGCCGTGGGAAACATCGACTCTCTGCCAGTGCGCTCTGACCTCGTCGGCCTCAAGCCGTACGGGGCTCCGCACCTCAATGTGCCGGTCCAGCTCAACGTCAACGAGAACGCGTATCCGCTTCCGGATGTCGTCGTCGACAGCATGCGTACCGCCGTCGACGATCATTTCGCCGGACTCAATCGATATCCCGACCGCGAATTCACCGCACTGCGCGAACACCTCGTCACCTATCTGGATGGTGTGAACGAACGCGCCGGAGACTCCGTCGACCTCGATCCCTCCATGATCTGGGCCGCCAACGGCTCGAACGAAGTGCTCAGCCACATCGTCCAGGCCTTCGGTGGGCCGGGCCGCACCGTCTTAGGCTTCACCCCTTCGTATTCGATGCACCCGCTCATCACCACGGGCACAGGTGCCGAATGGCAGCACGTCGAACGCAAGGACGACTTCTCTCTCGATGCCGAGACGGTCGCCGCCGAGGTGGCCCGTGCGAATCCGGACATCGTCTTCCTGTGCACCCCGAACAATCCGACCGGCACCTCGATCGGCCTCAACGTCATCGAAGCCGCCTACGACAACTGCTCGGGAATCGTCATCGTCGACGAGGCATATGCGGAATTCTCCCGCCCCGCCAAGTCTTCGGCGATGACACTGCTTGAGGGTCGGCCCCGCCTCGTCGTCTCCCGCACCATGAGCAAGGCCTTCGCCTGTGCCGGCCTGCGCTTGGGCTACGCCATCGCCGCACCCGAGCTCATCGACGTCCTCCGCCTCGTCCGCCTGCCCTACCACCTGTCCGAGGTCACCCAGGTGCTGGCCTGCACGGCACTCGAACATGCCGAACTGCTGCTGGGCAACGTCGACCGTCTCATCGACTCGCGCAACCGGATTTCCAGCCATCTCGCCGAGGCGGGCTTCACCGTCCACGACAGCGATTCGAATTTCGTGCTCTTCGGCAACATCGCCTCACCGGCCGACCTGTGGCAGAAGCTCCTCGACCGCGGAGTCCTCATCCGCGATATCGGCATCACCGGCCACGCCCGCGTCAACGCCGGCACCGAGGCAGAGACCGAAGCGTTCCTGACCGCCATCGACGAGATCCTCGCCGAATCACCGGACGTCCTCGCGGACCGTCCGCAGTCTCCGACCCCGTCATCAGCCGCCCCGACGAAAGGCACTCCATGAGGCAGGCCCAGAACTCACGCACCACGTCAGAGTCCACGGTGTCCGTGTCCGTCAACCTCGACGGCACCGGCACCTCGACCATCTCGACGAGCGTGCCGTTCTTCGACCATATGCTCACCGCCCTGTCGAAGCACTCGATGATCGACCTCGACATCACTGCCACCGGCGACACGCACATCGACGTCCACCACACCGTCGAGGACACCTCGATCGTGCTCGGCCAGACGCTGCGGGAAGCGCTCGGTGACAAGGTCGGCATCCGCCGCTACGGCTTCGCCGCCGTCCCGCTGGACGAGGCGCTGGCCCAGTGCGTCGTCGACGTCTCCGGTCGCCCCTACTTCGTCCACGAAGGCGAGCCCGAAGGCCAGCAGTACCACCTCATCGGCGGCCACTTCACCGGTTCGATGACCTCCCACTCGCTGGAATCCATCGCCTTCAACGGCGGACTGACCGTCCACCTCGACCTTGTCCGCGGCCGCGACCCGCACCACATCGTCGAAGCCGAGTTCAAGGCCTTCGCCCGCGCGCTGCGCGAGGCCGTCGAAACGGATCCGCGCAGCAACTCCGTTCCCAGCACCAAGGGAGTCCTGTGAGCACGACCGTCATCGTGACCCCGTTCGGGGTCGCCCAACAGTTGGCCGCCGCCTGCGTGCTGTCGAACATCTCCGGCACCATCGTGCCGATCGGCGAGTTCAGCGGAATCGTCCTCGCCGACACGGATGTCAAAGCCGGCAACGAGGCGGCCGCCGCGATCTCGAAGCTCGCCGGCAAACATGAGGTCCTCCTCCTCGTGCGCAGCGAAGAGCAGATCGACGCAGGCCACTTCCGCCACGGCGCCCGCGAATCCGATGTGCCGGCCGGGCTGGCGCTGAAGAACCTGCCCGATGTGCTCGAAAGTCTGCTGCTCGAAACCGTTGCCGCAGAGGACGTCGAGGGCAATATCCCGACCTCATCGATGACGAAGCTGCAGGCCAGCGCCGCCACAATGAGCCCGGGACGGGCCGCCATGGCACGCACCGCGCTGCTGTGGATCATCGCCGCCGTCCTCGCCGGACTCGTCATGGCCTTCGGTATCGCCCTGGCCCTGGGCGGGAACACCATCGCCTGGGTCGTCGCCGCACTCGGTGCCATCGTCCTCGGGTTCTCCCTGTGGAGGATCTGGTCGGTGCTGAGCAAGGGGGCGAAGCGATGACGACGGTTGCCGTCCTCGACTACGGTGCCGGAAACGTCCGCTCCGCCGTGCGTGCGGTCGCCGCAGCCGGCGCCGAGGTCACGCTCACAGCCGATCACGATGTCATCAACGACTCCGACGGACTGCTGGTCCCCGGCGTCGGCGCCTTTTCGGCCGTCATGGCCGGACTGGAGAACGTCGGGGGAGTCGACCTCATCCGGGCGCGCCACGAACAGGGTCGACCGCTGCTCGGCATCTGCGTCGGCCTCCAGGTGTTCTTCGCCCGCGGTGTCGAACACGGAGTCAAGACCGAGGGCATCGGTCTGTGGCCCGGAGCCGTCACCGGCCTCGAGGCACCGGTCATCCCGCACATGGGATGGTCGAAGGTCAACGCTCCCACAGACTCGGCCATGTTCGCCGGCATCGGAGACGAACGCTTCTACTTCGTCCACTCCTACGCCGCGACCGAGCCGCCGGCGAACGCGACGGTGACGACCGCCCGCCACGGCAATGACTTCATCGCCGCAGTCGAAGACGGAACCACCTGGGCAGCACAGTTCCATCCCGAGAAATCCGCCGAGGCTGGCGCCGAGCTCCTGCGCAACTGGCTCGCCTCGTTCGCCGCCGACAGCAGCCCGGGCAACAGCTCCGGCACCAACCCCACAGACTCACTCAGCTCCTGACCGAGCACACCGACTATGGTTGCCTCAAACCCCGTGGCACCCTGGCAGAAAGGTCACAATGACAGACAGTTCGAACAAGCTGGTCCTCCTCCCCGCCGTCGACGTCGCCGACGGCAAGGCCGTCCGCCTCGTCCAGGGCGAAGCCGGAACCGAAACCGACTACGGTTCACCCATCGACGCCGCTCAGGACTTCGAGAGCCGCGGCGCCGAATGGATCCACCTCGTCGACCTCGACGCCGCCTTCGGGCGCGGTTCGAACTCGGACCTGCTCAACCAGGTCGTCAAGGCCGTGGGGATCAAGGTCGAACTCTCCGGTGGCATCCGTGACACCGAAAGCCTCGAACGCGCACTCGACACCGGAGCCGAGCGCGTCAACATCGGCACCGCCGCCCTGGAGAACCCCGAGTGGACGGCCGAAATGATCTCGCGCTTCGGCGATCAGGTCGCCATCGGCCTCGACGTGCGCGGAACCACCCTGGCCGCCCGTGGCTGGACGAAGGACGGCGGCGACCTCTACGAAGTCCTCGCTTCCCTCGAAGCAGCCGGCTGCTCCCGCTACGTCGTCACCGACGTGCGCAAGGACGGCACCCTGCAGGGACCCAACGTCGACCTGCTCAAGGACCTCGCGCAGAAGACCGACTCGCCGATCGTCGCCTCCGGAGGCGTCTCGAGCCTCGATGACCTGCGTGCCCTCCGTGAGCTCGTGCCCTTCGGCGTCGACTCCGCGATCGTGGGCAAGGCCCTCTACGCGGGCAAGTTCACTCTGGAAGAAGCCCTCGACGTCGCAGGACGGTGAGTCTGTGAGTACCCACTCGCACGAGCCGGACCAGCCGCATGGGCCGGACGAACCCCAGCCCACCGCGTCTGATGCCCAGGCAGGCGAGGCCCACTCCCCGACGGATTCCGCCGGACAGGCGTGGGAGGGCCGGGATCTCAAACCCAACCCGTTCTCCGGTGACACCGGGCTGGCGGATGAGGCGCTGCTGGAGGCCCTGACCCAGGTCGCTCAGACACCCCTGGATCCGGCCGCACACCAGCAGGTCGTCACGGCCCTGTCCGGAGCCAGGCTCTACGCCCCGATCGTGCCGATGGTTCTCGACCAGGAGGTCGGCGAGAACGGACTGATGGCCGACAACTCCTCGGAGATGGCGATGGTTCGCCTCCAGGCCGAGGACGGACGCGAGTGCACCCCGGGATTCTCCGGAATCCCACCGCTGACCGCATGGCATTCCGATGCCCGTCCCGTGCCGATCGAGTCCGAACGGCTCGTCCTCGGGGCGATCGAGGCCGAGTCCCAGCTCGTCGTCCTCGACCCCGGGGCCGAGTCCTCATTCCTGCTTCGCCGCCCCGCCATGTTCGCGTTCGTGCAGTCCCAGCCCTGGACTCCGTCCTGGGCCGACGCCGAGGTGGCTCAGCGACTGCGTGCCATCGCCGAGTCCTTCCCCTGGCTGGCTCGGATCGGTGTGAGCCCCGGCAGCAACAGCGTCCACCTCGGTGGACCGGAACTCGGCATCACACTCGGCGTCGAATCCGAGGTGCCGCCGGAAGAGGTGCGCAGGTTCCAGGAAGCCGTCGCCGGTGACGAGGACCTCGTGGCGAAGATCGACTCTCTGGCCATCCGCCTCGTCGAGGTCTGACCGTCCCGGGCGTGTCAGATCGGCAACGCCTTTATGCTTGTGAACCATGAGCGAAATCCGTGACCTCGGCCACTCGACCACACCGGACGACAGCTACCTCGACGAGATGGCTCGACAGACTCGGGCACGGGCCGAGCAGGCCGCCGAATGGGTCTCCGACTTCACCGGCGCCCCGGAGACGAGCCGTTCCGGCATAGCAGCCGGATTGGATGCAGCTCAGGGCGACCTGACGGATCTGCTCCACACCATCCATGACCTGGCAGAGACCGCCTTCGAGGAGTTCGATTCGGTCGCCGCGATCGCCTCGGTGCTGGAGACGCACGGAGTCGACGTCGAGACCGGCCTCTACGGGGTGAGGACGACGCTGCGGGCGACGACGGGATCCGGTCACGGTCGCACGATCGCGATCCTCGCCGAATACGACGCCCTACCGGAGATCGGACACGCCTGCGGGCACAACATCATCGCCACCGCCGGAGTCGGTGCCTTCCTCGCCATCCACGCACTGTATAAACAGGACCCAGCTGCAGTCCCGGGCACCGTTGTCCTCCTGGGCACCCCGGCTGAAGAAGGACACTCAGGCAAAGAAGTCATGGCCCGGGCCGACGCCTTCGACGGCATCGACGCGGCCATCATGGTCCACGGCTACGGCTACGACTGCGCCGACCAGGTGTGGCTGGGCCGCCGCCTGCTCAAGGTCACATACTCAGGCATCGCCGCCCACGCCTCGGCGCAGCCCTTCATGGGGCGCAACGCCCTCGACGCGGCGAACCTCTTCTACCAGGGGCTCGGCCTGATGCGGCAGCAGATGCCGCCGATCTCCCGCCTGCACGCGGTCATCACCGACGGCGGAACGAGACCGTCGATCATCACCGAAACCGCCACCGTGCAGTGCTACGTCCGTTCGAAATTCCCCGAGACGCTCAAAGAGCTCTCCGACCGGGTCGAGGACGCGGCGAAGGGTGCCGCGCTGATGACCGGCACCGGCGTCACCGTCGACTGGGACGAACATCCGCCCTCACTTCCCGTGCGCACGAATTCGACGCTGACCGCCCGTTGGGCCGAACACGAACAGACGCGCGGTCGCCAACCGCTTCCCGCCGGTGTCCTCGACGAATCGATTGCCGCATCCACGGACTTCGGCAATGTCTCCTATCGGATTCCCGGCATCCATCCGCTCATCAAGACCGCCGACGCCGAGGTGGCGCTGCACACCCGTGAATTCGCCGCAGCCACCAAGACCCCTGCCGCCGAATCCGCGGCACTCGACGGGGCCTACGGCCTCGCGTGCACCGCCCTGGACTTCCTCGTCGACGATGCCCTCGCCGCCGAGGTGACCGAAGAATTCGCCCGCGACGGTGGAGCCATCGACGTCGAGCACTTCTTCGACTGAGATCGTCCCGCCGCACCCAGACCCGCGCCATCGAAGAGAAGGACCGCTCATGTCGACGACGACAGATGGGAAAGTCGGTTTCGGCCAGCGCACGCTGGACTGGATCGAACGCATCGGAAACAAGCTGCCCGAACCGTTCACGCTGTTCCTCGGGCTGTTCATCATCACTGGCCTCGTCTCCACGGCGATGGCCATGGCCGATGTCACCGTGGCCATTCCCGGCGGCGACGAGACCATCGCGATCAAGGGCCTGTTCACCGGGGAGGGCCTGTCGTGGCTGACCACGACGATGGGAGACAACTATATCGGCTTCCCACCTTTGGCTACGGTGCTCCCGATCCTGCTCGCTGTTGGTGTGGCCGAGAAGTCGGGAATGCTCGCAGCCGCCGTGCGAATCGCCTTCGGCAAGAGCCCGAAGTGGCTGCTGCCATACGCCGTCGGCTTCGTCGGCGTGGTCGGGTCGATCATGGCCGATTCGGCCTTCGTCATCATCCCGCCTCTGGCTGCACTCGTGTTCAAGGCCGCCGGGCGGCATCCGATGGCCGGTCTCATCGGCGGGTTCGCCGCCACCGGTGCCGGATATTCGACGTCGATCGTCCCCACGAGCCTCGACGCGCTGTTCGCTGGGATCACCACCTCGGTGATGGAGACCCTGCCGAACACCGACTACACAGCGGTCAACCCGGTATCGAACTACTACTTCAACATCGCCTCGTCGATCGTGCTTGCCGTCATCGCCGGGTTCATCATCGATCGGCTCATCGAACCGAACATGGTGCGCAAGGGAGTGCCCCGCGAATACGCGACCGCCTCGGGGAGCGGCCTGGCACGCGAATACCAAGCAACTGACAGCCCCTACGGGGATGCCTCGGCGAAGTCAGATGGCTCCGATGACGGCGATGCCACCGAGATCAAGGCCGAACTCCAACCGGAGGAGAAACGCGGACTGATCTGGTCGCTGGTGGCGGCATTGCTACTGACAGCGGTGATCCTGTTCTCCGTGCTTATCCCGAATTCCCCGTGGCGGAACGAGGACGGCGGATTCCTCCCGGAATCTCCGCTGCTGTCGTCGATCGTGTTCATCGTCTTTGCCTACTTCATGCTCATGGGCGTCGTCTACGGTTTCGTCGTGCGTACTGTGCGGTCGATGAATGACTTGGTGAGGATGATGAGCCAGTCGATCATCGACATGATGTCATTCCTCATCCTCGCGTTCATCCTCGGCCAGTTCATCGCCCTGTTCAACTGGACCGGCATCGGTTCGTGGATCGCCGTCGCGGGTGCTTCGGGACTCGAGGCGATCGGGCTGACCGGGTTCCCCGCGGTCATCGGCTTCATGCTCTTGGCCAGCGTGCTCAACCTTTTCATCATCTCCGGTTCGTCGATGTGGACGCTCATGGCTGCCGTGTTCGTCCCGCTGTTCTCCCTGCTGGGCTACGAACCGGCGTTCATCCAGGCCGGGTTCCGCGTCGGTGACTCGGCCACTCAGGTCATCACCCCACTCAATCCGTACATGATCGTCCTCCTCGGCCTCGTTCGCCGGTATGAACCGAATGCCGGGCTGGGCACGGTGATCTCGCGGATGTTCCCGTTTGTCATCCCGTTCTGGCTGGCTTGGGCAGTCCTACTGGGTATCTGGTTCGTCTTCGACTTGCCGCTGGGACCGGGCAACGGGATCCATCTCGGAGGCTGATCATGGTGAGTCGAATTGGGGATCTCGTAGTCAAATCCCGAAACCCAGATCGGCTGAGCCGATTCTGGTGCGAAGCGCTGGGGTGCGAAATTGCTGCCACGGATGAAACTGGGATCGCAATCTCTGGGGCACCGAATGCTCCGACCATTCTCTTCGAGCGTTCGAACGATTCATTTGGGGACAGCGTTCTGCATCTCGACCTTTGTCCTACTGACCGCAGCCAGGCGGCCGAGCTGGAAAGACTTGTGGCGTTGGGGGCGACGAAGACTGACGTCGTGCCGTCAGGAAGCTGGCACGTCCTCGCTGACCCTGAAGGCAACAAGTTCTGTCTCATGGCCAAGCGCATCCCAGCGGAGCCAGAAGACTTCCACGATTGAGAAAGAGTCCTACCTGACACAGTGGTCGTACGCAATGATGTCACCGCCGTCTCCACGTGACCCGGCTCAGAGCATCTGCCGCACGCCTTCGCGCCAGTCGGTTGCGCCGACCTCGGTGGCGAGTTCTCCCGGGGTGATGACGCAGGGTTCGTACCAGATCGGTGCCAGCTGGTTGAGCTCATAGAAGGAGCGTTCGAACGTACCGATGGCACGGGTCGCCCAACGTGGGACCGAGAGCGGACGCTTGTGCTTCTGCCCAAGAGTGTCCGCGGTGAAGTCGGCGATCTCGGCCAGTATCGGATTTGATGCCGGTGCGATCCGCAGCTGGTGGGTCCCCGCGGGGACGCCTTTCAGATCCTCTGCCACCCGGATCATGGCGGATGCGTGATCGGCGATGACAGTGATTCCGTGAGGGACATCAGTCCGTGCCGGCACCATGGCCCGTCGCCCGTGTGAGATCGGCTCGGTGATGCACATGCGCACGACCGACGACCATTTCTCCGCGGTCCTCCCGAGCAGATCACCGGCGATGACGCTCGCACTGGTCGCTGCGTGAGCGTCACGGGCCTCGATGAGCTGCTGCCGGATACGACCCTTGTCCTCGACCGGGGCGAAGGGTGACGACTCGGTGATCGGTGAGCTGAGGCCGGCGAAAGCATAGACCGATTCCGGGAAGACCACGGGAATGTCGAGCTCGGCGGCGGTGTCAAGGATCGCCGCATCGAGCAGGGGGAGGACCTGCTCCCACTTCCTGCTGTCGTAGGGGGCATGTGCGCAGGCGAAGATCACATCGACTCCGACAGCAGCCTCGGTCAACTGTGCGCGGTCGCTGGCATCGGCTTTGACATGGACCGGACCGCAGACCGTCGTCGGACCAGATGAGGTGTGAGTCGAATGAGCGGGAAGCGTGCCGTTGGGATGTGTGTCAGAGACGGTGCCCGAGGCTGCGTCTTTCGAGAGTGCGGCGCCCGACGTACCGCCGCCCGAACGGGTTGCAATGCGGACGGCGACTCCGGCTTCAGCGAGTTGGGTGGCGACCTCCGAGCCGATCTGTCCGTTGCCGATGATGAGTGCTGTTCTCATGGCGAGTCCTTCCGATGGTGGGCCATGGATTGAGAGAGCGGTGCTCTCGGATTTCAGCGTAGGCCTCGGAGCGACTCAAATCAAGAGCAGTGCTCACTATTGTTATCTTTGCTCTCGGATCGTAGGGTGAAGGCATGACGGAGACGACCCCACGACAGCGCGCCCGAATCGAGACGGAAGCCCAGATCGCCGCGATCGGCAACCGGATGGTCGACGACGACGGTGTCGACGGACTGTCGCTGAGGGCGATCGCTCGAGAGCTCGGAGTCGTCTCCAGCGCGGTCTACCGGTACGTGAAGAGCCGCGATGAACTGCTGACGATCCTGATTCGCGATGCCTTCACTCAGATCGCCGACGCGGTCGACGAGGCGCTGGCTGGTCACCGCAGTGTCGAGACCCTGGCCCTGGCGATGCTCGAGTGGTCGAGGGGGCATCCGAACCGGTGGGCGCTCATCTACGGCACGCCGATCACTGACTATGAGGCTCCGCGTGAGCAGACTGTGGTGCCGGGAACGCGGATCATGGTGAAACTCGCGGAGATGGTCGCAGAAACTCGGAACGACGCCGAGGCGGCACCTGAGAGTGGTGCGAAACCGAGAGGATCAGTGGCGACGAGTGAGTCGAGCGGCAGGCAGCGGCAAAGCATGGTAGCG
Source organism: Brevibacterium permense (assembly GCF_025506275.1). Taxonomy (GTDB): domain Bacteria; phylum Actinomycetota; class Actinomycetes; order Actinomycetales; family Brevibacteriaceae; genus Brevibacterium; species Brevibacterium permense_A. The sequence continues at coordinate 175,413 of NZ_QYCP01000090.1, forward strand.
GCGCTGCAGCCGCTGCGACAGGGACTCGACGAACTCGGTCTCGACTATGACGATCACGTGATCTTGGAGACCATCACGATCTGGGTCGCTGTCGTCGGGTTGATCAACGGTCTGCGGTTCGGTCAGTTCGGGCCGGGATTCGACGACGTCGAAGACGATCTGATGTCCGGAGTGGTGAGCCGCCTCGGCGAGTAACCCGGTGGGAGTCCGTGTGGAACTGCCCGGCCACCTCGGTGAATGAGGATATGACAACGGCCCTCGATCGTTGATCGAGGGCCGTTGTGTGAACGGTGAGTGGGGGAGTGTCAGCGGACGGGGCCGGTGAACTTCTCTCCGGGGCCTTCGCCGGGGGCGTCGGGGTATTCCGAGGCTTCGCGGAAGGCCAGCTGCAGGCTGCGCAGTCCGTCGCGCAGCGGGCGGGCATGGTGGTCGCCGATGACGGTGGCGGCACCGGTGACGAAGCCGGCCAGTGCGGTGATGAGCTTGCGGGCCTCGTCGAGGTCCTGGAGGTCGGCGCCGCGACCTTCGGCGGTGTCCTCGGCCAGGCCGCACTTGACGGCGGCGGCGGACATGAGATGGACGGCGCTGGAGGTGATGACCTCGACAGCGGGGACCTCGGCGATGTCGCGCGTAACGTCGGCGATCGCCTCAGCGGGAACAGATTCTTCAGAACTCATGCCATAAGCTTGACATATAAATCAATGCGGCGATCACACCAGGGCCTCGATGTGCGAAGAGTCATGAAGCGTAGTACACTGGTAGCTGGTGCGAAGCGGAGTCTGTCTCCCACCTTGATCGCGAAGAGCGATCGGGTCCAAAGATCTGTCCGTCAGGCGTAGTCTGATCGGGTGCAGATCGAGGTGTATTCACTGAACGTACGTCTACCGTACTGCTCGTGTGTGCAGGCTCCCTTGGCATGTGTCAACGGGAGCCTTTTTCGTTGTCACGACCACATTTGAGCAAAAGGAGTGAACACATCAGCGAGACGCGCATCAATGACCGGATTCGGGTTCCCGAGGTCCGGTTGGTCGGACCCAATGGTGAACAGGTCGGTATCGTTGCCATTCGCAAGGCACTCGATCTCGCCGGTGAGGCAGGCCTCGACCTCGTCGAGGTAGCACCACAGGCGAAGCCACCCGTAGCCAAGCTCATGGACTACGGAAAATTCAAATACGAATCTGCCCAGAAGGCCAGAGAAGCCCGGAAGAACCAGGCGAACACTGCGCTGAAGGAGATCCGCTTCCGTCTCAAGATCGACGAACACGATTACGAGACGAAGAAGGGCCACGTCACCCGCTTCCTCGAGGGCGGCGACAAGGTCAAGGTCATGATCATGTTCCGCGGACGTGAGCAGTCCCGTCCCGAGATGGGCATCAAGTTGCTCAACCGCTTGGCCGAAGATGTGTCCGACCTTGGCTCCGTCGAATCCTCACCGCGAGTCGACGGACGCAACATGGTGATGGTCATCGCCCCGCACAAGTCAAAGTCTGACGCCAAGGCGGAGGCCCGGAAGGCATCAGCAGATGCCAAGGGCAAGTCCGCTGAGGTGAAGTCCCGACGCGATCGGGTGGCTGCAGAGAAGAACTCGGCTCGCCCGGACGCGTGAGAAATTAAGTACGTCGCGTTCCAGGCCCGTCCTGGTCTGTGCGTGTGAAGTAGTTGCCAGCGGTTGACGCGGGCAACGAATTGCAAAGGAGAACGGCACTATGCCGAAGCAGAAGACGAACAGCAGCGCCAAGAAGCGCATGCGCGTGACTGGCAGTGGCAAGATCATGCGTGAAGGCGTGAACAACCAGCACAAGTTCGAGGGCAAGTCCTCGGCTCGTAAGCGCCGCGTGTCCACCGACCAGGAACTCACCGGCGGCGACCGCGCCATGGCCCGCAAGCTTCTGGGCAAGCTCAAGGGCAGGTGAGACCCCCTTTCGGGTCTTTCTTTCCCGGACATTCTCCGGGATCTCCCACGGGCAGTCGACCTCGGCTGTCTCAGCTTGAACCAGAGTCCGGCACCGCCGGCAGATACGAACTTTTCAAAGGAGTAACACGTGGCACGTGTGAAGAGAGCGGTCAACGCTCACAAGAAGCGCCGGGTCATCCTCGACCGGGCAAGCGGCTACCGCGGACAGCGCTCGCGCCTGTACCGTAAGGCCAAGGAACAGGTCATCCACTCGCTGGTCTACAGCTACCGGGACCGTCGCAAGCGCAAGGGCGACTTCCGTCGTCTCTGGATCCAGCGCATCAACGCCGGCGCCCGCGCCAACGGTATGACCTACAACCGTTTCATCCAGGGCCTCAAGGCCGCTGGAGTCGAGGTCGACCGTCGCATGCTCGCCGAGCTCGCCGTGAACGACTCGGCCACCTTCGCGCACCTGGTCAAGGTCGCCAAGGAAGCACTTCCTGCTGACGTCAACGCAGCGAAGACCGACGCCGCCTGAGCAGCGTCTTATCAAGACTCCGGTCACACAGTGACTGACCGATCGCCTCGGTGATCGACGACGGCCCCGAACTTCAGGTTCGGGGCCGTCGGTCTTTCTGCCAGGACCTGCCTGGCTCCCAACTCAGCTTCCGCCTCTTCAGCACACAACGGATCGAGAACACGGTTTCATGAAACTCCCTGACGTCATCTCCTCACCTCAGTCGAAGCGGATCAAGAACGCCGCGAAGCTGCTCAAGCGCCGAGACCGCAAGGCCACGGGGCAGTTCCTCGTCGAGGGTCCGCAGGCCGTCCGTGAGGCACTGGCGCGCAAGGGCTCCGTCCTCGAGCTCTTCATCACCGAGGAGGCCGCCGAGGAGCATCCCTCGTTTGTCTCCACGGCCAAGCTCGGGCGTATGCAGTGCAGCATCGTCACCCCCGAGGTGCTCACCGAGCTCGCCTCGACCGTGAACTCTCAGGGTGTCGTTGCCGTGTGCAACGCCCTCGATGTGGAACTGACCTCCGTGCTCGACAAGGACGCGCAGCTCGTCGTCGTCCTGTCACAGGTGCGCGACCCGGGCAACGCCGGCACGATCATTCGCCTGGCCGATGCCGCAGGGGCCGACGCCGTGGTGCTGACGTCGTCGTCGGTCGATGTCTACAACGACAAGGTCGTGCGGTCGACTGCCGGCTCACTCTTCCACATTCCCGTCGTCACCGGAGTCGGACTCTCCGAGGTGACCGAACTGGCCCGTGCGCGCGGCCTGCAAGTGCTTGCCGCCGATGCGAACGATGAAGCGCACGATCTGCACCACCCGTGGGAAACCGGTCTCGACCTCACCGCACGGACCGCCTGGGTCTTCGGCAACGAAGCGTGGGGGATGAGCGCCGAGGATCTGGAGCTGTGCGATTCGTCCGTGGCCGTCCCGATCTACGGCTCGGCCGAGAGCCTCAACCTCGGCACCGCCGCCGGCGTGTGCATCTACGAGAGCGCCCGCAACCAGCGGATGTGAGGGGCTAGTTGGTCCCGGCGGCTTGGGGAAGGTGCTCGTTTCTGTCTGGATGAACTGCGGACGTGGTTCAATTCTGCGCCGATCTGCGCTACTGTGACGACAAGTGACCTAGTTGAGAAACAGCAGCAGTCAGGGCGGTGAGACGAGCGTGGTTGAGTTAGCCGAGGCGCCGAAATCATTGTCAACACTGCGAAGTCATCACCTCAAAGACGCGGTCGAATCGGTCGTCGTCTTCTCCACAGTTGCGGGGATCTTCTGGCTCCTCGATTTCGGCACGGGTGCTTCACCGTCGGTACCGCAGCTGTTGGTCACGGTGACGGTGCCTGCTGCACTTCTCAAGGAATATGTCGTCTACGCCTCAGCAGTGAAGAGACTGGGTTTCATCGATGTTCCGAAGGCGGCTATGGCGGACACCTCAGCGTCCTACCGATACTGAATCGCGGACGACTCTGAGTTCATTGTGCGCGAACGCCTTCCGTGACGGGCTGCGGAACACGAACCTATTCCGCCGTAGCCGCAGCTTTCGCCGTCTGCTCGTTGGCGACGAGTTCCCAGATGTAGCCGTCGAGGTCAGCGAAGTAGCCCATGTACGATCCATCGACGTCCTGACCTCCATCGGCTGATCCACCAGCGGCGACAGCACGGTCAAGCACCTCATCGATTTCAGCACGCGTGGCGAACGCACAGGAAATGATGCTGGCGCCCGGGACAGGGTTCTTCGAGCCGGGCCGGCCTGAGAGCTCGAGGTACTGGCCGTACTCGTCTGCGGTGATGAAGAAGATCGACAGATTGGGCAGTTCGAAGGCGACGATGCCGTCCTCCACACCGTCGGTTTCGAGTCCGAGTCCATCGGCATAGAAGTTCGCGGTGGCCTGCGGATCGGCGACGGGCAATGACAGGATCGTTGTCAGTGGCTTCATGCCTGCAGTCTAGTGGGGACGAACACGGTTGGGCAGTGGCAGCCGTGTCACCAGCAGCAGTTAAGGTGGCCCCATGACCACGGAGACGCCACGCCCACCGAAGCTCAACCTCGGCGATCTGGTTGGGGGTTACCTCGGCGATATCGGTCCAGAGGAATTCCTCGAAGGGATGGAGTTCACTGATCTCGATCTCGCCGAGGTAGACGCCACCCAAGCGACATTCCTTGACTGCCGATGGGCGAACGTCAATTTCGGTGGTGTCGAGGCTCCGATCGCCCTCACCGGAGCCAGGATCTCCGGCACGGAGATCACGGACTGCCGCGCCGACACCTGGAGCATGCCCCGGGGAAGCCTGCTGCACACCGAGATCTCCGGAACACGGATCGGGGCCGGTGTCGTCTATGACAGCGTGTGGGAAAAGGTGCGATTCATCAACTGCCGCATCTCCTACCTCAACCTGCGTGAGTCGAAGCTCACCGACGTCGAGTTCCACGACTGCAAGATCGACGAGATCGACCTCGACCGAGCCAAGGTCAGCCGGGTCGCATTTCCGGGAAGCAGCGTAGGCGTCTTCCAATGCGAAGGCGCCACCCTCGGTAATGTTGATATCCGGGGACTGGAACCGCACAAGATCTCCGGCGTGCACTCATTGCGCGGAGCGACCATCGACGATACCCAGCTCATGCTCTTCGCCGACCTCTTCGCCTCGGAACTCGGCATCTCCGTAGAGTGAGGGTGCGCCGTCTAGCGGAGAAGCACGCTCTCTGACCTGGTGAGACACCCATTGCGCAGATCACTCTTCGGTGAAAGACTCACAGCATCGCGGCATTCGCCCGCATCGAATCCGCGTTCTCACTTTCGAATCGACGGAGGATGCGCAAAATGGCCAAAGAGATTTTCGTTTCACTCGGCATCGACATCGACGCAGTGTCAGGCTGGCTCGGTTCCTACGGTGGGGAGGACTCACCCTCGGACATCCAGAGGGGCATCTTCGCCGGCGAGATCGGAGTTCCTCGCCTTCTGAAGATGCTCAAACGCCGCGACCTCAAGGCAAGCTGGTTCATCCCCGGTCATTCGCTCGAGACCTTCCCCGACCAATGCAAGATGGTGCTCGACGACGGACATGAGATCGGCGCCCACGGCTACAGCCACGAGAACCCCGTCGCGATGACGAATCGTCAGGAAGACATCGTCATGGAGAAGTCAGTCGAGCTCATCACGAACCTCACCGGCAGCCAGCCGCGCGGTTACGTCGCCCCATGGTGGGAACTGAGCGCATACACTCCAGAGCTGCTGAAGAAGTTCGGTTTCGACTACGACCACAGCCAGAGCCACAAGGATTTCGTGCCGTACTACTCCATCGCCGGCGACGAATGGACCCCGATCGACTACTCGCAGTCGCCGGAGACCTGGATGAAGCCGCTCAAACACGATCAGGAGATCGATCTCGTTGAGATCGCCGCAAACTGGTACGTCGACGACCTGCCTCCGATGCTGTTCGTGAAGAGCAGCCCTAACAGCCACGGCTTCGTCAACCCGCGCGATATCGAGACCCTGTGGCGCGACCAGTTCGACTGGGTCTACCGCGAACTCGACTATGCGATCTTCCCGATTACGATCCACCCGGACGTGTCCGGCCGTCCGCAGGTGCTGCTCATGCTCGAACGACTGCTGGACTACATCGGCGGGCACGACGGGGTGAAGATCGTGACCATGGGCGAGATCGCTGATGACTTCCGGGCACGCTATCCGTTCGAGTCACCTGAACGCCCACCGGCGTACTGAGCCTCCGTTACGAAATTCTCCAGGAACTCGAAGAGCGCCCCAGCCGAGTCGACCTCGGCTGGGGCTCTCGGCGGGTCAGCGCCTTCTGCTTGCACGCGCCGATCGATTCACCCGACGCGCCTCACCGCTTCCCCAACTCGTCGATGAGCACGCGCTTGTTCTCCGAGTAGTCGATGGGCACGACCACGACGTGCACACCACCGGCCTCGAACGCATTCTCCAGGGCGTCGCTGATGCTGTCGACATCCTCGACGCGGGTACCAATGGCCCCATACGACTCCGCGTACTTGACGAAGTCGGGGTTGCCGAAAGTCAGACCGAAGTCCGGCATACCGTCACATTCCTGCTTCCAGCGGATCATGCCGTAGGCGTTGTCCTCGAGGACGACCACGACGAGGTCCAACCCGAGCCTGACAGCGGTCTCCAGCTCCTGGCTGTTCATCATGAACCCGCCGTCGCCGACCACGGCCATGACGCGACGCTCCGGGTAGGTCAGCTTCGCCCCTATCGCCGACGGCAGCCCGGCGCCCATCGTCGCCAGAGCATTGTCGAGCAGCAGGGTGTTCGCCCTGGTCGTGCGGTAGTTGCGGGCGAACCAGATCTTGTACATTCCGTTGTCGAGGGCCACGATCCCGTCGGTCGGCACGACGTCACGGACCTCCTGGACGATCCGCTGCGGGATGAACCGATCCTCATCTGCTCCCTCGTGGATCTTGATGAGGATCTCATTACGCATCGGCAGGAGCGCCTCGGCGGTGGGTACGGGACCGCCGAGCGCCTCGGCGAGCCTCTCCAGGGACGGACCCAGGTCACCGATGACCTCGAACTGCGGGAAATACACCTGCTCGACGATGGCGGGACGGTACCCGATGTGCACGACGGTCGGCCCGGTCTCGTCCATCGTGAACGGCGGCTTCTCCGTCGTATCGTGACCAATGGTGACAATGACGTCGGCCGCATCGATCGCGTCGTGTACGTAGTCACCGGACGTCAGAGCCGCCGTGCCCATGTACAGATCCGACGCGCCCGTCACCGACCCCTTGCCCATCTGCGTGGTGACGTAGGGGATGCGCATCTCAGCGACGAAACGCGACAGAGCCTCACTGCACGAGGCCCGGGATGCATCCGCACCGAGCATGAGCAGCGGATTCTTCGCCTCCTTGATGACGTTCGCGGCGTTCGCGATCGCCGTCTCCCCGGCGACGGGACGACCGTTCGTATGCGGTTCGATGAGCTCGAACCCTTCGACCGGCATCCCCGCGATGTCCTCGGGCAGCTCGAGGTGCACCGGTCCCGGACGCTCGGCCTGAGCGGCGCGGAAGGCTTCCCGGACCATCGTGGGAATCATGGCCGCCGAGGTGATCTGCTTGCTCACCTTCGTCAGCGGATCCATCGTCGCCACAGTGTTGACCATCTGGAACGCCGCCTGCTCGGCCGTGCGGATGCCCTTCTGGCCGGTGATCATGATGACCGGCATCCCGCCGAGGTGGGCGTACGCAGCCCCGGTCGCCAGGTTGAGTGCGCCCGGCCCCAAGGTCGTGAGCACCACACCGGGTTTGCCCGTCAGCCGACCGTAGGTGGCGGCCATGAACGCGGCCGCCTGCTCGTGGCGGGTGAGGATGAGTTCGATCGATGAGTTCCGCAGGGAGTCGACGAAGTCGAGGTTCTCCTCACCGGGAATGCCGAAGATCCGCTCGACGCCCTCGTTCTCCAGGGCTCTGACCATGACATCTGATGCACGTTGAGTCGTCATGGTTCCGACCCTACGCTTTTGTCGCCTCGATCCCTATGACCGGCCCCACACCACCGGCACCGAGGCGGCCCACCC
>NZ_QYCP01000010.1 GCF_025506275.1 Brevibacterium permense
ATCCCCTTGATGATGACCTTCATCCCCTCATAGAGCTTCTGAGTGCGAATCTGGAGGCTTCTTTTCTGGATATTCATCCGCATCTCTGCGGCCTGAACTCGTCAAACGCTAAATCGGGGGTTCCCTTTCAGGGTTCCGATTTAGTGATTGACGACACGCCGGAGAAATAACACTGCTAACAGGTGATGGTTCACGCAGTGAAGCCATCGCCCTGATGAGCCGTTTTTGGATGTTGCCGCGAATGGCGGTACTCCAAAAACACATCTTGTCCGGTTTCGACATCAAAGGCAGGACAGGATGTGCATTGTGTACACCGCCGCACCGATACCCCCGCCCTGTAACACGGGGGTAGAGTCAACGGAAACACGGAGTTTTCCAGTTAAAACC
>NZ_QYCP01000009.1 GCF_025506275.1 Brevibacterium permense
CTTGAACTCCTTCACCCGGTCATTGACCCCATTGTATCCAGTCATCCATACCAGGCAGAAAATGATCTGGAATGCCAAAGCCATGACCACCCCAATAATGGTCTGCGGCTTCTTGATCAATCCTTTAAAAGTCTCCAGCATGTGGTTTATCTCTCCTCTTTGTCTAATTTCCTGTGTTCTAAACAACCATTTAAAACATTTGTTTAAAATATACTCCGGGGATTTCTTTCTGTCAATAACCGTTAGAAAAAATGTCCGGTCTAAGCCCCAAGTCCGTAGGTCAAACCTAGTTATACTTATATAGAATCAGCACCAAGTACAGGTTCAGACCGTTTCTGCGAAAGTAGACGTCTACTAAATGTACTCATATATTACCTCGTCTCCTTC
>NZ_QYCP01000008.1 GCF_025506275.1 Brevibacterium permense
TGCCTATGGTATTTGGCGCTTTACCCATCACGATCATAGCGAAGTGGTGAAGGTCCATGGGATGCTCTCGAGCAATGACGGCGATATTGTGCTCGGCTGGGCGCTGGATGGACACGGTATTCTGATCCGCTCCGAGTGGGATCTTGCGAAGTATCTGCAAAGTGGCCGGCTCAGGATCGTGCTGCCTGACTTTACGCTGCCGGCTGCAGATTTGTACGTTTACTATCCCAGCCAGCGCAATCTGCCCGCACGTACCCGGGCGTTCATCGATTTTCTGGTGGTGCATTTTGACCAGCCCGCCCAGAGTGAAGGGCTGACGGAAAAATCTGCGCCGGCAGGGTGATGGTTTATTTTAGCCACCGCGCATGCGGCCAGAGGTGTGCTT
>NZ_QYCP01000007.1 GCF_025506275.1 Brevibacterium permense
GCCCTACGACCCCGCCACCCAGCGCGCCAACGACGGCAAATGCGACGCGCTCGGCCGCTTCTGGGTCGGCACGCTGCACGAGCCGCCCGCGGGCCGCCCGCGCGAGCCGGTGGGATCGCTCTACTGCATCGACGGCCGCGGCAGCGCGACCGCGCCCGTGGTACGCCGCATGCTGGACGGCGTGATGACCGCCAACGGCCTGGCCTGGTCCCCGGACGGCCGCCGGCTCTACTGGGCCGACACGCCGGACCACACGGTGAGCGCCTGGGACTGCGATGCGCAGGGCGAACCGGTGGGCGAGCCGCGCGTCTTCCACTCCTTTCCTCCGAAGCCTGCCGGGTGGCAGCCGGGCGACCCCGGCTGCCACCCGGCAGGCTTCGGAGG
>NZ_QYCP01000006.1 GCF_025506275.1 Brevibacterium permense
CCATAAGACTTTCCATGAGTACCTGGAGAACCTGATTCTGCATTGTGAAACCAATGGAGTCTCACTGCATTTGGCATTGATTGATATTGATAATTTCAAGAAAGTCAATGATACCTACGGCCATTGGGTAGGAGATATTGTCCTCAAGGATGCCGCAGGCTGCATTACAGAGCTGCTCAATACGAATAACTTCGCCGCACGTTATGGAGGGGAAGAATTCGCGATTATATTTACGGATACAACCGCTGAAGAGGCGGCTGAGCAGGCGGAGCAAATCCGCCAGCGGATTGAGAGCATGCCATTATCCCATATGAGGGAGCAGCCAGTTACCGTTAGTATTGGTCTATGTACCTATCAGCCCGGCAATGGCAAAGAATTATTAT
>NZ_QYCP01000005.1 GCF_025506275.1 Brevibacterium permense
ACTTATTGGCGAGGCGGACGAAAGTACAGATGTAACGTGGGCGAACATTATTATAGACGCTGTTAGATCCGCAATTGCAATTCCGGTCATGGTCTTTTTACAAGCATTTTTGCAAACAAGAATCATCTTACCACTTGCAAAAGGCATGTTTGATATGAGTGGTAAATTTTCCGCAGACGCTGTTTATTCAACATCACAAGTCACGAAAAGCATTAAAATTACAGGATTTATGCAAATACTATTTCTAGCCTTTTTTGCAATCGTAACCGTAGCATTTTTCCTTAAAATGTGTATCTACTTTGCAGATATGGCATTTTATAACTAATCAATCCCGATTGTTGCTATGTCGATTGCCAGTGAAAGTTTTGATTATAGCTCAACC
>NZ_QYCP01000004.1 GCF_025506275.1 Brevibacterium permense
GGGTCTTGTCGGAGTGGCTGGCCCCGGAGCCGGTGCACCGGGGCGGAGACTGGTGGTCAGGCCGGGTGTGGTGGATCCGGCAGGCCGGCGGCGACCGCGGCGAACGACTCGTCCACGAAGTCGCGCAGGGTCCGGCTGTCGTCGTCGGCGGCCCAGCGCAGCATCGCGGTGCGGAAGGTCGCGCCGGCCACAGCGGTGACCAGCGCCGGGTGGCCGTGGTCGGGATCGACGCCGAGGCGGGCGGCGATGGTCGTGATCATGGCCCGCTCGGTCTCGATGTTCCCCGCCATCAGCCGGGGCAGCAGCGCGGGGTTCTGGGCGATGACCGCCAACCGCAGTCGCCACAACTCCCGGTCGGCCTGCATCGTGTCGACCGCCTCG
>NZ_QYCP01000003.1 GCF_025506275.1 Brevibacterium permense
CCCTGGGCCTCGCTGCGCGTGAAGCTGGAGCAGCAGTTCTTCGCGCACGGCCTGCATCCGCCCGCCGACATCGTCGAATCGGCCTCGTTCCTCTCGCAGATCACTTTCGTGCAGCAGCGCGGCGCCGTGGCCTTCATGGCACGCGCCGTGGCGCGGCATTGCGCCGAGCAGGGCATGGTGGCGGTGCTGAAGCTGCCGGTGCCGGTGGAGTTGCCGCCGGTGGGGATCATCCGGATGCGGGGGCGGGAATGGACGGCGGTGACGGAAGGGTTGGTGGAGTGCCTGCGGGAGCGCGGCGGCCGGCCGTGAATGCCGGCGGCCCGGGCGCCGTGCCGGCGCGCCCGCATCGGATGGGCGCTGCGGTTCAGCCGTCGCTGCCC
>NZ_QYCP01000002.1 GCF_025506275.1 Brevibacterium permense
GTGGCAAGGCATGGCCGCCGACCAGAGCAGCGACCCGAGATTCGTGGTCTTCGAGGCTCCCGTGTGGGGCCTGCGCGCGCTCGCGAAAGTGCTGCTGTCGTACAGCCGGAAGTATGGGCTGCGCACCCCCGAGGCCATCGTCGGCCGGTGGGCGCCGCCCACCGAGAACGACACCGGCGCATATGCGCGACAGGTCGCGAAGGCGCTCGGCGTGGGCGTGGGCGATGCCATCGATATGGAGAACGCGGGCACGCTCGCCGTGCTCGTGGCCGCCATCGTCACCCACGAGAACGGGCAGCAGCCCTATTCGCCCGCGCTCATCGCCCAGGCCGTGGCCCTGGCCCTGGAGTAGCGCATGCCAGAACTGAACGGGCTACCC
>NZ_QYCP01000089.1 GCF_025506275.1 Brevibacterium permense
GGTGGGTGGGGTGGCGTTGACTACTTGGCGCGTTCGACGATTTCGACGAGCCGCCAACGCTTCGCGGCCGAAAGGGGCCGCGTCTCGGCCACGAGGACGAGGTCGCCGATGCCGGCGGTGTTCTCTTCGTCGTGAACCTTGTACTTGACCGACTTGCGCATGACCTTGCCGTAGAGGCGGTGCTTCATACGCTCCTCAACCTCGACGACGATGGTCTTGTCCATCTTGTCGGATACGACGTAGCCACGTGCGGTCTTGCGGGAGTTGCGTTCCGCAGCAGTGGCCTCGGTGTTCGTGGTCTCCGCCATCACTTGCTCTCTTCCTTGGCATCAGCGGGGTTCGGACGGATGTCCAGCTCCCGTTCGTTGAGCACGGTGTAGATACGAGCGATGTCGCGACGCACGGCCTTGAGGCGACCGTGGCTCTCCAGCTGGCCGGTGGCCGACTGGAAACGCAGGTTGAACAGCTCGGCCTTGGCCTTCTTGAGCTCTTCCTGCAGACGCTCGTTGTCGTAACCGTCAAGCGCGTCGATGGAAAGGTTCTTCGAACCGATAGCCATTCTCACTCACCACCTTCGCGGGCCACGATACGGGCCTTCAGCGGAAGCTTATGGATCGCCAGGCGCAGAGCCTCGCGAGCAACTTCCTCGGACACACCGCCGAGTTCGAACATGACTCGACCGGGTTTGACATTGGCGATCCACCACTCCGGCGAACCCTTACCGGAACCCATGCGGGTTTCGGCAGGCTTCTTCGTCAGCGGGTGATCAGGGTAGATGTTGATCCACACCTTGCCGCCGCGCTTGATGTAGCGGGTCATGGCAATACGTGCGGCCTCGATCTGGCGGTTGGTGACGTAAGCCGGCTCGAGAGCCTGGATGCCGTAGTCACCGAAGGACACCGTCGTGCCTCCCTTGGCGGCGCCGCCCCGGTTGGGGTGGTGCTGCTTGCGGAATTTCACTCGACGAGGGATCAGCATTTCTCAGCCCTCCGATCCGGCCTCAGCCGCGGGGGCTTCGGCGCTGTTCTCAGTATTACGGGCCTGGTCGCCACGGCGCGGTGCGCCATCCTGACCACGTCCGCGGCCTCCACGACCGCGCCCACGGCCACGCGGGCCACGAGCAGCAGGAGCCTTGGCCTGCTCGGCGGCAAGCTCCTTGTCGGTCATGTCGCCCTTGTAGATCCACACCTTGACGCCGATGCGTCCGAAAGTGGTGTGGGCTTCGTGAACGCCGAAGTCGATGTTCGCGCGCAGGGTGTGCAGCGGCACACGACCTTCGCGGTAGAACTCGGACCGGCTCATCTCAGCACCGCCGAGGCGGCCCGAGCACTGCACGCGGATGCCCTTGGCACCTGCGCGCTGGGCGCTCTGGATCGCCTTGCGCATCGCGCGGCGGAAGGCCACGCGGCTGGCGAGCTGCTCGGCAACGCCCTGGGCGACGAGCTGAGCGTCGACCTCGGGGTTCTTCACCTCAAGGATGTTGAGCTGAATCTGCTTGCCGGTGAGCTTTTCGAGCTGACCGCGGATGCGGTCTGCTTCGGCTCCGCGACGGCCGATGACGATGCCCGGGCGTGCGGTGTGGATGTCGACGCGGACACGGTCACGCGTGCGCTCGATGTTGACCTTCGAGATGCCGGCCCGTTCGAGGCCGGTGTTCATCATCTGGCGGATCTTGACATCTTCGAGCACGTAGTCGCGGTAGCGCTGCCCCGGCTTGGTCGAGTCAGCGAACCACTTCGACTTGTGATCCGTGGTGATTCCGAGTCGGAATCCATTCGGATTGATCTTCTGGCCCATTAACGGTTCCCCTTCCGGCTCTTGCGCTGAGGCAGGTCGTCACCGCTGGCCAGGACCACTGTCACGTGGCTGGTGCGCTTCTCGATGCGAAAAGCGCGACCCTGGGCACGCGGACGGAACCGCTTCATGGTCGGCCCCTCGTCCACGAAGGCTTCGGAGATGACCAGTTCGTTCTCGTCGAACGCAACGCCTTCCTCGTCGGCCCGGACACGCGCGTTGGCGATGCCGGAGGCCACGAGCTTGTAAATCGGATCTGATGCCGACTGTTCTGCAAACTTCAACACTGCAAGTGCTTCGGTCGCCTGCTGACCACGAATGAGGTCGATGACGCGCCGAGCCTTGCGAGGCGTAACGCGCAGGTACCGCGCCTTAGCCTTGGCTTCCATCGCTTCCTTCTCTCTTCTCTAGGATCGAAAGAGTGCCCCGCCTCAGCGGCGGCGACCCTTGCGATCGTCCTTTTCGTGGCCACGGAACGTCCGTGTCGGTGCGAACTCGCCGAGCTTGTGTCCGACCATCGACTCAGTGATGAAGACGGGGACATGCTTGCGTCCGTCATGTACTGCGATGGTGTGTCCCAGGAAGTCCGGGATGATCATCGAGCGACGAGACCATGTTTTGATGACATTTTTGGTGTTCTTCTCGTTCTGACGAGCCACCTTCTGGAAGAGGTGTTCGTCGACGAAAGGACCCTTTTTGAGGCTACGAGGCATAAGTCAGTACTCCAATCAGCGCTTCTTGCCGGTCCGGCGACGGCGCACGATGTACTTGTCGCTCTCTTTGTTCGGCCGGCGTGTGCGGCCCTCCAACTGACCCCACGGGCTGACTGGGTGACGACCACCCGAAGTACGGCCCTCGCCACCACCATGCGGGTGGTCGATCGGGTTCATCACAACACCGCGGACGGTGGGGCGCTTGCCCTTCCAACGCATGCGGCCTGCTTTGCCCCAGCTGATGTTCGACTGCTCGGCATTGCCGACCTCGCCGATCGTCGCACGGCAGCGCGCATCGACGTTGCGGATTTCGCCCGAAGGCATCCGCAGCTGTGCGAAACGGCCGTACTTCGCCACGAGCTGCACGGACGAACCGGCAGAACGAGCGATCTTGGCACCGCCACCGGGACGCATTTCAACTGCGTGCACCACGGTGCCGACTGGGATGTTGCGCAGGGCAAGGTTGTTGCCCGGCTTGATGTCTGCACCCGGACCGGCTTCCACCTGAGCGCCCTGCTTGAGGTTCTGCGGGGCGATGATGTAGCGCTTCTCTCCGTCTGCATAGTGCAGCAGAGCGATGCGAGCCGTACGGTTCGGGTCATATTCGATGTGCGCGACCTTCGCCGGAACGCCATCTTTGTCATGGCGGCGGAAGTCGATGACACGGTACTGACGCTTGTGACCGCCGCCCTGATGGCGGGTGGTCACGCGTCCCTGGCTGTTGCGGCCGCCGCGCTTGGGCAGCGGGCGCAGAAGCGACTTCTCCGGTGTAGACCGGGTCACTTCGACGAAGTCGGCGACCGACGAGCCACGGCGGCCCGGGGTCGTCGGCTTGTGCTTACGGATTCCCATGAGTCTTGTCCTTCTTTGACGAAGGATCGCTTAGAGCGATCCACCGAAGATGTCGATCGATCCGTCCTTGAGGGCGACAATGGCACGCTTGGTGTCCTTGCGCTTTCCCCAACCGGTGCGGGTGCGGCGGCGCTTGCCCTGACGGTTCAGGGTGTTGACCTTGGCGACCTGCACATCGAAGATCGTTTCAATGGCTTGCTTGATCTCGGTTTTGTTCGAGTCCTGGTCGACGAGGAAGGTGTACTTGCCTTCGTCCATCAGGCTGTAGGTCTTCTCCGAGACGACCGGTGCGACGATGATGTCGCGCGGGTCCTTGAAGTTCAGACTCATGATGCGTCCTCCGATTTGCGGTTTCCGCTCAGGAACGCGGCAAGAGCTACCTCGGTGAACACGATGTCATCGGCGAGCAGCACATCATAGGTGTTGAGCTGATCGGCGGTGAGCACGTGGACGTGGGGCAGATTGCGCACGCTCAGGTAGGTGAGCTCGTCGTCACGCTCGAGCACCACGAGGGTGTTCTTGCGTTCGGACAGACCGGCCAGTGCGGCCTTCGCCTGCTTGGTCGACGGGGCGTCGCCGGTGACCAGGCTCTTCATCACGAAGACCTGATCGAGGCGTGCACGATCAGACAGGGCTCCGCGCAGAGCGGCGGCCTTCATCTTCTTGGGGGTCCGCTGCGAGTAGTCGCGCGGGACCGGTCCGTGCACGATTCCACCGCCGTTGTACTGAGGAGCGCGGATCGAACCCTGACGGGCGTTGCCGGTTCCCTTCTGACGGTAGGGCTTGCGGCCGCCACCGCGAACTTCGGAGCGGGTCTTCGTCTTGTGCGTACCCTGACGGGCCGCAGCCAGCTGTGCAACGACGACCTGGTGGATCAGGGGCACATTGGTCGGCACACCGAAGACCTCGGCGGGCAGATCAACGGAGCCGGCCTTGGCACCAGCGGCATCGATGACGTCGACTGTCTTGAAATCAGTCATGACGTTCAGGCCTCCTTCGCGGCCGAGCGAACGAGGACGACTCCACCCTTGGGGCCGGGAACGGCGCCCTTGATGAGCAGGAAGTTGTTCTCGTTGTCCACGGCGTGGATCGTGAGGTTCTGGGTAGTGTGCTTGACAGCGCCCATACGGCCGGCCATGCGCATACCCTTGAACACGCGACCAGGTGTCGCGGCTCCGCCGATCGAACCTGGCTTGCGGTGGTTGCGGTGCTGACCGTGGGAGGCACCGACACCGGAGAAGCCGTGACGCTTCATGACACCGGCGGTTCCCTTGCCCTTGGTCTTCGCGGTCACATCAACCTTGAGTCCGGCTTCGAACGTGTCGACGCCGAGTTCCTGGCCGAGCGCGTAGTCAGCAGCATCTGCAGTGCGCAGTTCGACGAGGTGACGGCGTGGGGTCACACCGGCCTTCTCGAAGTGGCCTGCAGTCGGCTTGTTGACCTTGCGAGGATCGATCTCGCCGAACGCGATCTGCACAGCGGGGTAACCATCGGTTTCCTCGTTGCGGACCTGGGTTACGACGTTGTTACCGGTGGCCACCACGGTCACCGGCACGAGGTTGTTCTGCTCATCCCAGACCTGGGTCATGCCCAGCTTGGTTCCCAGAAGGCCTTTGACCTTGCGGGTGGTCGGGAGAGCGGATGAACGAGTGTTCGCCATTGCTGCCTCCCTTAGAGCTTGATCTCGATGTTGACGTCGTCAGCGAGGTCGAGACGCATCAGCGAGTCGACTGCCTTCGGCGTCGGGTCGACGATGTCGATCAGACGCTTGTGCGTGCGCATCTCGAAATGCTCACGGCTGTCCTTGTATTTGTGCGGCGAACGGATGACGCAGTAAACGTTCTTCTCCGTTGGCAACGGCACGGGGCCCACAACAGTCGCACCTGCGCGAGTGACGGTGTCCACGATCTTGCGTGCAGCACTGTCAATCACAGCGTGGTCGTACGACTTGAGCCGAATGCGGATCTTCTGTCCCGCCATGGCGTCGTCTCTTTCTTTAGTTGCTTCCGGCCATCAACTCGCAGAGCGTCGGAGACTCTCTGCCGTCTGTGCCGGCTGACCATGACCGACCCCCGAGGTCGGGCGTGTCGGCTAATCCTGACGGAGAAATTCTCACTTCTCCCTCAGCGCCGACGGCGCTTCTACTCATTGGCTGCTCGGTCCGAACCCGCATGATGCAGATTCATCGATCCGATAGTGTTTCAGGCTGTTCGCGGTATCACTACCGCAGTGCAGGGGTCAACGCCCAAAACGCAACTTCACCATCTTGTCATAGAGCACTTCGCCCGCGCAATTCCGGGAACGGTGCCTGTGAGGGAACTCTCAAGGTCGGAGCGAATCCCGTTCGTGGTGGTCTTCCATCAGACGACCCTCGGCAACTCCCCCGTCTGCATCATCTGACCGGTCGCCGGCAGGAGCGGCCGGAACATGCGGAAGGGCCGCAGTTCCGAAGAACTGCGGCCCTAGCCGGTGGTACTCAGTGAGTCAGATCAGGCGTTGATCTTGGTGACTCGACCGGCACCGACGGTGCGTCCACCCTCGCGAATAGCGAAGCGGAGGCCGTCCTCCATGGCGATCGGCTGGATGAGCTCGACCGACATGTCGGTGTTGTCGCCGGGCATGACCATCTCGGTGCCCTCGGGCAGCGTGATGACGCCGGTGACGTCCGTGGTCCGGAAGTAGAACTGCGGACGGTAGTTCGAGTAGAACGGGTTGTGACGTCCGCCCTCGTCCTTGCTCAGGATGTAGACCTGAGCTTCGAACTTGGTGTGCGGGGTGATCGAACCCGGCTTCACGATGACCTGACCGCGCTCCACGTCTTCGCGCTTGGTGCCGCGCAGAAGCAGACCGACGTTCTCACCTGCACGGGCATCCGGCAGGGTCTTGCGGAACATCTCGATGGCGGTGACGGTCGTCTTGGACGACTTCTCCTTGATGCCGACGATTTCGATTTCGTCGTTCGGCAGGAGGACGCCGCGCTCGACACGACCGGTGACGACGGTTCCACGACCGGTGATCGTGAAGACGTCCTCAACGGGCATGAGGAACGGCTTGTCGACATCGCGCTCCGGCTCGGGAACGTTCTCGTCGACGGCTGCCATGAGTTCCTGAACGCTCTTGACCCACTTCTCGTCGCCTTCCAGCGCCTTGAGAGCGGACACCGGGACGACAGGAGCGTTGTCTCCGTCGAATTCCTGGCTCGAGAGCAGATCGCGAACCTCGAATTCGACGAGCTCGAGGAGCTCTTCGTCATCGACCATGTCGGACTTGTTCAGAGCCACGACGATGTAGGGAACGCCGACCTGACGAGCGAGCAGCACGTGCTCACGGGTCTGGGGCATCGGGCCGTCGGTGGCGGCAACGACGAGGATCGCACCGTCCATCTGAGCGGCACCGGTGATCATGTTCTTCACGTAGTCGGCGTGACCCGGGGCATCGACGTGAGCGTAGTGACGCTTCTCCGTCTGGTACTCAACGTGCGAGACGTTGATGGTGATGCCGCGCTCCTTCTCCTCAGGTGCGTTGTCGACCTGGTCGAAGGCGCGAGCCTCATTGAGATCCGGGTACTGATCCGCCAGGACCTTGGTGATCGCGGCGGTCAGGGTGGTCTTTCCGTGGTCAACGTGGCCGATGGTGCCGATGTTGACGTGCGGCTTAGTCCGTTCGAAACTAGCCTTTGCCACTGGGTTCCTCCTCGTGGTTGTCAAAAGATATGCGATTCATATCTTAGACCTTTTGTTGGTTATCTTTCATTCCGGCGATCATGTTGTTGATCACCGGGGCGACCGGAATTCGGAGATTACTCTCCGCCGCGCACCTTCTGGATGATCTCCTCGGCAACAGCCTTCGGGACCTCCGCATAGCTGGAGAAAGTCATCGAGTACACCGCACGGCCCTGGGTCTTCGACCGCAGATCACCGATGTAGCCGAACATCTCCGAGAGCGGGACCACAGCCTTGACGACCTTCACACCGGAAGCATCGTCCATCGACTGAATCTGTCCACGCCGGGAATTCAGGTCGCCGATGACGTCACCCATGTATTCCTCAGGGGTACGCACCTCGACGTCCATGACCGGTTCGAGAAGAACCGGGTTCGCCCGCTGGACGGCCTCCTTGAAGACCATCGAACCGGCGATCTTGAATGCCATCTCCGAAGAGTCGACATCGTGGTAGGCGCCATCGACCAGAGTGGCCTTGACACCGACCATGGGGTAACCGGCGAGGGCACCGAACTGCATGGCGTCCTGGATGCCGGCGTCGACGCTCGGAATGTATTCGCGCGGAACGCGTCCGCCCGTGATGGCATTCTCGAACTCGTAAATCGTATCGCCTTCGACCTCGAGGGGTTCGAAGGTGACCTGGACCTTCGCGAACTGTCCCGATCCACCCGTCTGCTTCTTGTGGGTGTAATCGTATTTCTCGACAGTGCGACGGATGGTCTCACGGTAGGCGACCTGCGGCTTGCCGACATTCGCCTCGACCTTGAACTCGCGACGCATGCGGTCGACGAGGATATCGAGGTGCAGCTCGCCCATTCCGCGGATGACGGTCTGACCGGTCTCTTCGTCGAGCTCGACCTGGTAGGTCGGGTCTTCCTTGACGAACTTCTGGATGGCCGAGGACAGCTTCTCCTGGTCGCTCTTCGTCTTCGGCTCGATGGCCACGGAGATCACAGGCTCCGGGAAGGTCATCGATTCAAGAGCGATCGGGTTCGCCGGGTCGCTCAGGGTATCGCCCGTCGTGGTCTCCTTGAGACCGATGAAGGCGTAGATGTGACCTGCGAATGCCTCTTCGACAGGGTTCTCCTTGTTGGAGTGCATCTGGAAGAGCTTGCCGATGCGTTCCTTCTTGCCCGACGTGGTGTTGAGCACCTGATCACCGGACTTCACGTGACCGGAGTACACGCGCACATAGGTCAGCGATCCGAAGAACGGGTGGGAGGCGACCTTGAAGGCCAGAGCCGAGAACGGCTCGTCCGTCGAAGGCTTGCGGGTCAGTTCCTCTTCGTCGTTGTTCGGGTTGTGTCCGATCATCGGAGGCACGTCGAGCGGCGAAGGCAGGTAGTCGATGACCGCGTCGAGCATGGGCTGCACGCCCTTGTTCTTGTAAGCGGAACCGCACATGACCGGGAACGCCTCGGACTTGATGACGAGTTCGCGGATGCCGGCCTTGATGTCAGCCGTCGTGAGCTCTTCGCCCTCGAGGTACTTCTCCATGAGCTCTTCCGAGCTCTCGGCGACGTCCTCGACGAGCTGCGCACGGTACTGAACAGCCTTGTCCTGGAGATCCTCGGGGATCTCGATCTCGGTCATGTCCTGACCCATCTTGGTCTCGTCGGGCCAGATGTAGGCCTTCATCTCGAGCAGATCGACGACACCGGCGAATTCGCTTTCGGCACCGATCGGCAGCTGGATGACCAGCGGCTTCGCGCCGAGCCGCTCCTTGATGGTGTCGACGGTGAAGTAGAAGTCAGCACCGAGCTTGTCCATCTTGTTGACGAAGCAGACGCGCGGAACATCGTACTTGTCGGCCTGACGCCACACGGTCTCGGACTGGGGCTCAACGCCCTCCTTGCCGTCGAACACAGCGACGGCGCCGTCGAGGACGCGCAGCGAACGCTCGACCTCGACCGTGAAGTCGACGTGACCGGGGGTGTCGATGATGTTGATCTGGTTGTTGTCCCAGTAGCAGGTCGTCGCGGCCGACGTGATCGTGATGCCGCGTTCCTTCTCCTGGTCCATCCAGTCCATGGTGCCGGCGCCGTCGTGGGTCTCGCCCATCTTGTAGTTCACGCCGGTGTAGAAGAGGATGCGTTCGGTCGTAGTTGTCTTACCGGCATCGATATGGGCCATGATGCCGATATTACGGACCTTGTTCAGGTCGCTGAGCACGTCAAGTGCCACGGTGTCTCTCTCTCAATCGATGATTTGCTCGACTCCCCTGCGCTGCCGGCCGACAGAACTCGCGAAAGAGGTCCGCCGACCGGCGCACAGGGCAGGCGATTACCAGCGGTAGTGGGCGAAGGCCTTGTTGGACTCGGCCATCTTGTGAGTGTCCTCGCGGCGCTTGACTGCTGCGCCGAGGCCGTTGCCGGCGTCCAGGATCTCGTTCATGAGTCGTTCGGTCATGGTCTTCTCACGGCGCTGGCGGGAGTATCCCACGAGCCACCGCAGAGCCAGGGTGGTCGAACGAGCCGGACGAACATCAATCGGCACCTGGTAGGTCGCACCGCCGACACGGCGGGAGCGGACCTCGAGGGACGGACGGATGTTGTCGAGAGCCTTCTTCAGGTTGACAACGGGGTCGTTGCCGTTCTTCTCGCGGGTGCCTTCGAGGGCACCGTAGACGATCCGCTCTGCGGTCGAGCGCTTGCCGTCGAGCAGGATCTTGTTGATCAGCTGCGTGACGAGCGGTGAGCTGAAGACCGGGTCAACGACGATCGGTCGCTTGGGTGCAGGACCTTTACGTGGCATTACTTCTTCTCCCTCTTCGCACCGTACTTGCTGCGGGCCTGCTGGCGACCCTTGACACCCTGGGTGTCGAGCGAACCGCGGACGATCCGGTAGCGAACACCGGGCAGATCCTTGACGCGGCCACCGCGCACGAGCACGATCGAGTGCTCCTGCAGGTTGTGTCCCTCGCCCGGAATGTATGCGGTCACTTCGATCTGGCTCGAAAGCTTGACACGAGCGACCTTGCGAAGAGCCGAGTTCGGCTTCTTGGGGGTAGTGGTGTACACACGGGTGCACACTCCACGACGCTGCGGGCTGCCCTTGAGGGCAGGAGCGTCTGATCCTGCTGTATTGACATGCCGTCCCTTGCGGACGAGCTGTTGGATAGTCGGCACTAAGCGTTCTCCATTTGCTTCTCGATAGACCTAATTCCCAATTCCGGCCACGACCGCAGTCGTCTCTGTGAACCGTGGGACATATCCGACCGGACACCGGGTGAAGCTTGGCTCCCGATGCCAGTAACCACGCGAGTCATCGACCCCTGCGCCCGGGTGTGTCGCAAGGACACGGAAGCGCAGCGACGCCTGCTCGGCAGCCTGCAACGACGACTTCTCTCAAGGATTCCGGGCTTCACAGAACACCCGGCAGGATCGGTCGACGACGCAGATAACACAATCAGTCGCCTACCAGAATATCTCTCTCGAGCACGTCTGGTCAAAATGGCGATCGTTCATCCTACCCCGCCCTGCCGCGGAAATCACGCAGCACATCGTTCACCCCGAGGATCACGCCTCTCACCTCGGACGACTCAGAACTACGTCATGTTCCTCAACTGCCGTCGAACCGCACCACCCCGACACCCGCACCCGCAGCGCGACCCGACGGCCGCCTCGGCGAGGACCTGCCATCACTTTCCTTGACTCGTTCAAGAGAAGCAGGCATTCTGGTGCTGTGAACGGGACGAAGCAAGAACACGACGAAGACGCTGCCGCGGCTCTGCGGCAGACGTCGCTGCGTGTGACGAAACAGCGGGTCGCAGTCCTCGATGCCGTGCGGGTTCACCCGCATACGGATACCGAAACCGTGATCCGCTCGGTGCGGGAATCGCTGCCGGCGGTCTCTCACCAGGCTGTCTATGACTCGCTCCACACTCTCACCGAGGTAGGGCTCCTCCGCTGCATCAAGCCTTCGGGCTCTGTGGCTCGATACGAACGCCGCATCGGGGACAATCACCATCACCTGGTGTGCCGGTCATGCAGTCTCATCGTCGATGTCGACTGCACTATCGGTCAGGCTCCGTGCCTGACGCCGTCCCACGATGCCGGCTTCGTCATCGATCAGGCCGAAGTGACATTCTGGGGCCTGTGCCCCGACTGCACGGCCGCTGGTGCTCAGCGCACCGGCGACGATCAGTTCTCGGCCGTGTGACCCCGGCTTCCGTCCATCACCACCCGTCCTCTTCCGAGGACACGACTATGCCCTTTCTGCGAGGGTTGCCCATCCCGTCATCCGAGTCGTCGAACGCGACTCGACTGTGAAAGGAACACGATGACCCAGACGACCACCGGCGGCTGCCCGGTCGCCCACACTTCCACGGAGCCGGCTGCGGCGCCGGATTCGGACCAGCTGGTCAACCCCGTCCAGGGTGATGCCAACGCTCAGTGGTGGCCCAACCGCCTCAACCTCAAGATCCTCGCCAAGGGACAGCCGGCACGAGACCCCATGGATCCTGACTTCGACTACGACGCGGAGTTCAACAGCCTTGACTACTACCAGCTCAAGGCCGACATCGAAACCCTGCAGAAGGACAACCAGGACTGGTGGTCCGCTGATTTCGGACACTATGGTCCGTTCATGATCCGCATGGCCTGGCACTCGGCCGGCACCTACCGCGTTCAGGACGGCCGCGGAGGCGGCGGCGAGGGTCAGCAGCGCTTCGCACCTCTGAACTCCTGGCCCGACAACGTTTCGCTCGACAAGGCTCGCCGTCTGCTGTGGCCGGTGAAGAAGAAGTACGGCAAGAAGATCTCCTGGGCCGACCTCTTCATCCTCGCCGGCAACGTCGCTCTCGAATCGATGGGCTTCAAGACCTTCGGCTTCGCCGGCGGCCGCAAGGACGTCTGGGAACCCGACAACGATGTGTACTGGGGCTCCGAGACCGAATGGCTGGGCACCGACAAGCGCTACGTGGGCAACCGTGAGCTGCAGAAGCCTCTGGCGGCGACCACCATGGGCCTCATCTACGTCAACCCCGAGGGCCCGGAGGGCGAACCCGATCCGGTCAAGGCCGCGATCGACATCCGCGAGACCTTCGGACGCATGGCCATGAACGACGAGGAGACCGTCGCCCTCATCGCCGGCGGACACACCTTCGGCAAGACGCACGGTGCCGGTCCTGAATCGCACAAGGGTGCCGACCCGGAAGCCGCTCCGCTCGAAGAGCAGGGCATGGGCTGGAAGTCCGATTTCGGCACTGGACAGGGCAACGACTCCATCGGCTCGGGCATCGAGGTCACGTGGACCTACCACCCGACCCGCTGGGACAACGAGTTCTTCCATATTCTCTTCGCCTACGAGTGGGAGGTCTTCGAGAACGAAGGCGGACACCTGCAGTGGCGTCCCAAGGACGGCGGCGGGGACGATATGGTCCCCATGGCCCAGGGCGACGGACGTCGCGAGCCCCGTATGCTCACGACCGACCTGTCGCTGCGCTTCGACCCGGCGTACGAGAAGATCTCGCGCCGGTTCAAGGACGACCAGAAGGCGTTCGAAGATGCTTTCGCTCGCGCCTGGTTCAAGCTCACCCACCGCGACATGGGCCCGGCGACTCGTTACCTCGGCCCCGAAGCTCCGAGCGAAGAGCTCATCTGGCAGGACCCGGTTCCTGCCGGCACCCCGCTTGATGTCGCCGGCCTCGAAGCCGTCAAGACAGCCGTCCGCGAGTCCGGGCTGACCGTCTCGCAGCTCGTCTCGACGACATGGGCCGCGGCCTCGTCGCACCGCGTCTCGGACATGCGCGGCGGCGTCAACGGAGGTCGACTCCGCCTCGAACCGCAGCGCAGCTGGGAGGCCAATGAGCCTGCCAAGCTCGCCGAGGTGCTTCCCGTGCTCGAGGGCATCGCCGAGTCCACCGGTGCATCGTTCGCCGATGTGCTGGCGATCGCCGGCGCCGTCGGAGTCGAAACCGCTGCCGCGGCGGCCGGTCACTCGATCACGGTTCCGGTCTCCACCGGTCGCGGCGACGCAACCCAAGAGCAGACCGATGTCGACTCGTTCGGCTACCTCGAGCCGACCCACGACGGTTTCCGCAACTACCTCACCGAGGGACTTCCGCTCAAAGCCGAGTACCTCCTGCTCGACAAGGCCAGCCTGCTGGGTCTCACCCCGCCGGAGCTCACGGTCCTCATCGGCGGGCTCCGCGTCCTCGGTGCGAACTACGAAGATTCCGAGCTCGGTGTCTTCACCGATCGCCCCGGCGAGCTGACGAACGACTTCTTCGTCAATCTGCTCGACCTCGGCAACGTCTGGAAGCCCGTCGGACCGTCAGAGACGGCCAATGTCTACGAGTGCTTCTCCCCCGAGGGCGAGAAGCTGTGGACCGGCAGCCGGATCGACCTCCTGTTCGGAGCGAACTCCGAACTGCGTGCGATCGCCGAGGTCTACGGCTCGGATGACGCGAACGAGAAGTTCGTCGCCGACTTCGTCAAGGCCTGGACGAAGCTCGTCGAAGCCGACCGCTTCGACCTCAAGCGCTGATCCGGCGACGGTCACCGAGGTGACCGACGCGTCAGCATGACGATGCCCCCACCGATCGGTGGGGGCATCGTCTTTGCTGCGCCGATATCAGACAGCGTTCACTCCTCCCGGTTGAGGACGGCGAATCCGGTGAAGATCCGGTCGAAGTGCGTGACGGCTGCGTTCTCGATCGTCGTCTCGTCGGTGTCCGCCGAGGTGGTGCCGGCGCTTGCGTCCGATCCGTCGGAGTCAGAGGCGCTGCCGTCCGAGCTGGATCCGTCAGAGCTGGATCCGTCAGAGCTGGATCCGTCAGAGGAGCCCCCGGAGTCGGCGCTGCCGCTCTGATTACCCTGCATTCCGTTGGCCTGTCCGCCGGGCATGCCTCCGCCGTTCGATTGTCCTCCGGGCATTCCGCCGCCGTTCGACTGTCCGCCGCCATCCTGAGCACCGCCCTGTTGGCCGCCCATTCCGCCGCCGTTCGACTGTCCGCCGCCATCCTGAGCACCGCCCTGTTGGCCGCCCATTCCGCCGCCGTTCGACTGTCCGCCGCCATCCTGAGCACCGCCCTGTTGGCCGCCCATTCCGCCGGGTCCGTTCTGGCCTCCCGGCCCCTGACTCGTCCCCGAATCGTTCGTCGCCATGGCCGCCGATGCACCGATCGCTCCTCCGGCGAGACCGCCGACGACGAAGAGAGCCGATCCGGCGAGCACTGCGGGGATGAGCGGGACGCGTCGCTTCTGCTTACGTGGTCCCTCGGAACCGCCGGACTGGGCGATCGGAGCGGACCGGTCATAGGGGTTCACCCACGGCCGCTGTCCCTCCGGGCTTCCGGCCCGCGGATCGGGTGCCGAGCGGGTCGTCTGCTCGCCCCATTCGTTCGCCCTGCCCTGGACTCCCGGATCCGATTGCATCGCCCAGTTGGGTCCGGCATGAGGTCCTGCCGTGCCCTCCTGAGCTTCGACCCTACGGGTGCTGTCTGCGGCGTTCGGGCCCGACGCTGTGTTCTCCGCGTGGTTGCGGTCCGGATCGGGGTTCTGGTCGGGGTTCTGGTTCTCGGTCATGGAATCTCCTCTGGTTGTCGGTGATTCCACTCTCCGCCGACTCGCTGTAGCCCCTCCCAGTCGTGCCTGTGGCCAACCTGTGCGACTCGCCTCAGGCGGCAGGCAGGCGCAGCTCGAAGCTCGTACCAGCGTCCGTGGTCGACATCGAGATGCCGCCGCGCATGAGTTCGACGAGTCCGGCGGCGATCGACAGTCCCAGCCCCGAGGAACCTCCCTTGGCTCCGTCCTGCCGTGCCCGCGAGGGGTCTCCACGCACGAAGCGGTCGAAGACCCGGTCCCGGATCTCGGGCGGAATGCCCCCACCGTCGTCGCTGATGCGGATCGCCACGACATCGCTGGGCAGCTGCCCGGAGACCGGCTTCCGGGCCGCCAGTGCCTCGACGTGCACGCTGGTGCCCGGGGGCGTGTGCACACAGGCGTTGGTGAGCACGATCGACACGACCCGACGGACCTGATCGGCTGCTCCGCGCACCTCGAGGGCCTCCGGGGGAACATCGAGGGAGATCGAATGGTCGGGATTGACCACATGGGCGTCCTCGACGAGTTCGACGAGCAGGGAGGAGACGTCGACGGTGTCCTCCCTCGTCGGCTGGCGGCCGGCTTCGAGTCGGGCGAGGAGGAGGAGATCATCGACGAGGGAGGACATCCGCATCGCTCCTGAATCGATCTTGCCCAAGGAGGTGGCCACCTCGGCGGGCAGATCATCACGGTACGGGCGGGTGAGGTCGGCCCAGCCGCGGATCGTCGCGATCGGAGTGCGCAGCTCATGGGAGGCGTCGGCGACGAAGCGGCGCATCTGCTCCGTGCCGCGGTAGCGCTCTTCGAGGGCGGAGCCGACGTGGTCGAGCATCCGATTGACCGAGGCTCCCACATCGCCGACCTCCGTGCCCGGCACCGCCAGCTCGGCGGGAACCCGCAGCGCGAGCTCGGGTTTGCCGGCGCTCAACTCCAGGTCGGCGACCTCCCTGGCAGTGCGGGCGACGTCGCGCAGGTCCCGCAGCTGGCGGTGGATGATCACCGCCATGAGCGCAGCCGTGGCGATGACGCCGATGAGGACGACGAACGCGGTCGTCCAGGCGGTGCGTTCGAGCGCGGAGTCCACGCTGCCCTGCGGGACACCGTAGACGGTGGTGGTTGCGCCGTCATCGAAGGCCACGACCCGGTAGGCGCCGAACCCGGGCACCCGCACGGACTCATGGGCGGATTCGCCGCCGTGAGCATCGACGTCGAGCAGGGCATCGATCGCTTCGGCGGACAAAGAGCGCGGACGGGTCAGCCCCGCCTCGGCGATGAGCCCCTCTCCCCCGTCGCCGGAATCGACGACGACGAGAGCACCATCGCCGACCCCCGGCTGGAAGAGATAGCGCAGAGCCGAATCGACCGCCGCCACCGAGTCGTCGCCCCCACCGGAGGTGCCCGGATTGCCGCTCGTCCCGGGGCCCGCACCGGGGCCGTCACCCGAGCGTGCATGCGAGGTCATCGACGTCAGCTGGGCGTCGAGGTCGGTCATCAGAGATCCGCGCACGCTCAGCCAGGAGGCGGTGCCGATTCCGGCGCCGACGAGGAGGAGGACGAGACCGGCGAGGACGATGAGCCTCGTCTGCAGCCGCCAGCGACGCAGAGTCACTGTTCCGCCCGCATGATGTAGCCGGCCCCGCGCTTCGTGTGGAACAGGTTCGGCAGGTCCGGGAACGGCGCGTCGATCTTCTTCCGCAGATAGGAGACGTAGAGTTCGACGATGTTGCCGTTGCCGCCGAAGTCGTAGTCCCACACGCGGTCGAGGATCTGGGCCTTCGACAGCACCACCCGCGGGTTGCGCATGAACAGCAGCAGCACCTCGTATTCGCGAGCCGTCAGCTCGATCGGATGGCCGGCGCGGGTGACCTCGTGGGAGCGTTCGTCGAGTTCGAGGTCACCCACGCGCAGCACATCATCCTCATCGACCGGACCGTTCGAGGCCCCCCGGCGCAGGCGCACCTCGATCCGGGCGATGACCTCATCGAGGTTGAACGGCTTCGTCACGTAGTCGTCCCCGCCCAGCCGCAGACCCGTCAGCCGGTCATCGACCTCGTCTCTGGCAGAGAGGAAGACCACCGGAGTGTCGATGCCCTCGGCTCGGATCTTCTCGATCACGGCGAACCCGTCAAGGTCGGGCAGCATGACGTCGAGGACGATCGCGTCGAAGCGTTCGCTCCTGGCCAGCGCCACGGCCTCGCGGCCGGTGCCGACTCCCTCGGCTTCCCAACCTCTGACGTGGCAGGCCATCACGAGGAGCTCGGAGAGGTTCGCCTCGTCGTCGACGATGAGGATGCGCGCCGGCGGATTCGCTGTCGGGTTCATAGCTCGATTATCCCCTCAACCCGCACTGAGATCGTAGAGCGAAACGGAGTCGACGGTCGTCACCTCATAGTTCGCCTCCACCCAGGCCGCGATCTGGGACGAGGCGGAGTCCTCGTTCCCGCCGCCTGGACCCTGACCGCCGCCGGAGCCCGATCCGATGTAGTAGTGGATCTTGCCGTCGGCCACGAGCTGTTTGAACTCGGCGAGGGTGGGCGATGGATCGGTGCCGTTGAACCCGCCGATCGCCATCACGGGCTCTTCGAGCGCGAGTTGGTATCCCGCCGCCTGATTCGCCCCCGTCGTCGCAGCCACCCACGTGTAGTCCGCGGCATCCTCTTCGAGCAGCTGCGTGAGTTCGTCGGAGGGTTCGGAGCCGTTGAGCAGACCGCCCATCCCGCCTCCTCCGCCGGGCATCCCCCCGGTACTGCCCGTGCCGGCTTCGGAATTGCGTGTCCCACCGGGCGTGCCACCGGTCGTGCCATCCGTGCCGCCGGCGCCTCCGCCGGGTCTGACGCCGCCGCCGGGCATTCCGCCACCGCCGGGTCCACCGCCCATGCCCGAGCTCGTGCCGGCGATCGTGACGATCGATCCCTGCGTCGTCCCGGCGATCGTGCGCACGGCCAGCTGAGCCGGAATCGCAGCGCTGCCGAGGATGGCCAGCGCGACGAGCACCGAGGCGAGCGCCGTGCCGATCCGCCGGTGCGCGGTGACGATGAGGACCAGAGCGCCGAGGATCGAGACGATGAGCACGCACCAGCGCAGGACGCCCGGGACCCCGGTCATCTGCGAGCTGATGATGAACTGCCACGCTCCGGTCAGGGCCCAAGCCACCGCCAGCAGCAGACGTGGGAGGAATCCGTCACGGGCGAGCAGCACCGCGACGCCGAGACCGATGACGGCGGCGATCGCGGGAATGAGCGCAACCGTGTAGTACTCGTGGACGATCCCGTTCATATTCGACAGCACGAGCCACGTGACGATCAGCCATGCACCCCACATGAGCAGTCCCGCGCCGAGGCTGCCCCCGCCGATTGCGCCGGACGCGCGCACTGCGAGGCCGGCGTCCTTCTCACCGTCCGTGACGGTGTCCGGGATGGTGTCCGTCGAACGTGTTCCGGTCGGAACGGTTCCGTCCGTGACGGTGGGGACACGGCGACGGCGGGCCGCCTCGGCGAGGATGAGGAGAACGATCGTCACGATCAGGAGGAACAGTGCGGTGGGCAGGAACCACGACACCTGCTGGCCGAAGCTGCCGGTGAACAGGCGGGTGACGCCCGTCTCGCCCCATCCGCCGCCCTGGCCGCCGCCTCCTCCGCCGACGGACCCGGTCTCGTTGCCGGTCAGCCGTCCGAAGCCGTTGTAGCCGAAGGTGAGCTCGAGGAAGGAGTTCGACTGCGAGCCGCCGACGTAGGGTCGGGAGCCTGCAGGGGTGAGCTCGACGAGGGCGATCCACCAGCCGGCGCTGACGATCATCGACCCGAGCGGGACGAGCAGCCACAGCAGACGGCGTGGCCAGGAGGTGCGGGCGAAGAGCACCCAGGACACAGCGAGGCCGGGGACGATGAGGAGGACCTGGAACTGTTTGGTCAGGAACCCCAGGCCGAGGCAGACTCCGGCGAGGATGAGCCAGCCGGCGATGCGGCGGGACGGGCGTCGCCGGTGGGCCTCGGTGAGCGTGCGCAGGGCGTGCTGGGTCGCGACGACCGCACCGATCATCAGGGTCACGAGCAGCGCGTCCGGGTTGTTGAACCGGAACATCAGCGCCACGACCGGGGAGACGGCGAAGATCACGCCGGCCCCCAGAGCGGCGGCCTTCTCAAGCCCTGGTCCGACATGGGACCGCAGGCTCAGCCGCACCGAATGGACGATGAGGAGCACACTCACCCCGGCCAGGAGGACCTGGGGCAGGAGCATCGAGAACGAAGAGAAGCCGAAGACCCGGGCGCTCAGGGCCATCAGCCACAGGGAGGCCGGGGGTTTGTCGACGGTGATCGCGTTCGCCGAGTCGAGGGAGCCGAAGAGGAACGCCTCCCAGTTCTCCGATCCGGCCTGCACAGCCGCCGCATAGAAGGAGTTCGCCCACCCGTTGGCCGTGAGGTTGGCGAGGAACGCCGCGATCGTGCCGAGTGTGAGCACGGTGAGTGTGATCGGGTACCAGTGCCGTCGCAGTCCGCGGGTGCGGGCATATCGGGTGGGGGTCTCAGACATGGTCGATGTCCTTGTCGTTCGGGAGCGCCGTTCCGGCTGCAGCAGTCGTGGTGGCGGGGTGGACGCTCTGGTGGGAACCGCGGGCGAAGACCCATGTGCGCATGAGCACGAACCGGACCACGGTGGCGGCGAGGTTCGCCGCCGTCAGCACGGCGAGCGTGCCGACAGTTGCCCAGGGTCCGGAGAATCCATCTGCGACGGCCAGACCTGCCGAGGTGAAGGCCAGGCACAGGCCGAAGGCCGCCAGACCCTTCAATTGGGAGGTCAGTCGGCGGTGCGGGGATCTCACCCCGAAGGTGTGGCCCCGGTTGAGGGCGGTGTTCGCGATCGTCGAAAGGAGCAGCGCAATGATGTTCGCCGTGGGTTCCGAGACGAATTGGATGCCGAGGAGGAACAGCACGGCGTAGAGCACGGTGCTGATGATCCCCACGTCGATGAAGTGGAGGATCTGCGCCCCGGTGTTCGGTGCCGGGACTTCGTGACTGGTCCGGATGCGTCCGCCCGTGCGCAGCCGGACGATGCCCTTGATGTCCTTCCACGCCGTGCTGACCACGTCGACGGAGGAGTCGGGGTCATCCGTCCAGTCCGTGCCGAACTCGTGGATGCGGTACCCGGCCCACTCGGCGAGAGCGAGCAGCTCCGTGTCGAAGAACCACTCGCTGTCCTCGACCTGCGGGAGCAGGTCTCTCGCCGCACGCTGCGACAGCGCTTTGAAACCGCATTGAGCGTCGCTGAACCTGACACCGAGGCTGAGCTTGAGCAGTCGGTTGTAGCAGCGGGAGATGATCTCGCGCTTGATGCCCCGCTCGACCGCAAGACCGGGCTGCAGACGGGACGCGATGGCCACATCGGCCAGTCCCGAGCGGATCACCTCGACCATCGGCTCGAGGACTCGGATGTCGGTGGCGAGATCGACATCCGTATAGGCGACGATATCCGCCGTCGAGGACTGCCACACCCGGGACAGTGCGCGCCCGCGGCCTTTCTGCTCGAGCCGCACGTATTCGACCTTCGGGTGTTCGGCCGCTAGCGCTGCGGCGATTCTCGGGGTCGAATCGGTGCTCGCATTGTCGGCGATGATGATCGTGACCTCGGTGCCTCGGGAGTGTTCGACGGCCAGGAGGGCCTCGATCGAGGCGGCCAGCGAAACCTCCTCGTTGTAGACCGGGACGACGAGGTCTACGGTCGTGGGCGTTCGCAGGGACGGGGCTGCTGGGTGCGCTGCGGGCTGGTTCCCGGCGCTGCTCTCGTATCTCATGGGGACCACATTCGCGTCCCTGCTTAGGCCCACCATCGGTCGCAGCTGTGGCCCGGCTGTGGACGGGACGACACGACACAGTGCCCTGTCCGACCGCCTCGGCGGAAGGCCCGGTCCGTGCGGGTGATTCCCGCTACACTGGTGGCCATGGCCGAAGATGACTCCCCTGCCCCGAAGCGCCGGATCCGTGCCTCCGACATGGACCGGGACGAGGTCCTCTCCGTGATCACGGAGGCGGTGACCAACGGACGCCTCGACCCCGAAGAGACCGCGCAGCGGCAGGATGATGCCATCTCCGCGAAGTTCCTCGACGACCTCATGCCGCTGATCGACGATCTGCCGGAGGGTCACCGACTCCACCAGAGGCTCGCCCGCCAGACCGGGCATGGTCAGGAATCGGGTCCGGGGTCGGCTCTGCAGCGACGGGGACCGGCCGAGCTCAGCCCGGCCGTCGATCCGGGTTCCGCCCCGCCCACGAACTCGGTGGCCATCATGTCCGGCCGTGAGATCGACGTGGCGCCGGGCACCGGACAGGTCACCACCTATGCGCTCATGGGCGGGGACAATATCGATCTGTGCGCCGTCATGGGACCGGGTGTGACTGTCGAGCTGGTTTCCTACTCGATGTGGGGCGGCAACGACATCTACGTCCCGCCGGGTGTGCGCATCCGTGACGAGACGATCAACATCATGGCGGGCAATGAGGTCCGTCAGGCCGCGCGGGGCGACGGATCGAACGGCACCGTCGTCCTCAAGGGCTTCTCACTCATGGCCGGACACGATGTCCATCTGGCCAAAGGCTACCGAGCAAAGGATCAGGGTCAACTGGAATGAAGATCGGCGTACTCACATCGGGCGGAGACTGCCCGGGCCTCAACGCTGTCATCCGCGGCATCGTCCGCAAGGGAATCCGCACCCACAATGCCTCATTCGTCGGCATCCGCGACGGCTGGCGTGGCCTGCTCCACGACGACATGTTTGATATGACCATGCTCGATGTCCGAGGCCTCTCCGGTCGCGGCGGCACCATCCTCGGCACCTCACGCACCCACCCGTATGAGGACGGCGGTCCCGAGCGCATGCGCGAAGTCATGGCCGCCCACGGCATCGATTCGCTCATCGCCATCGGCGGCGAGGGCACACTCGCAGGGGCCTCGCGACTGGTCAACGAGGAGGGTCTGCACATCGTGGGCGTCCCCAAGACCATTGACAACGACCTCGGCAGCACCGACTACACTTTCGGCTTCGACACCGCTCAGTCCATCGCCACGGAAGCGATCGACCGGCTGCGCACCACAGCCGAATCGCACCACCGCTGCATGGTCATCGAGGTCATGGGACGCAACGTCGGTTGGATCGCTCTGCACGCGGGCATGGCCGCAGGCGCCCATGCGATCCTCATGCCCGAGTTCCCCGTCGACTTCGACCAGATCGCCGAATGGGTGACCTCGGCCAAAGATCGCGGACGTGCACCGATCGTCGTCGTCGCGGAAGGGTTCGTTCCCGAAGGGTTCGATTCCCAGGTCGCCGACCACGGCGTGGACAACAAGGGCCGCGTCCGCCTCGGCGGGATCGCGAACTACCTCGCTCCGAAGATCGAAGAGATCACCGGAATCGAATCCCGGGCCACGATCTTGGGACACCTGCAGCGAGGCGGCTCCCCCACTGCGTACGACCGCGTACTGTCCACGCGGCTGGGCATGGCGGCGGTCGACCTCGCCCAGCATGGCCACTGGGGGAAGATGGCCAGCCTCAAAGGCACGGACATCGTCTCCGTGGAGATGTCCTCGGCGGTGCACAGTCTCAAATCGGTGCCGCTGCATCGCTGGGAAGAGGCGCAGGTGCTCTTCGGCTGAGACCACGGCAGCTTCATCGAGAAACGGGTGGAGTGTCGTAACACGGGCACACACCCGTGTTACGACACTCCACCCGTTTCTCGATGCCGCAGACATGAATGGCGGGAGGGGCACCCACCGAATGGTGGATGCCCCTCCTGTCTGCCTTACGGCCGGGAGATCAGCTGATCAGCTGAATGCTCCGTAGTCGTAGTCTTCCAGCGGGATGGCGGAACCGGAATCGGCTCCGATGCCTGCGTAGAAGTCGCCGTAGCTGTTGGTGAACATCTCGGCCTTGGCCTCTTCGGTCGGCTCCACCACGAGGTTGCGGTGGGTCTGCAGGCCGGTGCCGGCAGGGATGAGCTTACCGAGGATGACGTTCTCCTTGAGACCCATGAGCGTATCGGACTTGCCTTCCATGGCCGCCTCGGTGAGGACGCGGGTGGTCTCCTGGAAGGACGCGGCCGACAGCCACGACTCGGTGGCCAGCGAAGCCTTCGTGATGCCCATCAGCTCGTCACGAGCCGATGCCGGCTGGCCGCCTTCGGCGACCACACGACGGTTCTCCGCCTGATAGCGGCCGCGGTCGACGAGCTCGCCGGGCAGCAGATTCGTATCGCCCGACTCGATCACGGTCACGCGACGCAGCATCTGCCGCACGATGACCTCGATGTGCTTGTCGTGGATGCCCACGCCCTGCGATCGGTAGACCTTCTGAACTTCCTCGACGAGGAAGCGCTCGGCCTCACGGCGTCCGCGGATGCGCAGCACCTGCTTCGGATCGACGGCACCGACGATGAGCTGCTCTCCGGCCTTGACGTGCTGACCGTCCTCGACCATGAGACGGGCGCGCTTGGACACTGCGTGCTCGATCTCTTCGCTGCCGTCATCAGGGGTGATGATGACGAAGCGGGTCTTGCGGCTGTCGTCGATCTTCGCCCGTCCGGTCGCCTCGGCGATGGGGGCGAAGCCCTTCGGTGTGCGAGCTTCGAAGAGCTCGGTCACACGCGGCAGACCCTGCGTGATATCACCTGTCGAAGCGGCGGCACCACCGGTGTGGAACGTACGCATCGTCAGCTGGGTACCGGGCTCACCGATCGACTGTGCTGCGACGGTGCCGATGGCCTCGCCGATGTCGACGAGCTGGCCGGTCGCCATCGAGCGACCGTAGTGCTCGGCGGAGATCTGCGCATCTGAATCGGCAGTCAGCACGGAGTGGACCTTGAGCTCCTCGATGCCGTTGGCCACGAGCATGTCCACCACTGCACCGGTGACATCGGACTTGGCCGGAAGGAGCACATTGCCCTCGGCGTCGGTGACATCGGAGACGGTGAGACGACCGTAGACGCTGGTCTCGGCGTACTCGTGCGGAACCAGATTGCCCTCGTGATCGCGTTCGGCGATCGGCAGGGTGATGCCCTTGTTCGACTCGGCCTCTGCCGCGCGGATGATGACATCCTGCGAGACGTCGACGAGACGACGGGTCAGGTAACCGGAGTCAGCGGTACGCAGAGCGGTATCGGCCAGACCCTTACGAGCACCGTGCGAGGCGATGAAGTACTCGAGCACGGCGAGTCCCTCACGGTAGTTCGACACGATCGGACGCGGGATGATCTCACCCTGCGGGTTCGTCACCAGTCCGCGCATACCGGCCAGCTGACGCACCTGCATCCAGTTACCGGAAGCACCGGACTCGACCAGACGCAGCACCGAGTTCTCCACGGGGAAGTTCGTGCGCATGATCTGGTCGACCTTCTCCGTCGTCTCCGTCCACAGCTTGACGAGCTCGTTACGGCGCTCGTCGTCGGTGAGTGCACCGAGCTCGTACTGCTGCTGAACCTTCGTGTCGATAACCTCGGCATCGTTGATGATCTCGGTCTTCGCCTCGGGTGAGACGACATCCGACATCGCAATGGTAATGCCCGAGCGGGTGGCCCAGTGGAAGCCGCCGGCCTTGAAGTTGTCCAGCGTGTGGGCAACCTCGACCTTCGGGTACTCCTCGGCGAGGTGGTTGACGATCCGGCTCAGGGCCTTCTTGTCGATCGTGGAGTTCACGAACGCGTAGTCGGCAGGCAGGTACTCGTTGAACGTCGCGCGGCCCAGGGTGGTCGCCACGTCCAGCGGGTCGCCGGCCTCCCAGCCCTCAGGGAGCTCCATGTCCGCGTTGGGAACGACGTCTTCCAGGCGGATGGTGATCGGCGAACCGAGGTCGAGCTCTCCGCGGTCGAAGGCCATGATGGCTTCGCCCATACCGGAGAACGCACGGCCCTCGCCGGCCAGTCCCTTGCGCTCGGAGGTGAGGTGGAACAGACCGATGATCATATCCTGCGAAGGCATGGTCACGGGCTTGCCGTCCGAGGGCTTGAGGATGTTGTTGGCCGAGAGCATGAGGATGCGGGCCTCGGCCTGCGCCTCGGGGCTCAGCGGCAGGTGCACAGCCATCTGGTCACCGTCGAAGTCAGCGTTGAACGCCGAGCAGACGAGCGGGTGCAGCTGGATGGCCTTACCCTCGATGAGCTGCGGCTCGAACGCCTGGATGCCCAGACGGTGCAGGGTCGGTGCACGGTTGAGCAGCACGGGGTGTTCGGTGATGACCTCTTCGAGGACGTCCCACACCTGCGGATGCTGGCGCTCGACCATTCGCTTGGCCGACTTGATGTTCTGAGCGTGGTTGAGATCGACCAGGCGCTTCATCACGAAGGGCTTGAACAGCTCGAGAGCCATGGTCTTCGGCAGACCGCACTGGTGCAGGTGCAGCTGCGGACCGACGACGATGACCGAACGACCCGAGTAGTCCACACGCTTACCCAGCAGGTTCTGACGGAAGCGTCCCTGCTTGCCCTTGAGCATGTCCGACAGCGACTTGAGCGGGCGGTTGCCCGGTCCGGTCACCGGACGACCGCGACGTCCGTTGTCGAACAGCGAGTCCACGGCCTCCTGCAGCATCCGCTTCTCGTTGTTGACGATGATCTCGGGAGCACCGAGGTCGAGCAGACGCTTGAGGCGGTTGTTGCGGTTGATGACGCGACGGTAGAGGTCGTTGAGATCCGAGGTCGCGAATCGTCCACCATCGAGCTGCACCATCGGGCGCAACTCCGGCGGGATCACCGGAACGACGTCGAGGACCATGCCCTCGGGGTTGTTGTCGGTGGTCAGGAACGCGTTGACGACCTTGAGGCGCTTGAGCGCACGGGTCTTGCGCTGTCCCTTGCCGGTGGCGATGAGCTCACGCAGCTTCTCGGCTTCGCCTTCGAGATCGAAGTCGATGAGGCGCTTCTGGATGGCTTCGGCACCCATGGCACCGGTGAAGTACAGGCCGAAGCGGTGGAACATCTCGCGGTACAGGCTCTCGTCACCTTCAAGGTCGTTGACCTTGAGGTTCTTGAACCGGTCCCACACCTGCTCGATACGGTCGACCTCGCGGTCGGCGTTCTTGCGCAGCTTGTCCATTTCCTTCTCAGCGGTGTCGCGCAGCTTCTTCTTGGCCTGGGCGGTTCCGCCTTCGGCCTCGAGTGCGGCGAGATCCTCTTCGAGCTTCTTGGCACGACGGTCGATGTCGGCGTCACGGCAGGTGCCGATCTGCTGCTTCTCGACGTCGATCTTGTTCTGCAGGCTGGGCAGATCACGGTGACGGGAATCCTCGTCGACCGATGTGATCATGTAGGCCGCGAAGTAGATGACCTTTTCGAGGTCCTTCGGAGCCAGGTCCAGCAGGTACCCCAGGCGCGAGGGCACACCCTTGAAGTACCAGATGTGGGTGACGGGAGCCGCGAGCTCGAGGTGGCCCATCCGCTCACGACGCACCTTGGCACGGGTCACCTCGACGCCGCAGCGTTCGCAGATGATGCCCTTGAAGCGGACTCGCTTGTACTTTCCGCAGGCGCACTCCCAATCACGGGTCGGTCCGAAGATCTTCTCGCAGAAGAGTCCGTCCTTCTCCGGCTTCAGGGTGCGGTAGTTGATGGTCTCAGGCTTTTTCACCTCACCGTGTGACCAGCCGCGGATGTTCTCCGTGGTGGCAAGACCGATGCGCAGTTCATCAAAGAAATTGACGTCAGGCACGTAAATCCTCTTTCCTGGCGATGAACGAATCGTTCATCAAAAAGTTGTGTCGGTTGAAGTGGAAGTCCTCAGACTTCTTCTACGGTCTGTGCTTCGCGGCGGGAGAGGTCGATGCCGAGCTCTTCGGCGGCGCGGTAGACCTCGTCCTCCGACTCGCCCATCTCGACATGGCCTCCGTCGGAAGACAGGACTTCGACGTTGAGGCACAGGGACTGCATCTCCTTGATGAGGACCTTGAACGACTCCGGGATTCCCGGGTCGGGCAGGTTCTCACCCTTGACGATGGCTTCGTAGACCTTCACACGGCCTGGGATGTCATCGGACTTGATCGTCAGAAGCTCCTGCAGGGTGTAGGCGGCGCCGTAGGCCTCGAGGGCCCAGACTTCCATCTCACCGAAGCGCTGACCACCGAACTGCGCCTTACCACCGAGCGGCTGCTGGGTGATCATCGAGTACGGTCCGGTCGAACGCGCGTGGATCTTGTCGTCGACGAGGTGGTGGAGCTTGAGCATGTACATGTAGCCGACCGAGATCGGGTACGGGAACGGCTCACCGGAGCGTCCGTCGAACAGCTGGGCCTTGCCCGAGGAGTCGATGAGGCGGTCCCCATCGCGGTTCGGGGTCGTCGAATCCAGCAGTCCGCGCAGCTCCTGCTCGTGCGCACCGTCGAAGACCGGGGTGGCCAGGTTGGTGCCGGCCTCGGCTTCGCGAGCGGCATCGGGCAGCTCGGCAGCCCATTCGGGGTTGCCCTCGATCTTCCAGCCCTGCTTCGAGATCCATCCGAGGTGAACCTCGAAGACCTGTCCGATGTTCATACGACGGGGAACACCGTGCGGGTTGAGGATGACGTCGACAGGGGTGCCGTCGGCGAGGAACGGCATGTCCTCGACCGGCAGGATCGTCGAGATGACGCCCTTGTTTCCGTGACGACCGGCCATCTTGTCACCGATGGTGATCTTGCGGCGCTGAGCCACGTAGACGCGGACCATCTGGTTGACGCCCGGCGAGAGCTCGTCATCGTCCTCGCGGTCGAAGACGCGCACACCGATGACGGTGCCGATCTCGCCGTGGGGAACACGCAGCGAGGTGTCGCGGACCTCACGGGACTTCTCACCGAAGATCGCCCGCAGCAGGCGCTCTTCCGGGGTCAGCTCGGTCTCACCCTTCGGGGTGACCTTGCCGACGAGGATGTCACCGTCGGTGACCTCGGCGCCGATGCGGATGATTCCGCGATCGTCGAGGTCGGCCAGAGCATCGGGCGAGATGTTCGGGATGTCCCGAGTGATCTCTTCGGCACCGAGCTTGGTGTCGCGAGCATCGACTTCGTGCTCTTCGATGTGGATCGAGGAGAGCACATCGTCCTGGACGAGACGCTGCGAGAGGATGATCGCATCCTCGTAGTTGTAGCCTTCCCAGGACATGAACGCCACGAGGAGGTTCTTGCCCAGAGCCATCTCGCCGTTCTCGGTGGACGGTCCGTCGGCGAGGACGGTTCCGGCCTCGACGCGGTCGCCTTCGTCGACGAGGATGCGCTGGTTGTACGAGGTGCCGTGGTTCGACCGCTTGAACTTCGCCGCCTTGTAGGTCAGCTGGGTTCCGTCGTCGGCGAGCACAGTGACGTAGTCGGCCGAGACCTCGGTGATGACACCGGACTTCTCAGCGGTGATGACATCGCCGGCGTCGACGGCGGCACGGTATTCCATGCCGGTGCCCACGACCGGGGATTCGGCCATCACCAGCGGCACGGCCTGACGCTGCATGTTCGCACCCATGAGGGCGCGGTTGGCGTCGTCGTGCTCGAGGAACGGAATCAGAGCCGAAGCCACGGATACCATCTGTCGTGCGGAGACGTCCATGAAGTCGATCTGGTCGTGCTGGACCAGCTCGGCCTCACCGCCGCCGCCCTTCGGACGGGCCAGGACCTCGACCTCGGCGAAACGCTGGTCGTCGGTCAGCGGTGCGTTGGCCTGGGCGATGTTGAACTCGAGTTCGTCATCGGCGGTCAGGTACTGCGTCTCATCGGTTACGACACCGTCGACGACCTTGCGGTAAGGCGTCTCGATGAAGCCGAAGGGGTTGATGCGGGCGTAGGACGCCAGCGAACCGATCAGACCGATGTTCGGACCTTCGGGGGTCTCGATCGGGCACATGCGGCCGTAGTGCGAGGGGTGCACGTCACGGACTTCCATGGCAGCACGGTCACGCGAGAGACCGCCGGGCCCCAGTGCGGAGAGACGGCGCTTGTGGGTCAGACCCGCGAGGGGGTTGTTCTGATCCATGAACTGCGAGAGCTGCGAGGTGCCGAAGAACTCCTTGATCGCAGCCACCACGGGGCGGATGTTGATCAGGGTCTGCGGGGTGATCGCCTCGACGTCCTGTGTGGTCATGCGCTCGCGCACGACGCGCTCCATCCGGGACAGACCAGTGCGGATCTGGTTCTCGATGAGCTCGCCGACGGCCCGGATGCGGCGGTTGCCGAAGTGATCGATGTCGTCGAGCTTGACGCTGATCTCGACTTCTTCGCCGTCGCGGGTGCCCTTGGCCGTGTCCACTCCGGCGTGCAGAGACACGAGGTAGCGGATGGTGGCGACGACGTCCTCGGTGGAGAGCACCGAGTCCGACAGCGGGGCTTCGACGCCGAGCTTGCGGTTGACCTTGTAGCGGCCGACCTTGGCCAGGTCATAGCGCTTCGGGTTGAAGTACAGGTTGTTGAGCAGGTTGCGAGCGGCCTCAGCGGTCGCGGGCTCTGCCGGGCGCAGCTTCTTGTAGATGTCGAGTAGCGCTTCGTCCTGCGTGGTGACGGTGTCCTTGGCCATCGTCTCGCGGATCGATTCGAACTCGCCGAACTCTTCGAGGATCTTCGCTTCGGACCAGCCGAGGGCCTTTAGCAGAACAGTCACGGACTGCTTGCGCTTGCGATCGAGGCGAACACCGACCTGGTCGCGCTTGTCGACCTCGAACTCCAGCCAGGCACCGCGGGACGGGATGATCTTCGCGGTGAAGATGTCCTTGTCCGTGGTCTTGTCGACGCTGGATTCGAAGTAGGCGCCGGGCGAACGCACGAGCTGGGAGACGACGACGCGCTCGGTGCCGTTGACGATGAACGTGCCCTTGTCGGTCATGAGGGGGAAGTCACCCATGAACACGGTCTGGCTCTTGATCTCGCCGGTGTTGTTGTTCATGAACTCGGCTGTGACGTACAGCGGCGCCGAGTAGGTCATATCGCGTTCCTTGCACTCATCGATCGAGTACTTTGGAGCTTCGAACCGGTGCTCGCGGAACGACAGCGACATGGATCCGCCGAAGTCTTCGATCGGCGAGATCTCTTCGAAGATGTCTTCGAGTCCCGAGGTGGTTGCGACTGAGTCGTCCCCGAACTCGATGGCCTCGGCGACGCGGTCCTGCCACGCCTCCGATCCGATCAGCCAGTCGAAGCTGTCCGTCTGCAGACCGAGCAGATCGGGAACCTCGAGGGGCTCGCGAATCTTCGCGAAGGAAATTCTCTTGGGGGGATTAGCGGTCCTGGTGTTGTCGTTGGCGGCGGCCAATTGGTTCCTTCCGAGTGCTTCACCATCTGATACTTCGTCTGCCCACTCACTCCGGCGACGTCCGGACATCCACGACATATACGGGGTGTGTCAGATTTCGACTCCCGGCGTCGGCATGGTTCACTTGAGTGGAAATGCTGTGCCCACCGCTATATGAAGGCACACCACAGGCAGAACGATGCAAATATCAAGCTTATAGCATCTGGTCAAGTCTGGCAAGACGGCGGTTTCAGTGCAGATTCTTCGTCCACATCCCCACCCAGGCCCACGTGGCGAATCCCGCCTGATCGTTGATCGCCAGCATCCACGAATTCTCCACGGCGTTCCACGTGTACACCCGGTCGACCGCCGTGTTCTCGGCGAGGCTGCGATGATTGGCGATCTTGAGCCTGGCGCCGAGGCGGTGGCCACGATGCTCGCTCAGCACCAGGGTTCCGCCCTGCCACCCGACGGTCGGCCGATCGGCCGAGTGTCCGACCTGCGTGTATCCCGCCGGCTCCCCGTCGAGGAGGGCGAGCGCCGTGGCCATGGATTCGCCCTTTGCTTCCTTCTCTGCGTCGAGGGCCCTCACCCGCTCACCGCCCCAGGTCTCCTCTCCCCCGAATTTCGCTGCTCCCGGCACGTCGGTGCTCAGCCGTCGCTTGCACAGTGCGATGTGCTCGAGCCGCTGTTCCGGGACCGGACCTCGCCATGTCTCGATGACGTAGTCGTCGGCCATGGCACCGAGGTCGAGCTCGGCCGCAGTTGCGGTCGGAGCGACGGAGCACCGTTCGATCTGCGCGAGCCCGTATCCGCGAGCGCTGAGGAACGACACTTCCGGCAGAGCGACCGGCAGCGTCCCGGCACCGGTCTCGGCGGCAAGATGGGCGCCGCGCAGGTCGGCAGTTCTGACAGACTCCGGGATCTCACAATAGGTCGACAGCGCGGTCCGTCCGTCTGCCGCCAGGTCGGACTCCATCCGCTCGAGCAGGGCCGCGCCCAGTCCTCGTCGGCGCAGATCGGGTCGGACCGCGCACCAGAGCTCTGCGGTGTCGGTGTTGCTCGTCAGACGCAGGTCTGCAGTGCCCCTGGCGACGATGTCTCCGTGGTTGCGACCGATCCATGTGAGCGTAGTCCGGTACTCGCTCCTGCTGGTCAGCGCGTG
Organism: Brevibacterium permense; assembly: GCF_025506275.1. Taxonomy (GTDB): domain Bacteria; phylum Actinomycetota; class Actinomycetes; order Actinomycetales; family Brevibacteriaceae; genus Brevibacterium; species Brevibacterium permense_A. Next base: position 31,005 of record NZ_QYCP01000089.1, read on the forward strand.
CCGCACATCCTCGGGAATCGGGTCGAAGTCCTCCCCCAGCCCGGATGCTCGATTGATGACAGTGTCGAAAGCCAGCAGCTCGGGTATCAATGCCTCGATTGCCGCCGGGTCGCCGTGTCCGGACCTGATCCGGGTGATCTCCATCTGTGGCCTCTGTCGTCCCTGATGGCCGCCTCGCATTGCAATGTCTCCTTCGCGCATCGTCGCGCTGACAGCCGGTGGGAGACATTCTAGACTGCGACCATGACACGAGTGAGTATCCTCAGCTTCGATCCGGCCGCAGTCAACTGCGGAATCATCGTCGGCGCCGATCGCTCTCTGCTCGTCGACGCGGGCCCTGGCCCCGCGGCCGCCGCATATCTGGTGGAGCGGGCGGGCCGCCTCGGCGAGGAGATCGGAGGCAGCCATCCCCGCGCGATCGAGCTCGCGATCACCCATGATCATTGGGATCACTTCTTCGGCGCCGCCGCAGCCGTCTCCGCCGGGGTCACCGCCGTGTACGCATCTTCATCGTTCGCCGCCGATCAGGAGGCCACGGCCTGGATCGCTCTCGACGGAGTCGCGGGCGGTGACTTCCCGGAGGAATATCGGTCGAGCCTACCCACGGATCCCGGTGAGCTCATCGTCGACGTCTCGCCCGTCGATCCGACACCCGGTGATGTGTGGCACCTCGACCTCGGTGGCTGTCCGGTCGAGTTCCATGTGCTCGGAGGACATTCGACGGCCGACCTCGTCGTCCGACTGCCCGAGTTCGGCATCGTCTTCACCGGCGACCTCGTCGAAGAGGCGGATGCACCTCAGGCCGGGGCCGATGCTTCCTTGAGCGAATGGGCATCGAGCCTGCACACCCTGCTGTCGTTTCCTGAAGCGAGGACCTTCGTTCCCGGTCACGGGGTCCCGGTCGACCGTGATTTCGTTTCCCGGCAGCTCGCCGATATCGAGGGGATGAGGATCGATCAGGGAGACGCCGAGGTGGCTCTGCCCGCCCGCTCCATGCCGGGTGATCATGATCGGACGATTCCCCGGGAGCACCGCCTGGTCTGATTCCGGACCCGCCTGAGCAACGGTCGGACGCGCACTGACTGAGTGGACTCAGGCGGCCGTTTTCCTAGGAGCCGTGCCGGTGCAGGGCGGTGACGAGATCGCCGCCGATCGCTCCGAACAGCGTCTGTGCCCAAACGCTGCGGCCCTCGACGTAGGGTCGGTCGCCGTCGAAGATCCACTGCAGTTCGCGGCCGGAGTGCAGATCGGACAGGCAGCTGCTGCAGACGGGGACGCGAACGCTCTTTCCCGCCAAGTGTCCCTTGCGCTCGGTGCTCACCAGCTGATTCGATCGCGCCTCTCCGTGGAGGGGGTTGACAGTGCACAGACTCTGCGGGAGTCCCCGCGTCTTTGCTGACTTCGTCGAGCCAGTAGAGCGGGCAGAATCGGACTTTCCGGTCCTCGCCCCGCGCTTGGTCGATCTGTGCAGCTTCACCTCGGCGATCTCGCGTCCGGCCTGACGCAGCAGCACCATGGCCCCGGCGAGGTCGATGCGTTCGGCCTCGGTGTCGTCGACGATGGATCTGGCCATCTGGTAGGCGTCGAGCGCTCTTTCCACTCCCTCGGCATCTGTGGTGCTGAGGTCCTGGGTCTGCAGCTGCGTGATCTCGTCGGCCAGCTCTGTCGTGTCCTCGTTCAGTCCTTCTCGCAGGGTCTTCCGCTGCAGGTCATCGACCCGGTCGAGCAGTCGAGCGGGCAGTTCGAAGCGGCGGCGGGTGCGGGCGGCTTTCGCCCGCTCTCGCCGAGACCTGGCGAACCAGATGACGGCGATGACCAGAGCCAGCACCAGAACCGCTCCGCCGAGGAACAGAGTGGCTGTCGAGTTCGAACCGTCGACCGTCTGCACCTCGCTGCCCGAGGCCTCCTGTCCGGTTTCGTACTCGGGTGCTTCCTGCGGATCGGCGTAGAGGTCGAGGAGCATGTTCAGCTTCGTCTGCGACGGAGTGCTGTGGCTCCATTGTTCGCGCCCGACCGACATCTGCTCCATCACCTGCATCTGCAGATCGTGCTGGTCCTCGAAGGTGTAGTCGACGGCGAGGTCGGTGTTCGTATCGATCATGATGAACGCCCCCTCATCGCCGTTGAAGACCTTGACTTGCTCGAGCAGATCCGGATCGGCACCCTCGCCTCCGGTGACGATGACGTAGACATCGAAGTCGAGGCTGTCGATCTTCGTCTCCGCCTTCTGCAGCAGCGCTTCATTGATCTCCCCCTTCGCGGCATTCGTCACGTAGACGGGATCGGTGTTGAGCGCCTCGGCGATCGTCTGGGCCTGTTGGGTCACTGCTTCGCTGTCCGTTTCTTCAGTGCGCGGCGGATGAAGTATGTTCCGACGCCGATTCCCGCGCCGACGAGGATGCCGAAGACGGCTCCGGCCACAGCGCCGCCGGTGCTGTACGACAGCGTGTGCGGGTCCTTCGTCGTGTCCTCGGAGGTCACCTCTGGGTTCCCGTCGTCATCGTGACGGTGCGAGTAGCGCGATTCGACATCCTCGGTCTCGGCAGCACTGATCTTACGCACTCCCGCGAGCGCGGCATCGGAGTCGCTGTCGTCGAAGTCCCCCGACAGAGTCAGCAGCGAAGGTCGGATGAGGTCTTTCTCCGCCAATCCCATGCGTCCGGTGGCGTCGACCGTAAGCACTGCAGCCTCGGGGTCATCCATCTCGGTGACGATCCGAGCCGCCAACAGATCGAGGTCTCCATCGGCATCGTCGAGATCCGAGACGTTGAGGAACGCCACATAGATCGGGCTGTCGGCGTCGGCGATCTCTGCGCGGATGGAGTCGACATCGCCCTCTTCGATCTCGAACTCCGGGTAGCCGTCGAAGTAGACGGGATCTGCTGCGAAGGACTTCGCGATCGCCTGGTAGCGGCCTGTTGCGTAGTTCGGGTCATGGGCGCCTTCGATGCGGTCGTCGTAGATCGAGTCGACGACGATCGCGCCACTGTCGGCTGCGGTGATCCTCTCGGCCTTCGCCTGATCGAACAGATGTGTGCTCAGCAGAGTGGCGCCGATCGACACTGCGGCGACCGCGACGACGGCGATGAGCCAGTCGAGTGGGGTGTTCGAACGCACGCTTCCGGCGGCCATCATCGGCTCCTTCCGACAGCAGCGGAGCGCTGTGGGCTCATTTCATCCAACACCGCCTCGTCGAGAGGTTGGAAACTGCCGAAACCGGAGAGTGCATAAGCGTCATCGCGTTGGAAGTACGGAACTGCACGGGTGGAGCCGGGACGTTTGGGCACCATCAGTCGTTCAGGGTCGTGGCCGGTCGCCAGCTCCTGACGACAGTCGGCGCACAGCCCCACGGTGAGGCTGCGGCCCGACTGTTTGAGCACATGGTCCTCAATGTCGTTGCGATGATGCGGAAAGAGGAAGCAGAAGCGCGGTTCGTCTTCGACTCGGCTGGAGCGTCTGCGCAGCTGTCGGCGCAGCCAACGGTCGAGGGCGACGAGGACGAACACCCCGTTGCGGTGGGCGAAGTCGACCGATTCTGCCCAATCCGGGTGGGCCGCGGTCAGAGCCGCCAGCGCATCCTGGATTCGTCTGCCTCGGTCATACAGGGCCCACGTGTCGTCATCGGGATGGTCGGGTTCGGGGATCGGGCCAGCCGCCTCGGTGACGGCCTTCTTCAGTTTGTGCGACGTGACCAGTTCGGGATTCGTGGTCAGCTCCGACCGCCAGGAATAGCGATGACGGCGATGCAGTAGCCACAGGGTCGCACCGAGGGCTGCGACGGCCGTGGCACCGAAGACGAGCGCGTCGGGGTCGGAGTTGTCGAGGCCGAAGCGTTCGATGTAGTCCTCATCGCGGTCACCGACGTCGCGGGTGTCGAAATCCGGTGCCGGGGGAGGTTCGGTGCCCTTGGCGGCGGCGACGAGGACCTGCAGATAGTAGGGCACGGCAAGTTCGACGGGGATGAAGTCGTCGCTGCTGGACTTCATGAGTTCCGGGGCACCCGTGGGGACGACGGGTCCGTTGTCGGTGACGAGGTAGGCGAACGAGCGGGCGGAGGTCTCGCCTTCACTGAAGAGGACGAGGGTCTGCTTCTCCCCCGATTCCTGATGCATGTCGAAGGCGAAGTCGGAGGTGAACTTCGCCCAATCGCCGTAGCCCATGGTCAGGAGTCCGGGAATGATCGCGAGATAGTGGGTGAGGCCGGTGCCCTCGGTCTGCTGTGAGGCTTGCCGAATGGTCTTGATCTGACTCTCGGTCAGTCCGGGCCTGATGATCTCGTCGATGTAGAGGGGATGCTGCGCCCAGGTTCCGCGGATGCGGTCGCGCAACTGCTGCTGTGCGCGGGCGTAGCTCGTCGTCTCAGTCACCAGTCAAGGATAGTTCAGCTTCTGCCCGGCCCTTGTCGATCGGTGTTCCGAATCGGTCACATCGACACGGGACGGGCGGACATCCTCGGCGAATGAGGGCATTCCTGTTGGAGTGGGCATTCCCGGTGGGGATGCAGAGAACCCCCACGGCGGACCGTGGGGGTTCGAAGCCTATGCAGCAGTCAGGCTGCTGCGCAGAAGATCACTTGAGGGTGACGGTGGCGCCGGCAGCCTCGAGGGTCTCCTTGGCCTTCTCGGCGTCTTCCTTCGAAGCGCCTTCGAGGACGGCCTTGGGAGCTCCGTCGACGAGGTCCTTGGCTTCCTTGAGTCCGAGGGAGGTGAGTCCACGGACTTCCTTGATGACGGGAACCTTCTTCTCGCCGGCCGATTCGAGGATGACGTCGAATTCGGTCTGCTCTTCAGCAGCGGCTTCGCCGGCTCCGCCAGCGGCAGGAGCAGCGGCGACGGCGGCCGGAGCGGCAGCCTCGACGTCGAACTCTTCTTCGAACTTCTTGACGAACTCGGACAGTTCGATGAGGGTGAGCTCCTTGAAAGCCTCGAGGAGCTCGTCGGTGGTGAGCTTAGCCATGGTGGCTAGTCCTTCCTGTTTTGGTCACGATCAGCGACCGGTTCGGTTTGTGGTGATGCTCAGGCGTCGGAGGCAGGAGCGTCGTCCTGCTTCTCGCGGAGGGCATCGACAGTGCGCACGGCCTTGACCAGCGGAGCGGTGAAGAGGTAAGCCGCCTGGTGGAGGCTTGCCTTCATGGCACCGGCTGCCTTTGCAAGCAGCACTTCGCGGGATTCGAGGTCGGCGAGCTGGTTGACCTGTTCGGGGCTGAGCGCGGCTCCATCGAAGTAGCCGCCCTTCACCACGAGCTTGTCGTTCGCCTTGGCAAAGTTACGCAGAGCTTTGGCAGCCTCAGGTGGTTCGCCGTTGACGAACGCGATCGCGGTGGGCCCATTGAGGTGCTCATCGAGACCGGTGACTCCGGCTTCCTTGGCTGCAATCTTGGTCAGCGTGTTCTTTACCACGGCGTAGCTGACGTTCTCACCGAGAGAGACGCGCAGTTCTTTCATCTGCGCGACGGTGAGACCGCGGTACTCGGTCAGCAACACAGCGTCGGAGTTCTCAAACTGCTGTTTGATCTCCTCGACTGCGGCTGCCTTGTCTGGCCTCGCCATGGTGTTCCTTTCATAAGTCGTCCGGTCTGCCCCGACAACAGAAAAAGCGCTCCACGCAGGAAGGCGTGAAACGCTTGGCCGTCGATTCCAGAGGAATCCGACGGAAGGATTTCGAGCTCACCTGCGCGGGTCACTCTCTAGGAGTCTTCGTCTGCGGGCACCGGGATTCGATGGCGAATTCCGATGATTCCACAGAGACCGACGGTCTTGGGTGGTTCAAGTCTAACGAAGTCTGTCGCGGCAAGTCCAATCCGACCACCGAGACCCCTCCCACACTACCCGACGGCGGCGCAGCAACCTGGCGCGAGGTTGCTGCGCCGCCGTCGGGTAGTTCTAGGGCTCGGGTGTGCAGGTTCGTCAGTATTCGATGACGACGCGGCCGTCGATCTTGCCGTGTTCCATCTCGTCGAAGATCGCGTTGATGTCCTCGAGCGGTCGCTTCGTGAACGTCGGGTGGATCTTGCCGGCGGCATAGAATTCCAACGCCTCGACCATGTCCTGTCGGGTGCCGACGATCGAACCTCGGATCGTCAGGCCCTTGAGCACGATGTCGAAGATCGGAGCCGGGAAGTCACCGGGCGGCAGTCCGTTGAAGACGATGGTGCCGCCTCGGCGAGTCATTCCGATCGCCTGACCGAACGCCGCGGGGTGGACGGCGGTGACGAGGACTCCGTGTGAGCCGCCGATCCTGTCCTGGATGATCTCGGCCGGAACCTCGGCGAAAGCGTTGACGGTGATTTCGGCACCGTGCTTCTTCGCCAGCGCCAGCTTGTCGTCGGCGACATCGACGGCGACAACGCGCATGCCCATGGCGACCGCGTACTGGACGGCGATGTGTCCCAGTCCGCCGATTCCGGAGATGATGACCCATTGGCCCGGCTGAACCTCGGTGCGTTTGAGTCCCTTGTACACGGTGACGCCGGCGCAGAGGACCGGTGCGATCTCATAGGGATCGGCACCGTCGGGGATGATGGCGGCGAACTTCGTATCGACGAGCATGTACTCGCCGAAGGAGCCGTCGACGCCGTAGCCGCCGTTGACCTGGGATTCGCAGAGGGTCTCCCATCCCTGACGGCAGTGCTCACAGGTCCCGCATGCGGTCCACAGCCAAGCGTTGCCGACCATCTGTCCGACCTCGACATCGGTGACGCCCTCGCCGACCTTTTCGACGATGCCGACTCCTTCGTGTCCCGGGATGAGCGGCACCTTCGGTTTGACCGGCCAATCACCATGGGCGGCGTGGAGATCGGTGTGACAGACGCCGGAGGCGACGAGCTTGACCAAGGCCTGGCCCGGGCCGGGGTCGGGAATCGCATTGTCCCCGACGACCAGTTCCTGGCCGAAACCCTCGACTACTGCAGCTTTCATAGCGGACATCATTCTCTCCTTTGTGATGATGGTTCATGAAGCGATGCGGGGTTTGAACTTGAGGTGGAAGAACTACCCGACGGCGGCCCAGCAACCTGGCGCGAGGTTGCTGCGCCGCCGTCGGGTAGCAATTGGGTCAGAAGAAGCCTTGGGCGTTCTCCGAATAGCTGACGAGCAAGTTCTTCGTCTGCTGGTAGTGGTCGAGCATCATCTTGTGGTTCTCGCGTCCGATGCCCGAAGCCTTGTACCCGCCGAAAGCCGCATGGGCCGGGTAGGCGTGGTAGTTGTTCACCCATACTCGCCCGGCCTGGATCTCACGACCGGCCCGGTAGGCAGTGTTGCCGTCACGGGACCAGACTCCGGCGCCGAGGCCGTAGAGCGTGTCGTTGGCCGTGGCCAAAGCGTCGGCGTAGTCGGAGAACGTCGCGACCGAGACGACGGGCCCGAAGATCTCCTCCTGGAAGATGCGCATCTTGTTCGTGCCCTTGAAGATCGTCGGCTGCACGTAGAATCCGCCGGCCAGATCCCCGTCGAGTTCGGCTTTGCCGCCGCCGGTGAGCACCTCGGCGCCTTCCTGACGGCCGATGTCGAGGTAGGACATGATCTTCTCGAACTGGTCGTTCGAGGCCTGGGCGCCCATCATCGTGTCCGTGTCGAGCGGGTTGCCCTGGACGATCTTCTTCGTCCTGGCCACGACCTTCTCGAGGAAGGGATCGGCGATCGATTCCTGGATGAGTGCACGCGACGGGCAGGTGCAGACCTCGCCCTGGTTGAGGGCGAACATCGTGAAGCCCTCCTGGGCCTTGTCCGCGTACGAGTCGTCCTTGGCCAAAACATCCTCGAAGAAGATATTCGGCGACTTTCCGCCGAGCTCGAGGGTGACCGGGATGATGTTCTGCGAGGCGTACTGCATGATCAAGCGGCCGGTCGTCGTCTCACCGGTGAACGCGATCTTCGAGATCCGCTTGTTCGACGCCAGCGGCTTGCCGGCTTCGAGGCCGAAGCCGTTGACGACGTTGAGCACGCCCTCGGGCAGAAGGTCGGCGATGAGTTCGACGAGGACGAGGATCGACGCCGGAGTCTGCTCGGCGGGCTTGAGCACGATCGCATTGCCCGCGGCCAGCGCCGGAGCGATCTTCCACACGCCCATGAGGATCGGGAAGTTCCAGGGAATGATCTGACCGACCACGCCGAGCGGCTCGTGGAAGTGATACGCCACCGTGTCCTCGTCGATCTGCGAGAGTCCGCCCTCCTGCGCCCTGATCGCTCCGGCGAAGTAGCGGAAGTGGTCGACTGCCAGCGGCAGGTCGGCGTTGAGGGGTTCACGGATCGCCTTGCCGTTGTCCCAGGTCTCGGCGACGGCGAGCGTCTCGAGGTTCTCTTCGATGCGATCGGCGATCCGATTGAGGATGTTGGCCCGTTCGGCCACCGCCGTCTTGCCCCAGGCCGGAGCCGCCTTGTGCGCGGCATCGAGAGCGAGTTCGATATCCTCGGCGGTGCTGGCCGGGAGCTCCGTGAAGGTCTTGCCGGTGACCGGGCTGGGATTCTCGAAATAGTTGCCCTTGACCGGCGGCACCCACTGACCGCCGATGAAGTTCTCGTAGCGGGACTTGAACGTGACGAGCGACCCGTCCTGACCGGGCTGTGCGTAGACAGTCATTGCAACTCCTTTGATGCGTCTGATTCCACCGGATTGCTCCGTGTGACCACGACGCTACCGAGCGCAACGTTGCATGTGGGTTGCATCATATCGCCGAGGCGGTCGAACCGTCCCGCACACCGAACCGCGATGGGTTCGCCGAATTCAGAGACCCAGCGCCTCCAGACGCACGACCGCGGCGTTGCGTTCGGCGGCCTCGGGCGGGGCCAGACGCAGCACGGTCATGAGGACTTCGACGTCGTCACGGAAGTCGGGAAGATCGGCCAACCGCCACAGCTGCTGCCAGGTTCCGTCCTGCAGCAGGGTCTCGCGCATGAGTGCGTTGACTTCTGCTCCTATCTCCCGCACTCCCGGAGCATCGGAGTCCGGCAGGACGGTTCCGATGAATTGTTCGAGGGCCGAATCCGCGTCACCTTTGGCCAGCGCCTGAACAGTTCGCTCAAGATCCGAATCGACATCCCCGCGAAGTCGATAGGGGCGCGCATCGATGCGCAGATCGCCGAGGCTGTCGATCGTTCTGCGCAGACGATTGATCTCCGCCCGGACCGTGACTTCGCTGCCGCCGACCGTCCACAGCCGCTCCACCAGACCGGCTCCGCTGATGCCGTCGGGAAACCGGTGCAGCAGGAGCAGGATCTCGGCGTGCCTGCGGGTCAGCGGGATCCGGGTGCCGTTCGGGCTTGCCAAGGCGGGGCTGGGACCGAGCACGGTGAGTCTGGTTCCGACCGCCTCGGTGCCGGTGAGCATCTGCTGCGGGGTGAAGAGCTGGGACAGCTGGGCACCTGCGGCCTTGGCTGTCGAGGACAGCAGCGGCAGCACGATAGAGGACACGGCGTCGTCGCCCCCAGTGACATCGATGATGCCGATGACCTGCCCGGTCAGAGGGTGGTTGACGGGGACCGCACTGCAGCTCCAGGAATGGACGTCGGGCGCGAAATGTTCGGCGCGGCTGACCTGCACCGGGCGGCCCGAGCGCAGAGCCAGCGCCGGGGCGGAGGTGCCCATGACCTCTTCGGACCAGTCCGAGCCGGACACGAATCCCATGGCTTCGGCGCGGTTGCGCACGCCTCGCTCCCCCTCGACCCAGAGCAATCGCCCCTGTTCGTCGCCGAGGGCGGCGAGCAGACCGGCATCCTTGGCGGGTTCGATGAGGTGGGATCGCAGCAGCGGCATGATCGCGTGGAAGGGATGGCGTCGGCGCACCTCGGCGAGGCGATCGGCTTCGAACGGGACTTGGACCTCCACGCTGTCGGGGTCGCGCAGCCGGGCCAGAGACCGGTCCCAGGATTCCAACACCGAGGCGCGCACCCCAGGCTCCCACGATGGTGCAGGGAGGAGCGGATCCGATGGCCCGGCCAGACGCTCATGTGCGCGGCGAACAGCACGCTGATAGGTGTCTTCGAGCAGCAGCGTCGAATCCATGGCGGACGGTCCACCTCCATCGGCGGGTGTCGGAAGAGAGCCTCAACTGCTCATAATCTAATCGCGAACCCGCCTGCGGACAAGAGCCCGTCCACTCCCCGAACTACCTGACGGCGGCCCAGCAACCTCGCGCGAGGTTGCTGGGCCGCCGTCAGGTAGCAATTGGGAAGGAAGAGGGCGGGAAGCGAACGAATCGCTTCCCGCCCTCTGCCGGTGCATCGATCAGATCAGATGCGCAGACCCGAGTGGTCGACCGGAACGGCGGGGCCGTTCGAGGTCGTGATCGTGGCCTTGCTGATGTAGCGGCCCTTCGAGGAGGACGGCTTCAGACGCAGGATCTCTTCGATCGCAGCATCGAAGTTCTCCTGCAGAGCTTCCTCGGAGAAGGAGACCTTTCCGATGATGAAGTGCAGGTTCGAGTGCTTGTCGACGCGGAATTCGATCTTTCCGCCCTTGATGTCGTTGACGGCCTTGGCGACATCCATGGTCACGGTGCCGGTCTTCGGGTTCGGCATCAGGCCGCGGGGACCCAGCACCTTACCGAGACGACCGACCTTGCCCATCATGTCGGGGGTCGCAACAGCGGCATCGAAGTCGGTGAACCCTCCGGCCACCTTCTCCAGCAGGTCATCGGAGCCGACGTAGTCAGCACCTGCTTCACGGGCAGCTTCTGCACGGTCGCCGGCAGCGAACACCAGGACCCGAGCGGTCTTACCGGTACCATGCGGAAGGTTGACGGTGCCGCGCACCATCTGGTCCGCCTTGCGGGGGTCAACACCCAGGCGGAGAGCGACCTCGACCGTGGCGTCGTACTTCGCCACGTTGGTCTCTTTGGCCAGGGCGATCGCCTGAGCCGGTTCGTAGTTCACATCTGCGGCGATCTTCTCAGCCGCGGCCTGATAGGCCTTCGAACGCTTTGCCATCTGCTTTACTCCTTGCAGTCGTGGTGTGGGCTGCGTGGGCCCTGCCACTGTGTGGGGTGAGGTCTCAGACCTCGATGTCGGTGGTGATGCCCATGGAACGCGCGGTTCCGGCGACGATGCGGTCGGCCTGATCCAGGGTGTTGGCGTTCAGGTCGGGCATCTTCGTGGTGGCGATCTCGCGCACCTGGTCGGCGCTCAGGTGAGCGACCTTGACGGTGTGCGGAGTAGCCGAACCCGACTTCACTCCGGCGGCCTTCTTGATCAGCTCGGCTGCCGGCGGGGTCTTGAGCACGAAGTCGAACGAACGATCTTCGTACACGGTGATCTCGACGGGAACGATGTTTCCACGCTGGGATTCTGTGGCGGCGTTGTAGGCCTTGCAGAATTCCATGATGTTGACGCCGTGCTGGGCAAGCGCCGGACCGATCGGAGGAGCCGGGTTAGCGGCACCTGCCTGAATCTGGAGCTTGACGAGGCCGGCTACCTTTTTCTTGGGAGGCATGTACGGTCCTTAATCTTGAGGTTTCGATGTGCCAGACATATACAGCACATCGTTCGACGGCGGCCTTCCGATAAGGGCCGCAATCAAACCACACCAGTATTCCATGCGCGCCCGCCTGCGGGCAAATGCTCGTGAGGGGCATCACCCGATCATTCCCTCGCCGAGGCGGGACAACGTCGCCGGCGGATGTGACCGCCTCGGCGCCGTCGTTCAAGCGCGGGCCCGGATATCGCCCCGCAGACGGTTCGACGACTGCGCTCAGCCTTGATCGAGACAATCCCCTCGCCGAGGCGGCCGAGCCAGGGAGCGCGGGAACGCCGAAGGGGCCCGGAAATTTCCGGGCCCCTTCGGTCACGATCGCGCCGAGGCGATCAGTGAAACTATATGGCGATCAGAGCTTCGAGACCTGGTCGAAGCCGAGTTCGACGGGAACATCGCGTTCGAAGATCGACAGCAGCACGGTGAGCTTCTGCGATTCCGGACGGATCTCCTGGATCGTCGCGGGATGGCCCTCGAAGGAGCCCTCCTTGACGAGCACGGACTCGCCGACCTCGAACTCCACCTCGGTGATGGGCGCGGACTTCGCAGCAGCCTCGGCGGCGGGGCCTTCGGCAGCGGCGACTTCGGCCTGGCGCTCTTCGAAGATCGGGGCGAGCATCGAGAAGACCTCGTCGATCGACAGCGGAGTCGGGTCGTATGCGTTGCCCACGAACCCGGTGACACCCGGAGTGTGGCGGACGGCGCCCCACGACTCGTCGGTCAGTTCCATGCGCACGAGCACGTAGCCGGGGATGCGCACACGACGGACCTGCTTGCGCTGTCCGTTCTTGATCTCGACGACGTCTTCCATCGGCACCTGCGACTCGAAGATGAAATCTTCGAGGTTGAGGCTGACGGTGCGGTTCTCAAGGTTCTGCTTGACGCGGTTCTCGTAGCCTGCGTAGGAGTGGATGACGTACCAGTCACCCTCCTGCATGCGCAGCTCGGCCTTGAATTCTTCGGCCGGGTCGACCTCGTCGGCGTCGGCGACGTCTTCGGCAGCATCGTCCTGCTCGCCGTCGGCTGCGTCAGCGGTATCGGCTTCGCCAGCGGAGTCAGCGTCAGCGGACTCGACGGGGGCGGTCGCCTCGGCGTCGATGGCCGTCTCTTCGGTTTCGGGCACCACAGCGGCACCCGACTCCTCGGGAGTGACGTCCTGGGTCTCAGGGGTCTCCTGCTCAGGTGAGTTGGTATCCGACACCGATCAATTCCTCGCTTCGCGTTTTGTGATTCCCGGTAGGGAGTGAAGTTTGAGCTTGGGGTGGTTCACGGCTGAGGCCGTATCACCACAGGGGCCACAGCGGAGTTCCGCCGAACACCCAGCCGACGAGCTTGCCGAAGACCAGGTCGAGGCCCGTGACGAGAAGCATCATGAACAGGATGAAGCCCAATACGACGAGCGTGTAGTTGAGCAGCTGCTTCCGGGTCGGAGTGACGACCTTCTTGAGCTCTGCCACCACTTCGCGGAAGAACTGCAGGATTCGTCCGAAGAATCCGAGCTTCTTTGGACCGGAGGCACTGTTGGGTGCGCTGCCAGTCTGCTTTGCCGGTGTGTCGCTCACACATCCTCACTCGGTCGGTTTCGTTTGGCTTCACAATTGTTCGTGCCGGTCGAGGACGGCGCCTGGCCGATGAGACTTCGGCAGAGTCAACTGCGCAGGGGTGACAGGACTCGAACCTGCAACCTACGGTTTTGGAGACCGTTGCGCTACCAATTGCGCCACACCCCTCTGATCGGACTTGAGCGATCGTGTCGATCTCTGTGGTGTCCGACCACGAGAAACGAGCATACCGTGCTCGACCGTTGTTCGTCGAACCGAGTGTCGAAGCAATGTCTCGAACGTGTCGACGCTCACTCACCCACCGGTTCATCGACAGGCGGTTGGCCCACGAGGGGCCTGGGTTCGGGGAACCGCACCCAGGGATCGATCCGCACCTGTCTGTCGGGTGTGACGGTGATGATCTGCACGTCGATGGGGCGCTTCGTCTCATTGTCGACGCGGATGATGCTCAGTTCCGCGTTCATCTTCAGCGGTCCCGGTGTCAGGGCGTTCGCCAGTGCACCCCCGGTCGTCGAGCTGACGTATCGGGTTCCCGAACCGAAGTTCTCCGGTCCGACCCGTCGGTGCCAGTGTCCGCTGAGAGCGTAGTCGGCGCAGCCCGAGCGCAGGCTCGGTCCGCCGACGGCGGGATCGTGGATGAGCATGATGTCGAAATCGGCCTGGCAGGCTTCGTCGCGCAGCCGTTGCGCGTATTGGTCGGCGGTGAGGTCCGTCTCCAGCTGCGGACCGGACCCGAACACGGTCCGGCGCGGGTCGGCGGCACCGAAGAAGGTCACCCCGGCCATCTCTGCACTGGAGTCCTCGAGCACGTTCCACCCGCGGGCCCTCGCGTGCCGCGTCGTTTCCATGGAATCGTGGTTGCCTTTGACGATCATGCGCGGCAGCTTCTCCGGCAGTTCGTCGTCGACGACGTCGAGGCAGTAGTTCTCGGCCGAGGTGCCCGTCATGGAGATGTCTCCGCCGTCGATATAGGCATCGGCCCGACTCATCTCCGCCACCGCACCGACGACGCGGGCCATTCCGATATTGCAGTGGATGTCGGAGCCGTAGACGAACGTGGACACACCCTTCTGCCCTTCGCCCCCACCACTGTCGGCAGCGGGTGCGCCGACTCCGGCAGTCGGGATGAGTCCGCGATCGGTCCAGTTCCCGGTGATCGGGCGGTCGTTCCATTGCGCTCGCAGGGCTGCGAGCACCTCGTCGTAGAAGGCGTCGTTGTCGTCGGCGAAGTCCTGCACTGCGCCGAATGCGGTGTCGATGATTCCGCCGAGGCGGCCCGTGACCTGGGATCCGGCCAGTGGCGTGCCCTCGAACGCCGGATCGGCCGCGATCGGCTTCGGACGGTTGAGAACGACGGTGCCCAGTCCGGTGAGGACGAGCACGAGCACCAGTCCGATGCCGAGGAGTTCCTTGCCGACGAAGGCGCGGATGATGGTGTCGACCCGGGCGGGCCCGAGGAAGAGAGCCAGGCCGGCGAGTCCCCCGGTGATGATGCACACGGCCAGCGCCCATCGGGTGAGGATCTCCTGGCTGAGTCCGTCGATGACCTGGTCGATCTGCGCCTGTGGGGCCGAGAACAGAGAAGCGTAGGAGGCGATGTCGCCGCCGAGGGCGTCGACGGTTCCCCCGCCGGGATCCGCCACCTCCGCTGGATCGGCCGCAGGTCGCTCGTCGTCGCCGGTATCACCGGACACGGGGATCTCACCGATATCGACGTACAGTCCCAGGCCGAGGGGGATGACATCCTCTGCGGGGACGAGCAGTCTGCCCAGGGGGCCGAAGTCGACGGTGAGTCGGGAATCCGCGGTGATCCGGTACTGCGCCTCATGCGGGCCGAAGGTGAGATCGGCGCGCGAGGTGAACAGCGCCCAGGGCAGGGTCACAAGCGCAACTGCGGCCACGGTGATGACGAGTGCAGTGATTCTCCGTCGTGATGACACGGCCACCAGTCTAAGGACGTTTCCCGTCGTCGATGGAGCAGCCGATGAAGGTCGGTTCGGGTTCGAGGGTGATGTCGAAGGCGTCCTCGACGCCGGCGACGACGGTCGACGCGAGATCGATGACATCGGCCGTGCTCGCGTGTCCCCGATTCGTCAGCGCCAGGGTGTGCTTGGTCGACAGCGAAGCCAGTCCCTCACCGAGGCTGAAGCCCTTGGAGAATCCCGCGTGTTCGATCAGCCAGGCCGCTGAGGTCTTCGTCTTCCCTTCGATCTTCGCTCCGCTGAGCGGATCGGTCACCGGGTAGCGAGGAGCTTCGGCGGGCAGGATCTCGGCGTTCTCGACGATGGGGTTGGTGAAGAAGGATCCCGCCGACCAGGAGTCGTGGTCGGCTGCGTCGAGGACCATGCCCTTCGACCTGCGCAGCGCAATGACGTTCTCGCGCACCCGTGCGGCCGGGACGCGGCTGCCGATCTCGACGTCGAGAGTCGAGGCGAGCTGAGCGTAGCGCACCGGCAGCGACTCGTCGCTGCGCTGGAGGTCGAAGGTCACCGAGAGCACGACGAACTGCGGGGTTCCGGCCGCGATCTGGGCGCGCTTGAGCGCCGATGTGCGGTAGCCGAATTCGAGTTCGACTGCGGTGAGGTGGCGGATCTGACCGGCCACCCGGTCGAAGACCTCGACGGAGGAGATGAGCTCGCCGACCTCCGTGCCGTAGGCACCGACGTTCTGGATCGGGGTTGCACCGACCGACCCGGGGATCCCGGACAGTGCTTCGAGCCCGGACAGCCCCAGGTCGAGAGTGTGGGCGACGAAGGCGTCCCAGTCCTCCCCCGCTTCGGCGGTGACCCGGGTGTCGGTCGTCGTGGTCTGGGCCGTCTCCACTCCGGTGGTCCGGACCACGCAGACCGCACCGTCGAATCCGGCATCGGCGATGAGCAGATTCGATCCGCCGCCGATGAACAAGACGCGGGACCGTTCCTGACCGCTGAGTTCGAGCGGGTGGGCGGCGCAGAAGTCGAGCAGTTCGTCTCGGGTGTTCGCGACAGTGACCTGCGGGGCCGGTCCGCCGAGGCGGAAGGTGGTGAAGCCGGAGAGTTCCTGCGGGTGGGCTTCGGTCACGCCGAGATCCGAACCTGCGTGCGGCTGAGGACATCGGCCTCGCCGGACTTCACGGAGATGTCGATGCGGGCCGTGCCGACAGCGGAGTCGACGGCACCGACGGTGGCGGTGAGCTTGAGCGAGGTCGTCGGGGTCGCCGGTGATCCGGTATCGGCGTCAGGGACAACGACGGGGGCGGAGAAGCGGGTCCGGTAATCGACGATCGCGCCGGGGTCGCCGAGCCATTCGGCCACCGGAGCGATGACCGCCGCCATCGAGAGCATCCCGTGGGCGATGACATCGTCGAGGCCGACCTCGCGGGCAAAGCGTTCGTTCCAGTGGATCGGATTGTGATCGCCCGAGGCTGCAGCATAGTCGACGAGGGAGGCACGCGACAGTGGGATCTCGGACTCCACGACGGTGTCTCCGATGGTCAGTGTGGAGAAGTCGATGGCGCTCATTCTCCGTCTCCTCTCACGACGATGGTCGAGGTCACGGAGACGACGGGCTGCTCCGCGGCATCGGTGATCTCGGTGCGGGTGGTGATCATGGCGTTGCTGCCGGCGGCCCGGACTCCGTCGACGTGGGTGACGGCGGACAGGGAGTCACCTGCGACGATGGGACGGGTGAACGAGAACTGTTCGGAGCCGTGGACGACCTTCGAGAAGTCGATGCCCGAATCCGGGTCGGAGATATAGGCAGCTTCCGATTTCTGCGCGATGATCACGGCGAAGGTGGTCGGGGCGACGACGTCGCGGTAGCCCAGCGCGGTGGCCGCCTCGGCGTCGAAATGGTAATCGGCCTTCGCTCCGGTGGCGAGCGCGAATTCCACGATCGCCTCCCTGGAGACCTCATAGGGCTGAAGCAGGGAGAACGTGGCCCCCTGCTTCTCCGTATTCACCGGCATATGCGCTCTCTCTTCCACTGGGGTCGGTATCGACACCAGCCTAAAGCACGGCTTCAGGATGAGGCTCACCGGCGAAGAATTGATCGCGCGTTCGTATCCGGTTCACACAATTGCTCCACCATCGGTCTCATGGCTTCGAAACTGGTATATGTTGTCCACATCACATTCGGTAAGGAGTAGTGCGATGACGAACGAATCCCCGGGGGCTGACCCGAAGAGCCACGAGGCACAGACGGTGGCCTCCGGAGCACGAGTCAAAGACGCAGTCGCGGTCCCCTCACCGCACGCACCTGGTCCCGGCGCCCCCGCTGCGCCCGCACCGGCAGCCGCCGGTCCTGATCCGGCACCGGCGCCCGCCGACGTCGACCCGCCGCAGGTCGAAGTGGCAGTGGCCACCGACGCCGCCTACGCCGGCAGAGAAGCCGACAGAGTCCAACTGCGTCGACCGCTGCGCAACATCTCCGAGGTCCGGCACTTCTTCCGCACGAATCAGACCCCGATCTTCTTCGTCGGAGCCACTCCGTTCAACCTGCTCGGTCTCGACCGGTGGGTGCGCAACTTCTCGTACATCACCTACTACGACGGCTGGGACGGCGGACATCCGCGTGTCTTCTCCCCGCGCTACAAGCCCTATGTCGAGTTCGAATCGGGCGAGGCGATCAACAATTGGCTGCTCCTCAACGCCGAGGTGCGTGCCCATATGACGCGCAACGTCCCTCATGGTGAGCGAGTCAAGGTCGCGATGGTCTTCTTCGATGAGGAGACCGAGCGGATCTGCCGAGAGCTCGGTTACGACCTCATCCTGCCGTCGGCAGCCCTGCGCAATCAGCTCGATTCGAAGATCGAGACGACGAAGCTCGGCAATGAGGCCGGTGCGTTCTCCGTCCCGAACGTGCTGACCACCGCTGACACCTATGAAGAGCTCAAGGAGCGAGCCGCCGAGGAAGGGCTGGGCACGGATCTCGTCGTGCAGACTCCGTATGGCGATTCCGGGAAGACGACGTTCTTCATTTCCGATGCCTCGGGCTGGGAGGCGCATAAGGACGACATCATCGGCGAGCAGCTGAAGGTGATGAAGCGGATCAACAACACTCCGGTCGCCGTCGAGGCGGTCATTACTTCCAGTGGTGTCGTCGTCGGTCCGTATCTGACAGAGCTGGCCGGCTTCGCCGAGCTCACCCCATACAAGGGCGGCTGGTGCGGAAACGAGATGAAACCCGATGTGCTCAACGCAGAGCAGCGGGCGCAGACCCGTGAGCTCGTGCGCAAGATGGGCGAAGGTCTGCGCAAACGCGGCTATCGCGGGTTCTTCGAAGTCGATGTCCTCGTCGATCTCGATAACGACGACTGCTACCTCGGTGAGCTCAATCCGCGCATCTCCGGGGCCTCAGCGATCACGAACGTCACGGCAGGCGCCTATGCCGATGTGCCTCTGTTCCTGTTCCACCTGCTCGAATACCTCGACGTCGAATTCGACCTCGACGTCACCGAGATCAACGAGCGGTGGGAGGAGCTCTCCGGCGCCGACGAGTGGAGCCAGATGATCATCAAGGAGACGGCTCCGATCACCGAGTACATCACGCATTCCCCGCTGACCGGTCAGTACTATCTCGACCAGTACGGGACGCTGACGTACAAACGTGCGGCACTCGACTGGCACCCCCTGCAGAACGGCAGCGAGGTGTTCTACCTGCGTATCTTCGGGGCCGGAGACTACCGGTGGAAGGGCGCGGACCTCGGGGTCCTGGTGACGAAGAATCCGCTGCAGACGAACGTCGGCGGACCCGATGCGCTGAGCATCCGGGCCAAGCACTTCATCGATTCGATCAGGGCGATGTACGCCGGAGTTCCGGTCGTCGCCGACGATCCGGCGCCGGCCCTCGGCGGGCCCGGAGCCAAAGGCGACTGAGCCCGGCACCGCTCCCTTATACGCGAAGGGCAGACATACGCGAAACGCGGAGCCGCCTCGGTGATAATCTCAACACGACCCGAGGCGGCTCCCAGCTGCCGCCCGCGGAGCCGTTCCGCGGACAGATTGATGCGAGAATCAGAGGTGAAGAGTGATCGAACCGTCACCGGAACAGACCGCGGCCACTCCCCCGCCGGACCAGCCCGTGACCCCATCGGCTCCCGTCGATCCGGCGGCCGGAATCGACCGGGACAACTGGCAGGATCCCGACAATGTGCGCTGGTCGTTCCAGAACGTCGCACGGGTCCTTCCCACGACGCCGATCTCTCGGGGCACCGGTCCGGTGGCCGAGCTGCCTGCCGATCCGCAGGATCTCGGCGAGGTCGAGGTTCCCGCGACGGAGTACTCGGAGGCCCGCAGCGTCCGCAGCGTCATCGAATCCACCGACACGGATGCCTGGTTGCTCATGCACAACGGGACCGTGCTCACCGAGGAGTACTTCGGGGAGATGACCGCGTCGACCGAGCATCTGCTCATGTCGGTGTCCAAATCGCTCGTCGGCACTGTCGCCGGGGTTCTCGCCGGTTCGGGGGACCTCGACCCGAACCGCCTCGTCTCCGACTATGTGCCCGAACTCGCCGAGTCCGGCTACGCCGGTGCAACCGTGCGCCATGTCCTTGATATGCGTTCGGGCATCCGCTTCTCCGAGGACTACCTCGACCCGAAGTCCGAGGTCCGGCAGATCGAAGAGTCGATCGGCTGGTCCGAGGCGAAGCGGGAGAACCCGGGCATCGGCATGTACGAGTTCCTCACCACCCTGGAGGCGAAGTCCGGGCACGGCGGGGTCTTCGAATACCGGTCGTGCGAGACCGATGTGCTCGGATGGGTGTGCGAGAAGATCGCCGGCGAGCGCATGCAGTCGCTCATGTCGCGGGTGCTGTGGTCTCGGATCGGCGCCGAACAGGACGCGATCATCGCCACTGACCAGTACGGGGTCGGCATGTTCGACGGCGGAATCAATACTACTCTGCGTGATCTCGCCCGATTCGGCTACGTCTACACCAACCGCGGGCAGTCGCTGACCGGACAGCAGGTGGCGCCGACGACGTGGATCGGCGATACGCTGACCACCTCCGAGGATGTGCGTCAGGCGTTTGCCGATGGGCCCGGAGACAATCGAATGCCGGGCGGGGCGTATCACAACCAGTTCTGGTTCCCGTTCCCCGATTCTCATGCGTTCCTCGCCCTCGGCATCCACGGGCAGATGATCTATATGAACCCGGGTGCCAACGTCCTCGGCGTCAAGCTCTCGAGCTGGGGGCTGCCGCAGGATGCGACGAAGCTGTTCCCGACGATCCGCGCATTCGAGGCTCTCGCGAAGGCCGTCAACTCCCTCGCCGCGGAGTAGCCGGAGCCGGTCGCCGCGGAGCAGGTTGGATCCGGCTCCCTCCCGCCACCGGATTCGGGGCCATCTCCCGGTGCGGATGTGCCCGAATCGCCACAGGTGTCGCCGGATCCGCACACCGAACCCGGGTTCGCGGCAACCGACCGTGACAGAATCGTGGTGTATCGACAACGCTTGTGATCGCCAGAGCGCGAAGGAGAAACACGATGACCCCGATTCGCCGGTCCACCTGGATGCCCCACCTGCTGACGGTGGCCGCTGGAACCGTTCTCGCCTTGTCCTTGACCGCCTGCGGAGGCTCCGGAGGGGACAAGCCCGCCGAGGATCAGAAGTCCGAGGCCGCTCAGACCGAAGAAGGCGGATTCGGCGGAGGAGCCGTCGAATCGAAAGAGGCCGACGCCCCGGGATCCGAACCCGCCGAGGCGGAGCCGACAGACACGAAGTCCACCGACCCGTTCGCCGATGCCGCGAAGACGACGAACTGGGCCAGCGACGACGGGATGAAGATCGACAAGAAGGGCAACGGCATCGTGCCCGCATCGTCGATCGAGGCCGACCTCATCGACCTGTTCGAGAACAAGCTCGATTGGAAGGTCAAGGAAGCCAAGTGCGATTCCGATATGGAGCTGCGAGAGTGGTACGGCTTCAAATCGTGCCAGGTCACCGTCAAGGACAAGGACGCATACAAAGGAAGGAAGAAGTACTTCGGCACCGTGAAGATCGTCGATCACAAGGATCAGATGATCAAGTACGAACTCATGTTCCCCGGCATCGACAAGGAAGACTTCGACTTCAAGGACTGATCACCGAGGCGGCCCCTCCCCCGGTCATCGATTGGTTCCTGAGATTGCGACTGCACACTCATCGTCGCCCGTACGACCTTCGTCCGTGCGGGCGACGAATCGTCTCCGCGGATGTCCGGACGAACCGGTGATGACAAAGCTGCCGGCCGCCTCGGCGAGTGATCGGCTCTCCCCGTCCACGGCACGTTCGGAACGCTCCGTCGAACCCGGGGCCTCAGTCTCCGAGCTCCGGGCGCTGCCCGGTTCGTCCAGGGCCTCTCAGATGATCTGGCGCGGATCGTATCGTCGTGGATCAAGGGTTCTCCAGTCCTCGGCGCCGATAGATTCAGCGGCCCGAGACCGCGCTGTGTCGACCTGGGCACGGAGCAGGCGGGCGAACTCGCCGGGCTTCTGCGCGTAGTAGGTCAGCCCCTGTGGGCCGATGACGATTTCAGCGAGGAAGAGCAACGTCATCGGGGCCGCGTCGAAGAACATCGAGAGCACGTCGGCGGCCGGGGTGATCAGTGCGGCGAAGACCACGATGGCCACGATGGCTACTCGCCAGGCCTGCGCGATCGATCCCGCAGAGAGCAGGCCGATGAAGTTGAGGACGACGAGGAAGACCGGGAGGACGAAGGCGACGCCGGTGACGATGGCGTTCTCGGCATCGACGATCAAATCGACGTCCGGGTAGACCTCGAAGTCTCGGTGACCGATCCGCTGCCGGTCGAACTCGATTTCGTCGATCCCGCGGCCCCGGAGGTGCAGGCGGCCAGGGCCATGGTGCCGACGCCGGCGCCGACGAGCTCGAGGACTCCTCGTCGGCTGAAGAGGGTGCGGATGTCGAAGGAGGAGCCTTGGTCGACGACCTCCTCGTCGGGACGGTCGAGGAGTCTGCCTTCGTAGGCGGGTCCTTTGGGGTCCGGTTCGGGTACGAGAGCCGTGAGCTGTCCTGCCTTCGATGATGTGTGATGACACCATCGTGGTGACCGGCTCTGGCGTGGGACTGTGGCGTTTCTGGGCCGCGGCTGTGGATGCTCAGTCGGTTTGTGTTCCGTCCCACCAGTCGAGGACTCGCTGGGCCTGCAGGGTCACCCATTTCGAGGGTTCGCCGACCGGAGCGTCGGCATGGAACCAGACGTCGCCGTCGAGGCGATGGTCCTGAGTCCAGGTGCCGTCGGCGGAGCGTCTGTCCCTGATCATCCCGATTGCTTCCTCCATTCGCGGGTCCGGGGCGGTTCCGTCCGCGCTCGTCGATTCGCGGAAGTAGTCGAGTGCGGGCAGGATTCCGTAGAACCAGCGGCGGGGGTGGAACAGCGCGAGGGCACGACCGTCGAAAGGATCACCGGTGCTGCGCGTGCGGAATAGGTCCCGCGACAGCAGGTACTCCTCTCCCCTGGCTCGGGCCTCCTGCACACGTGCGGCGTCGTCCCTAGCCAGCTGGTAGTCGAGCAGCGCGACGAGGGCGTTGAGGGTGGAGTGGAACGACGAGACCTTCGAACCTTCGATCCATTCGCAGTTCCATCCGCCGTCGGACTGCTGGTGGCCCAGGAACCAGTCGACGATGCCGTCGACATCGGCGCCAAGCCACAGGCCATTCGACAGCGTCCAGGAATTGATGCACACGTCGACCTCACCGCCCCAGTAGGGCAGGTTCTCATATTCCCAGCGTGCGGATTCGAGTTTCTCTGCCGTTCCCTCCAACGCCGAGGCGGTCAGTCCCCAATCGCGCAGGTCCTTCAGAGCCCACGTCGTCGCCGTCCACGGCTGTGATCCGTCGTCGTCGAATGCGAAGTCGGAGGGGAAGAAAGCGCCGCCTGCCCATTGTCCGTCCGGGTCTTGATGGGCCAGCAGCTCTGCGCCGAAGCCTTCGTGTTCCACGCGTGCGCGGGTCTCCTGCCAGGCCGTCTCCTCTGCTCCGAGCAGGTCACGTTCGACCTGCCAGCGCAGGGCCGGGTCCGAGTCGAGGAGCCAGTCGGACAGTTCTGTGCTGATCATCGTCGATCTCCCACTTCGGTCGAACAGTCACTTCGAGAGTAGGCGCCGAATCGGCTGATGACCATACCCCGGCCCGTGGAAGTGGGATGAACCAGTTGTCGTCGGCCTCGCTGTGATCATCCGCGCAGTGACCGCTCCCAGGCCAGGGTTGCGAGCGCCGCAGCCTGGTCGGGCAGGTGCGCATCGTCGAACTGGACTTCCGGCGAGTGGTTCGTCGCCGCCGACCTCGGATCGATGCCTTCGGGTGTCACGAAGAAGAACACGAAAGCACCGGGCACCTGCTCGAGCACAAAGGAGAAATCCTCGGACCCCATGAGCGGGTCCGGCACCTGCAGTGCCCGCTCGGCACCGAAACGATCGGCCAGCACTCTCAGGGCGAAGTCAGCTTCGCCGCCGTCGTTCACCGTGACGGGATACTGCTCGGTCCACACCACCTCGGCCGTGCACCCGTGTGCGGCCGCAATCGACTCCGCCAACTGTGTGGCCCGCTCGGGGAACCTTCGCGTCGACTCGTGGGAGAGCGTGCGGACCGAGGCTCCGAGCTTCGCCGAGGCGGGGATGACATTGACGGCCTCCCCTGCTTCCAACTGCGTCACTTGGGCGACGATGGGGTCGAACACGCTGAATGATCCGGTGACCATCGATTGCAGCGCCTGTCCGAGTTCGAGAATCGGACGCACCGGGTCGTCAGCATCTTCCGGTCGCGAGCTGTGACCTCCGCTGCCGTGCATCGTCACGTGCAGCGTATTCGCCCCGGCCATGATCGTGCCCGGTCTGGTCACGAAGGTTCCCGGCGCCCCCGGTGCCACATGGATCGCGTAAGCCGCATCGGGCTTCTGGCCGATGGTGTCGAACATTCCTTCTTCGAGCATGATCTTCGCCCCGCCCATTCCCTCCTCACCGGGCTGGAACATGAAGGCCACCGTGCCCTTCAGCTCGGACTGATGAGCGGACAGCAGCTTCGCGGCTCCGACGAGTCCTGAAACGTGGAGATCATGCCCGCAGGCATGCATGTTTCCATTCGTCGATGCGAAGTCGACTCCGGTCGCCTCGTCGACGGGCAGTGCGTCCATATCCCCGCGCAGGAGCACCGTCGGGCCGGGGAGCGCTCCGTGCAGGACGGCGATGATCGAGCTGAGCTCCTGTCCGAGCGTGATCTCAAGCGGCAGCCCTTCTAGGGCATCGAGGATCCGACGTTGGGTCTTCGGCAGATCGAGTCCTATTTCAGGGTCCCGGTGGAGGTCGCGGCGCAGTTCGCGCAGGTCATCGGCAAGTGCGTGGGCTTCGCTGGTGAAATCGAGAGTCATTGTGTGCTTCACTCGGCAAGAGTGGCACGGCCGGAAGGAGTCGCGCAATACCGTCTCGGGGAGTTCCCGAATACAGAAACTCCCCATCGGATTCATCATCCTGATGAGGGAGTTGATCGGTAGCGGGAGGGGGACTCGATCCCCCGACCTCACGATTCTAACTAGGTCGAAACTACGGCGGACAAGAAAGGCGGTGAAAGCAGACGAAAAGACCTTATGACCAGGGACAATACTCAATCTGAACGCGAGATCCACACGGCTACTGAAGTGCGCGATTCCAGGTTAAAACGTGTCATTTCCGTGTCACTTCCCCGGCCACCACACATCATCCTGCATCAGCCATACGCCGATCACCTGGACCCGACGATCCTTGAGCTCAACGAAGATCGCACCGTCGAATCCGAGGCGGGTCGCCGTACCGTCGAGCCACACTTCACCGTCACGCTCGAACACGACACGAGCACGCACCCGCATCGGCGGGCGATCCCGGTACGAACCGCGGGCGCCGGCGGCGTTGCGGATCTTCTGCCAGTAGCGCCACGTCGCAGTACCTTGGTCCTCGTATTCGATCATACGTTCTATTATGCGCCGGGTTTCGAGACGAATGGAGAAGAACTATTGAGCAGACGCGGTCCCCTGCTTAAAGTCTTCT
Organism: Brevibacterium permense; assembly: GCF_025506275.1. Lineage (GTDB taxonomy): Bacteria > Actinomycetota > Actinomycetes > Actinomycetales > Brevibacteriaceae > Brevibacterium > Brevibacterium permense_A. Next base: position 56,029 of record NZ_QYCP01000089.1, read on the forward strand.
TCCAAGCAGATCTTTGATAAATCCATAGGAGGAGTACGTCTCGTGTACACGATGCTCAACAACCAGGAAGCTTCAAAGTTCGACCTTTACTTGCCGGGCAGGCTGGTCGCTTCGCTGCACTACAAGATCGACGACGAAGCCAACGACGTCATGTTCGTCTACTGTGAAGCGATCGAGGACATCGACAAGGATGTCCACTGCCAGGAAATCATGAAACGGGCTCTGGAAGATGCTCGCGGCCGATGGCTGAAGGTGACTGTGACATGCCCGATCGCGCTCAAATATATGGAGAAGAACGCGGCTGAGAGCTGATGGGCTTCCCCTTTCCTCCACACATCTTCAAGAAACAGCCATGCTCCGCCCGCCTGGCTGGGTCTGAGAACATGGGGCAAGCCAAGGCTCAACTCAGAGTTGGATCGGATCTCGGAATCGCCGGACTCGGTCGACCTCCGCGAACCCCAGGCGACGGTAGATTCCTTCGCCCTCTGGCGATGCGGTGAGAACAGCGGTATGGGCACCTCGGTCTCTTGCGCATTCGATGCTTGCTTTAGTCATGGCGGCTCCGACACCCTGCCGCCGATAGTTTTCCACTGTGACCACATGTTCAATAGCGGCGACATCGCCGGCAAGCGCTATCGCACTACAGGCAATGGGCTGACCATGAACGTCTGCTAACAGATGGACGACTGTACGATCGGGCCCAATACCGAATGGAGCGATCGCACTCAGCAACCGATCACTCGGGCGGCTCCCAGTCCATACGCGAGCCCACTCTGCAAGATCAGCTTCGGTCTCAGCGACTCTTACCTGCATCCACGGCTGATAGTAGACGAGGTCAACTGCTGATCGCAGATCTGCCACCATCACAGGTTCCTCTTCTACGAAGAGAAGACCCCGCTCCTCTAGCTCGCGCTCGATGTTGTACTGAGGGTGGTTCGGCCAAGAATGCCAGAGTGTTGGCAGGCGTCCGAACACTTCGATCGTTCCGTCGATGCGCTTTGGAGTCGACCACAGAACCAAGTTGAGCTCTTCATGCTGTGCATTCGTTTTCACCCATGCAACACCAGGTGATTGCGACGATTGATGTGCCCTGATCTCATGAGTGCGCATGAGGAGCTCTGGAATATTATGACTTGCCATCAGATGGGTGCCCCTCAGTTACTGCAGATTGCCGAAGGTAGCTGCCAAGGATTTCAACTAAGCCCTCGACTCCCAGCTACGCTCGCTATAATCGTCGCCCAAGCCTACCGCAGGAGCGAGCCATGGAACTGGTTCGGTAAGGCAACGACAAGTGCACTCTCCGCAACGGTGCCACGACCGCCTATCGCGTCGCGATCACCGGGGATGTAACCAAAGACGTCAACGTACTCGAAGTGATTCCAGGCCTACATCTCCAGTTCGAACTAGGGCGTGTCTCCTCTATTGGCCATTCCAGGACTGCCACGGTGGAGGCGTAACTACACAGCAACGACACCGAGTATTCACCGATGAGCGGTGGGCGAGGATCGAACCACTCCTGCCCTCGGACGTCGGAAAGAGAGCCCGTCCGTATGAGAACAACCGTCGAATCGTCGAAGGAAACGTCTACCGCTACCGGGCCGGTATCGCTTGGCGCGACCTGCCCCGTGAGCAGTTCGGGCCCTGGCAGACGGTATGGAAACGCCACCGCCGCTACGCCGCCGACGGCACCTGGGACCGAGTGGTGGCCCAGGTGCTTTCCGATGCTGATGCTGCCGGTGACATCGATTGGAATGTCTCCATCGACGGCACCATCAACCGTGCTCACCAGCACGCAACGAACACGACGCGCCCTGACCAGGACACAGGGGGCTACATCGAACTACAAGAATCTGCCTGATTCGGAGTGCGAGCCGGCGGGGCACAGCATCGGTCGTTCGCGTGGTGGGCTGACGACGAAGATCCACCATGCCGTCGACGGTAAAGGTCGACCTTTGGCTGTCGTGGTCACTGGCGGACAGCGCCATGACGGGGTGATCCTGCCGCAGGTGATGGCTGATATCCGAGTACCGCGGGCTGGTGGTGGTCGTCCCCGCACATGTCCGGACGCCGTTCTGGCGGATCGAGCTTACGAGTCCAAAGGCAACCGCGAATACCTGCGTTCTCGCGGCATCCGGGCGGTGATCCTGGAGGAGAAAGACCAGATCGCTACAAGGAAGAAGCGCGGCAGCAAAGGTGGACGACCGCCGGCGTTCGACGCCGGTGTCTCTCGGAGGCGCGATGCCGTTGAGCGTTCGTTTGCCAACGTCAAGCAGTGGCGAGGGTTAGCGACGAGGTATGACAAGCTCGCCATCACCTATCGAGCAGCCGTCGTGATCAGCGCGATCCTGACATCGCTCCGCCACTAAAGGAGACATGCCCTAGCTCCACCCGCCCAGAGGAAGACGGGCGGGTTGCAGGTGACCTGGGAGAAAAGCAGGTGCTCGATTTCAAGCTTCAGTGAACTCTCGCATTGAGACGACTTGAGACCACACCGAGGATAACGCCGAATGCAGCTTGTACAGCTTCCTAGTAGAGCGAGCACCATCAATTGTCCGACCCGCCATCGCGATGCGCGCAGTACGCGCAGTATGCGCAGTATGCGCACATAACGATTTCATCAACACTCCTGTGTTGGGCCAGCGATCACGTGGAATACCCGTATGGTTTCGGAATCCCCCTCGCAGATCTCCAGTTGGAGAGTGAATGAACCGCACCCCCTCACCCGCGCTTCCTGACCTACCGTTCTACACATTGACCTGGGCAGTGGGTGAACAGTATGGCGGCATTACGATGGCTGCGTTGCAGCGCACCTTTTCTTTTGCTGAGATCACGGGCAGGAAGATGGAGTTCCTCACGGTGGATCCGTTGATGGATCCGAAGCTCCGCAGGCAGCAGCTGATGAAGGCTGGCCGAATATCGAAGCTAGTGGTCATTCGGAACATGTGGGACGAACTCCGCAAAATGCGCGGGAAAGACCTCCGCAAACTACGCGGAAATGTTGATGCCCAGCTCGAGGTCGATACTAGCTCACTACTCAATCGAAGTTCCAAAGAACTACTTCTCGACCGAACCGACGACGATGGAAAGACCTGCGGCACCGACTACTTTCGGTGCAACGGGACTGTGGTGGTGTCCAATCAACGAATGATTGGCAACGACGGGAAACGAGTCCAACGGTTCACTTTGTTTTCGAAGAGAGGCAAGCAACTCGCACAGTGGTCGAATCTGTCTGAGCTGTACTTCGCATGGCTCGACTTTGTGATCAAAGACAGGGAGTCGGTTCTCATCTTGGACTCGCCTGGCATTGGCTCGCGCATGCGCTTCTATGAACGTAAGAACGTAGTGAGAGCCCAGGTACTCCACAACTACCACCTGGCGGATCCGATCGGAGCGATCGACAGTTCGATCTCGCCCCGGTACAAGAACATCATCGTCAACTCCGACCGGTATGAAGTCATTGGCGTACTCACCGAAGACCAGCGAAGAGACCTGGACACGACCCAATTGAACCCAGGCAATCTCGCTGTTCTCTCAAACATGTATCAAGGCGAGGTGGTCGAAGATCCCCAGCCGAGGCCAAAATATGCCGGTGTCCAACTCAGCCGTTTGACCGCGCAGAAACGAATTGACCACACTATCCGGGCTGTAGCGACATCGAACAACGCCACCGTCGATATCTACGGGTTCGCCTACGATGAGCGTGACGAGCAGAAACTCCACAAACTTATTGAATCTCTGGGTGTCAGTGACAGAGTCCGACTCCAGGGTTATGACTCAATGGCTCGGGAGCATTTCAAAGAGGCGTCGTTCAGTCTTTTGCCGAGCCTGTATGAGGGTCAAGGTCTCGTCCTCATCGAAAGCATGGCTGCGGGGTGCATCCCGATCGCCTATGACATCCGTTACGGGCCGTCTTCCATCATTGACCACGGTGTTAATGGGTTCCTTGTTCCAGGTGGTGATGTTGACGCGCTAGCAGCCACCATCGACCACGTCACAAGTCTTGACGACGAAACACTGATCCGAATGCGTCGTGCCGGGGTTGCCCGGGCGCGGGAGTACCTGCCCACCAGCATGGTGCCGAAATGGGGAGATGTACTGCGGGGCGCTCTCAACGCGAAGCGGAACAGCACGGAGCATGTCGCAACTGCTTCTGCGCTCGAGGCGAAGTCGACGGCTGAAGGACTCCGTATTGTTGCTGAGATTGAGGATGGAGACGTTTTGCCCGATTGGGCAGCTATCGCTTGGAAGTCGCGTACTCACGACTTATATGGTCGCGTGGCCGCCGCGATTAGTTCCCAAGATGGTCGAGTCTCCGTTGAGTCGTTCATTCCGTCGGATCGGTTGCTCAGCTTGCAAGCTAACATTTTTGACTTCTACGTTGACGCGCGTTTTCTCGGGAAGTTGACCCGTATGCGGATAACAGTTCCAGTGGATAGTGTTCTTGAGGTCAGTGACGCTCTGGCGCCATACGCGACGATTAGCTCGAACCTCAGCGTCAAGGCTCATGCGCAGGAGGATGCGAAGCTCTGAATCGGACCGTAAGCCGAACTAGAAAATGGCCCCACCGCGATTGGCGGTGGGGCCATTCTTGACCTAGTACGGGTTATAGGCAAAAAGTGTGTACGGGATGGGCCTCGTTCCCAACAAGCGGTAGGACACGGACAGGTCGAACATGCTCTGGAGGCATGTTCAGTGTCCAATCCCAGGAATCACCCCGTCTGTGGTGTATGCGCCTACAAACTCGTCAAGAACGGCACGACCAGTTCCGGTCGCACACGATGGCGATGCAAACACTGTGGTGCTTCAACCACCCAGTCCAGGCCCGACACGACGAGAAAGGCCGACTTCGCCCGACACATCGCATGGCTGACCAGTCCTCAACTACGCGGTGACTTCGCCCCGCAGCACTCGCACCTTCACCCGCCGCACCCAATGGTGCTGGAACGTCCAACCAGCTCCACCGCGCAACGGCGGGATCCACGACCAGATCATGCTCGATGGCACCTACTTCAACGGCTGGTGCGTCCTCATCACCCACACCGAAACCCACGTCATCGACTGGCAATGGTGCGACCGCGAGAACACCGCGTCCTGGACAGCACTGCTGACCCGTATCCCAGCCCCGACAGTCGCGATCATCGACGGCACCCCCCCCTCAACGCCACAGTGAAGCAGCAGTGGCCTGACACGCGCATCCAACGCTGCTATTTCCATATCCGTCAGGCCGGGCACAAGCACTTAACCCGGCGCCCACGCCTGCCAGCGAACCGGGATCTGCTCCATCTGTACACGGCCCTGCCGACGATCCGGGACTCCCACTGGGCCAGGGTGCGTCCTCGGGCGGAGATCATGAACTCGCCGGGTTCACGGTCGAGAATGTCGGTCTCGCCCTGTTCTGGACGGTGGTCTGCTTGGGCGGGAATGTTGAGGAAGTCCCAGTCGGTGTCGGCTTCCGCGAGGAGGCGGCCAGCGAGGTCGTCGGCGTGCCACCGGGTGAGGATGATGATGACGGGTGCGCCGGGCGCGAGGCGGGACAAGGCGACGTCGGTCCACCATTCCCACGTTTTTTCGCGGATGGCGGGGCTGTCGGCTTGTTCGCGGCCTTTGATGGGGTCGTCGATGAGGAGGAGGTCGACTGGGCGGCCGGTCATAGCGCCGCCGACACCGGTGGAGAACATGCCGCCGTCGTGGCCGATGAGCTGCCATTCGCGTTGTGCTGACACGTCGTCGCGAATGGTGAGGCCGATGTCGGGGTTTTGGCGGATGTCGTCGCGGACTGCGCGGCCCCAGCGTTCGGCGATGCGGGCTTCGTAGGAGGCCATGGCGATGCGCAGGTCACGGTTTTGGGTGAGTGCCCAGAGTGGGAATCGGCGTGATGCGCGTTGGCTTTTGCCTTCCTGGGGTGGCATGGAGATGATGAGCCGCGAGTCTGGGGTGTTGAATGCTTCGACGAGTTTTTGGTCGATGAGTTCGAGTGCTGGGGTTTGTTTGGTGCGGTGGTCGAGGTGTTGTGCCATGGCGCCGGGGGTGTCCCAGACGGGTGTGTCGTCGGCGTTGTTGGCGTTGTGTGCTTCGAGTTTGTCTGCGAGCGCCGTCATCCAGTCGACGCTCATTGGTGCCTCCTCCTACGTTGGAAACATTCCGCAACGTAAACTCACGCAATAAACTGGCGAAATGGTCGATGAGCGACATGTTGATGACTGCACGGACGAAAAGCTGATGGAATCAGTGGTGCGACCGGCAGTCGAGCGCATCTTCAAACCCGGTGAGATCGACGATGCACGGCTGGTCCCAGATTCCATCGAACCGCGCAATTTGGTTTATCGAATTACTGTCGGTGACGAGGAGTTCGAGCCTCGGGTTCGTGAGCACGAGTTCGATCACACAGTTGAGTTTGTCGCGCAGCAGTTCTTTGACGATCTTCAGGACTATGTCGCTGAGTCTTCGTTCGCGTGGGGCGAGCTACGGGGCGAGTAAGCCACGTCTTCTAGTCAACGGACACGGCGCACTTCCATGAAGTTGATGCCGGTTTTGGGTGCGAGTTCCGGCAACTCGGCAACCGCAACGACCATCGGTAGCGAACGCCCGGCAGCTGGGGTTGGTTTGAGTGCCCCTCGGAGCCAGCAGCAACGCGTCTTCAACAAGGGGCGTGGGGTCGCATTCCGCGGGTAGAAAAGTGACGAAACACCCCGGGAATGCGAAAGATGGACCGGTGCCCGTAGACACTTCGACCCATCTACCGCATAGCTAATCCCCTAACTTGCTTTTTGTCCAGATCGACATCCCGACTGTTGGTTGCGGGTGAGGACTTCTTCGAACCGGAATAGGAGGGGTGATTTCGGTCCGGGCCCTTTTCGTCCGACGGGGTGGAGTCCTTCGTACTGGCCGAGGGTGCCGGTGGTTCGGTTGCGGTTGTCGACTTCGAGGAGTTTGAGGATCTGTTTCGCCGTGGTTTTGATGCCGTGGACTTGGGTGAGGACGAGGGCGCATTCTTTGGCGGTGAGGTCGACGTCGGCGATGCCGGCTTTGAGTTTGTCTTGGCCTTCTTGTGGGGTGTAGGTGGTGCCGTCGATGATGACGCTGGCTTGGTCGTGGCGGGCGTAGACGGGGTGTCCGTTGTGCCAGCCGCAGAAGCGTCGGTCGTCGATGTGTCGGTTGAGTTCATCGTGGATGGCCCGCATGTCGTTGCCCACTTCGGTGATGAAGTCGTCGAATGCTGGGTGGTGGGCCATCCAGTCGGCGTACCCGTAGATCCAGGCGGCGATGGCTGTGGTTTCGTCTCGGCCCGAATATTCATGGTGGCCTTCTTCGACGATGAGGAGCGCCCAGGAAGTGAGGGTCTGTTTGAGGTTATCGCGGGCGATGACCATGTTGTCGGTCATGGGTGCTTTGGATGCCGCGGCTCCTCCCCCGCCTTCAGACCCGCCGCAGGTGGGGACGGGCGCTGCAGGTTCGATGGTTTCGATGAGGTCTGAAATTTGGTCGCAGAGGTTCCGGATCTGCTGAGCTGGGGATGGGTCAGTCACGTGGCCTCCATTCGACCGCCAGGGTGGCGCAGATGGTTCCGGCGGTGTGGGTGATGGTGAAGTCTGCGATGCGGCCGATGGTGATGCTGGGTGCTTCGCCGAACATTATCTGTTCTTCGACGACTTCACGTTCGTATCGGATACCGGTGACTTTGACACCCGTGTGGGCGCGCTCATCTTCGCGCACGTCCACCTTCGTTCCGACTGTGGATAGTGGCATGGAGTCGATCGGCAGCCACGGGTTATCGGTCATCGCGACACCTCCACAGTGTCGGGCAGCTCTCTGCGGCAGGCGTCGCGCAAATCGTGGAGGAACTGGGTCGCGCTTCCGACCTCACCCCAGCCGTTGGGCGCGTCGTACTCGACCTTGAGGGCGTCGAGGTCGTTGGATTCGATCTGCTTGATCGCCACGTCGAGCTTGTCGGCAACTTCATGCCTGTTCTGCCCTGCCCAGTCGCCGGGGTAAGCTCCGAAGTCGGTGAAGAACCGGTGCATGTTCGAGGTGTAGTTGAACCACTCCCCGCCTGCGTTTATGTCGTAACTCATGGCGTGTTCACTTCCTGTAGTCCTTGCACGTTCTCTTCCAGCCTTTCGGCGATCATGCTGGCCGCGTGAGTCCATCGCATTGCCCCGGTTGCCGCCATGTTTTCGGCCTGCTCGATCGCCTCAGTTGCGATGACCTCTTGGTGATGGGCGATAGCCCAACCGTCCGGTGTGCGGCCGAGACGGTCGTATTCGAGTGCGAGGAGTCCCGCGGCGCGGAAGAGGCGTTGACGTTGTGCCATCACCTGTTGGATGGTCAGTTGCCTCCCCCTGCGAGGTTGCGGAGGATCCGCGGGATCTCAGTCGCCGCAGTCTGCATTTGCTCCGGTGTGGCTTGGATAGCGATGAGGAGGGACGTGAGGACGGTTTCGAACTGGGCGCCCGTCTGCTCTGCCAGCTTGACCTGGCGTTCGTCGACGCCGGCCTTCAACGTCTCAGCCGCGTACCTGGCGAGTTGGTCCTGCGCTTTGTGCAGCAGCGTGTACACGACGTGCTGGCGGGCCTCCTCGGTACGTTCGAACTGTTCCCCGAACTCCGGGTTGTCCTTGCCGACGACCTTCGTTTCACCCCACCACAGGTCCCCATCGGTTTCGAGCAACTCCACCTGATGCCTGAGCCATTCGACTTCGCCGGCTTTGGATGCGACGAGGTCGAGGAGCGCCTGCGCGGGGTCGAGGTGCTCGTGGGGTGTGCCGAGCCTGCGGGCGACGCAGGTGAGTTTCTCATGCTCGAGGTTGCGGGTGGCTGCGGCGCGGGCTTTCTTCGATCCCCCGCCGTGGCGGAGGCATACGCGGAGGCCGCGGACGGGGTAGTTCTTGCACTGGTCGCCGCGCTTCTTCGACGTGGCTTGGCATTTCTCCGGATCCCAACCGGTTTTGTCGACCATCAGAGTCCGCTCACTTCGGTGGTGACGTACACGGTCGCGTCGTTGGGTACCGAGTGGAGGTGGTCGCCGACGCGGAGGGTGCTAGTGTCGGTGGCGGTTTCGAGGGTGAAGGAGTGGAGTGTGCCGCTTCGGCATCGGCCGAGGGCTGCGAGGGTCGGCAGGGTGACGGTTTTGCCGAGGTCGCTTGCATTGAGGTGTCTGACGATCATGCCCGAAGCTTGTGGGCAGGCACGGGAGAGTTACCAGGGGCGACACGCGGGTGACAAAAGAAGAGTGGCCCGACCGCGTTTGCGTGGGCCACTCCTCGAGGTGGAGATTACTCTGGTGTGTTAGCTTTCGATGATCTGAAAGTCGCCGTTCAGCCGAAGTTCGCCGACCGTGATCACCTGGAGGTCGCCGACTTCAAGCATCTTCCGGGCGTTCTCCTCCTGAAAGAAGACATCTTCTACTGCGGCGTCGCTCAGAACCTCGATGGCTTCCCCACCATCTGGTGTCGGCCTGTAAGTTGCCATGTAGTGGTAGGCGTAAACGGTGTCGCCGGGCTCGATCGTGTGTTCACCTGCATCCTCGACGTCCCGTTCCTCCCAGCTGATCTTGTAGCCCGTTTGTTCCCTTTCGATTCGTTCGCACTCGGCCTCATCGCTAAATATGCCGACCAGCGGATCGATCTTTTCGTCTGGATCGAATGGAGACGTCTGTTCAGCGAACAGTAGGTACAACTTCTGCTTACTCATTGGTTAAGTCTCGCATCCTGTCAGTTAGTGTGGTCCGCATTCTGCACTGATTGGCGATGCGTATACCCGCGCCCACAGTGTTCGACCTTGATAGCGCAGACGCCCGATCGTGCTCGCAGACCACTTGTGGCTCTTGGTCCCCTTGCACTTGTATTCCATGTTCGTTTGCTGGAACTTAACGACCCAGTCCTTCTTTTTGTACCGGTACTTTCCAGGCTTCAGGTCCTTGTCGGTCGCAGTTTGCGGTATCTGTACACCGGTTTTCACCCACATCAACGCGTTCTTGTAGCGCAGCTGGGAGGCCATCTTGATCCCAGTTACCTTCTTCGTGCACACGGTGACTGGTTTGACCCCGCCGTGCTTATGACCGCTCGATTTCCTGGTATGGAAGCTTTCTGGATATAGAACGCACGGCCCGAACCGGACACTGGCGGCCTGAACCGATATTCCACCAGGGTTCTCTTGCTCGATTTTGTCGAGTTTCTTCATGGCCTCTTCTTCGGTGTCGGCTTCGACGTAGGGTGAGGCTCCTTGCATGCTCGTCAGTTTTTCGTCGGTGACCTCGCTCTGATTCGAGGCCGCAGCCGGGGTGACAGCGAAGCTGACGAGCATAGTCGCCATAGCAGCGCTGGCCATTAGAGACTTGAGCAGTTTCATGGGGATGTTCCTTTCCGGATTCTCTCAGGGGGGGGGTACTGCCCACATCAGGCAGCCTTGATGAATCTATAAGGAACTGGACGAGTCTCGCATCCTCTAAAAGTATGAAATTTCGCCCGTTGTGCCACACTGGCATCTATGGTTCCTGGCACTGTGCATGAGCTCTCCGAGCATGATCGGTTGATCCTTGACCTGGAGAAGGCCGCGCACACGGTGGCTGCGCGTGACGCGTTGTGCCGGCGCATCAACTTGCCGGTCGAGAAGTACGCTGTTGTGCTTGAGGGGCTGGCGGATACGGATGCGGCGTACAGTTACGCCCCGGAGGTTGTGGAGCGGGTGAGGCGGTTGCGGGCGGAACGGTTCGCGTTCGAACGCCGGCAAGGCCGATGGAAAACGTTCATGCGATAGGTCGTCCCCGCGACGCTGGATGTAGTTTTCCGGGATAGGATGCGGAGATGAGTAACTCAGATCATGAAGGCGACCACGAAGCGCCTACCGGCCAGGAGGAGCGAGAAGCAACACCGGGCGAAGCATTCTATCTGAGGCTAAGGTCCCTCCTAGCCACTTTCGCCCATCGCCAAACAGAGATTCTTCGGATGTCCGAGTATTTTGCCGAGCGAGACGCAGAGCTCAACGATTCGAAGCTGAGGGCGAAACGCAGCATTGAAAGACACCTGCAGGAAGAAGTAGATGAAGATCTCCTCGACCGATATTTAAGAGTATTCGAAAGCTACGATGAACTCGCGGTCGAGAACGATGAAACCACTCGGAGTGAACGCGAAATTGCCTTCGCTGAAGGCTTGAACGCCGTTGGGAGTGAACTTCCAAAAGGTATTGAGTCAACATACGTGGCGGCAATCACGCGAGCGACGCGTCGGTCGGTTGGCTCGAGGTTCCTCCACTCTTCATTACTTACAATACTCGTTGGCGAAATGGAGATGTTCATCAATCAGCTCGCAAGAGCATGCTTCGAAGTCAGACCGGGGGCGTTGGACCAAGGCGGTCGGCAACTTACGTGGGCGACCATCGCAGGGTGCGACTCTATTGACGAAGTCCGCGACATGGTAGTGGACGAGACAATTGACGAATTGCTACGCGGCTCACTCTTGCAATGGGTGGAGTTCTTTGAGACGCGGTTTGGTCTCGATCAAATCGACGCAGCGAGGACGTTCGAAGCAATTGAAGCAACCCAGCGTCGGCACTGCATCGTCCATAACGCTGGACACGCCTCACAGCAGTATTTGAACAAGCTCAGTGATTTCAATGTCGAGACCAAGCTCAACGACCTCTTGGACGTCGATGCCGACTATGTGGAGACTGCAGCTGACTCCATGTTCATGATTGCGTATAGCTTATCCTGGGCCCTCGCCATGAAAATTAATCCTGAACCCTACTGGCGAGACCATTTTGTCACCACCTTCACTAACAGGACATTCTTCCTTCTTCAGGAGCATCGCTTTGAACTTGTGCAGAAGATTGGAGAGACGGCGCCCCTCAAGAGTCTGAAGGGCGAAAAGGGAGAACACTGCGCTTTCATAATTCGCGTGAATCGCTGGATAGCGCTCAAAGAGATGGGTAGGTTCAAAACTGCGCGTAAAGAAGTCGAGGATCTACCTGTTGCGAATCGGTCAGACGATTACAAGTTGGCCAAACATGCACTCCTCGATGAGAACGAGAAAGCGTATGAGATCGCGCAACGCATGATCGCGAACGGGGAGCTACCCGAGTCACATCTTCTGACCTGGCCACTTCTGCGTGGTGTCCGAGATTATAAAAGATCGCTAGAGAGTGTGACGAGCGAGCTAGGAGCGGGTAGTATCGCAATAACAGACTAGATAATTGCTGGAGAGGAAGCCTTATGAGTACTCCGGATCTATGATACGACTTGAATCCAAACTGGCGCCGCGAACTGGACGTTCGCGGCGCTTTCGCTTTCCATGGCTCATCGGCCACGGTTGACCTCGACGAGGCTACTTCGCCCAGGGAAGTTTCACCAGTTCCGGCCCAGCCTCTCCGACGATCTTCCACCCGTATCCTTTGCGCATGTCGGGGTCACTGGTATTGATGTACTGCCCGCTCGTCAGCAGCCAGTGCCAGTGCCATTCGCCTCGTGTCCATGTCGGCATGAGGTTGAAATACTTTCGGCCCAGCAGGGGGCGGACGAGGCGGCCGGCCGGGTCGCTGGTGGTGCTCATTGTGTACTCCATCCTGGGAAATACTCGGAGCGGCGGTGAACCAGTCCAGCAGTCTGGAGTAGCGATCGCGTTCCCGGTTTAGGGCTTCCTGCAACTCGGTGGAGGCTATTTGGTGGTCTGCTCGATTGTTGGCGTGCTGTTTGGTTGCGGTGGCGTCTGGGGGCCGTGAGGGGTGGCCGAGAAGTAAATGCTTGTGGCTATGCCGAGGATTGCGACTAGCATGCTGGCGATGGCCAGGTACATACTTCTCTGCGCCGATATTTCTGCGTCGTCGGCACGCTTCTTGGAATCCGCTGCTGCCTGCTTCGCGGTCTTCGTGATTTCCTTCTGTTCGGTGAGCTGGTCTGAAGCCGCTTTGATGAGGTCATCGAGCTTTTCGGGCACTGGGTTAGGTGCGGGTTCGTACTCGGGGATATCGACGGAGACGCGTTTCATCTTGCTGCCAACGAGGTCTTCTGGTTTGCCCGTGCCGGTGAGGGAATTCGTGATGCCGAGCTTCTTGAACGCTTCGGAGGCGGGTCCGCCTTTGGTGAGCTGTGCGAAGCGTTTAATCGTCTTCTTCGACTCTGCCGTTTTGTGCTGGTCTCTGCGTTGGTTCTGGTCGTCGTTGAGGCGGTTCCGCAGTTGGCCCTCTGCCTCCTTGAGTGATTCCAGGTCGATGCGGTCGTCGTCTCCGTCTTCGATCATGTACTCACGGATATTGGCGGTCACGAGGTCTTCCGAGTCGTAGTTGTCCCAGTTATGGTCGGGGTCCGAGGGGTCAAGTTCGATCATGGTCTTGATTCTATGGCTGTAGAGATGCCGTGACTGTTCATATGTTCGGGTACGGAGCAGTCGACGATGTCGATTTCAGTCGGGGGGGCCGCCTAGAAGAGCCCGAGCCGTTTGCGTGACTTTTCCACTAGCCGCTCAATCAGGACGTCTCTATCTTCGAGTTGCTTTCTAAGCACTTCGTTCTCTGTCTTCAGCTTGATCATGCGTTCATGCTCTCTCCACTCATCTGCTCTATTTACCTCGAGCCGTTCGGTCAAAGTCATGTGCTTCGAATGCAATTCGACAAGATCATCACGCAGATCATCGATTTTCGACCGACTGTCATAGAGAGCTTCTTCGAGCGCGCTCACAGTTTCAGCATGCTCTCTCTCAATGCCAACTGGATCTGGGTTACGCAACCACCCCTCGTCGTCGAGGTAGTTGATGACGCCTGTTATTGCGTGTACTGAGAATCCACAGTCTTCGCTGGTTTTCTCAATCAGTTCCTGCTTGTCCATACGAGCTCCCGCCGCTCTTGACCCACCACTGTCGGCACTCGGTGGACCGCCGAGGCTACTTGGATAACGCCTGTCCCAAAGCCTCCGCGGTCACCGCTTCAAGTTCATGCCTTTAGTCTCTTCTATTTCACGGCATTTTTCCCAGTGCCGACACGCGGTTGGTGAGGTTCGGTTTCGAACTCAATGGTTGGTGAGGTTCGGTGTGCCAAGGTGAGTCGCCGGCGGGTGATGAGGTACTCGATGAGGCGGATCATTCGCCCACCGCCAATGCACGGGCAGCGCCTAAGGCTGCGACATGCGTGCTAACCCAGTGATGCTTGCCGAGGTGGTGCGCCCCAAACTGCGAGTAGCCCGCCTCACGCGTCCAATTGACCACGACGGGCACCGGGTGTTTTCCGCACTGCCGCAGACCGGGGCACACGTCCCGATGTTGGTCGCGTTCGATCAACAGGCGCACCTCGGAGGGCCGGAAGGTGGGACCGCCAAGCGCGTAGCCACTATGGTCAACTCGCCCCCAACCGCGATCAAAGGCGACAACGCCCCACTGCCGCCCGCGCCTGTCCGTGTATCGGCCCGAGGTCAGGATTTCGTTGACGGTGCTCATGCCGCTCCCCTGAGTGCGAGGATCCCCCGCCAGTACGCGACCACGGGGTGTTGCCGTGCACGTAGGCTTCGTACTGCTCCGGGGTGAGCTGCCCGGATGCGATCGCCCGAGTGAGTTGGCGTGCCGTATCCAGTTCGGTTGCCGTGTCGGTCATGTCTGCCCGCGAGGTGGCGATGACCCCAACCTTGGCCAGGCGTGCCCGGCGTTTGGCCTTGATGATCTTGATGATGTGGACGGGCATCAGCCATTCGTCCGATTCGTTGTAGTGTTTCTTCACCGCGTACTTCGCTTCGTCCAGCGTGTACGGGTAGATGAGGTCGTACCAGGCAGTCGAGACCTCTTTGGTCATCTGTCGGTTGTCGTACATGTTGATGAGTTCCATGACTTCACCGGCTTCGCTGAGTCTCACAGCAGTTCTCCTTGGAATGTGTTGTGGTTGTTGTCCATGTCTTCTTCGATTCGCCGGAGCTCCTCGATGACGGCTTTGTTGTTGTCGATGCGTTCCTGGGCTCGGTTGCGGGGTGCGTCCCGCCTCGTTGGTCGTTCGGCTTCGGAGCGGATCTTTGCGACGAGTTGTGGGAACTTCTCACGCAGCTTGGCAGCGGAGAGGATATTGGCCTTCCAGAACTGGTCTTGCTGGGACCAGCGGATGACGTAGGCGACCTGCTCTTCGGTGGCCTGGTCGCGGTCGAGGAGTAGTCGCATGGCGTCGTGGTTGGTCTTGTTGCGCTTCGGGCGTTTGTTGCCATTGCGTTCGATCTCGAGGTCGAGGAGGTTGAGGAGTCCGTCGATGTCGTCTCTCGGTTCGGGCTCTTGTTCATCGGGTTCGGGATCGCTTGCGATCCCGGACGAGAAGAACTGTTCCCCTGTTCCTCTGTTCCGTACTAGCGTTTTCCTTGCTTCGGCTAGGAAGTTCCTGGTCACCGCAAGGAAGATCATGTATTGCCTGGTCAAGTACTGAGTTCTCATCCTCGAAGGTTGGGAATCTGCGTTTTGCTCGACGTTGCGTCACTTGATGGCCTTCCCACGATGGAATCTGGAAATATGGACGACCGCGGTTTGTGTAGAACATGACCTGGTAGGCGTCTACGATTTCCTTGCAGAGGCTAGGAAGCGCCGCTTCGCCATCCAACACGAGCAAGCACACATTGACCTCGGGTACACATAATGTGACAACCCGAGAGAAGAACAAGCAGCACGCCGACTCACCGCCCAGAAGCTCATTCACCGGGATGCCCTCGTCGACGTCTTCAAATGGGCCCACACAGCCTTAGAAGCCGCCGACGAACTGTGGGTGACACCCGAAGTCCTTGAGGACCGTCTCCGATTCCTCCGCCCTCACGAGAAGAGCCTGCTGAGACTCATTGCTGCCTCCAGGCACGCGTAGAAAGAGAAACGACGAAATGGCACGCATAACCCATCCCCGTGGGCGCATGGGGCAACATCAGCGTCTCCGGAAAGCGCGGGGACTACCGGGCCGCCGCGAGGTTGCGGCAAGCTAACGGGCGAACCATCACGCGGTCACGGTTCGGAACCACAAAAGAGGCAGCCCGCCACGCGCTCCTCGAGCATCTCACCGAGCTTCGAGAGCAGGCGATCGCGGGTGGGCTCTCCAACTCCACCACTGTCGGCTCGTTCGCGAACGACTGGTTGCAAAGGTGGGAAGAGTCGGACGAGCACCCGCCGGCGACCCTTGCCACCTACACGGCCGCGGTGAAATGGATCCGCGAAGAGCTCGGCATGCTCCGCCTCGTCGAATGCGGGACCTGGAAACTCGAAAACGGGGTGAAGCGCATCGCGGAAGGACACAGCGAGACGACCGCGAAACAAGCTCGCACAGTTCTACGCCACATCTTTGCGGACGCAGTACGCCTCGATGCGTTGGCGACGAACCCGGCGCTCGGCGTCTCCCCCATCAAACCGAGGGCAGGCGAGGTGCGGGCCATGGCTCAGGGCGATGTGGTGGCTTTGCGCAACGGTGCCCGGACCTGGGAGGCGACACCGCATAAGTCGTTCAGGCCGTACCGGCGCGACATTCTCGACAGTATCGACGTCATGCTCGGCACCGGTGTTCGCACCGGCGAACTGCTCGGCATTCGCTGGCAGGACATTGACCTCGACGCGGATGTGCCGACGGTGTCGGTGATGGGCACTGTGTCTTCCAAAAAAGGCCAGGGTGTGGTTTGGAAGCCGGCGCCGAAGTCGGAGACATCGAAGCGGACTCTCTATCTGCAGTCGATCGCTGTTGAGGCTTTGCGGCGGCAGTTCGCTGACAGGGAGTTCCGCCCGGAGTCTGAAGCCGTATTTGTATCCGAGGTGGGGACGTGGCGGAACCCGTCCGCGTATCGAGTGCATTTCCGACAGGTGCGTGAGCTCGCCAGCTTGGATTGGGTTACACCGAAGACGATTCGCAAGACCGTGGCGGCGACGATCTACAACTCGGATAGCTTGGACAATGCGTCCCAGCAGCTTGGACATTCTGAGGTGGGAGTGACTGCGAAGCACTATGTGCAGAAGGTCAATATTGGGCCGCAGGGCGTGGTTGGCGTGCTCGACGAATGGTTTCAAAGCGCATCGTAACCGCATAGATGTCGGGAGTCGAGCGGAAAAATAGCCCCTCACCGGGACTCAATCCCTGGTGAGGGGCTTATCGGTAGCGGGAGGGGGACTCGATCCCCCGACCTCACGATTATGAGTCGTGCGCTCTAACCAGCTGAGCTACCCCGCCCCAGCACCGCATTCTAGGCGGCACGAGAGCCCCGAAAGGGAATCGAACCCTTGACCTTCTCCTTACCATGGAGATGCTCTGCCGACTGAGCTATCGGGGCAACAGGTAAGAATTTACACGGGTTCGCTCGCTCCGGGCAAATCGGATTTCAGTGACGTCACTCACACGCCCTGGAGTCGGAGGCGAAAACGCCCATCGAGCCCTGCCCCGCATCGGTGCGACCAGCGAAAGTATCTATTTCACGGGATCGAATCGCCCTGCAAGGAATCCCTGCAGTCGACCTGGGTGGTTCGTGATGATCCCATCGACCTCGGCACCGAGGAGTTCCCGCCATTCGTTCATCTCGTCGGCAGTCCAGACGAAGACGCCGAGGTCGTTGTCCATGATCTCGGTGACGACCGATTTGCGCATCGAGAATCCCTTGTACGAAGGATTGATCGCCACCGCCCCGAGCTCGCGAGCGATCTCGATGTCCTCAGGCTTGGGAACCATACGCAGAAGGAAGCGAGCGACCATCGGCAGCATGTCCCGACAGGTCTCCAGCGTCTCGATGTTGAACGACTGGACGATCATCCGGTCGGCAATCCCGGTTTCGACCACCAGTTCGGAGATCCTCGCCACCGCGCCCGATGACCACTCCCCCTTGAGTTCGAGGAGGAGTTCGCCGCCTCGGTGCTGGATATCCCTCATCACGGCCGACAGGGTCGGGATGCGCACTCCGTTGAATCCCGGGCCCATCCACGAACCGGCGTCGACGAACGACAGCTCTTCGGCGGTGAGATTGACGACGGGACCTCTGCGATTCGTGGTTCGGTCCAGATCCGGGTCATGGAGGATGACAGGGACACCGTCGGCGCTGGTCGAGGTGTCGACCTCGATGAAGTCGACACCCAGGGCACGCGCGGCGTCGACAGCGGCGAGGCTGTTCTCGGGCACAACAGCCGAATAGCCGCGGTGCGCGATCACCAGTGGGCGGCTTCCGGATCCGGGGCGCTCGACGATGCCCCGTTCGTGGAGGAACTGCAGAAAACTCATGGCTTCAGCCTATGCCCTGAGAGCACAAAGTCGCATGACAGGCGGCCGCCCTTCCACGGATCAGCCACGGAGGAGATGCCGCCGGTGAACGGTACGCACCGCGGACGTGTCCCGAATGATGGGAACTCGCCTCATTTTCGACACAGACACGACTGCAGCGGATATCTTGTGAGGAACCTCACTTCCTAGATGCGAAGGTTCACCATGGAAGCTATCTACGCTGCCGCAATCGTCCTCGCCTTCATCGCGCTCGGTGAGTTGGTCTCGATCTGGTCGAAGGCGCGTGTCCCCAGCCTTCTGGTTGCGATGCTCGGCATATTCATCTTCGCCAAGATCGGCGTAGTCCCAGAAACTGTCATCGATGACTCTCTGCTGCTTCAGGCGTACACCTTCCTCGTTGCACCCCTGCTCTTCCACATGGGCTCACTGATCCCTCTGCGCGTGATGCTCAAGCAGTGGCGGTCGGTGATCATCGCCGTCTCTGGCATGCTCGTGGCCGTCTTGCTCATTCTGGCGATCGTCGCCCCGCTCTTCGGCTTCGAAACCTTCGTCGCCGGATCCGGGCCGTTGGCCGGCGGCATCGTCGCCACCAGCCTGACGACGGAGGGGCTGTCGGCGCAAGGCGCCGCCTCGTCGATCGTCGTGCTCCCCGCTCTGGTCCTCATGCTGCAGTCCCTGCCCTCGATGCCGCTGACGAACTACTTCCTGCGTCGCTATGCCACGAAGCTGCGCGACAGCGGAGAGCTGCACGAACTCGCTCAAGCCCACCACGAGGAGGAAGAGGCGGCCGCCCAGAAGAAGAAGCTCGTCACTCTGCCGGGGTTCCTCGTCGACAATCAGCTGTTCATGCTCTTCCTCATCCTCGTCGGCGGGTCGCTCGCGACGCTGCTGGCTGTCCCGACGCACATCCCCTCATCCATCCTCGCGCTCATCCTCGGCATTCTTGCTACTGCGGTCGGTCTGTCCCCTGACCGAGCCATGGAACGGTCGAACTCCTTCGGCATCGCGATGGCCGGCGTCATCGCCATCGTCATGGCCCCACTGGTGACTGCCTCGGTGCAGGACGTCATCAACGCGTTCATCCCCACCGTGACTATCCTCATCGTCGGCGGTTCAGGCATCGTCCTCGGCGGATTCGTCGCGACCAAGCTCCTGCGCTGGAAGTCCGGGCTCGGCATGTCGGTCGCCCTCACCGCCATGTACGGCTTCCCTGCCGACTATCTGCTCACCAATGAGGTAGCACGTTCCATCGCTCGCGACGAGGACGAGAAGGAAGCGCTGCTCAACGTCATGCTGCCGCCGATGCTCGTCGGAGGATTCACCTCGGTGTCGGCCGGATCCGTCGTCATCGCCAGCGTCCTCGTGAGCCTGCTGTGAGCGCGGCGGACAGCGGCACGCGGGGACTCCTCGCCGAGGGCGAGGCCATGCTGCCCGAACTCCAGAACCTGCGACGTCTCCTCCATGCGGACCCTGAGATCGGCCTCGACCTGCCCCGCACTCAGGCCGCGGTCCTCGAAGCCCTGGCCGACCTCGATCTTGAGGTGACCACGGGCGTGGGCACCACCTCGGTGGTCGCCGTTCTGCGCGGCTCGCATCCGGACAGACCCGTCGAGGCTCCCGCCGTGCTCCTGCGCGGAGACATGGACGCACTCCCTGTCGCGGAGGAGACCGATGAGACGTTCGCCTCGACGAATGGAAATATGCACGCCTGCGGCCATGACCTGCACACCGCAGGACTCGTCGGAGCCGCACGACTCCTCCACGCACATCGGGAACGGCTGGCTGGCGACGTCGTCTTCATGTTCCAGCCCGGAGAGGAAGGCTGCAACGGCGCTTCGGTGATGATCGACGAGGGTGTGCTCGATGCCGCCGGGAAGCGGGCGATCGCCGCGTTCGGAGTCCATGTGCTCCCGCATACTCGCGGCGTTGTCGCCACTCGCCCCGGAACTCTGCAGGCGGGTTCGAATACGCTTCAGGTGACCATCCACGGACGGGGCGGACACGGGTCTCAGCCGCAGACCGCCATCGACCCTGTGCCGGCTCTGGCCGAACTCGTCACGGCACTGCAGAACATGATCAGCCGCCGCATCAATGTCTTCGACCCCATCGCGATGTCCGTGACTCAGCTGCGTGCCTCGGATGCGGTCAACGTCATCCCCGCCTCGGCGAGCCTGGGAGCGACCGTGCGCACGCTCTCCGACGAGTCCCTGGACATCGTTCGCACCCGGTCGAAGCAGCTGGCCGACGGCATCGCCGCGGCTCACGATTGCACCGCCGAGGTGGATTTCAACGTCCAATACCCGGTGACCGTCAACGACTTCGATGAGACCGCGTGGGCGATCGACGAGCTCAGCAGCCTACTCGGCGAGGAGCGAGTGGAGGTGCTCGAGCAACCGATCATGCCGAGTGAGGACTTCTCATTCGTCCTCCGTGAAGTGCCGGGCTCCTATCTCATGCTCGGGGCCGAGCGCACGGACGTGCCCGCCGATCGACAAGGCAACAACCACTCCCCCTTCGTCATCTTCGACGATTCGGTGCTCGGCGTTCAGGCGGCTCTTCTGTCCCACCTCGCGATCGAGAGACTTGCGAAGGAGACGCTGACGTCATAACTGCGTTCCGCAGCCGACCGCGAACCTACGAGTGCGTCAAGGCCGCGACCATCCGTAGCTGCCTCACCTGTGGAAGAAGTGCCACCATCGCCGAGGTGACCCCCCGGGCCCAGCGTCACCGGTCGCCATTTCAGGGCCGCCGTCCGTCTGCAGTTGACCACTCACGGGCGGGGCCACCTCGGCGTTATCGGTGTTCGTGGTTCGGTGGCTGCGTCGCAGCCGCCACGCGCTGACTTCCTTCTCCACATCGCGGGGCGGAGTGAACACGGGCGGTCCGTCACGCAGATCCATCACGGCCTCGCGCACCCGAGCATTGAAGCCGGCGAGGTAGTCGCGAACCTCAGACTCGGTGGAGAAAGCGTCGACGGTATCTTCGAGAACGGCGTTCTCCTTGCGCAGCTGAAACGCCGCCGGAGCGACGCCGTTGATGCCTTCGGAATCCATCTTCTGCTTGATCCACCAATCAGGATCAGATGAGCTGTGCAACCCGGACAGCGGCTTGCCCAGCCCCGGCAGATCATCGAAATCACCGCGCTTGATGGCTCGGTCGAGGGCGGATTCGACGACGGCGTTTCGGTCCTCGAGTGAATTCAGACGCCGAGGCGACTGCGCGTCGTCCATGTCATCGCTCATCGGTTCGCCCTCCTCGGCGGAGCATTTCCGCCCTGTCCTCACACCGTAGGCGTCGGTGCGGCCGCCGGGCAAGGGAAAGAGGCGGTAAAGAGAGAAGCTCCGTGACCTCTCGGTCACGGAGCTTCTCCGGTCTGCGTGGCAGATATAGGATTCGAACCTATGAAGGCAATGCCGGCTGATTTACAGTCAGCTCCCTTTGGCCGCTCGGGCAATCTGCCGCAGGTGGCGCTCGATGAGCACCTGAAAAGAATACAAGGCTCGGACCCGAATCTCCAACTCGGTAGACGCAGATCACAGTTCGAGGCCTCGACTAGACTCGGACTCAACAGCCGAGCCCGTTTCCAACGGGCATCAACGATCGCAGACTAAGGAGCATTCATGGCCAGCGAATCCTCATTCGACATCGTCAGCAAGGTCGACCGCCAGGAAGCCGACAACGCACTCAACCAGGCCGCGAAGGAGATCAACTCCCGCTATGACTTCCGCGGCACCGATGCGTCGATCGCTTGGAGCGGCGAAGCCGTGCAGCTGAAAGCCAACAGCGAGGACCGGGTCAAGGCCATCCTCGACGTCTTCCAGTCGAAGCTGGTCAAGCGCGGAATCTCGCTGAAGTCCCTCGAGGACGGCGAACCGTACCCCTCCGGCAAGGAATACCGCATCGATGCGTCCCTCAAGGAGGGCATCGACAAGGACAATGCGAAGAAGATCTCGAAGATCATCCGCGACGAGGGCCCCAAGGGCGTCAAAGCCCAGATCCAGGGCGACGAGCTGCGCGTGAGCTCAAAGAAGCGTGACGACCTGCAGGAAGTCATCGCTCTGCTCAAGGGACAGGACCTCGACGTCGACCTGCAGTTCACGAACTACCGCTGATCCCGCCTCGGGGTGAGCCGGGTCATGGACCGGCCCGGCTCGGCCCGTCGACGACTCATTTCGTCACCCCGCGGCTCTCGGCATCGGCCCGCGAATCTATGACATCCGCTCCCCACGCGTGCCGAGCGTGGAGGAGCTGCGCAAACTCATCGAGACGGCGCTCAAGCATGTGCCCGCGAATCGTCTGTGGATCAAACTCGACTGCGGACTGAAGACGCGTGACTACACTAAGGTGCGCGCCTCTCTGGCCAAATTCGTCGCCGCGCGGCAGGCCGTGGTGGAATCGGTCCCGGTCACGGTCTGAGCCGCCTCGGCGAGGGTCACCCCGGCAGGGTCCGGGTCAGTGTTCGGGAAGCTCGAGTGGGATGTAGTACAGACCTTTCGAGTCCTCTTCGACAATGGCCCGGAGGCGATCGTCGAGGTGGATGAAATCGTTGACCTTGATGGTGCCCTTCTGGCCGCTGAGGCGGCGGATGGCGAAGGCTGGGATGAGCCCCTGGCGTCCCGAAGCGTCGACGGCGAGCGCGTACTTCGGGCCGGTCGCGCGGACCCGAACGTCGATGCCCGTGTCCTGTTCCCGCAGTTCGTCGAGTTCGACGACGGGTTCCGGGTTCGTCAGCGCGGTGAGCTCGACGGCCAGGGTATCGGCCATGTCATCGACGGTCGCGAGCATGTTCGCCATGGCACGGGCGAATTCGCCGTGCAGCTTGCTCGGCTTCATCGCAGCGCCGGGTTTGTACATGTCCTCGTGGGTCAGTTCGCTCCAGGCGTCCTGGAGGCGGGTCTTGACCTGGATCTCGGCGAAGACCGGCGGCCCTTGGTCAGATGGGATGCGCAGGATGACGTGGCAGGCGCGATAGCCGCTGGCCTTCGGCGGGTCCGTATAGTCTTTCCACTCGATGAGTTCGAAGGCGCCCAGCTGATCGGGATCGCGCAGCGCAGCGAAAATCATCGACTGATCACGCGGTGATTTGCACAGCACCTTGACGCCGACGATGTCACGGACCTGGTCTTCGACATCCTCGGTAGAGGTGATCGTCAGATTCGGATCGTCTGCGGTCTTCTCCGTCAGCTTCGCCAGGGTCCGGGCGGCGTCCTTGATCCGATGACCATCGACGTCGAGGCGGGAGATGTCCTTGTCCTTGAGCAGACCCTTCTGCTGTTCGGTCAGCCAGTGTTTGATCCGCACCGCCGCCGTCTGCCAGGCGTTGAGCCGTTCGACATAGGCACGTTCGACGATCGTTTTGAGCTGCGATTCATTTCTCACGCGGTCTCCCCTGCCGGCCTTCAGTCCAATGGTCCATGCTCGCTGGTGCGATCTGCTGCACGCGGGCGTGACTTGGTGTGCGCTGGCGTGCTCTGGACGTCTCCGACTCTACGCGGTGGAAGCATCAGGCACCGGCAGCGACTCGTCCAGCCATTGCTACGGGAGGAGAAGTCACTGCCGGTGCCAGATGGCCCCAGGAGTGGAGAAAGTAAGGCTAAGCGGACGGTAAGGCACTAACGGTGCTGGATGCCTAAGCTCTGGGAGGTGCCACGGTCGTGCGTGGTGCTCGAACGGCGCGGGAGGCCTCAGCCATGTGTGACACTCCGACGGCGCGAAGAGCGCCCGGTGGCATACCTCAGATGCCTGCGGACGGCTGCCCGACGGATTCGGCGGTGACGTGTCCGCGCGCCTCGGCGAGCATGGCTTCGCGGGTGGCGAGCTTGATCCGCTCACGCCCCTCGACCTCGCCGGCCGCCTTCTCAGCGGCCTCAACCCGGTGGTAGCCCTCCCAATCGGCGAAGTCGACGCCCTTGGACTCGAGGAGTTCGAAGATGGCCGATTCATCCGGGTAGACCGGATCGGTGAGCACGCCGGCGGCGCGGTCGTCGAGGATGTGGCCGATGGTCTCGAGCGCATCACCCTTCGTGTGGCCGATGAGACCGACGGGTCCGCGCTTGATCCATCCCGTGGTGTACACGCCCTGAACGACATCGGCTTCGGCAGCCGTGGTCTGATCATCGGAGTCGACGACGCGACCCTCATGGTTCGGGATCACACGCTTGCGGTCGTCGAAGGGCAGTTGCGGCAGCTGAGTGCCCGCATATCCGACGGCGCGGTAGACCGCGTCGAGTTCCCAATCGTGGAAGCTGCCGGTGCCGTTGACACCGCCGGAACCGTCGAGTTCCATTCGTTCGGTGCGCAGCCCCGTCACCTTGTCCTCGCCGAGGATGGCGACCGGTGAGTGCAGGAAGTGCAGGTGGAGACGCCGCTTCGCTCCGGTGGGTTCACGCATGGTGAAGTCCGTAAGCGTCTTTGCGACCTGCTTGGTCTGGTTGCTCGACTCGATCGCCTGCATCGACCCTTCGTCGAACTCGAAGTCCTCCGGGTAGACGATGAGGTCGACGTCTTTGACGGCGCCGAGTTCGCGCAGCTCCAGCGGGGTGAACTTCGCCTGAGCCGGTCCGCGACGGCCGAATATGTGGACGTCGGTGACCTTCGAGGACTTCAGCCCCTCGTACACGTGATCGGGGATCTCCGTGGTATGCATATCGTCGGCCTGCTTCGCCAGCACGCGGGCGACGTCGAGGGCGACATTGCCGTTGCCGATGACGGCGACGCGTTCGGCGTCCAACGGCCAGGACTGCGGGACGTCGGGATGCGAGTCGTACCAGTTGACGAAGTCCGCTGCACCGTAGGATCCGGGCAGATCGATGCCGGGCAGATCGAGTGCGGCATCGACGAAGCATCCGGTGGAGAAGATCACCGCGTCGTAGCGGTCGGTAAGCTCTTCGAGGTGGAGGTCAACTCCGTACTCGACGTTGGAGAACAGGCGGATGTCGCCTCGGTCGAGGACCTTGATCAGGGCATTGATGATGCCCTTGATCCGCGGGTGGTCGGGAGCGACTCCGTAGCGGACGAGCCCGAAGGGAGTCGGCAGACGATCGAAGAGATCGATGCTCAGATCGAAATCACGTTCCGCCTTAGTCATAAGATCGGCCGCGTAGATCCCAGCAGGACCGGCGCCGACGATGGCCACCCGGAAGGGACGAGTCATTCTCACACCTCTCTGTTCAGTCCCACCGAGTCTATCGTCAATGTAGGTCATCCTTACAATGACGTGACCAAACTCGCATTGCCGCAGCATGACAAGCAGACGGCAGGCCTCCCCCACACGACGCCATCTCACCGTCGGTCCCACCGCACCCTCGACAGCCCGCTTCATTAGACTTAAGCCTGTGAGCCAGAACCCTGCCCCCGATGAGAGCGCAATCCGCCGTGCCGGCCTGATCAACGGATTCTCCGCCTACCTTCTCTGGGGTGTGATGCCGCTGCTCTTCGCGGCCGCGGCACCCACCGGCGCCCTCGAACTCGTCTCCCACCGAGTCATCTGGTCGCTGGTCTTCTGCGCCATTCTCCTCGTCTTCACCGGCGGGTTCCTGCGCACCTGGCAGATTCTGCGCTCACCGCGCCTCTTCGGACTGCTGCTTCTGGCCTCGGTGCTCATCGCCATCAACTGGACGACGTTCATCTACGGGGTCGAAACCAATCAGCTCGTCGAAAT
The DNA here is from genome assembly GCF_025506275.1 of Brevibacterium permense. Lineage (GTDB taxonomy): Bacteria > Actinomycetota > Actinomycetes > Actinomycetales > Brevibacteriaceae > Brevibacterium > Brevibacterium permense_A. The sequence goes on from NZ_QYCP01000089.1 coordinate 81,868, forward strand.
CTCACTCGGCTACTACCTCAACCCGCTCATCTCCATCGGTCTGGGCGTGGTCTTCCTCGGTGAGAAGCTGCGTCCGCTGCAGTGGACGGCCGTGGGCTTCGGTCTGCTCGCGGTCATCATCGTCGGCATCGGCCTCGGCCGCGTCCCCTACCTCGCTTTCACCGTCGCCCTTTCGTTCGGCCTCTACGGGTTGGTGAAGAACAAGGTCGGCAGCCGAGTCGGCGCCCTCGAGGGCATGGCCGTCGAAAGCCTCGTCCTCGCTGTCCCCTCGGCGATCTACCTCATCGCCCTCGGCTCACTGGGATTGCAGACGTTCACCGGCGTCGGCGGCTGGCACGTCTTCGTCATCATCATCACCGGTCCCGCGACTGCGATCCCGCTCATCCTCTTCAGCGCCGCCGCCCGCCGCATCCCGCTGTCCTGGGTGGGTATGCTCCAATACCTCACTCCGACCATCCAATTCACCCTCGGCGTCACGGTGCTCGGCGAGATGATGTCGACGACCCGCTGGATCGGGTTCTTCGTCATATGGATCGCCGTGATCCTGCTGTGCACGGACATGATCCGCCACAGCCGGCACCGCTGACCAGGAACGAAACCCCCGACACCTCTCTATTGCTACCTGACGGCGGCTCAGCAACCTCGCGCGAGGTTGCTGAGCCGCCGTCAGGTAGCAATAGGGGCGGGTCCCAGGATTACCCGCTCGGATCGCCTCCGGCCCTTGACACCACGTCTGGCACCATGGTTCCTTAGTTAAGTAACTAACCAACTCGCATGGAGCCGAATGTGATCGACGACGCCAAACCCCTGTTCACTCAGATCGCCGAGAAGGTCGAGGACTCGATCCTCAACGGCACCCTGCCCGAGCTCTCCCGAGCGCCATCGACGAACGAACTCGCGACCTTCTACTCCATCAATCCGGCCACCGCCGCCAAAGGCATCAACCGACTCGTCGACAAAGGCGTGCTCGAGAAGCGCCGCGGCATCGGAATGTTCGTCACCGAGGGGGCCCGCGCTCTGCTCATCAACGAACACCGGACCACCTTCTCCGAGAACTTCATCAGCCCCCTGCTGAATGAGGCCAATCGCCTCGGGCTGGGGTCGAAGGACGTGATCGCGCTCATCGAAGAGCGCTCCCGAGAACTCCACCTGACCACCGCACTCGATCCGACCGCAGCGAAGGGATGACCCATGAACTCCGTCGTCGAGGTCCGCCACCTCACCAAGACGTACAAGACCGCTAACGCACTCGAAGACGTCAGCCTCAGCATCGAAAAAGACTCGATCTACGGACTGCTCGGACGGAACGGCGCCGGCAAGACGACGCTGATGTCGATCCTCACCGCCCAGAACTTCGCGACCAGCGGCGACGTCGAAGTCTTCGGAGAGGACCCGTACGAGAACGCCCGGGTGCTCAGCCGCATGTGCTTCGTCCGCGAAAGCCAGAAGTACCCGGATGACTCCAATGCCGGACATGCCCTGGCCAATGCCCGCCTGTTCTTCCCCCACTGGGATCAGGACCTCGCCGAAGAACTCGTCGATGAGTTCCGACTGCCGCTGAAGACGATGACGAGGAAGCTCTCACGGGGCCAGCAGTCGGCCGTGGGCGTCATCATCGGGCTGGCCTCCCGCGCCGAAATCACCTTCTTCGACGAGCCCTACCTCGGCTTCGACGCGGTGGCCCGGCAGACCTTCTACGACCACCTCATCGCCGACTACGCCGAGCACCCGCGCACCATCGTGCTCTCGAGCCACCTCATCGACGAGGTGGCCGATCTCATCGAGAATGTCATCGTCATCGACCGTGGCCGCATCATAATGGATGAGACCACCGAGGAGGTCCGCAGTCGCGCGGTCAACGTCGTCGGTGATGCCGACGCGATCAATCGGCTCGTCGCCGGTCGCGAGGTCATCCACCGCGAGTCCCTCGGGCGAGTCGCCTCGGTGACGATGCTCGGCCAGCTCAGCAATGCCGATCGCGAACTCATCGCCGACGCCAATCTCGACCTCATTCCCGTCTCCCTGCAGCAGCTCATCGTGCGCAGCACGCAGGCAGACGACCAGCCCGCCGACGACATCGAAGTCAGGAGCCTGCAGTCATGACCGCCGCAATCGACCACTCGCCCCATTCACCGACTTCCCGTCCGAAGAACCGCACCCTGGGGGTCGTCCGCCTCCAGTTCACGAACACTCAGACCTTCGTATGGGTCCCCGTCCTGGTGCTCGGCGGAGTCTGGCTGATCACCCTCACCATCTACTGGATCATCTCGGCTTCGGGCGTCGACGGGCCGATGTACAGTGGAGGATCACAGGCCCCGCTGTGGTATTTCGCCGTCGTCGGGGCCCAGGCGATGAACCTCACGTTCTACTTCTCGCAGGCCATGAGCCTGACCCGGCGTGAGTTCTACCTCGGCTCGCTGCTCGCGGCCGCGATGAGCGCCGTGGGGGTCTCCGCCGTCTTCGTCGCGCTCGGAGTCATCGAACAGGCGACGGGCGGCTATGGAATGGGCGGCTACTTCGCCTACCTGCCGTGGGTCTGGGAAGGCGGACCGCTCGCCGCCGGGATCATCTACTTCGTCCTCACGATGCTGTGGTTCATCCTCGGGTTCTGGTTCGCCATCGTCAACAAGCGCTTCGGGGCACTCATCCTCACACTCTCGCTCATCGTCATCGCCCTGGTGCTGTTGGCAGGCGCCGCTCGGCTGAGCTTCGAGCAGGCGTGGGGCGAGCTGTGGATGTGGTTGGCGGACACGCAGGCGATCGGTCTGGCCCTGTGGGCGTTGGGGCTGACAGTGATCTTCGCCATGGGCTCGTACCTCACCCTGCGCCGCCTGACGACATAGTCCGCAATCGCCCTCACCGAGGCGGCGACGCGGTCAGCAGCTCAGCTGAGCAGGGCCAGCGCTCCCCCGGCCAGTACCGCGGCAACCGCCACGGCCGCACCCATCGCTGCTGTCGTCTTCCACCCCATGGCCCGTCCGACCATGACCATCGACGGGATGCTCAGCGCCGGCAGGGCGATGAGCAGAGCACCCGTGACACCGGCCCCGACCCCAAGGGGAACGAGGGTGAGGATGATCGGGATCTCTCCGCCGGTGGGGATGACCAAGAGGGTCGCCACAACCGCCACGATGAGGACGGCACCGGCACCCAATCGGGCTTCGAGCCCGAAGACACCGGTCAGCCACGGTGCGATGAGTCCGATGACGAAGACGAGCGCGAGATGTTCGGGCACGAGGATGAGGGTGAACCTGGCCAAGGACCGCAGATAGCGCATGGGCAGAGACAGCAGATTCGCCGAGGCGGGTGCGGGCTCCGGTGCCGCCTCGGCGGGTCCGCTCACCCACCGTCCGATGAGCGCGGCGGCACCGACCGCGACGAGGAGCGCGAAGACGATGCGCACCGCCATGTACTGCCACGGCAGGACGAGGGCCAAGAAGATGATGACCGCGGGGTTGAGCAGCGGATTGCCCACCCAATAGGCAAGAGCGGCCGAACGGCGCACACCGGAGTCCCGCAGGCCTGCAGCCACCGGTGCCGCACAGCAGGTGCACATCATCGATGGCATCGACAAGGCGGCACCGACGAGGGACTGACCGGTGTGGCTGCGGCGGTTGAGCAGCCTCAGCAGCCAGCCACGCGGCACCAGTGCGTCGATAGCCGCCGCGACGAGCAGTGCCACCAGCAGCGCTTTCCACACGGCGGTGAAGTACACGAGCGTGAAGACCCACGCGCCCGACAGCGACACCGTGTCCCCGGCGGCATCGAACAGCGGGGCACCGTCCCACAGGGACGTCCGGCTCATCGTCCACGCCTTGTCCCAATACGGCAGCCATTTCGACCAGCTCAGGCCGACGACGAGCAGCACAGCGAGTACGCCGACCCCGATCCAGTCGGCGGCGCCGAGCCTCTGCGGAGTCCGAATCGGTGCCGAAGCCGAGGTATGCGTCATCGCGGTATGTCCTTTGTGCCTGTGCCGACACGGCTGAGAGACAGAAGAGAAACGGTGAGGGGTGGGAGCTCAGGAGGTGCGGGCGACGACGGAGTCGGCGAAGGCGAACAGCGATTCCTTGATCTGGCCCTCCGGCAGCGGCGCGAGAGCCGCCTTGGCCTCATCGGCCCAGCGCGCAGCCTCTGCTCGGGCCTTCTCCGTCACCGGATGCGCTGCCAGCGCCGCACGGGCGGTCTCCAAAGCGTCATCGGAGGTCAGATCCGCGTCGAGGAGGTCGACCACTTCGGCGGCGGCGGCATCCCCGTCGGCGGCAGCAGCCCGAACGTAGAGCACGGGCAGGGTGGGAACGCGTTCGCGCAGATCCGTGCCCGGGGTCTTTCCCGACTCAGAGGATGTGGTGGTGAGGTCGATGATGTCATCGGCGAGCTGGAAGGCCACACCGACGCGTTCGCCGAAGACCCGGACGGGTTCGGCCAGAGCAGAATCGGCTCCGGAGAACATGACGCCGAAGCGCGCCGAGGTCGCGATGAGCGATCCGGTCTTATCGGCGAGCACCTGGATGTAATGCTCGATCTCGTCGGCGCCTTCGGGCGGGCCGGCGAATTCGTTGAGCTGACCGAGGACGAGACGCTCGAACGTCTCGGCCTGGATGCGCACGGCTTCGGGACCGAGCTTCGCGGTGACGCCGGAGGCCTTGGAGAACAGCAGATCGCCGGTGAGGATCGCCACCGAATTGCCCCACACCTCGTGGGCGGCCTTCGCACCGCGGCGCACGGGAGCATCATCCATGACGTCGTCGTGGTACAGCGATGCGAGGTGGATGAGTTCGACAGCGACGGCCGCATCGATGATGTCGTCGTTCTCCGCATCGCCGAGGCGGGCGGTGAGCAGCACGAGGTTCGGGCGGGCGCGTTTTCCGCCGGCGGCCAGCAGATGCTTCGATGTCTCGTCCGGCAGTCTCCGCGTCTGTTCGGTGACCTCGTAGAGACGGGCCTCCACGGTTTCCAACTGAGTCGAGAGCTCTGCCGCGAGCTGGGCGTCGTCACCGGTGAAGGTGGCCGGAGAGGCTGGGTGGCTCATGTCCTCGTCATTCGTCGTAGTCGGTGTCGGCATGGTGTTGTCGCAGCCCTTGCGCTCAGAGTTCTTCACTGTGGTCTCACCGTGGTCCTTGCGCTCAGACATTGCTGGTGGCCGGGACGATTCGGGTCAGGGCCGAGATGATCCTGTCGATGAGATCGGCCTCGGAGACCTTCGGGTCGCGGTAGAGGTTCGCCAACAATTTGACGACGAACTCCATCACAACGTCAACACCCATACCGTACTTGATTCCGAACTGCATGAGCGCAGGATGGCCGATGATCGAGGCGAAAACGCGTCCCAGGGTGAAGTAGCCGCCCAGCGAATCTCCGAGCAGAGCCGGGTACTCCTCCAACCGACGACGCATCACGGACTGCGGGTAGCGCGAATAGGTGGAGATCACCTCGGCGGCGATGCGTGCGGATTCCAGGGCGTAGTCGATGCCTTCGCCGTTGAACGGGTTGACCATTCCTCCGGAGTCGCCGACGAGCAGCAGACCACGGTGGAAGTGCGGTGTGCGGTTGAAGGCCATCGGCAGGGCCGCGGATTTGATCGGACCCAATGAGGTGGTTTCGTCGATGCCCCACTCGTGGCCCATGTCGGCGATCCACTGGTTCATCATTCCGCGCAGATCCACGGATCCGAACTGGGGCGAGGAGTCGAGCAGTCCGGCGCCGATGTTCACTGTGCCGTCGCCGAGGGGGAAGATCCACCCGTATCCGGGCAGGGTCTCGGATTCCCCGGCCGCGTTCGTCGACCGCATCTCCACCCAGGATTCGATGTAGTCATCGGCGTGCCGTGGCGTCGTGTGATAGGCACGGGCGGCGATTCCCATCGGACGGTCGTCGCGCTTCTCCAGCCCCATGGACACGGCCAGGCGGGAGGAGACTCCGTCGGCTGCGATGACGATCGGTGCCCGGAAGTGAGCCTCGGGCCCCACTCGGCGACCGCGGTGATCTGTTCCGGAGGCGTGGACGCCGCGGATCCACCCGTCGTCGCCCACGTCCGGGGACATGGCGCGAACCTGTTCGAAGAGCCGGGCCCCGCTGCGCTGGGCATGACGAGCGAAGGCCTCGTCCATGCTCATCCGCGGGCGGGTCACCCCGTAGTTCGGGGTGCCGTCGATCTCGGGCCAGTCGAGTTCGAGCCGGTGGCCGCCGCCGATGAGGCGCAGCCCCTTGTTCCTGTGCCAGCCGTCGGATTCCGGCAGATCCATTCCGAGATAGCCGGCCTCCTTGACCGCGCGCGGAGTCAGGGCATCGCCGCAGATCTTGTCGCGCGGGAATCCGGACTTCTCCAGGATGATGACCTCGTGCCCGGCCTGGGCGAGGTAGGCGCCGATCGCCGAGCCGGCCGGGCCGGCACCGACGACGACGGCTTCGGCATCGAACTCATTCATCGTCAAGGCTGGGTCGGCTCCGAGGCGCCTGCCGCCTCGGCGGGTTTGAGGGCATGGTGGACTGCGACGATTCCGCCGGTGAGGTTGCGGTACTTCACCTGGTCGAAGCCGGCGTCGAGGATCTGGTGGGCGAAGGCGTCCTGGTTCGGCCAGGCTCGGATCGACTCAGCCAGGTAGACGTAGGCTTCGGGGTTCGACGACACGGCACTGGCCAAGGGCGGCAGGGCCCTCATCAGGTACTCCTTGTACACGAGGCTGAAGGCATCGAGCGTCGGAGTGGAGAATTCGCAGATCACGAGACGTCCGCCGGGCTTGAGAACGCGCAGCATCTCGGTGAGCGCCAGGTCGACATCGTGGACGTTGCGGATGCCGAAGGAGATCGTGACGACGTCGAAGCTCGAATCGGCGAAGGGCAGGTCCATCGCATCGGCGTAGATGAAGTCGATCTGCGGATGCCGACGACGCCCCTCGGCGAGCATTCCCGTGGAGATGTCCCCGGCCACCACCTCGGCGCCGTGGTGGGTGAACGTCATCGAGGAGGTGCCGGTGCCGGCAGCCAGGTCGAGCACGCGCTCACCGGGCCCGGCGGCCACGGAATGGGCCACGGTGCGCCTCCAGGCACGGGCGAAGCCCAAGGAGAGGACATCGTTCGTGAGGTCGTAGCGGGAGGCGACATCGTCGAACATCGACGCGACGTCTGCGGGCTGTTTGTCCAGCTTGGCACGGTTCATGACCATATTCTCTCAACACCTGAACCGGGAGGGCGAATCCGGATCGCTGGTACCCGCGATCCTGAACTAGAATCGACGCGACATGACTACGACTTTCGGCACTTCCGACATCCTCTCCGCCCCTCCGCGCCTGCATGTGCGGTCCCGTTTCGTCGACGATGTCGATCCCGGGCCCGGCTTCCCCTTCGAATCGGGACTGCCCACGACCGTGGAGCAGACGCTCGAACTGCTGCCCACCGACGGCTTCTCCTGCTGGGTCCGTGACACCTCCGGCCTCATCGGCTTCGGCCGCACTCTGCGCATTCGGGCTTGCGGCCCCGAGAGGTTCACCGAACTCTCGGATGCGTGGAAGGCCATCACCGAGGCGGCTGCGATCGAGGATGAGGTCGATCTGCTCGGTTCCGGACTCATGTGCTTTGCCACGGTCGCCTATTCGGGGGAATCAGCGCTCGATTCGATCATCCATGTCCCCGAATTCGTTCTCGGCCGCCGCGGCGGCCGCGTGTGGCTGACCTCGATCTCGGTGGCAGAGGAGCCTCCTCTGCCGCCGATCCTCCATGCCGAGCCGCTGCAGCGTGTGCAATCGGCCCGGGCCGAGGCCGGGGAGCTCGATCCCGACAAGTGGTCCAGGCTCGTCGAGCAGGTCGCTGCCATGCTCACTCCGATCGATAACTCGGCGGAGGTGGACGCGTTCTCGGATGATCCGACTCTGCGCAAGATCGTCCTCGCCCGCGATGAAGTCGTCACCACCGAAGAGGACATCGACGTGCGTGCGGTGCTGGGGGCACTCAACCGCAGCTACCCGAGCTGCTGGACCTTCGACATCGCCGGTCTCATCGGGTCGACCCCGGAGCTGCTCATCGGGGTCGAGAACAACAGAGTGACCTCACGAGTGCTGGCCGGAACCTACCGGGTGGAGAAGAACCCGATGGAGGAGATGTCGGCGGCTCGGAAGCTGCTGAGCGCGCACAAGGACAGCACCGAACATGCATTCGCCATCGCCTCCCTGCAGCGCAGTCTGGGTTCGGTCGCCGAGGATGTCACCGTCGATGAGCGCCCTCACCTGCTGCCATTGGCCAATGTCATCCATTCGGCTTCCGATGCGCAGGCGAACCTCTCCCCCGATTCCGGGCTCACCGCCCTCGACGTCGCCGCAGCGGTCCACCCCACTGCCGCCGTGGGCGGCTACCCGCAGGCGAGCGCCGTGGCGCACGTCGATGAGCTCGAACCCCTCGACCGCGGCCGCTACTCCGGTCCCGTGGGATGGATGGACGGGCGCGGCAACGGCCAGTTCGGCATCGCGCTGCGCTGCGGCCAGCTCGAGGACCGCAACCGCATCCGACTGTATGCCGGTGCCGGGATCATGCCGGATTCGGATCCTGCCACCGAGGTGGCCGAGACGAACGCGAAGCTGGCCCCGATGCGTCGGGCGCTCGGTCTCGACCGAGACTGACTTTTCGCGCTCACCGCGCCTACCCTGTTGTCGGAAGACCGGTGTCGCCGGAAGACCGGTGAGAATTCCGTCGCCTAGTGCGGTGCCGTCACCTCGATGATGCGACGGGCACCGGCGTCTCGCAGACCCTCGATACGGCCGAGAGTCGTTTCGAATTCTTCCGCACCGGTCACCTCAACATGATCCCAGCCGTACCCTGCAGCGAGGTCGGCGAAACCGCGACCGTGGGGGACAGTGAAATATCGTTCCAGGAAACCTTCGAGGTGGGGCTGGGAATGCTCGAGCCCGGAGAAGATCGCTCCCCCGTCGTCGTTGAGCACGACGATCGTCACGTCACCGGCGTCCTCGGCGCTCGGGGTGAGCAGTCCGCCGATGTCGTGGAGCATGGCGATATCACCGATGAGCAGGACGACCGGCTCCCCCATGCCCACGGACAGTCCTGTCGCCGTCGAGATCAGTCCGTCGATTCCGGCGAGACCGCGTGAGGCGTGGATGCGGGCGCGGATGTCGGTGGCGTCGCTGAGATAACGCACCGAGTTCGAGCTGGCGACGAAGAGTGTGATGTCCTGGGCGGCCAGGTGCTCGGTGATCGTCCGTGCCGTCGACTGGAAGTCCTTCGCCGAGGCGGCACCCGATTTCTCTCCCGTGCTCGGTTCCGGGGATCGTTCCGCAGACCGCTCTGTTCGTGCGGCTGTGACAAGGGACGTCCCGGCGTCGATCCAGGCGCGCACCCAGGTCTGCTCCGAGGCGGCGGCGCCCTGCGTCTCGCCCGCAGCCGTCTCGTCGTCTGCGACGGTCCTCTCGTCGCGGACGGTCAGGTCGAATGCATCGACGGCATCGGGAATGCGCTGCACGGTCACGGTTTCGTCAGCGAGCAGTGCGGCGACGGGTCTGGTCAGGGTCGGTTTTCCGTGGAGGATGACGGTGCGGATCGACTCGCGCAGATCGGGGTGTTCGCTGAGCACTCGGGCATGGGCGGGCACGAGGGTTGACGCTTCGGCGGCTCCTGTGGCCGACGAGTTCGAATGATCGGCAGAGGCGCGGGCCAGCGGACTCGAGGGTTCGGCAAGCACCGGAAGATGATGATCAGCGGCGAGCGCGCGCAGGGACTCGGCCGAATGCCCGCCTGCGTCTCCGGCAACGATGACGGTTCCCTCGGTCACGGTGACACTGAGGTTCGAATGAGACTCCGACGCGGTTGTGGCCGAACGCTGCCCGGCCATGCTCCCGACCAGCTCGCCGATCTCGTCCTTCCACGTGTCCAGTTCCTCCGGGGTGGGAACCAAGGGGGTGTCGAACTGCACATTGAATTGGACGGGGCCGGCCGCCTCGGTGGCGGTGTCCAAGCGTGATCCCAATGCTGCGGCCACGGCGTCTGACATCGCTCGGTGGACCGCCTCCGCGGTGTCGCCGGAGGGGATGTCAAAACGGGCACGGACATCGCTGAGCACCTGCGACTGGTCGTCGATGGTCTGGTTGGCTCCGGTGCCGCGCAGCCGAGCGGGACGATCCGCGGTGAGTGCCAGCAGCGGCAGGTGCCCGTACGAGGCCTCGAGGACGGCGGGATGGAGATTGGCCACGGCCGAGCCGGACGTCGTCACGACCGCCACAGCGGACTCACTGCCGCGCGCACGCAGACCGCGGGCCAGGCCGAGGGCGAGGAAGGCGGCATCACGCTCATCGACGCGTACATGAGCGCGGATGAGCCCCGCCTCGGCGAGCGGAGCCAGAGCATAGACCAAGGGGGCGGACCGTGAACCGGGGGCGAAGACGACATCACTGACCCCGGAATGGACCAGGCTTCGGGCAATCTGCTGCGCCACCGCGCTCGAATTCGACATCACCTGATATTCAACCACCTGACCATCTGTGGTTCACCTCCGCCCTCTAACCTCGAGAAATGCGCCGCTCGTTGATCATTGCGATGGGAGCACGAGCCATCCGCACTCTGACCGCGGCCCGCTCCCATCGCGGACGCTATCCCGCTCGCGACCAGACCACTTCCTTCCTCGGCCCCGAACCCCGTGGCAAGGATGCCCGGACCTGGCATATCCGGGACAAACGGAAACTCTCGCGAAGGCTGCGCGAATTCTTCCTCTACTCCCCCGCGCTCGGTCGCACCGTCGGCGTGCGTGTGCTGCTGCCGGGGATTCCAGCCGAGGTCAGCCCCGTCATCCACCTCTTCCACGGAGGCGGCGATGATTTCCGCTCATGGACGGATTTCGGTTCCGCCGAGGAGCTCACCCTCGACTCCCCGTACCTCGTCGTCATGCCCGACGGCGGGGCAGGAACCTATTCGCGTCTGGCTGTCGGCAGCGAGGTCCACGACTGGCCGCGCTTCCACACCGAGGAGATCCCGGCGTTCCTCAAGGCAAATTTCTCCGTCGACTGGGCGCCTGCCAGCCAGCTGGTGGCGGGGCTGTCGATGGGTGGGTACGGGGCGATGAAGTACGCAGCCTGGCATCCCGACAGGTACGGCTCGGCCGCCGCGTTCTCCTCTCCTCTGGATCCCCTGTCGACCGTGCCCGCCTTCGACATCATCGCGATGCGCGAAGGCGCGCGATCACTGAGCCTGTTCGGCGATCCCGCTCTCGACCGCAGCGAATGGCTGGCGAATTCCCCGTACGCTCTGGCCGAGAACCTCCGCGGCCTCGACCTGTGGTTCAGCGCCGGTTCCGGCAGCCTCGAAGGGGCGAAGGATCGCGACCTGCTGGAGTCGATGATCAGCTCGCAGGGCGAGCGCTTCTCCGCCCGTCTCAACTCCCTCGGCATCCGCCATTCCTGGTTTCCGCGCACCAGCGGCCTGCACAACTGGACGAGCTGGGAACGGGAACTCGGAGCCTGGCTGAAGACCCTCGCCAAGCGGCGCAACTATGCGAGTTCGGATCGCCGTCGGACCGATCGCGTGGCCGATGGCGGACAGTTCACCTTCCTCACCGGCCATGCCCTCTTCGACATCCATGGGTGGCGGGTGGAGATCTCCCGTCGTCGCGCGCAGGTGGTGCGCTTCGACGCAGTCAGCGCCTCCGGTTTCTCTCTGACCGGGACCGGCAGCTTCCGTGTGCGCACTCCCGGTCTCTTCGATCCCGGCCGCCGCTACGACATCAGCGTGTCCGGTCCCAGCGGGGACAATGCCTATCAGCAGAAGGCCGACAAGAAGGGGCGGCTGACATTCACCGGTCGCCTGGCCGCGGCCATGCACGATCCGATCATCCCCGGAAAGCGCACCGCTCACTTCGCCACGCTGGGACAGGACGAGGTGACCACGGTGAGGATCGCCTCGGCACCGGTCGACGCGGCAGCAGACCGCAGGCACAGCTCGGCTGAGGTCGACAGGGCGGCGGCCGATGGCCGACACACAGCTGCGGCCGAGGTCAGCGGTAAGGCGGCCGTCGATGGCGAACGATCCACAGCCGATGTTCCAGATCCGTCACAGACAGAATCCGCGGACGATCCCACTGGCGTTTATATTGAGAGCGGTCGCGAATCGACGGCCGCTGATTCTTCAGAACGCTGACTCGAGAGGTCAACCATGAAACGCATACTCCCAGCCATCGCTCTTTTCGCCGGACTCTCCCTCGTCGGCTGCACGGGTGGAGGAGACAAGCCGGACCAGGCTGACAGCGGCGGGGACTCCTCGCAGGCGTCAGCCGAAGAGACCCCGCAGGCAAGCAAACTCGATGAGGCGAAGCTCAAGGAGATCCTTGAGTCGACCAAGGCCGAGGGTCAGTCGTTCAAGGCCGTCGACGGTGCCGGCAATTCCTCCAGCGAGGCAGTCAAGGCCCTGGAGAGTTCTGAGTTCGAACCGGCCAAGTGCAAAGACATCACCATGAACCTCCTCAACGCCAACCTCGCTTCCAAAGGCACTACGGTCGCCGGAACCTCCACCGACAACATCCTCTCCGCGGCACTGTCGAGCTATGACGATCTGGACGGCGCACAGACCCAGATCGAGGGCGCCTCGAAGATCGCAGAAGAATGCAGCGATGTGAAGATCAAGACCGCCGGCGTCGAGATGTCGATGAAGTACAAGACCTTCGACGCCAAGGTCGACGGGGCAGACGAGACCAATGGAATCGTCGCCTCCGTCGAGGCCGGCGGACAGACAGCCATGAACCTGCGCATGGTCTACGCCCTCGTCGGCAACAACGTCGTGGCCGTTTCCAATATCGCCGATGTCGAAGAGGCCACCGTGACGAAGACCGCCGGTGCCTTCGTCGACGCGGTGAAGAACGCAGGCTGAGCCGGTTCAGTCTCGATCGGTTCAATCAGAATCGGCTCAACCGCGCAGGGCGCTCCAGCAGCTCTGGAGCCGGTCAGCCCACCACGCGAATCGTCCCGGATCCACCGCCAACTGCTCCAGGCGGTCAGGGTCCGGGACGATTCGCGTGACCGGGATGGCGCCGTCGACCGGAGTCAGGGCCTCATCCTCCGCGACGACATCGGCGGTGAAGAGGCGCCCGGTGCCCAGACCGCAGGCCACCCGATCACCGAGGATGTTCAGGCTGCGATCGGTGCGCGGCAGTCTGGCGGCGAGTTCGGCGCCGGCGGCCAGACCGACGGATGACTCGAGAGCCGAGGACACGACAGCAGGCAGGCCCGAAGCGCCGATGACCTCGAGGGCGGCGCCGATCCCGCCCAGCGGCTGGACCTTGACGATGATGACCTCGGCCGCTCCGAGTTCGGCCACGCGCAGCGGGTCCTCGGCTTTGCGGATGGATTCGTCGGCGGCGATGACGATCGGCAGTCCTCGCCGGGCGAGCTCATCGCGCAGTTCGGCCAGCTGCTCGACCTCGGGCACGGGCTGTTCGAAGTATTGGATATCGAACTCGGCAAATGCCTCACAAGCTTGAAGGGCTTCGCTGAGCGTGTAACCGGCATTCGCGTCCAGGCGCAGCGTCGTCTCGGAGTAGAGCCTGCGGAATTCCCGCAGGCGTGTCAGATCCTCCTCGAGGGAGGCGAATCCGTGCTCGGCGACCTTCGCCTTGACGGTGCCGACCCGGTCATAGCGAGACAGGATCGGTGCGACCTGATCAGGTGGACAGGCGGGCAGGGTGCCGTTGACGTATACGATCTCACCCTCCGCCTCAGCCTCCGCCGGAAAGGAACCGCGCACGGGAACGGTGGAGGGTGCCGCCTCGGCGAGGGCAGTCTTCTGCGGGATCAGCCCCGAGAATTCGAGGGAGGCGCGCAGCCACCGGCTGGCCTCCTCGGTGCCGTATTCGACGAAAGGGGAGAACTCCGCCCACCCGGAAGGACCGGTGAACAGCGCCACTTCCCGCTCCGTGATCCCCCGGAACCGGGTGACCATCGGCAGCCGCACCACATGCAGGTCCTCGATGACCTCATCGAAGCGTTGGGGCAGATCAAGAGGTGCCGCAGCCGGAGCCTCTGAGTCCAGTGCGCCAGTGTGCGAACGTGCGAAATCGGCCATGAGCCCAGACTAGCCTCCGCCGACCCTGCCACCCCTGTCTGCCGTTCGGAACCTCACCGTCCGCCGCCCGGCCCCGGACCTCACCACAACGACCAAGCGCTAGGCTGGGGTCATGACGGTTTCTGAAATCTTCGACCCTTCTGCCTGGCGCGAAGTCTCCGGCTTCGACTTCACCGATATCACCTACCATCGGGCCATCGACCCCGCCAGCGGCAACGACATCGGCTGTGTGCGCATCGCTTTCGACCGCCCCGAAGTCCGCAACGCCTTCCGTCCTCACACCGTCGACGAGCTCTACCGCGCCCTCGACCATGCCCGCCAGACCTCCGACGTCGGCGCAGTGCTGCTCACCGGCAACGGCCCGAGCGAGAAGGACGGCGGCTGGGCATTCTGCTCCGGCGGCGATCAGCGCATCCGAGGCCGCTCCGGCTACCAGTACGCCTCCGGTGAGACCCGTGAAAGCGTCGATCCGGCTCGTGCCGGCCGCCTCCACATCCTCGAGGTCCAGCGCCTCATCCGCACCATGCCGAAGGTCGTCATCGCCGTCGTCCCCGGCTGGGCAGCCGGCGGAGGCCACAGCCTCCACGTCGTCTGCGATATGACGATCGCCTCACGCGAACACGCGAAGTTCAAGCAGACCGATGCCGACGTCGGCTCCTACGACGCCGGCTACGGTTCCGCCTACCTGGCGAAGATGGTCGGGCAGAAGAAGGCCCGTGAGATCTTCTTCCTGGGCCGCACCTACACCGCGCAGGAGATGGCCGATATGGGAGCCGTCAATGAAGTCGTCGACCACGCCGATCTCGAGACCGCGGCCCTCCAGATGGCGCGGGAGATCCTGGGCAAGTCACCGAACGCGCAGCGCATGCTCAAGTTCGCCTTCAACCTCGTCGACGACGGGCTCGTCGGCCAGCAGGTCTTCGCCGGAGAAGCCACCCGACTTGGCTATATGACCGACGAAGCGGTCGAGGGCCGCGACGCCTTCCTCGAAAAGCGCGATCCCGACTGGTCGCCGTTCCCCTGGTACTACTGAGCGGCCGGTTCCCACAACTGTGTCCATGCGCGAACTCAGCCCTCACGAGCTGCCCGAGGCGATTGATCGGGCACTGACCCGGACCTCGATCCTCATCCTCCCCTCGGATCGGGACGGTGCCGTCACCGAGGCGTCCCCCGGCAAGTGGGCAGGACCTAGTCCCGCTCCGGCCCTCATCCTCTTCACCTCCGGGTCGACAGGGAAGGCGAAAGCGGTGGCGTTGTCAGCAGACGCACTGACAACCTCGGCCCGGGCGACCGAACGGTTCCTCTCCGGGCCGGGTGACTGGCATCTGTGCCTGCCGGTCAACCACATCGCCGGGTTCCAAGTCGAACTGCGCGCCCGGCTGGCGGGCCGCGCCCCGGTCAGGGCGGCCTCGGCGAGGTTCACCGCCCAGTCCTTCGCCGCCGAGATCACGACTCTGCTGGAGCGGGCGGGCGACCGACCGACGTACACCTCGCTCGTGCCCACCCAGCTCCACCGCATCCTCGAGGACGACTCGGCGACCGCTGCAGCCGCACGGATCACGCACATCCTCCTCGGCGGGGCGGCGATCTCTCCGTCCCTGCTCGAGCGCGCCGAGGCCGCGGGCCTGGCGATCGTACGGACCTACGGGATGAGCGAGACGGCGGGCGGCTGCGTCTATGACGGGGTTCCGTTCGACGGAGTCGACATCACCATCACCGAGGCGGGGACGATCGATCTGAGCGGCCCCGTCGTCGCCGACGGCTACGTCGAGATCGGCATCGATGGAACCATCAGACCGGTCGAGTCCCCTGCCCTCACCGTCGACGAGGCGGGACGGCGGATCATACACACCAGCGATCTGGGCCGGATCGATTCCGGCGTGCTCAGCGTGCTCGGTCGAGCCGATGACATCATCGTCTCCGGGGGCACGAACGTCTCCCCGCACGCCCTGGAGACCGGCCTGCTGCCGAGCTGGCAGAAGGCGGGAATCGAAGAGATGCTCGTGACCTGGGTGCCCGACGAGGAATGGGGCAGACGGATCGTCGCGCTCGTCCGCCTCGCCGACGGCGGAGGTGGTTTCGGAGCCGAGGATCCGCAAGAATCAGCACAGAGGCTCAACGCCCTCGATCACGGGATGACGGGGCAGCTGCTGCCGCAGCTCGTCTTCCAGGTCGCCGAGATTCCGAACCGGTCGATCGGCAAGCCCGATCGCCAGGCGGCGGCCCGCATCGCCGCCGATCTCATCGCGAGTGATGCGAATACCCATACCGGTGAACTACCGGTAACATAAGACGGCTCCACAATTCGACAGGAAGGTGAGCGAGGACTATGGCTGATGCCGCCCAGTGGATTTCTGGAGCTCGACTGCGAACTCTGCCCCTGGCTCTCGCACCCGTCCTCATCGGAACCGGCGCCGCGATCGGATCGCTCGGCGGATTCACCGCCTTCATCCTCGACGACATCTCGGGCGAGGACGACCACGTCAGCTTCGGACAGATCCTGCTGCGCGGATTCCTCGCTCTCCTCGTCTCCCTGTGCCTGCAGATCGGCTCGAACTACGCCAACGACTACTCCGACGGCGTCCGCGGCACCGATGACGAACGCGTCGGACCGGTCCGGCTCACCGCGACCGGCCTGGCCGAACCTCACGAAGTCAAACGGGCCGCCTTCATCTTCTTCGGCTTGGCCGGAGTCGCGGGCATCGTGCTCATTCTCATCTCACAGGCGTGGTGGTTCCTCGTCGTCGGAGCCGCAGCCGTCGCCGCCGCCTGGTTCTACACCGGGGGCAAACGACCCTATGGCTATATGGGCCTCGGCGAGGTCTTCGTGTTCGTGTTCTTCGGGCTCGTGGCGACTTTGGGCACGATGTGGATGCAGGTCGGTCATCTCAGCCTCAGCGGCTGGGCCGGTGCCGTGGCAATCGGGTCTCTGGCCTCGGCTGTGCTCATGGTCAACAACCTCCGCGATATCCCGACAGACATCGAGGCAGACAAGATCACCCTGGCCGTGAGGATGGGCGACAATGCCGCACGCATCGCCTATGCGGTGCTCGTGCTGCTGCCATTCGCGCTGCTGGCGCTGGCGATCCTCGACGGACATCCCGCCGTGGCCTTGGCGATCCTCGCCCTCGTCCCAGCACTCAATCCGCTCAAGACGGTGCTCAGCGGCACAACGGGCCCTGGCCTGATTCCGCCGATCAAATCCACTGGACTGACCGGTTTGGCCTTCTCCGCACTGATGGGTCTCGGTCTGGCGCTCTGAAGCATTTCAGTGCTGAAACCTGGCGTTCCAAGGATCAGCCGCCTGTCGTTCCAAGGCTCAGCGCGCTGAAAGGCCCCAGCTCATTCGGATCTGAACCGGCTCAGCCGAGCCGCAGCTCATTCGGCCGAGCCACAAGTTCATTTGAACTGGTCGCCGTCTTCTCCAAGGCGTTCCTCGACGATCTCATCTTCTGCCGCTTCATCGGCGCCGACGCGCTTGGGCTTGGAGGCTCGCTTGGCGACCTTTGCTTCGATCTCGGTCGCTGCTTGGGCGCGCATCTTGCCGAGCAAGAGGTAGCTCAGCAGCGCGCCGATGATGATGGCGGCGATCGCCATGACGAGGTTGAAGCCGAGGAACGGGAACAGAACGAGGCCGGCGGCGATGATGAGGCCGAAGCGAGCGAGTGTGTAGAGCCAGAAGGTGCGCATTGAACTCATTTTAGCCTCCGATCGTGACAGTCTTGTCACCGCCTGCTGGAGGCCGCGCTCAGGTTGGTGGACTATCCTTGTTGCATGGCTCGACTACTCATTGCCGCGATCGTCCTGGCGGCAGCGGTGACACTGTACGGACTCTTCGATTGCCTGCTACGCGATCGGGGTCTGATTCGAGTCCTGCCCAAACCTGTATGGGCACTCATCATCCTCTTCATTCCCGTCCTCGGGTTCATCCTCTGGTATCTGTTCGGACGCGGTTCGGAAGACAAGCCCACCCGCGGCACCCGCCCTCGCGGTCAGGTCGCCCCGGATGATGATCCGGACTATCTGCGACAGGTCGATCGCGAACTCAAGCTCGGCAAGCATGCGCCTCCGCCTCAGGACAACGACGAGAAGGAATCTCCGGGCGCTGATTCTGCCAAGCAGGATGATGACAGCGATCCCGCGGATTCCTCCGCTGATACGACAGCCGACTCCGACGACCGGGGCACCAAAGGCGACGGCCGCGGCCGCTCGAATTGAGCCCATCCTCGGCGCGCTCTCGCCTCTGGCGAGCTAGACCATCCTCGCGTGCTGACGTTTCTGGTGTGTGAGCCCATCCTCGCGTGAAGACCCATCTGGTATGCGAGACCATCCTCGCGTGAAGACGTCTCCGCGGTAAGAGATCCTCGCGGGCAACTGCTGCTGTGAAGCAGACAGTCTTCGCGGACAAGCAGCTTTCCCGCTCTCGACCCTTGCCGCAGCCGCGCCGCACTGCCGCTGCTCGACGACGGCATCGATACCGCAGGTGCGTTGCCATGCTGCGATTCGGCGAATAGTCATTGCTTTCTCTGAATTACACACCGAGGAACGTGGTGATTTCAGAGCAGACTGAGCCGAAACAGTCGCCCGCCGCCTGATCACGGCATCGAACCAGCACGCAAACGGTACGGTCTGAGATGGAGAGCCCAGTTTCAAACATGGGCTGTTCGCCTCAGACTGGGCCGTCAGCAGTAATGGTTCCCGGTACAGGCGGTGGCGCCCGGTGCAGGCGGTGGTTCCCCGGTGCAGGCGGTGGCTCCCGGTGCAGGCGGTGGCGCCCGGTGCTGGAAGTCAGAGCGGCCTTGAGAGCGACCCAGCGCCTCAGTCGAGCCCGGAGTACGAGTGCAGACCGTTGAAGTACATGTTCACGACGGTGAAGTTGAAGATCACCGAGGCGATGCCGATGAGGTTGAGCACGGCCACCTTCGTCGGGCCCCAACCGCGAGTCGCACGAGCGTGCAGGTACGCGGCGTAGATGACCCAGACGACGAACGTCCAGATCTCCTTCGAGTCCCAGCCCCAGTAACGGCTCCAGGCCACTTCGGCCCAGATGGCGCCGGCGATGAGTGTGAACGTCCAGGTGATGAAGCCGACTGCCGCGATCCGGTAGGAGATCCGCTCGAGGTCGGTGCTCGAGGGCAGACGGTGCAGGAACCGCAGCCACTTCGGATCCTTGGTCTCGTGCACGCTCTTCAGGATCTGGAAGACTGCCAGGATCGCAGAGATGTAGAGGAGGGAGGTCGAGAGGATCGCGATCGGCACGTGGATGGCGATCCAGTACGAATCCAGCGCCGGGATGAGCTTCGCGGCAGGCGTGTAGAAGACGGTGATCGCCAGTCCCAGGCACAGCAGCACTCCCCCGGAGACGAACGTTCCCAGATAGCGCACGTCCTTCTTCGTCAGCACGACGAGGAAGACGATGACGGTGATCGCGGTGGCGGTGAGGACGTACTCCATCATGTTGCCCCACGGCACACGGGCGACAGACAGGGCACGGGTGAGCACGCCGCCGACGTGCAGCAGCATGGCGAGCACGAGCAGCGAGGTGCCGATGCGGGCTCCGCGGTGCTTGTTCTTCCGGGACGACTTCACCGTCGCGGAGTCGTCGTCACCGGGTCGGTTGAGGACGGCAGTCGTCGCCGTCTTCCGGTTCGTCCGCCGCACCGTGCTGGTCTTGGCCGAAGTGGCGACCTCGGCTTCGGATGTCTTGAGCTCACGCGCGCCGAAGAGATCGAAGGCGTAGAAAATCATAGCGACGGCGTAGACGATCATCGCCGAGATGATCAGCTGGTTCGACCACATTGCGAGGTCAGTGTTGACGTCCATTCATCCTCCGCACCGCTGAAGTGCTCTTCTGTCGCAGGTTGCTGCTGCCAGACTCTCTGTCTGACCACATGTCGGTGCGCGCACTGCCGACTCCGTGACGAAGCCACCGGCGACGCGCACTCCGCGGCTATTCTACTCCGCGTAGTACTTCGGGTTCATCTTTCGTCGTCGTCACCGTGCTCATCCTCATCGGGTTCCGGATCGCGCAGGTCCTTGACCAGATCATCGACGGCACGTTCGACCAGCGGATCCTCACCGCGGGCCAGGGCGGCCACCTCGGCGTCGCCGTTCTTGATTCGCACCCAAACGCGTCGACGGGGGATGAACAGGGACAGGCCGAGCCCAGCCAGGACGAGGATCGCGCTGATGAGCATGAGCGCCTGTGTCGGGTCCTGGGAGATGTCGACGGCGATGTACTTCTTGACTCCGTCGAAGGTCACCGAACCGCCGTTCGGCAGCTTCTGCGTCTCCCCCTCGGCGAGCTGGATGACGAGCGGGTTGCCCGACTCATCGGTCATCTCCGTCATGTTCTCGGCGTCGAGGGAGTACACGGACTGCGGGATGCCGGAATCGAGGCCGAGGTCGCCGGTGTACCCGCTCATCACGAGGTAGGGGTTGCGCAGCTCGGCGAAGCTCGAGATCAGCTCACCGTTCTCATTCTGTGCGGCCGTCGGCAGGAACACCCCGACGAAGCCCATCTGCGTGCCGGCCGAGTCCGGGACTTTGATGACGCCCTCGGAGGTGTATCCGGGGTCCCCGCCGTCCGGGATGAACACCTGCGGACCGGACTGGACGATATCGCCCTTCGCATCACGCACGGTCACCTCGGGCGCGTAGCCGTTGCCGGTGAGATAGACGCCGACGCCGCCCACGCGCACCGGTTCGTTGACCTTGAGGACGTGCGATTCGGTCGTCCCATCCGCCGTCGTCGTCACCTTCGCATCGAAGGTGCGCGGCTGACCGAACTGGTTGCCCGCCGCCTGATCGTCGAAGGTGGAGGTGAAGGAATCGAGCTTGAGCCGGAAGTCCGGCAGATTGTCGGCATCGTAGTAGGAGCCGGGTTCGAAGGAATCGTAGGAGACCAGCGAATTCGAGAACGTCTCCCCCTCGACGAGGATGCGCTGACCTTCGTAGCCGAACAGCGATCCGATCGCCATCGTCAGGGTTGCCATGAGCAGCGCGATGTGGAAGACGAGGTTGCCGGTCTCGCGGAGATAGCCGCGTTCGGCGGCGATGTGATCGGACTGCCGGTTGATGCGGTACCCGGACTTCTTCAGCCGGGCCTCCGCTGCGTCGAGGAACGCCTCATCCGCATCCTCACGGGTCTCTGCGTCTGCCTGCGCCGAGGTGAAGGCGGCGTATCCGGGCATCCGGGACAGCCGCCTCGGTGCCTTGGGCGGGGACGAGCGCATCGCTTTCCAGTGCTGCTTCGTCCGCGGGATGATGCAGCCGATGAGGGAGATCATCAGCAGCAAGTAGATCGCTGAGAACCAGACCGAGGAGTAGACGTCGAACATCTGGATCGTGTCGAGGAACTGCCCCCAGGCACCGTTGTTCTCCAGGAAGGTGTTCACCCGGCCCGGGTCCTGGATCCGCTGCGGCAGCAGAGATCCGGGGATCGCGGCGAGGGCGAGGATGAGCAGGAGGATCAGTGCCACACGCATCGTCGTCAGCTGGGTCCAGGCCCAGCGGCACATGCCGATGAATCCGAGCTGCGGCTGCGTCACGGTCGACTTCGCGGCAGTCTTGTCTCCCTGCTTCGCCGTCGTCTTCGCACTCGATTTCGGCTGCGTCTTCTCCGAGCCTTCGGTTGAGCCCGCCACTAGATCACCACTTCGAATCCATTGATGAGACCTTGCAGAGAGGTCATCCACATGTTCCATACGCCGCTGGCCATGAGCACACCGAGGATGATGAGCATGATGCCCCCGGCCCGCACGATCGCGGTCTGATGCTTGCGCACCCAAACGAGTCGTCCTGCGCCCTTGTGTATCGCCAGCGCCAGGAGGATGAACGGGATGCCCAGGCCGAGACAGTAGACGAAGGCCAACAGCGCTCCGCGCCAGATCATCCCGTCACCGCCGAAGCTCACCGACATGCTCAGCACCGCCGACAGGGTCGGTCCCACACAGGGTGCCCACCCGAGGGCGAAGGTCGCTCCGAGCACCGGTGCGCCCCAGAGTCCGGCCTTCGGTCTGGCACGGATGCGACGTTCGTTCTGCAGCAGACCGAATCCGCCCATGAACACGAAACCAGCGAGGATGACGATGACGCCGAGGACGCGGAGGATGACCGGCTGCCATTGGGAGAACAGCGCTCCCAGCGCGGAGAAGCTGGTCCCCAGCAGCACGAAGACGACGGTGAAGCCGAGGACGAACAGGCTGATGCCGACGACCACTCGCCACGTCTGCTTGTCCCTCAGCGAGGATCCGGACAGCCCGGTGACGTACCCGACATATCCGGGAACCAGGGGCAGCACACACGGTGAGGCGAACGAGACGAGTCCGGCCAGGGCGGCTGCGCCGGCGGCCAGCAGCAGCGGGCCGGAGAGAACGGTCTGGGCGAAGTCCGCCCCGAGCCCACTCACTCGGCCAGCACGTCCTCGATGAGTCCCTTGAGAGTCGAGGCATCGATCTCACCGACGACTCTGGCCGCGGCCCGGCCCTTCGCGTCGAGGACCACCGTCGAAGGGGTGGCCTGCGGGGGCAGGACTCCGGAGAGCAGAGACACCATCTCACCGTTCGAATCGAGCATGTTCGGGTACGGCACCTGGTAGTTCTGGATGAACGCGTTGGCCGCAGCCTCTTGGTCGCGGACGTTGACGCCGATGAACTGGGCCTTGTCCCCGAATTCCTCGGACACGGACTTCAGGTCCGGGGCTTCCTTCCGGCACGGCGGGCACGCCGCGTACCAGAGGTTGACGACGACCGGGGTGGGACGCAGATCGGCCAGAGACATGGACTTCCCGTCGAGGGTCTCGAAGCTCAGATCGAGGGGTTCGCCGCGGTCCTCGGCCGCAACCTGCGAGACGACTCCCGAACCGGAGACGTACCCCTGGTCGGATCCGGCCTGATCGGCCAGCTCATCGTTCTCGCTGCAGGCGCTGAGCGCCAGGGCCGTTCCGGCGGCGAGCGCCGAGGTGAAGAGGGCCCGGCGGTTGAGGGAATGGCGTCCGAAGCTCATGCTCCCGCCACCGCAGTGCCCGGCTGCAGATCCGCACAGATGCTCTCATAACTCACGGACACCAGTGTGGAGGAATCGAATGTGAAACTGGTGATAGAAGCCAGGTCACATTCGCGTCTGCGCGGGTCGTGGACGAGCGATCGTCCCTCCCCCGACAGGCGGGTCATCCAGATCGGCAGCTGGTGGGAGACGATGACTCCTTCGGCATCCGGACCGTGGAGGTCGAGCTTGGCTCTCAGGCTGGCCATCGCGGCCCGCATGCGCAGCACGATCTGCTTGTACGGCTCTCCCCAGGACGGGGTGAGCGGGTTGTAGAGGCGCACCAGGTTCTTCGGCTCGGCCAGCCGACGCACACCCAGCTTCTGTCCCTCGAAGGAATTCGCCGCCTCGATGACCCGGTCGTCATCGAACACCGTCAGGTCGAGGGACTTCGACAGCGGACGAATCGTCTGCTGTGCCCGCAGCAGCGGGGAGGCGACGAGTTCGACCGGACGAGTGGGCGCGGCGTGGAAGTGCTCGGCCACGCGCACGGCCATCTCGTGTCCCCGTTCGGTGAGACCGAAATGCGGCAGACGCCCGTAGAGGATGCCGTCGGGGTTGTCGACTTCGCCATGGCGGACGAGGTGGATGGTGGTCATGACTGCGCCTTCCCGGCCTCCGGAACAGCGGCCGCGGCCTTGGCCGCCGCCGGCAGGGCGCTGACGATCCGGTCGAGGATCTCATCGGTGTGGGCGTAGGACAGGAACCAGGCTTCGAACGCGCTCGGGGGCATATGGATGCCCTGATCGAGCATGGCGTTGAAGAAAGCGGTGTAGCGGTCGACGTTCTGAGCCCGTGCCTGGTCGTAGTTCGTCACGTCGGTGTCGGTGAAGAACACTGAGAACATCGAGTTCGCCGACTGGATGACGTGGGCGACGCCTTCGGCCTCCAGGCTGGAAGCGACGGCCGGGCGCAGAATGTCCGCGGCACGACCGATGTGCGAGTACACGTCGAGTTCGGTCGTCAGCTTGAGCGTGGCCAGACCGGCAGCGGTGGCCACCGGATTGCCCGAGAGCGTTCCGGCCTGGTAGACGGGGCCGGATGGGGCGAGGTGGGCCATGATCTCGGCGCGACCGCCGAAAGCCGCTGCCGGGAAGCCGCCGCCCATGACTTTGCCGAAGGTAAACAGGTCTGCCGGGCCCTCTGGGTAGCCGAGAGTCTCGGACTCATAGCCGTACCAGCCGGCAGCGGAGACGCGGAAGCCGGTCATCACTTCGTCGCTGATCATCAGCGCACCGTGGGCCTTGGTCAGCCGGCGGACGGTGTTCGTGAAACCGTCGCGGGGAGGCACGACGCCCATATTGCCGGGGCTGGCCTCGGTGATGACGCAGGCGATGTCCTCTCCGTGATCGGCGAATACGGCTTCGAGGCCGGCGGCGTCGTTGTAGTCGACGACGATCGTGTCCTGTGCCTGGGCTCCGGTGACTCCGGGTGTGTCGGGCAGAGAGAATGTGGCCAGTCCGGAGCCGGCCTGGGCCAGCAGCGAGTCGACGTGACCGTGGTAGCAGCCGGCGAACTTCACGACCTTGGACCGTCCCGTGTAACCCCGGGCCAGACGGATCGCCGACATCGTCGCCTCGGTGCCCGAGGACACGAGGCGCACCTGGTCGACGGGATCGACGCGGCGCACGATCTCCTCGGCGAGTTCGACCTCACCGGTCGACGGGGTGCCGAAGGAGAATCCCTTGACGGCGGCTTCCTGGACGGCGGCGACGACCTCGGGGCGGGAGTGGCCCATGATCATCGGACCCCAGGATCCGATGAGGTCGATGTAGTCGTTGCCGTCGGCGTCGCGCAGCCACGCACCGGTCGCCTCGGTGATGAAACGGGGGGTGCCGCCGACGGCCTTGAACGCGCGGACCGGGGAGTTCACTCCGCCGGGGATGACCGCCTCGGCGCGGGTGAAGAGGGCGGCGGACCGATCGGTGGTGTGACCGTTCGTCTCTGCTGTCGTCATGGTTCTCCTCTGATTCTTCGCGGGTCGGGTTTCGTCCTGGGATCGTTCTCAGTTACACGTGGGGACGACTCAGGAGCCGTCGATGCCTGTCATATGGTCGAAGACTTTGGTGAAGATCCGCCCCAGGGTCTCCATCTCCTCGGGGTCGAGGAGATCGACGAGGTGGCTGCGGACTCCGGCGACGTGATCGGGTGCCGCGGCCCGCAGCAGCTGCCATCCGGCCGCGGTCATCACGCAGTTGACCCCACGGCCGTCCTCGGGGATGGCGGAGCGCTCGAGCAGTCCGCGCTTCTCCATTCGGGCGACGCTGTGGGTCAGTCGTGATCGGGACATCGTCGTATCGGTGGCCAGCAGCGCCATCCGCATCGTCCGGTCCGCGTGTTCGGACAGACGCACGAGGATCTCGTATTCGGGCAGGCCGATGCCGTGCTTCTCACGCAGCTCCTTGTCCAGCTGTGTGCTGAGCAGCTGAGAGCCGTTGAGGTAACTGCGCCAGGCCTTCTGGTCGACAGCCGACAGCCAGCGAGGCTCGGTCATCACCGGCCTCCGACTGCGCTGCGGTTGGTCAGATGACCCGCGGCCTCAGATTGGAGGCGCTGGGCGACCTCGGTGGCCCAATAGGTGAGGATCGCATCGGAACCGGCACGTTTGAAGGCGATGAGGGACTCCTCGATCGCCTTCTCCCGGTCGATGGCTCCGGCGGCGGCCGCGAATTCGATCATCGCGTACTCTCCGGACACCTGGTAGGTCCATACGGGCACGATGGATTCCTGGGCCACCTCGGCGAGCACATCGAGATACGGCAGACCCGGCTTGACCATGACGATGTCGGCGCCCTCGGCCAGGTCGAGACCGAGTTCGCGCAGCGCCTCGCGACCGTTCGCGGGATCCTGCTGGTAGGTCTTGCGGTCGCCCTTGAGCTCGGAGTCGACGGCTTCGCGGAAGGGACCGTAGAACGCGGAGGCGTACTTCGCGGTGTAGCCCATGACGACGGTGTCGGTGAATCCGGCGGCGTCGAGGGCCTCACGGCAGTAGGCGACCTGGCCGTCCATCATCCCTGACAGCCCGAGCACCTCGGCCCCGGCGCGGGCCTGGGCCAGCGCCATCGAGGCGTAGCGGTCGAGGGTGGCGTCATTGTCGACCGCACCGTACTCGTCGAGGACTCCGCAGTGGCCGTGGGAGGTGAACTCGTCAAGGCACAGGTCCGCCATGATCACTGTGTCGTCGCCGAATTCGCCGGCCAGCAGCGACAGCGCCCGGTTGAGGATGCCGTCGGGGTCGTCGGCCTGTGAGCCGATCTCATCCTTGTGCTCGGGGATGCCGAAGAGCATGAGTCCGCCGACGCCGGCCGCCACCGCTTCCCGGGCGGCCACGAGCAGCGAATCCAACGTGTGCTGGACGACTCCGGGCATTCCACCCAGCGGCAGAGGTTCGTTCAGACCCTCCTTGACGAACATCGGCAGGATGAGCTCGGTCGGGTGGAGTCGCACCTCGGAGACGAGGCGACGCAGGGCCGGGGTCGACCGCAGCCGACGGGGACGGACGGTTCCGGGAACCAATGACATGTCAGGCCTTCCTTCTGCGGCGCTTCTGGCTCGGACGCTGCGGGGAGATCCCGGCTTCCACGTCATCGGCGCGCTGAGTGAGTGCGAATTCGACGAGACCGTCGATGAGAGAGGTGAGGTTGGCTTCCTCGGCGAGGACGTCGACGCGCAGTCCGTGTTCGGCTGCGGTGTTCGCCGTCGCCGGGCCGATGCAGCAGATCACCGAGGTGGGGGCGGGTTTGCCGGCGATGCCGACGAGGTTGCGCACCGTCGATGAGGAGGTGAAGAGGAAGGCGTCGAAGTCGCCGGCCTTGATCGACTCGCGGATCGGAGCCGGAGGCGGGGAGGCGCGCACGGTGCGGTAGGCGGTGACGTCGTCGGGGTCCCACCCCTTCTCCAGCAGCCCGGCCACGAGCACCTCGGTGGCGATATCGGCACGAGGCAGGAGCACCGTGTTCATCGGGTCGATGTCATCGACGAAGTCCGGCCAAGCCGCGGCCAGACCGCGAGCGGAGTGCTCCCCGTCGGGGACGAGGTCGGGGGTGATCCCCCAATCGACCAGCGCTGCCGCGGTGCGGCCGCCCACAGCGGCGACCTTCACGCCGGCCATCGAACGGGAATCGAGTCCGAAGTCTTCGAACCACATGCGCACGGCACGCACGGCGTTGACCGAAGTGAAGCCGACCCATTCGTAGGATCCGTCGACGAGGCCGCGGATCGCCTTCTCCATCTGGGTCGGGGTGCGCGGCGGCTGCACGGCGATGGTCGGCACCACGGTGCCGACGGCGCCGAGCTCGGCCAGGGCTTCGGCGGTGGAGGTGCCCTGTTCCTTCGTCCGCGGGATGAGCACCTGCCAGCCGAAGAGCGGTTTGGATTCGAACCAGCTGAGCTCTCCTCTGGATTCCACTCCCTGCCCCATGATCACCACCATACGATCCGAACCTGTCTGCGCCATGGACAGCGCCTGCTGCAAAGTCGTCTCCACGCTCGTCTGCTCGATGGTGGAGATCCCCCACCCGAGGAGGACCTTCGTATCCTCGTCCCAGCCGTCGGAGAGCAGGGCTTCGATGGCCTGTTCGTGGGCGGCTGCGCTGCCGGTGAGCACGTGGGTCGTGTTCCGGTGGCGGGAGACGTCGACATGGGTCTGCGGTCCTGCTTCGATGAAGCGCACCGACCGGACGCGGTTGGTCGTCAGAGCCGTTCCGGTGTAGGCAGCCGTCGAGGCGGAGAGTCCCACTCCGGGCACGATTTCGACCTCGACCTGTTCCTTGCGGCAGACTCCGGCTTCCGCTGTCGTCGTGGTGAAGATGATTCCGTCGTCCGAGCTCAGCCGCACCACGGTCTTGTCCGGGCGGGCGAGTTCGGCCATGCGGCGACCTCGGGTCGAGGCGGCGACTCCGAGGTCGGCGGCATCGATGAGCGTTGCGGCCTGCGGCACATAGGCGGTGACGATCTCCGAGTGCACATCGGCGTCATAGACGACGGTTTCGGCGGTGGCGAGGATCTCGGCGCCGCGCATCGTCATCAGACCCGATTCGCCGGGCCCGCTGCCGATGAAGACGACGCGCGGAGCAGCCGGCAGGAGTCGGCGCGGCTGCACCTGGCCCGTTGTCGGTTCGCTGTTCATCCCTGCTCCTGAGCCTTGACGGGGGTGAGGTGTTCGGCGCTGGCGGCCGGGTCGATGCCGAGGCGTCCCAGAAGATCCTCAGCCGCTGCGGTGCCGAGTTCGTCGGCGATACGGGCGAGTTCCTTCGCGGTTACCGACAGCTGCTGCTCGCCGGTGCTGCTCCAGTCGACATCGAGCAGGGCGGGCAGCTCGGTGCTCTGACGCGTGCGGGCGAGCTTGCCGTCATCATCGGCCATTACGGCGTCGACGATGAACTCGGTGCCCTCGATCTTCGCCAGCGCGCCGATCGGAGCCGAGCAGCCGGCTTCGGCACGGGAGAGGATCGCGCGCTCGCAGGTCACGGCGAGGTCGGTCGTCTGGTCGTGGATCCGGCGCAGAGCCGCCCGCACCTCGGCGTCGCCGTCGAGGATGTCCGCGGTGGTGGCGAAGGCGCTGTCGGCGCTGCGAGTCTCGACCGCCAAGGCGCCCTGGCCCGGGGCCGGGAGCATGACATCGAAGTTGAGCGAATCGGTGGCTTCGGCCAGCCGCCCGATGCGACGCACTCCGGCGGCGGCGAGGACGACTGCGTCGAGTCGGCCGTCGCGGACATGGGCGATGCGGGTGTCGACGTTTCCGCGCACTCCGCGGACCTCGATATCGGGACGTGCGGCACGCAGCTGAACGGCACGACGCGGCGAACCGGTGCCGATGACGGACCCGGAGGGCAGGTCATTCAAGCTCAGCCCGTCGCGGCCGATGAGGACGTCGGCCGGGTCGACGCGCGGTGGGATGGCTGCCATCTGGATTCCCGCCTCGGGGGTGGTGGGCAGGTCCTTGAGCGAGTGCACGGCCAGATCGATCTTGCCCTGGTGGAGGGCCTGTCGGACGGCGGAGACGAAGACTCCGGTGCCGCCGAAACCGGCCAGGGGCGACATATTGACATCGCCCTCGGTGACGACCTCGACGATCTCGACACGCCAGCCGGTCAGAGCCGCGATCTGGTGGGCGATCGCCGTGGACTGGGAGCGAGCCAACTGCGATCGGCGGGTGCCCAGACGCACGGTGCGGCCGGTGAAGTGTTCTGGTTCGACGATGTCGAGGGTGTGATCGGCGACCGGGCGGATGCCGTCGGCCTCGACATGATGCACGCTGGCGGCCTTCGCGACCTTCGTCTCCGGAGCGGTCTTGGCGTGGGCGACCTTGTTGACCGGCAGGTCGAAGAGCTGCATGAGCGCCTGAGCGTAGTCGACCTCGGATTCGGTCACTGCGAGTTCCTTGACCTTCACGGTCGGGGTGTGGATGAGCTTCTCCGCCACCCGGTGCAGGGATTTGCGGATTTCTGCGAACGCCTTCTCGTCGACGGAGTCGCCGAGCTTCTTCTCCAGGCGCTGGGTCTCGGAGGCGAGCACATCTTTGGCGTGGGAGCGCAGAGCGGTCACGGTCGGAGCGACCGAGCGCTCCTTGTTGCCGGTGGCGATGTTCTCCAGCTCGGCGGCGATGATGGCGCGGACTTCGTCGATGGTGCCGGCGACCTTCGCATCGCTTTCCCTGTCGGAGCCGCGCAGGAGTTCGCGGATCTCGCCGAGGCCGAAGAGGGCGACATGTTCGAACTCGCGGACGCTGGGGTCGATGTCGTGCGGCAGAGCGAGGTCGATGAAGGCCTTGTTCGCTGCGCCCTTGGGGTTCTGCGAGAGTCCGGCGACGATGTCGTCGCGGCTGACGACGACTCCGCGGGCACCGGTGCAGGAGACGATGAGGTCGGCGTCGGCGATCTCCTCGGCCATGATGCGCGGAGTGAGTTCGCGGGCACGTCCGCCCACCTCGGCGACGAGGCGTTCGGCCTTGTCGAGCGTCCGGTTGAGCACGGTGATGTGGGCGACGCCTTCCTTGTGCAGTCCGGACACGACGAGCCCCGACATGGCTCCGGCGCCGATGACGAGTGCATTCGCGGCACGCAGGGACCCGATGTGCGCGGCCGATGCTTCGATGCCTGCGCCGAACAGGGACCGGGCGACGTCTCCGAGGTCGGTCTCCGAATGGGCGCGCTTGCCCACACGCAGCGCCTGCTGCAGCGCCTGGGAGAGTTCGGAGGTCAGAGCCTTGTCCGACTGCGATTCCGTGAACGCCGTCCGGAGCTGACCGAGGATCTGGGCTTCGCCGATGGCCATGGAGTCGAGTCCGCAGGCGACCTTGAGCAGGTGCTCCATGGCCTGGTGGT
This sequence comes from Brevibacterium permense, assembly GCF_025506275.1. Lineage (GTDB taxonomy): Bacteria > Actinomycetota > Actinomycetes > Actinomycetales > Brevibacteriaceae > Brevibacterium > Brevibacterium permense_A. Next base: position 112,284 of record NZ_QYCP01000089.1, read on the forward strand.
CGTAGTGGGCGTAGAAGTGCCCGGCGATATCGGACCATTCTTTGTCGATCGACGACACGAGTGCGTTGCCGAGGTCGGCCAGTCCCCCGTGGAAGGCGGAGACGTCGGCAATGAGTTCGAGACGATTGCACGTCGAGAGCACGGCGAGTCCCTCGATGTTCTCTCCGGCCAGGGCGTCCCGTCGCAGAGTGCCGACCTCACCGGCGCCGAAGGCCAGCCGATCGAGCATGTCGATCGGAGCCGACTGATGTGAAATGCCGAGAACCAAGAGAGTCAATTCCTGTGCTCCTCAAAACCAGGGTTGAGCGGTGCCGTGTCCAGCGCCGAATAGTATGCGAGTACTTGCAGCTCACTGGCCAAGTCGACTTGATGGACACGCACGGTATCCGGTGCGTCGAGCACGGTGGGTGAGAAGTTGAGAATGCCGCGCACACCTGCTTCGACGGCCTTCTGGGCCGCCGCGGGTGCCGCGGCTGCGGGGACGGCCATGACCGCCAGGTCGATGTGTTCGGACCAGGCGGGAAGGTCGTCCAGGGAAGAGACGGTCAGGGCGCCGATGGAGGTGCCGATCTTCTCCTCGTCGATGTCGAAGACGGCGGTCAGGCGCAGGCCGCGCCGACGGAATCCGGCATAGTCGGCCAGCGCCGAGCCGAGACGTCCGGCGCCGATGATGGCGACGCGGCGGTCGCGGTCAAGGCCGAGGAACGTCCGCAGCGTCGCGGCCAGCTCCGGACAGGAGTAGCCGACCCCGCGGGTTCCCGATCGTCCCAGCTGGGAAAGGTCTTTGCGCAGAATCGACGGGGACACACCGCTGCGGGCGGCAAGGTCCTCCGACGACACTGTGTCCTGGCCGGTGGCGGCAATCGTCTCAACGGTCTGCAGATAGATCGGGAGTCGGGATATCACGCGCTCGGGTACGTCCTTGCGAACGACACCCTCAATCCTGTTGGCGGACAGAATCTCGCCCACGAATCCGCCTCACTCCTTCAATCGATCTCATGCGCCCAAGGCGTCGAGCGCCTTGGACAGCCGATCCCTATCGACTCGATGAAAACTGTGTTGTCGCCCGTTGAGGAGAACAACCGGAACGTCCCAGCCGTACTGCGCGGCCAGATCGTCATCGGTGTCGATGTCGATCTCCGTCACGGTCACATCTCTGCCCGCAGCCACCTCGGTGACGGCCTGCAGCGCGTCAGCGCACAGATGGCAGTCGACACGCGTGAGAAAGGTCAGATCGACCATGGCTCACTCCTCATCGGGTGCAACAAACCCCGCCGAGAAATCACTCGAGCGGGGGCGTAGGACCGTTGGGTCTTACTTCTTGTTGCGACGCTGGTGACGTGTCTTGCGAAGCTGCTTGCGGTGCTTCTTCTTCGACATACGCTTGCGGCGCTTCTTGATGACTGAGCCCACTCGGGTACCCCTTGTGATTGTCGGTGGAGGGTGAACATCAGGTGCCCACCCATTGAACTAACCGTGCAATTCTATCGCTTGGCCGCCTGCTTTCCCAAAACTGTGTTCAGATCCACAACGGCGGCACCAGGCGATCCGCGCGGACGCGGGGATCGGGTTCGGCCCGGGTGGCGTGCACGGCAGGGCCGGACTCGCGTTCGGCGGGGTCGACGGGCGTCGACCGATCTCGCTCAGTCGAAGTAGGGGTCGAGCGCGAAGAAGGGGAAGATGTTCTTCCGAGTGCCCATCACCGCGCGATCGAGTTCGACTTCGGGGTCGAACCCCTTCGACCAGGTTTCGAACGCCCCGTCGAAGCCGTCGGTCATCGACAGCGGCGCCTCGCGCCCGGTCTTCGTCTGCGCGTAGGAGGCCCAGCGTCCGGGGATCCGGGCACCGGGATCGATATCGCGGCCGGCGGCGACGGCGAGGAGGTTCGTCCAGGCGCGGGGCACGACGTCGATGATCGCGTAGCCCCCTCCCCCGACTGACAGCCAGCGCCCATCGGCATGGTCGACGGCGAGGTCGCGGATGCGTTCGGCGGCGATGCGCATCGCATCGACGCTCAGGCGCATATGGGTCAGCGGGTCCGCCCGGTGACCGTCGCACCCGTGCTGGGAGACGATGACCTGAGGTTCGAAGGCTGCGACGACCTGCGGGACGGTGGCGTCGAAGGCGCGCAGCCAGTCCGCGTCGCCCGTACGCGGGGGCAGGGCGATATTCACCGCCGAGGCGGCCGCCTTGAGTCCCCCGATATCGGCGGGGAATCCGGTGCCGGGGAAGAGGAACTTCCCCGATTCGTGGATCGAGATCGTGAGCACTCGCGGGTCGTCCCAGAAGAACGTCTCGACACCGTCACCATGGTGGGCGTCGATGTCGAGGTAGACGATGCGCTCGTATCCGGCGTCGAGGAATTCGGTGATCGCTCCGGCCGCGTCGTTGTAGACGCAGAACCCGCTGGCCTTGCCCGGCATCGCGTGGTGCATTCCGCCGGAGAAGTTCACCGCGCGCCGATAGTCCCCGGAGATGATCGCGTTCGCGGCGTTGACGCTGCCCTGGAACAGCAGTGCCGAGGCGGTGTGCATATTCTCGAACCCGGGAACATCCTCGGTGCCGATACCGTATCTGTTCGCGTCCTGCTCCTCGAGGCCTTCCTCGGTGCCGGCCTGCTTGACCGCGGCGATGTAGTCGGGGTCGTGGAGGCGGGCGAGCTTCGCCTCATCGATCTCACCGATGGGATTGACGCGGACGTTGTCTGCGTCGAAGAGTCCGAAGTCCTCGGCGAGCTTCGCTGTCAGGTCGAGCCTGAGAGGGTGCATGGGGTGGCTGGGACCGAAGTTGTAACCGGTCACTTCGTCGTCCCACACGACATACACATCATTTTCGGCCATGACCACCATGCTATATGGCACAGCTCACTTGCGCCGATTCCGGGGCCACCGGCTCTACCATGGTGCTTGTGACCAAGAATTCCTCGCCGCGCTTCGATCGGCTGCTGAAGCCGGGTCGGTGGGTCCGTGACTTCGTCGACGACCTCGCCGTGGCCTCACCGGCCCGATTGGCGATCGGGTCCTTCGTCGCCGTCGTCGCGGCGTTCGCGATCCTGCTGATGCTGCCGGCGAGCATGCGCGACCCCGGCTCGGTCGATCAGGCCACGCACATTGCGAACTCGGTGTTCGTGGCGGTCTCGGCCGTGTGCGTGACCGGGCTGACCCCGGTCGTCACGGAGGAATACTGGTCGGACTTCGGGATCTCGGTCATCACCGCCGGCATCCAGGTCGGCGGTCTCGGAATCCTCACCCTCGCCTCGGTGCTGGGCATGGCGGTCTCCAAGCGGCTGGGAGTCCGGCAGCGCCTGATAGCTCAGCAGGCCACCTCGGCGCTCAATCTGGGTCAGGTCGGCTCGCTGCTCAAGACAGTGGTCATCACCATCTTCACCGCCGAGTCGATCCTCGCGGTGCTGCTGTTCCCCCGGTTCCTCATCCGCGGGGAATCGCTCGGCGACTCGATCTGGTACTCGGTGTTCTACTCGATCTCGGCGTTCAACAACGCCGGATTCACCATCCACGAAGGCGGGGCGGCGTATTTCGCCTCGGATCCGTGGATTCTGTCCCTGCTCATGGCGGGGGTGTTCGTCGGGTCGCTGGGGTTCCCCGTCGTGCTCATGGTCGCGATGTTCTGGAACCGGCCCAGCCGCTGGGATCTGCATACGAAGCTGACATTGACGACCACGACGACGGTGCTGGCGATCGGTCTGCTGCTGTTGGCGCTGTTCGAGTCGGCGAACCCGGCGACCCTGGGCGATAAGAACGCCGGCCACACCTTCGTCGAAGTGCTGTTCATGGCGGTCATGCCCCGGTCCGGCGGCTTCGCGACGATGGAGGTCGCGGACATGAGCCAGGCGTCGCATCTGCTCATGGACCTCATGATGTTCATCGGCGGCGGATCGTCGTCGACAGCAGGCGGAATCAAAGTGACGACGGTGGCCGTGCTTGTCCTCGCCGCGTATGCCGAGGCCAGGGGTCTGCAGGACGTGCACGTGTTCGGTCGGCGGCTGACATCGTCGACGATCAAACTGTCGATCTCGATTCTGCTCACCGGTGCGATGATCGTCTTCATCGGCACCCTGACCATGCTGCAGATCAGTGCGGAACCGCTCGATCGGGTGCTGTTCGAGGTGATCTCCGCCTTCGGCACCGTGGGTCTGAGCTCCGGGGTGTCGGCGACCTCGCCGGACTCGGGACTCTATGTTCTGTCGGTGATCATGCTCATCGGTCGACTCGGTACGATTACACTGGCGGCTGCACTGTCTATGCAGGATTCGGTGCGCCTCTACCGCTACCCCGAGGAAAGGCCGGTCGTTGGCTAACGAACACACTTCAATCCTGGTCATCGGACTGGGTCGTTTCGGGTCCTCGACTGCGGCGACTCTTGCCCGCCTGGGGCGCGAGGTCATGGCCGTCGAGCACAACCCCGAGCTCGTCAAGGACTGGAGCGGCAAACTCACGCACGTCGTCGAAGCCGATTCGACGAACATCGACGCACTGCGGCAGGTCGGTGCCGGTGACTTCTCGACTGCCGTCGTCGGGATCGGAACCTCGATCGAAGACAGCGTGCTCACGACCGCCAACCTCGTCGACCTGGGCGTTTCGCAGGTGTGGGCGAAGGCGATCTCGCCGTCGCACGGCAAGATCCTCCACCGCATCGGCGCTCACCATGTGCTCTACCCGGAGTCGGACGCAGGTCGCCGCGTCGCCCACCTGGTCAGCTCCAGGATGATGGAGTACATCGAGTTCGATGAGGGCCATTTCGCCGTGGTGAAGATGCGGCCGCCACGGGAGATCCAGGGCTTCACTCTCAGCGAGTCCGGTGTCCGCGACAAATACGGCGTGACGATCGTGGGCATCAAGAGCCCCGGCCGCGACTTCACCTACGCCGATCCGACGACCCGCGTGGGCAAACAGGATCTGCTCATCGTCGCCGGTCACGTCGAGCTGCTCGGCCGCTTCGCCGGCCGCCCGTAGTTTGCGCGGGCTTCGCCGCCCACCGGCTGTGCGGGCGGCTGAGGCGCCGATAGGGCCGAAGGAGACTCTCCCACCTTTTGGCTCAGCGAAGAATAGGTCGCTATCGGATACTTTCACGCGCGAAAAGTATCCGATAGCGACCTATTGATTGAGATTGCCGCGCAGGCACCAAGAGATGTGCATACAAGACGGGCATCAAGAGAGCGGGCGACGGGAATCGAACCCGCGTCATCGGCTTGGGAAGCCGAAGCTTTGCCATTAAGCTACGCCCGCACGTCACCGCTGGTCAGCAGGCACCCACCAAGGTCACACTCGGTGCTGACATGCCACGATCGGCGACTCGAGCCAGTCTACAGCTTCTCGTCTCCTCGACGGTCGAAGGGGTGGCTACACGACGACCGCGTGTCCGAAGTGCAGGCGTCCTGATCGGAATCGGATCGCCTGCACTTCGAACACGCGGTTGGGAGTCGAGTCAGTGCTCGACAGCCTCCTCGGCGCCGAACCCGGTGTGGGCACGGACGTCCATCTCTGCGGCAAGCTCGGGGCTCTCCACAGTTCGGTCGGTGATCGAGGCGATCCAGCCGAGGATGAAGCCGAGCGGAATCGAGATGATGCCCGGGTTCGACAGCGGGAAGATCGCGAAGTCGGCGCCGGGGATCATGGCGGTCTCAGAGCCGGAGACGACCGGTGAGAACGCGATGAGCACCATCGCCGAGATCAGACCGCCGTAGATCGACCACACCGCACCGCGAGTGGTGAAGCGCTTCCAGAACAGCGAATACAGGATCGTGGGCAGGTTCGCGCTGGCGGCGACGGCGAAGGCCAGCGCCACGAGGAACGCGATGTTCTGGCCCTGCACTCCGATGCCGCCGACGATCGCGACCGCACCGATGACGATCACCGTGCGACGAGCGATCTTGACCTCCGCTTCGGAATCCTCGACCTTGCCCTTCTTGATGACGTTCGCGTAGATGTCGTGGGCGAACGATGCCGCTGCCGTGATCGCCAGGCCCGCCACCACCGCGAGGATCGTGGCGAACGCGACCGCAGAGATGAAGCCCATCAGGATGGGTCCACCGAGGTGGAGCGCGAGCAGCGGCGCCGCCGAGTTCACTCCACCCGGAGCATTCTTGATCGCATCTGCACCGACGAGTGCGGCAGCACCGTAGCCGAGCACGAGAGTGAAGAGATAGAACGCACCGATGAGCCAGATCGCCCACACCACCGAACGGCGAGCTTCCTTAGCCGTGGGGACCGTATAGAAGCGCATGAGCACGTGAGGCAGACCTGCCGTGCCCAGCACGAGCGCCAGTGCCAGCGAGATGAAGTCGAGCGGATTCTCGCCGTACTGCAGACCTGGATTGAGGACGCCTTCCCCGACACCTTCGGCGGCATTGTCCACAGCAGATGCCAGCAGGGTCGAGAGGTTGAATCCGTTGAGTGCGAGCACCCAGATGGTCATGGCGAAGGCACCTGCGATGAGCAGGATCGCCTTGACGATCTGCACCCAGGTGGTGCCCTTCATTCCGCCGACGAGGACGTAGATGATCATCAGCGCGCCGACGACGGCGATGACAAGCGACTGGCCGACCTTACCGTCGATGCCCATTAGCAGCGACACGAGTCCGCCCGCTCCTGCCATCTGCGCAAGCAGGTAGAAGAAGCAGACCGCCAAGGTGGACAGAGCTGCGGCCATGCGCACGGGGCGCTGTTTGAGCCGGAAGGACAGCACATCGGCCATGGTGAACTTGCCGGTGTTGCGCATGAGTTCGGCGACGATGAGCAGGGCGACGAGCCAGGCGACGAGGAAGCCGATCGAATAGAGGAATCCGTCGTAGCCGTTGACCGCGATCGCACCGCAGATGCCGAGGAAGGACGCGGCGGAGAGGTAGTCACCGGAGATGGCGAAGCCGTTCTGCGGTCCGGTGAACGACCGACCGCCGGCATAGTAGTCCGAAGCGGATTTGTTATTGCGGCTGGCCCGCAGGACGATGAACATCGTGACCGCGACGAATGCGGCGAAGATCGTGATGTTGAGGACCGGGTTGTTCTCCACCTCGGTGGTCGCTGCGCTGAGGAGGTCGACTCCCGAAGCGACGAAGTCTCCGATTGCCAGAGTGCTCATGAGCGGTGTCCTTCCGATTCAGCCTGCAGTCGTTCACGGATCGCTTCCGCGGGAGGGTCGAGCTTCTTGTTGGCGAACGAGACGTAGAACATCGTGATCGCGAAGGTCGTCACGAACTGCAGCAGCCCGAATACGAGTCCGACGTTGATCTCCCCTACGACCTTCGTCGACATGAAGTCGTGGGCGTACGTGCTGAGGATGACGTAGAGGAAGTACCAGACGAGGAACGCGATCGACAGCGGGATCACCACCGAGAAGCGTTTGCGTTTGAGGGCCTTGAACTCCGGCTTCTCCTCCTCTGCGAGGAAGTCAACACCGGTGTTGACAGGGTCAGTCATTCTTTCTCCTTTGAATGGACAGAACATCAGTGTCCTGAATCACATGACCCAAAGGTAACGTTCAGCATGCGCTAGGGAATACCACCGAAAGTTGGTAGCTTGTTCACATGAATGCGCACGCCAAGGAAACGCGGGCTCTCAAGGTCGAGACTCGTCGCCTATTCGTCGAAGCCGTCGATTCCCTGCACCAGAGCGGTACCGGTGACGTGGTCTTCGGAGGCATGGTCGAAGAGGATTCGGTCGCGGTCGAAGCCGTCGCCGGAGCCGACAAGGACCTGCTCTCGACCCTCGTCGTCAGTACCGGGCGCGGCCTCGGCGGACGGGCCCTGACCGAAGGCACTCCGCAGCTGACCCGTGACTATGAGATCGATCCGCTCATCACCCATCACTACGACGAGGAGGTGCTCGGAGAGGGCATCCGCGTCCTCGTCGCCGTCCCCACTCTGCACGGCGGTGAGGTCACCGGTATGGTCTACTGCGGCCACCGCGCGGACTACAATGCCGCCGCCCCGCAGACGGGAGACCTCGTCAGACGGGTACGACAGCTTTCGGTCGATCTCGCTCGACTCGGGTACCGGCAGGAACCGCGCGGCCCTGTCAAGGAGGAACCGCTCTACCCGGACCTGGATCCTTCGGGACGCGAAGCTCTCCGGCACACCTATGCCGAGCTGAGGGCGATCCGCTCCGGGATCGTCGATGAGGAGACCAGGGAGAAGCTCACCGGCATCGAGGCGCGCCTCGCCGATATTCTCTCCGGACACAATCCGGAGAACTTCCAGACGCCGGTACCCGCCGTCAGGCTGTCGCCGAGGGAGACCGACATCCTCTCGCATGTTGCCTTGGGATGGCCGAATGCCCGCATCGCCGAGGCGCTGTCGCTGCGCGAGTCGACGGTGAAGTCCTATCTCAATACGGCGATGGTCAAGCTCTCGGCACGGACCCGACATGAGGCTGTGTCGATCGCTCGTTCCTCCCACGTCCTCCCATGAGCGGGGAAATCCGACTCAGCCGTTGATGACTTCGGAGTTCTCCCGTTCCATCTCCAGGGAACGGTCCGCTGCCGCCTGCGCGGCCGCCTCGGCGATATCGAAGATCCCGGCGTCGAGGAACTGCTGGAGACCGGCCAAGGTCGTCCCGCCCTTGCTGCTCACGGCCTGACGCTGAGCGGCGGGGTCGGGCTTCTCGGTCAGGAGTCGGCCAGCGCCGTCGGCGGTGGCCACGACCATCTGGCGGGCGGCGTCCTCGCTGAGGCCCTGCTTGACGCCCGCGGCGATCATGGCTTCGGCGAGGAGGAAGAAGTACGCCACTCCGGACCCTGAGATGCCGGTCATGGCCGGGATCTGGGATTCGTCGAGATCGACGACGAGGCCAGCGCCCGACAGCAGGGACTTCAGTGTGTCCACGCTGGCGGCGGTCACCTCGGCGGTGGGGGCCAGCGCGATGACGCCGTGGCCGATGGCGCTCGGCGTGTTCGGCATGACCCGCACGATCGGATTCTCGGGGGCGAGCTTCGCAAGGTCTGCGGCGGCGACGCCGGCTGCCATGGACACGAGCACGGAAGTCGGGTCGAGGTCGTCGGCGAGTTCACGCAGGGTTTCGGCCATCATCCACGGCTTCACGCCGAGGAAGACGAAATCGGCTCCGGAAACGGCTTTCCTGTTCGCTTCGGCATCAGCCTCCACCGAGGCGACCGTGGCGGTGGGCAGATCACTGCTGAGACGTTGCGCCGAGGCGGTCGAATTCGTCGTCGCGCGGACGGTGATGCCTGCGTCAGCGGTGAGGATTCCCTGGATCAGGGCCGTGCCCATGTTGCCGGTTCCGATGGAGGCGATTGTGGTCAAAACGCGCCAGCCTTTCGATGTGTGGGGTGTTGTTGGTGGTCGGTGGGCGTCTGCGAATCTGTGCGTGCTCGTGCGAGGCCGGGTGGGTGGACTCGCGATGTCACATGCGATCGCAGGGTCAGCTCTCGTTGCCGTCTCTTGCGGACCGCGCGGGCTTGCGCTCGGAGGTGCGGGTGTGGCTGTGGGCGTGGCGTCGCGGAGTATCCGCGTCGAGGCCGAGGTGCTCACGGGCGAAGGCGATGGAGTCGGCGAGCATCTTCTCGCGCGCGGACTGTCTGCGGACGAATCGGGTGTTGACCTCGACGACGACGTCGCCCTGCCAGTTGTGTTTGGCGAGGTACTGCAGGGTCTCGGCGACGGGCATGGTGCCTTCGCCCGGAACCAGATGTTCGTCCTTGAGGGAGCCGGCACCGTCGGTGAGGTGGACGTGGCGGAGCTGGTCGAAGATCTCGCCCACCATCTCCAGGGCATTCATGCCTGCGGTGGAGGCGTGGGAGAAGTCGAAGGTGAGGTCGTCGTAGTCCTCGTCCAGGGGGTTCCAGTCGGGATAGTAGACCTGGATCTCACGCAGGCCGGCCCGCCAGGGGTACATGTTCTCCACGGCCAGTCTCACACCGGTCTCCTGGGCGACCTGGCGGACGCCGTCGACGAAGCCGAGGGCGTATTCTCCCTGCCAGCGGAACGGAGGGTGGAGGACGACCGTGTCGGCGCCCACTTCCTTGGCGAGGTTCGCGGTGATCCGCAGCTTCTCCCAATGGTCTTTGTGCAGCACCCGGGGCAGGAACAGCAGGGTCGGCGCGTGCAGGGAGATGACCTCGAGTCCGGTGTCGCCGGCGAGACCGTTGATGAGGTCGACGTCTCGCGTCTCTGTGTTATGGGTGACCATGATCTCGACACCGTCGTAGCCGTGTTTGGCGGCTTGGGTGAAGGTCTCCTCGACGGTCATGGGTGAGACGGAGGAGCTGGAGAGGCCGAGCCTGATCCGGTTGTCGGAGACGTGATGGGCGTCTTTCTCATAGACGTCGTGTTTGTCGAAGTACTCCCTGTGGCGCTTCGAATTCGAGCGCGCAGAATTCTTGGTGGTCAACACCTTCCGCTTGAACTTCGACTTTCTGCTCATCTCTTCCAGTCTAACGCGGCTCCCCCACCCCAGAACTACCTGACGGCGGCCCAGCAACCTCGCGCGAGGTTGCTGGGCCGCCGTCAGGTAGCAATTCAGGCGTAGAGGGCTTCGGTGTCGTCGTCGACCCATCCTTTAGAGCGTTCGACGGCCTTGTTCCAGAGGCGGTAGAGGCGGTCGACCGTCTCGTCGTCCATCGACGGGTTCCAGCGCTTGTCCTCGCGCCAGTTGCCCTTCACGTCCTCCTCACCGTTCCAGAACTTCACGGCGATGCCCGCCGCATAGGCCGCACCAAGTGCCGTGGTCTCGATGACCTCGGGACGGATGACGGGCACGCCGAGGAGGTCGGCCTGGAACTGCATGAGCGTTTCGTTCGCGACCATGCCTCCGTCGACCTTGAGCTCGGTGAGTTCGACACCGGAGTCGAGGTTCATCGAGTCGAGGACCTCGCGCGACTGGAAGGCCACGGATTCCAGGGCTGCACGGGCGATGTGGTTCTTGTTCACATACCTCGTCAAACCCACCATCACGCCGCGGGCGTCGGATTCCCAGTGCGGGGCGAAGAGTCCGGAGAACGCGGGCACGATATAGCAGCCGCCATTATCATCGACCTGCTTGGCCAGGGTCTCGACCTCGGGAGCGTCCTTGATGATGCCGAAGTTGTCGCGCAGCCACTGCACGAGCGAACCGGTCACGGCCACCGATCCCTCGAGCGCGTAGACGGCTTCGTCCTCGCCGATCTTGTACGCGACCGTGGTGAGCAGCCCGTTCTTGCTGGCCACCGGCTCGTTGCCGGTGTTGATGAGCATGAAGTTGCCGGTGCCGTACGTGTTCTTCGCCTGCCCCTTCTCGAAGCATGCCTGACCGAAGGTCGCGGCCTGCTGATCGCCGAGGATGCCGCAGATCGGGGTGTCGATGATGAGTCCGTTCTTCGCCCCGTATCCGTAGATCTCCGAGCAGGACTTGATCTCGGGCAGCATCTCGACGGGGATGCCCATATCTGCCGCGATGTCGGGGTTCCAGTCGAGGGTGTCGATGTTCATCAGCATCGTCCGCGAGGCGTTCGTGACGTCGGTGACGTGGATTCCGCCGTTGACGCCGCCGGTGAGGTTCCAGATCACCCACGTGTCCATGGTGCCGAAGAGCAGGTCCCCGGCTGCGGCGGCTTCCTTGACCCCGTCGACGTTGTCGAAGATCCACTTGGCCTTCGGACCAGCGAAGTAGGTGGCCAGCGGCAGACCCACCCGGTCCTTGTACTTGTCCGGTCCTTCGTCTCCGGCGAGTTCGTCGCAGACCTTCTGGGTGCGTGCGTCCTGCCACACGATGGCGTTGTAGACGGGTTCGCCGGTGTTCTTGTTCCAGATGACGGTGGTCTCGCGCTGATTCGTGATGCCGACACCCTCGAGCTGGTGGCGATTGATGTTCGCCCGAGCCAGGGCCTGACCGATAGCCTCGTTGGTGTTCTTGATGATCTCAACCGGGTCGTGTTCGACCCAGCCGGCGCGAGGGAAGATCTGCTCGTGCTCGAGTTGGCCGGACGACACGATCTGCCCGTCATGGTTGAAGACGATCGCCCGCGACGAAGTGGTGCCCTGGTCGATGGCGAGGATGAACTTTTCCTGACTCATTCTGACTCCTGTGTCGAACTGGTTCTTGGTTGTCTGCTCAGATGAGGGCTCGGGAGACGACGCCGGCAAGCACCGCACCGACGAGTGGCCCGGCGATCGGCACCCACGAATAGGCCCAGTCGGAGCTGCCCTTGTTCGGGATCGGCAGCAGCGCATGGACGATGCGCGGGCCGAGGTCACGGGCCGGGTTGATGGCGTAGCCGGTCGGTCCGCCCAGGGAAGCACCGATGGCGACGACGATCAGTGCGACTGCCAGCGGTCCGAGCCTGTCCGGCGTTCCGCCGAACAGGAGGATGACGATGACAAGCACGAAAGTGGCCACGATTTCGGTGATGAAGTTCCAGCCGTAGGAGCGGATCTCCGGCCCAGTGGAGAAGGTGCCGAGGATGTTGCCTGCGTCCTTCTCCTCGTCGTAGTGCTTCTTGTACACCGCCCAAGCGAGGACGGCACCGATCATCGCACCGATGAGTTCGGCGGCGAGGTAGGCCACAGTGTTGGCGACGTTGACGGGGATGCCCTCGGCATATTCGCTCGCCCCGCTGGCGAGGATGCCGAATGTCACGGCCGGGTTGAGGTGCGCGCCGGTCTTGTATGCGACGTAGACACCGGCGAAGACGCCGAGGCCCCATCCGAAGGAGATCAGCAGCCAGCCGCCGCCGTTGCCTTTGGTCTTGGTCAGGACGACGTTGGCAACGACGCCGACGCCGAGCAGTATGAGCATCGCCGTACCGGCGATCTCGTAGAGGAAGATGGTGCCCATATCTCACAAACTCCTATTGTTTGTCTGTCCGGTGGGTGCCCCGGTCGATGGTCGCCCCAGAGGATGCTCCGAGGTCGGTCTTTATTCGATTGTCGGTATTCGGTTGTGATCCCGCACTTCGCTGTGAACGGTTCAGTGGAGGGTCTCTCCGACCAGGGCCGCCGCCGAGGCGTCGTCGTCGGTGGACTCGGCCGCGACCTGGGCGTCGACATGGGCATTGAACGCCTCGACCTCGGCCGTCTGACGGTCGTCGTCCCATCCGAGGATGGATGCGACGATGGCCGCGACCGCCTCGGCGGCGTTCTTCCCCCTGTCCGGGGCCTCGTAGTTCAGCCGCATGCGCCGCTCCAGGATGTCGCCGAGGTGGACGGCTCCCTCCGCGGCGGCCGCGTAGTGGGCTTCGACGCGCAGGTACCGTTCGGCACCGTCCAGCGGCTGACCGAGTTCGGGGTCCTCATCGACGAGGTCGAGCAGATCCTCGATGAGGGTGCCGTAGCGGCGGATGAGTCGTTTGACGCGGTCCTCGTCCCAACCGTACTTCTCCGCGATCCCGGACTGGCCGCGCCGCAGCGCACCAACTCCCTGGGCGCCGAGCAGCGGCACGGATTCGGTCAGCGACCGACGGTCCTTCGCGTCGTCGCCGAGGACGAAGTCCACGGCGTCTTCGGCCATCACTCGGTAGGTGGTGAACTTGCCGCCGGCGATCGCGGCGAGGGCCGGTTCGACCTCCATCACTGTGTGTTCGCGGGAGACCTTCGTCGAGGCCTGTCCTTCCTTGACGACCGGCTGGAGCAGCGGCCGCAGTCCGGAGTAGACGCCGATGACATCCTCGCGGGTGAGTTTGTCGGCCAGGATGGCGTTGGCATGTTCGAGCAGGTAGTCGATGTCCTGCGAGGTCGCCACCGGTGCGTCGACGTCTTCGTTCCACGGAGTGTCGGTGGTGCCGATGACCCAATAGCCTTCCCACGGGATGACGAAGAGGACGGACTTCTCCGTCTTCGAGATGATGCCGGTGTTCGGGTCGGCCTTGATCTTGTCCTCGCCCACGGTGATGTGCACGCCCTTGGAGGCGAGCACCTTGAGTCCGGCATCGGCCTTCGCCAGATCCTGCTGCTCTTCGGTCCAGACTCCACCGGCGAGGATGGTGCGGCGGGCGTGGATGTCGAACTCCTCACCGGTGATCTCGTCCCGGGCGTGGACGCCGGTGACCTGATCGCCGTCGTGGAGATAGCCGATGACGGAGACGTGGTTGGCGGCGGCGGCCCCGTAGCTCACGGCCGAGCGGACCAGGGTCATGACGAAGCGGGCGTCGTCGACCTTCGCGTCATAGTATTCGAGGGCACCGACGGCGGCGTCGTCGGCCAAGCCCGGGAAGTGGGCGCTCAGTGCCTTCTTCCCCAGGTGACGGTGCATCGGCACAGCCCGTTTGCGGCCCGGCCGGGTGGCCATGGTGTCGTAGAGGAGCACGCCGGAGCCGATGAAGGCCCGGTCGATGAGGCGGTGCTCGAAGGGGAAGACGAAGGCGACGGGTTCGACGAGGTGCGGCGCGGTGTGCTGGAGCAGCAGGTCGCGTTCCTTGAGCGCCTCGGCGACGAGTTTGAAGTCGAGCATCTCGAGGTACCGCAGTCCGCCGTGCATGAGCTTCGAGGACCGGGACGAGGTTCCCGAGGCCCAGTCCTTGGCATCGACGACGCCGACCTTGAGTCCGCGGGTGGCTGCGTCGAAGGCCGATCCTGCTCCGGTCACTCCCCCGCCGACGACGAAGACGTCGAGCGGGTCGGCCGCGCTCGTCTTCTTCAGAGTCTCCAGCGCCTGGTCGCGGAAGTTCGGGGACAGCTCACCATTTCGCATCAGCAGATTCGTGCTTTCCGTCAGAAGATTCGGGCTTTCACCGATGTCGGCACGGGCAGATCAGTGCGGGTGCCGCCTCGGCGACTAATCAAAAACTAGCAGGCGAACCTGAATTCCGGTAGCAATCCGACAGATGCGAAGACGGCTCAGCGGCGTCTGGGGAAATGTCGGTGAGCGGCCCGACGGAGGCTCAGTCGAGGGCGGCGACGGGCTCGACGCGCATCGCCGATGACTGTTCGGCCGAGTCAAGGAGGTCGAGTTTGCGCATGATGATGCCTTCACGCAGCGCCCATGGGGAGATGTTCATGACGCCGATATCGAAGATCGTGAAGGCCGCCTCGGCGACGATCGCTCCGGCCAGCACCTGTCCGGCTCGGGCTTCGGAGACGCCGGGCAGGGTCGCACGTTCCGCGGGGGTGCGGGAGGCGAGGGTGTCGATGATGCCTTCGAGGTCGCGGCGGAAGAGCTTCCGCGGAGCATAGATTCCGTCTCCGCTCGGGGCTGCGCCTGCAATGCGGGCCAGCGAGCGGAAGGTCTTCGACGACCCGACGACCTGGTCGGGCACTCCGACCCTGTTGATGTCGCCGGCGATGCGTCCGATCTGCGCCCGGGCATGTTTGCGCAGGCGGTGGATGTCCTCTTCAGTGGGCATCGGGTCCGGGAGGAACTCGGAATAGGTGCGTCCGGCGCCGAGCGGAACCGACACGGCCGCCTGCGGGTATTCGTCCTGACCCGCCGCGATCTCGAGTGAGCCGCCGCCGATGTCGAGCAGCAGGATCTTCCCGGCCGACCACCCGAACCAGCGGCGGGCGGCGAGGAAGGTCACGCGGGCCTCGTCGCGTCCCGACATCACGTTGAGGGTGACCCCGAGCTGGGCGTTGATCGATTCGATGAGTCCGATCCCGTTCGGAGCTTCCCTGACCGCCGAGGTGGCGAAGGCGAGGATCTGTTCCGCCCCTTGGTCTTCGGCGATCTCGACGGCATCGGCGATGAAGGACCGCAGCCGTTCCTGCCCTTCGGAGTCGATCGTTCCGTCGTCGCTGAGGAATTCGGCGAGTCTGAGCACCTCCTTGTGCGAGGTGGCCGGCAGGGGCGGTGCTCCGACGTGGGCGTCGACGACCAGGAGGTGGACGCTGTTGGAGCCGATATCGAGGACTGCTAGGCGCATTCGCCCAGTTTATCCTCTCCGCGGGACTCCGTGAGAACGAACCTGGGGACCGTTCCGCCATGCGGATTTGACGAAGCCGAATTCCGGCGGCTCCTTGGCGAAGAAGGCTTCCTGACCGCGGATGATCTCGTCCCGGTAGGCATCATCGAGCCACCGAGGCGGCTCCGTGTCCTCTGTCAGTTCACCGTCGAGGATCGCCTTGGCTCCGACCTGGCTGAGCCGGGACAGTCCCACGATCCGCTCCCCCAGAGCCTGTGCCGTCTCGAGCGGGGTGTCGGAGACTTCGTGGAAGAACCCGAGTTCGGCCATCTTCTCGAACTTCACGATCGAGGCCGTGATGAGCAGGTACCGAGCCCAGGCGTCGCCGAGGATCTCAGCCAGCCGCTTCGTGGGTCCGGCCGGGTACACGAGTCCGAGTTTGGCTGCGGTGACGCCGAAGATCGATCCGGGGGCGGCGATGCGGATGTCGCAGGCCGCGGCGATCTCCGTCCCTCCGCCCACGCAGTTGCCGGTGATCGCGGCGATCGTCGGGGTCCGCGAGTCCGCCAGGGCCGCTTCGGCGGTGGAGTTGAGTTCCCAGAAGTCCGCGAGTGCGACGTTGAGGTCGGCGATGTCCGAACCGGCAGAGAAGTGCCCGCCGGCACCGGTGATCACCAGCGCGCCGATCGAATCGTCGGCATCGACGTTCTCGATGATCTGCGGCAGCGCCCGCCACATGGGCCGGGAGATCGCATTGCGTTTGTCGGTCCGATCAATGACGAGGGTTCCGACCCCACCGGAGACGGTGAAGTCGAAACCCTCGAGATCGACCGGACGGTAGGAGCCGTCTGGTCTCATCTGTGTGTTCTGCCTTTCGAGAGGTCAGCCCCGGTTGTCGGGAACCTCGCGCTGGTCCTCACCGTCGTAGGCGCTCAGGGGACGGATGAGGGCGTTGTTGGCCTGCTGTTCGAAGATATGAGCGGTCCAGCCGGTGATGCGAGCCATCACGAAGATCGGGGTGAACTGCTCGGTGTCGAAGCCCATGAGGTGGTAGGCCGGGCCCGAGGGGTAGTCGAGGTTCGGGTAGATGCCCTTGCGCCCGACGAAGTCCTCTTCGAAGGTGTTGTACAGATCCAGCAGATCGTTCGCGCCCTTGACTGCGACCATGTCCTCGAAGGCCTTGCGCATGGTGGGAACGCGCGAATCGCCGTTCTTGTACACCCGATGGCCGAAGCCCATGATCTTCGCCTTCTTGGCCAGTGCCTCGTCGATCCAGGCCGAAGCCTTGTCGGCGGTGCCGACCTCTTCGAGCATCGCCATGACGGCTTCGTTCGCTCCGCCGTGCAGTGGGCCCTTGAGTGCGCCGACGGCACCGGCGACTGCCGAGTACAGGTCCGAGGTGGTCGAGGTGATGACGCGACCGGTGAAGGTCGAGGCGTTGAACGAGTGCTCGGCGTAGAGGATCATCGAGACGTCGAAGCAGCGTACGACCTCCTCTGCGGGAACTTCGTCGAAGACCATCTTGAAGAAGTTCGCGGCGTAGCCGAGGTCCTTCGTCGGGGCGACGGGGTCGAGGCCGTGACGGCGACGGTGGTCGATGGCCACGATCGTCGGCAGCTGGGCGTAGAGACGCTCGGCCTTCGCGAGGTTCGCTTCGGCTCCCTCGGTGTCGGCCTCGGGGTCGACGGCGCCCAGGTAGGCCACAGCCGTCTGCACGACGTGCATCGGGTGGCAGTCCTTGGGCAGGCCGAGGATGAGGTCGACGAGCTTGTCGTCGATCTCACGCTGGGAGCGCTCGCGTTCCTGGAACTCTGCCAGCTGCGCCTCGGTGGGCAGTTCGCCGTTCCAGATGAGGTAGGCGACGTCCTCGAAGCTGCGCTTGGCGGCGAGCTCCTGCACGGGGTAGCCGCGGTAGGTCAGCGAGTTGGTCTCCTGGACCACTTTGGACACTGCGGTGGTGTCGACCACGACACCGGCGAGGCCCTTCTTGATTTCTTCGGTCACTGGTGACCCTCCTGTGAGAAGTTGAAGACTGCGGCATCGAACTCGTTGTAAGCCGCGTAGTCGATCGTGTCATACAGGTCCGCACGGGTCTGCATGCCCTCGAGCAGGTCCACCTGAGTGCCCTTGTCCCGAATGGTCTGCAGGCCCGATTTGATCGCACCCATGGCGATGCGCAGAGTCGTGACCGGGTAGATCACAAGCTTGACTCCGACATTCGCCAACTGTTCGGTGGTGAACAGTTCGCTCTTTCCGAATTCCGTCATGTTCGCCAGGATCGGCACATCGACGGCCGAGGCGAATCTCTCGAATTCGCCCAAGTCTCGCATCGCTTCGGGGAAGATCATGTCCGCTCCTGCATCGGCGTAAGCCTTCGCCCGGTCGATGGCGGCGTCGAGGCCTTCCCCGGCGCGGGAGTCGGTGCGGGCGCAGATGACGAAGTTCTCGTCCCGGCGGCCCTTGACGGCGGCCTTGATGCGCTTGGACATCTCGGCCGCGGTCACGACCTCCTTGCCGTCGAGGTGGCCGCAGCGCTTCGGGTTGACCTGGTCCTCCAGGTGCATGCCTGAGATTCCGGCATCCTCGAACTCCTGGACGGTGCGGGCCACGTTCATGGCTTCGCCCCATCCGGTGTCGGCGTCGATGAAGGTCGGCAGGTTCGTCACCCGCGCGATATTGCGTCCGTGGTCGGCCACCTCGGTGAGGGTGGTCAGCCCGATATCGGGCAGGCCCATGGCCGCGGAGAATGCTCCGCCGGAGATGTAGACGCCTTCGAAGCCGGTCTGCTCGATGATCTGAGCGTTGATCGGGTTGATGGCACCGGGGAACTGGACGATCTCGTCGCCTGCGAGCAGCTCGCGGAACTTGGCGCGGCGCTCAGCGGGGGTTGCCTGTGCGCCGAGCATCAGAAGATGCCCTTCGATCCGCTGTGCTCGAGTCCGTCGACCGTGAAGCTCAGCTCCGCAACGCCCTTGGCGTCGAGGCTCTCGAGGTTCTCGGCGAGATCGAGGAAGCGAGTCTGCTCCGAGTCGGAGACGATGCCCTCGGCCAGGGTCTTGAACTTCTCAATGTAGTTCGCACGGGCGAAGGGACGCGCACCGAGGGGGTGGGCGTCGGCGACGGCGATCTCGTCGGTCAGCGTCGAGCCGTCTTCGAATTCGATCTCCACGCGTCCGCCGAAGGCCTTCTCGTTCGGGTCGATCGAGTGGTAGCGGCGGGTCCACTCGGGGTCCTCGGTGGTCTCGATCTTGTGCCACAGTTCGACGGTGTCGGGACGGCCGGCACGCTCGGGAGCATAGGAGTGTTCGTGGTGCCAGCCCTGGTCCTGCATGGCCACGGCGAAGATGTACATGATCGAGTGGTCGAGGGTCTCGCGGCTGGCCTTCGGATCCATCTTCTGCGGATCGTTCGCACCGGTGCCGATGACGTTGTGGGTGTGGTGCGAGGTGTGGATGACGATGCGCTTGATCTTCGTCAGGTCCTCGATCTGTCCGCCGAGCTTGCGGGCGAGGTCGATGAGCGCCTGGGCCTGGTATTCGGCCGAGTGCTCCTTGGTGTAGGTGTCGAGGATCGCTCGCTTTGCTTCGCCCTTGCCCGGCAGCGGGATGGTGTAGCGGGCTTCGGGGCCGGAGAGGATCCAGGCGATGAAGCCGTCCTCACCTTCGTAGATCGGGTTCGGGGCACCCTCGCCGCGCATCGCACGGTCGACGGATTCGACGGCCATCTTGCCGGCGAACGCCGGAGCGTGGGCCTTCCAGGACGAGATCTCGCCCTTGCGCGACTGACGGGTCGCGGTGGTCACGTGCAGGGCCTGCTGGACAGCTTGGAAGGTGATCTCGGTGGGCAGGTGGAGCAGGGCCCCGATGCCGGCTGCGGCCGAGGGGCCGAGGTGGGCGACGTGGTCGATCTTGTGCTCGTGCAGGCACATTCCCTTGACGAGGTCGACCTGGATCTCGTAGCCGGTGGCGATGCCGTTGATGAGGTCCTTGCCGCCGATGCCCTTGTGCTGGGCGACCGCGAGCACGGCTGGGATGTTGTCACCGGGGTGCGAGTACTCTGCGGCGAGGAAGGTGTCGTGGAAATCGAGTTCGCGCACGGCCACACCGTTGGCCCAAGCGGCCCATTCCGGTGAGAAGCGGTCGCTCACCGGCAGGCCGAAGATATTGGCACCGGGATTGAACGGGTGGGTCTGGGCCTGCTCGCGAGCGTGGGTGGGAGCGGAGCGGCGCACGGATGCGGCAGCGACGGAAGCGTTGTCGATGACGCGGTTGATGACCATTTCGGTGACTTCGGAATCGACCGGCGTCGGGTCGGATGCGACCTCGGCGATCTTCCATGCGAGCTGATCTTCGCGAGCCAGGTTCTCTGAGCTCTTGTAGGTGCGGACTTCATGATTGATCATGGATACCCCTTCATAGTCCTTGACCGGAAATGGTCACATAGTGCTGACACAACTGTAGGCCACGTCACTCGACAGGTCCCTGCCGGTCGGAAATTTATCTCGACATCAAGATATTTTACCCGAAGCGTGTCCCAGTTCACCAACGGGGTCTCCATACTCTTCTGCCGCGAGGGATGGTTGTGGGAATATTGGGTCATGACTCGGACTGCCCTGGACTTCGACGAGAACTGGTTCGACGACGCGGAATACGCGCGCCTGCGCAGGCGCATGCCGATCCCCTATGTCAACGCCATCCCGGTGCGGGTGGGCGAGACCGGCAATGTCGAACGCATTGGCCTGCTGTTGCGCAGCCTCGAGGACGGCACCCTCGGACGAGAGGTCGTAGGCGGGAGGATCCGCTTCCATGAGACGATCCGAACCGCACTGGTGCGTCACGCCGAGAACGACCTCGGCCCGATGGCGCTGCCGGTCATTCCGCCTGCGATCAGCCCGTTCCACATCGCCGAGTACTTCCCCACCGAGGGATCGGCCCTTCTCCACGATCCGCGCCAGCATGCGATCGCCATGTGCTTCATCATGGAGGTCCGCGGCGAATGCACCCCGCGAGCCGATGCCCTCAGCCTCGATTGGCTGACCCCCGAAGAGACCCTGCGTCCCGATATCGTCGGCGAGCTCCGCTACGGCCAGGACCATATCCTGCGCATCGCACTGGCGCATCTGGGCTTCCACGTCTGAGCCAGATTTATGCCCGGGTGAGACGAACCCTCTCACCCCACGTTTTTTCTACATCTTGTAGAAATGTCTTGGTAGACTGAATGCGACGCGGACGATACCGCCAGTCGGGGCCGTCGTCGGCGTCTGGGTTGAACGGGCCCCGATCGAGAGGTGCGAGATGTCTGCTCAAACCAGTTCGTCCGAATCCGGCCTCAACCTCGAACTCGGCGTCCTCGTCGGCTTCGACGGCTCCGAACTCGCCGCCCAGGCCGTCCGCTACGGCGCAGTCGAGGCCGAACGCCGCGGTACGGTTCTCACCGTCGTCACCGCCTATGAGCTGCCGACGATGATCTATCCGAATATGGCCTCCATCCCCAGTGAACCAGAGGATGACAAGGCGAAGAAGGTAGCAGAGAAGACCCTCGCCGAGGCGGTCGAACTTCTGCGCGACTACTCCGGTGAGAAATCCTTCCGCACCGCACCCGGCAACTCTGCCGGTGCGCTCGTCACGCTCAGTGCCGATGCCGAGGTCGTCATCGTCGGCGCCCGCGGCCGCGGCGGTTTCATGGGTCGAGTCCTCGGGTCCGTGTCCACGGCGCTGCCTGCCCACGCTCATTGCCCGACGATCGTCGTTTCCGAAAGGTCGACTTCAGCATTCGCGGCCACAGGCCCGGTCGTCGTCGCCGTCGACGGCTCCGACACCGGTCGGGTCGCCATGTTCACGGCAGCCGCCGAGGCCGCCTTACGCGGCACGGAGCTCGAACTCGTCGTGGTGCTGCCGGCCGGTGAGGAATGGCTCTACTGGTACCCCGACCTCGAACTCAGCTCCGAGGTCACTGCGCGTCGACAGAGGCAGCTGACCGAATCACTCGAGAAGGAAGCCGGGACGCTGGCGGAGCAGTTCCCGGATCTGGCGGTGACCACCTCGGTGCCGGTCGGCGATCCCAAGGAGACTCTCGTCGAGATCAGCTCCCGCGCACAGCTGACGGTGATGGGCACCCGTGGGCGCGGACGGATCCGCAGCGCTCTGCTGGGATCCGTCTCGCGCGGAGTCCTCAACCACGCCGAGGGCCCGGTCATGGTGGTTCCGAGCTGATCGACAGCGCCGGGTTGATCAGCAAGACTGTGCCGATCAGCTGAGTCCGGCACGTCGACGGCGACGGCTCACCACGAGGAGTGCCGCGCCGAGTGCCAGCGCCCCCGCGCCGACAGCCAAGGGCAGTGCGAGCCCACCGCCGGTGCGGGGCAGGTCTCCATCTCCACTCGCCGAGGCGGTCCCGGATGAATCCGAATCATCGCCCGTTCCTGCGGCGTTCGCTTCTGCACCGTTTGCCTCGGCTGCATCTGTCTCGGCGCTGGAGTCGGCAGTGCCGGCATCTGCCGTGCCGGCCTCGGATCCGCTCCCGTCGTCGGTACCGTCAGACCCGACACCACCCGAGGCAGCACCGTCGGAGCCGGCGCTGTCGGAGGCGGTGCCACCCGTACCAGTGTCGGCATCTGCACTCGGACCATCGGCACCTGCGTCCGCGTCGTCGCTGGTTCCGGCATCCTCGGCACCTGCGTCTGCGTCGTCGCTCGTTCCTGCACTGTCGGCGTCATCATTTGCACCTGCATCATCAGCACCCGCCGCGGCGTCGGTCTCCGCATCGTCATCCGGGGCCGGTTCTTCCGCCTCGGCGCGCCTGAGTTCGACGTCGTCGATCTGCTCGGCTGCGGCCTGCGCTTCCGCGCGTGCGCCGTCGGCCGGTGCCCCGACTACCGGCACCTCATAGGTCGTCGCCCGCAGAGCTTCGTCGCTGACTCGGACCCGGGTGAAGGCGGGCACGTCGTTGTGGACGCTCTTGCCTTCCCAGTCGAGGCCGGGAACGTATTCATAGAACTTCGACCCTGACGATGAGGTCAGCGTGAGGTAGAGCGTCTGCCCGTCTTCCTTCTCTTCCTCGGTTCCCGCTTCGGAGCCCTCAACGGGCTTGCCTTCGCCGTCCATGAGGAAGGTGCGGTTATAGATGTGGTCGTGGCCGGAGACGACGAGGTCGATGTCGTTGCGGGCCGCGACCGGAGGGATCGCCTTCCGCAGCCGCTTCACGTCGGGGTCGCTCCAATGGGTTGCCGTCGAATAGATCGAGTGATGGAATCCGAGCACAGTCCACCGTGCCTGGTCACCGTGCTCGGCGACGATCTCGTCGATGAATTCGGCGTGGGCATCCATGTCCGGGCTGTTCGAGTTGATATTGAGGAACAGGACTCCGTCTTCGATGAACCAGTAGTCGCCGCCGGAAGTGATGATGCCGCCACCGCCGTGGTCCTGGCTGACATTGGGGCGGTTGAAGTGCTGTTCGTAGGCTTTCGATGACACATCGTGGTTGCCGATCGTCGTCGCCTGCGGGATCGTCCGGGTCACTTCCGGTGCCAGGTATTGAGCGTACTGCTCCTGGTTGCCGGCGGAGTTGACCTGGTCTCCCAGCGAGTAGATGAAGCTCGGGTCATCGGCGGTGGCCGCTGCCGAGGACAGGGTCCGGTCCCAGCCGGCCGCGTCGTCGGGATCTCCTCCTCCGGCGCCGACCTGGGGGTCGCCGAAGACGAGGAATTCGTCATCTCCTCCGGACGATCCTGTGGTGAACTGCTGCACTTCAGTGAACCCGTCCTCGTCGCTGCCGACCTGGTAGGCGTATTCGGTGCCGGGTTTCAGGTCGGTCATGCTCGCATGGTTGAAGTGACGTCTGAGGTCGGTCGCGAGTCCGGTGTCCGTGGTCTCAGCTGTTGCCGCGTCGGCCGGAAGCTTTCCGCCATCGAGCTGACTCGCCGGCGCCCACCGGACCTCTCCCCCACCAGAACTCTCACTCATCCACGAGAGGTTGCGCGCCGTCGAGTCGGCCCCGACCTGCAACACGGGATCGGTGATCGCCTCACTCACAGCATCCGCCTCGGCAGGCGAATCCGTCCGGTCCGAGCTGAGAATCTGAGCAGAGTCGGCATTCGCGCCCTGGGTCGCGGTCGATCCTCCGGAACCGAGAGATGGCTCGGCACGCACGGGTACCGGGGCCGCCACCAGAGCGGCGAGCAGGGTAGCGGCGGACAGGGCACTGAGCGGTCTCTTGAGTCGATGTGTATTCACCCGCCCATTCCTACTGACCAGTAGTGTCCGGTCGTTCGAGGCCCGTCGACGGGAAGAGGAACGGGAAGTGAATCCTCGATGACCGACCCCGGCCTCCGCGTCGCTCCCCTGTTGTACAGTGGTGGCTACGACAGGGGAGCGCCGTCAGGGGCGCTGAGAGTGCAGGAGAAGCTGCAGACCCTCGAACCTGATGCGGCTAGCACCGCCGAAGGAAGTCGAGACTCTTCACCCCTCCTTGAAATGAGGAGGCACAATGCCGAAAACCACCACGCCGAACACCACCCCCACCCTTTCACGCGCCTACACCGCAGCGCCGAAATCCAAACAGTGGCGGGTGGTCGACTATGTCACCACCGCCGTTCTCGGTATCGCCGTAGGGCTCGTGTTCTGGGTGTTGGCGCTGAGCTGGAAGGTCCTCGAGCTCGCCTTCCAGGCATTCCCGCCGTCGATCGGCCTAATCGCAGGACTCTGGGTGCTGGCCGGCCCGCTCGCCGGTGCCATCATCCGCAAACCCGGTGCCGCGCTCCTGTGCGAACTCATCGCCGCCATCGTCGAAGCCGTCCTCGGCTCCCACTTCGGAGCAACCGTTCTGCTCTCGGGACTGCTGCAGGGCCTCGGTGCCGAACTCGTCTTCGCCGCCTTCGGCTACAAGCGCTTCACCCTGTGGGTCACCGCGGCCTCGGGGATGCTGGCCGCGGCGTTCATGGCCGTGAGCGAGAACATCATGTACAACGCCGAATGGCAGTTCGGTTTCCAGGCGATCTACGCCGTCTGCGCAATCGTCTCCGGCCTCGTCATCTCCGGGATCGGCGCCTGGTTCGCCTACCGGGCGATCGCGGCCACCGGAGCTCTGAGCTCCTTCGCCTCCGGCCGTCTGCGCTGATGGCGCTGCCGATCACGGCCGCCGGCTTCTCATGGACGCACACCGACCGTGACCAGCCGGCAGTCGGTCCGCTCGACCTGCAGATCGCGGCCGGAGAGAAAGTGCTGCTGCTCGGCGCCTCCGGAGCCGGCAAATCGACGCTCCTTCACGCTGTCGCCGGTGTCCTGCCCGAGGAGTCGGGTGAGGCCACCGGTGAACTGCTCCTCGGCGGCGAGAAACCGGATCCTCGCCGAGGCAGCACCGGGCTGGTCCTCCAAGATCCCGATTCGCAGGTGATCTTCTCCCGCGTCGGCGATGATGTGGCGTTCGGGATGGAGAACCTCGGACTCCCGGCCGAGACAATCGAGGCTCAGGTCCCCAGATCTCTGCGGGCGTTGGGCCTCGATCTGCCGCCGGAGCATCCGAGTGCCGCGCTGTCCGGCGGGCAGAAGCAGCGGCTCGCTCTGGCGGGGATCCACGCGATGACCCCGGAGGTCATCGTCCTCGACGAACCGACGGCCAATATCGACCCCGCCTCAGCGACCGAGGTCCGCGATGCCGTGCTCACCGTGCAAGCCGAGACACAGGCGACAATGCTCGTCGTCGAACACCGGGTCGAGCTGTGGATCGATCACGTCGACCGGGTCATCGTGCTCGGCCGCGAAGGCATCGCTGCCCAAGGTCCGCCCCCGCAGATCTTCTCCGATCCCGACCTGAACGACACACTCGTCGACTGCGGAATCTGGATGCCGCAGCACTCCCCCACCCCGCGCCGAGGCGGAACGGCAGGAATCGATAGGTCGTCGGGTCGCCTCGGCGAGGTTCTGCTGCGCACCGATCGACTCAGCGTTGCTCGACCGCGCATGGCCACCCCCGCCGCGACCGACCTGGACCTGAGCCTGCGTGCCGGTCAGGCGCTCGGAATCGTCGGTGCGAACGGGGCAGGCAAATCGACCACGGCCCTGACCTTGGCGGGTCTGCTGCCCGAATTCTCTGGGCAGGTCCTCGCCGAGGCGGCCCTGCGGGAAGGAGCCAAACGGACCCGGCCTTTCGCCTGGCCGTCGAAGCAGTTGGCGGCGCGCATCGGCATGGTCTTCCAGGAACCGGCACACCAGTTCCTCACCTCGAGCGTGGCGACCGAACTCGAGCTGGGTCCCCGGCTGGCCGGGTGGTCTGCCGCCGAGTCGCAGGCTCGGATGGATGAGCTTCTTGAGGTCCTCGGTCTCACCGGGTTGGCACAGGCTCATCCGCAGAGTCTCTCAGGTGGGGAGAAGCGTCGCCTGTCGGTGGCGGCGATGCTGGCTCCCCGGCCGCGGGTGCTCATCGTCGATGAGCCGACCTTCGGTCAGGATGCGCTGACGTGGGCGGGGCTGGTGGAGATGTTCCTCGATGCTTTGGAACACGGTTCCGCGGTGATCGCGGTCAGCCACGATCAGGCGTTCCTCGAGGCCATAGGGGCCGATCTCCTCGAGCTCGGCGACCGCAGCAGCGCAGAACACGCCGGCACCAGTGGGTCGGATTCGCATGTCAGAGCGGGTGATCGCGGTGAGTGAGAGTCTCGATATGCATTCTCGCCCTTCCCCCGAGGTCGCCGTAGAGGATCCGGGGCAGCTCATCCCCGTGGTGCGTTCAACGTCGTTGGCTCGATGCAATCCGCTGACGAAGATCGCAGTGGCTTTCGTCCTCATGGTCGGGGCGCTGCTGAGCATCGATCTCGTCTCTGCCGGGGTGGTGCTGCTGGCAGCAGTGCTGGCTCTGCCTGCGACGGGACTCGATCTGGTGGCCGCGGCCAAGCGGCTGTGGTTCCTGCCCGCCGGAGCTCTGCTCGCCGCTTGGGGCACGGCACTGCTGGCGGAGAAGACCGGGGATGTGGTCGTCGACTTCGGTCCGATTCTGTTCACCACGGGTTCGTTGACGGCTGCCGCGGCGATCTTCGTCCGTGCCCTGGCGTTGGCGATCCCGCTCATTGTGCTCGTATCGACGATCGATCCGCGTGACCTCGCCGATGCGCTCATTCAGCATCTGCGCCTGCCAGAGGTCGTTGTGGTCTCTGTACTGGCGGCCTCGCGTCTGCTCGGACTGCTCGTCAGCGAGTGGCAGGTGCTGGCGATGGCCAGGCGGGCCAGAGGCGTCGCCGGCGGTTCGCTACTGCGCCGTACGGGCAGCCTCATCAGCGGGGCGTTCGTCCTGCTCGTGGTCTCGATTCGCCGGGCGACGACCCTGGCGATGGCGATGGAGGGGCGGGCATTCGGTCGTCCGAGCCGC
The DNA here is from genome assembly GCF_025506275.1 of Brevibacterium permense. Lineage (GTDB taxonomy): Bacteria > Actinomycetota > Actinomycetes > Actinomycetales > Brevibacteriaceae > Brevibacterium > Brevibacterium permense_A. The sequence continues at coordinate 139,425 of NZ_QYCP01000089.1, forward strand.
ACGTGGCGCAGGCGGTCGAGTTTCGCGGTCCGAGATGTCGTGGCGGTGCTTCTCAGTCTGGCTGTCTGCGCGGTCGCGATCGGTGCGGCTCACATGCTCGGAGTCTGGAACCCGATCATCGGCTGAGGCGAAGCGAGGCCGTCGGAGCTGTTCCGCTGCCAGTCGATCAGAGCTGCCGGTCGATCAGAGTTCAGAGCTGCTTGAGGAAGTTCTTGCCGAAGGCCCGCCATTCCTCAAGGGCTTCGGGGCTGGGCAGCTTCGACGTGGTGAGAACGAAAAGGGTCTTGTCTTCGCTTTTCGTCTCGGCGGCGGCTTCGACCTTGATGCCGCTGTCGAGGTTTGCCCGCCAGAAGGAGCGCTTCGCCGTCTCCGAGGTGCGGGGATCACCGTCGAGGGCCACCTCGTTGAGGGTATCGCCGACTAGGGAGGCGAACGTTTCGATGAGTTCGGATCGATTGCCGGGGATCGTGCGGGACACGGCGACGTCGAAGGTGCCATCGGCGCGCTGACCGGGCACGCGACGGCCGATCTCCTGCTCATAGGCGACGACTGCGCCTTGGACCCACCAGCCGTGGTTGTCGACTCTGCCGTCGAACTGGGGATAGAGAGCGTCGGCAAGCTCTTTGTGGCTCGCCGACGCTCCCCCGGCCGCTTCGAGGCGAGCACGGGTGTCGGCCCATGGTTCTCCGAGGGCCTTTTCGATCGATGCGATGTTCTGTGCTTTGGTCGCCATGGCAGAAGTCTATTCGCCCAATCGGTCCAAGTTGAAGGACTGGCAGGCGATCAGTCGATCTTCAGCTCGCCCATCTCGTCCCAGCCTTCACCGTCGATCTTGCGGGAGATGATCTTCGGGGTCGACACCAGGTGCGGGCGCATGGCTTCGAGGCCGGCGGCGAAGTGATCGCTGGTGACGTGCGGTTCTGCGCCTTCATCGGTGAATGCCTCGACGAGCACGAACTCGTTCGGGTTCTCCAGGCTCTTCGACCATTCGAACCACAGGTTGCCGGGCTCGGCCCGGGTCGCCTCGGTGAAGGCCCGAACGGCTTCGGGGAACTTCTCGACGCTTTCGGGTTTCACGTCATACTTCACGACGATGAAGATCATGGTTATTCTCCTTCAGCTGATCAGCAGTACGGTTCGATCCCAGCTTAGTTCGGCCGCAATTGCGAATCGACCGACTCACAGCCTTTCGGCGATGAGGACGAGGAAGTCGCTGTCGGGTTCGAAGGGACGCAGTTCCCAAGTGGAGAACTTCTGGTCGACGAACATCCCCGTGGCCTTGACGTCCTCGATGAAATCGTCGAAATCATACCCGCGTCCGGCACCGAATCCGGACACGAACCGACCGCCGTGCTTGAGGGTCGACTTGATGTTGCCCAGGGTCTGCCGGCGCGAGGCGGGATCGAGGAAGGACAGAACGTTTCCGGCGCAGAAGGCCACGTCGATCTCGGTGATCCCGGCACCGGCGAAATCGAAATCGGCGAGGTCGCCGGTGTGCCATTCACCGCTGGGGAAATCCTCCTCGGCGACGGAGATGAGGAATTCGTCGAGATCGACGCCGAAGACGGTGTGTCCTTCATTGATGAGCAGTCCGCCGGCCCGTCCGGTTCCGCAGCCGGCATCGAGGATGCGCGATCCCCGCGGAGCCATGGCGTTGACGAACCTTGCTTCACCGCCGATGTCATGCCCGGCGGCCGCAAGATCGCGCCACCGCTGCGCGTAGTTCGCCGAATGGTCGGGGTTGGCCCTGCGTACCTTGTTCCACTGATGGTCGAAGCTCATGCCCTCATCCTAGGCCGGAACCTCAGGCGAAGACTTCGGTGACCACCTTGGCGACGGCCCGGACCGGATCGCTGGGGTCCGGAGAAGTCAGCACGATGATCTCGCGTCCGCCCGCCTCGGCGGCCAGGTGGAGGTCGACGTCTGGCCCACCCAACGACATCATGATCGGCGTCGCCAGGGTCAGGCCGAGTCCGGTTCCGGCGAGCGCCAACGCGACCGCGGTGTCTGTGACGATATGAGTCTCCTTCGCGTTGATTCCCAGCCCCGAGGTGGCCAACCGCATCGCGCGGCCGAAGAGCTCCTCGGCCGGTGGGAGGATCCAGTCCGCCTCGGCCAGATCTTCATCGCTCGGCCGGGACGTCCCCGCGGGGACGACGATGCCGAAGTCCTCCTCGGCCACGGCCTCCCAGCGCAGCCCGCGCATCGGCGGCAGCGGCGCGGACGGGTAGTTGATCCCGATCCCCAGATCGATGACCCCGTCGATGACGGCGGCCGACATGGTTTCGACATTGATCTCCCGCGCCCGGACTTCGATATGCGGATGGCGCTCGGCCAGCGCCCGCACCACCTTCGGCAGCGCCGTCGTCGATGCCGACCCGAAGACGCCAAGGGTGACGATCGCCTCGCTGCGGAAGTCCCGGCCGAGCATCGCCATCTCCGCCTGCTGCTGAGCGGCGAGGATATTCCGTGCCCTGGGCAGCAGGGTACGCCCGGCTTCAGCGAGGACGAGCCCGCGGCCGCGACGTCGGAAAAGGTCGGAATCGACGACCCTGCTCAACGCTGAAATGTGCTGGGACACGGCCCCGACGCTGTAGCCGAGGTGGTCGGCCGCCCGCGTCATCGACCCGAGTTCGGCCACAGCGACGAACGTCCGCAGCTGTCCGAGCGTCCACGTCATGGCAGCGCTCTCCTGTCTTTAGGTTTCTTGAACACAATGTTCACAAACTCTCCCTTGTTCTTAAGTGTGATGGCAACCACAATGAAGTCAAGACACAAACGCCGACATCGCCGTCGGCACTCTCCGTTTCCGGGGCGACCAACGACGGTCGCCCCGGCAGCAGACAGCGAGGTGAACCGTGGAATCCCCCACCGCATCAACCACCACCCCCAACACCGACGGGGTCCCCGACGCGTCCAGAGCCCTGCCCGCCGAAGCCTCCGTCGTCATCATCGGCGCCGGGGTCATGGGAGCGGCCATCGCCTACCACCTGGCCGAACGCGGAGTCAGCGACATCGTCATCGTCGAACGCGATACCCCCGGAGCCGGATCGACGTCGAAGGCCGCCGGAGGTGTGCGCTGCCAATTCTCCGACGAGGTCAACATCGCCTTGGCCGCCCGCGGGCTCGAAGTGCTGCGGAACTTCGAGATCGATTTCGGCGTCGACATCGATCTGGTCAGCAACGGCTATCTGTTCCTCCTCGACAACGATGACGACGTGCTAGCGTTCACCGACAATGTGGCCCTGCAGCAGCGGATGGGTCTGGATTCGCGGATGCTCACCCTCGCCGAGGTGGCCGAACTGGCCCCGTTCGTCAACACCGAAGGGCTCGTGGCCGGGGCGTTCAACCCCGGCGACGGTCACTGCACTCCCGAGGCCGTCGTCGCAGGCTTCGTCACCGCGGCCCGCGAGCGCGGGGTCACGGTGGTCAAGAACTGCGAGGTCACCGGATTCGCCACGGACGGCGGGACGGATCGCAGGGCCACCTCGGTGGAAACGAATCAGGGCACGATCAGCTGCGAACAGATAGTCGTCGCGGCGGGAGCCTGGTCCGGCCCCATTGGGGACATGGCCGGGGTCGACCTGCCGGTCAAGCCGCTGCGGCGCGAGATCATGGTCTCCGAACCCGTCGATTTCGACACGTCGAGGATGCCCTTCACGATCGACTTCTCCACCAGCTACTACGTCCACCCGGAAGGAACCGGGCTGCTGTTCGGCTGCCCCGATGAGGTCGATGACTGGTCCTTCAACGACAAACGCGACCCGAACTGGCTGGCCACCCTGGCCGAGCACATCCAAGCTCGCACTCCGGAACTCGGCGAGGTCGAAGCGGGGCACGGG